>NZ_JBWBZC010000007.1:0-84932 GCF_056174845.1 Pseudomonas sp. CC11G
CGCTGAGGTGCAGGTCACCGCGAAAACGACTGAAGCGCCAAAAACCTACAAAAAAGCCCGCGTCCTTTGCAAGAACGCGGGCTTTTTTCAGGCCGGGTTTACAGTCGTAGGTCACGTCCAGCGACGCCACACGCGCCTGCCCGTAGTAGCAACCGAAACTGTAGTTACAGTCGGAGACGTACTCGCGGTCGAAGATGTTCTGGATGTTCAGGCTGGTTTGCAGGCCGGCCAGGCTGTGATCGAGGCGGCCCAGATCGTAGCTTATGGTGGCGTCGTACACCACGAACGACGGCACGTCGAAGGTGTTGTACATATCGCCCGGTTTGCGTCCGGTGTAGCGCGCGCCGGCGCCAAAGGTGAGGCCGTCGATAACCGCCTGGTTGAAGTGGTAGTCGATCCACAACGTGGCGGATACCGGTGCCTGGGCCTCGGAACGGTTGCCCTCTTCACCCCAATTGCCTTTGGTGTAGAAGGAATCCATGTAGCTGGCGGCGGCCAGTACATCGATATTGTCGAGGCTGGATTTCACTTCCAGCTCCACCCCGCGCGAGCGCACTTCGCCGGATTGGATTTCATAGTCCGGGTACAGCATGTCCATGGTGCGAACGTTCTTCTGCTTCACCTGGTAAACCGAGGCGGTCATCAGGGTTTTTTCGAACGGTTGGTATTTCACGCCCACTTCGTATTGCTCGCCTTCGGTAGGCTCGAAGCTCTTGCCGCCGCGCTCCGGTGCACCGCTGCCGACGCTGGGCAGAAAGGATTCCGAGTAGCTGATATAGGGCGCCAGACCGAATTCGGTGACGTAGGTCAGGCCGATGCGACCGGTGAACTTTTCGTCCTTTTGCGTGGTGCGGGTGTCAGCCAGCAGGTCTTTGTTTTGCACCTCGGCCCAGTCGTGACGGCCGCCAACGGTGAGAATCCAGTTGTTTAGTTTGATCTGGTCCTGGGCGTACAGGCCGGTCTGGCGCACGGTGTCGTCCCACTTGGTGGTGAGTTCCGGCTTGTAGGCGGCAGTGCTGGTGTTGCGCGGGTTATAGAGGTCGACCGGTACGTTGTAGGCGTTGTAGCCGTTGTACTGGCGTTCGAAGTGCCGGTAGTCGACGCCCACCAGCGTGGTGTGCTCCAACGCGCCGGTGGCGAATTTGTATTCGAGGTTGTTATCCAGCGTGTAGGCAGTGTTGTGCTGGCGCCAATCGACCTTGGTGCGGTTGGCTTGGGTGTAATCGGTGTCACCGCCCGGCGTAGTACCAAAGCTGCGCAGGTAAAGGCCTTTGTAGCGGTCTTGCACGTCGATATAGCGGGCGGTCTGGCGGTAGGTCAGGTTGTCGTTGAAGGCATGGCTGAGCTCGTAGCCGAACACGTACTGATTGCGCATGTAATCGTTGTAGTGCGAGTCGCCGAAGAAGGAATCGCGGTCGATGCGCTCGCCGTTCGGGCCGCGTTTGAGCGAGCCGATCACGGGCATGGATTGGTAGTCGGCCAGGCCGTCGTCGCGCTGGGCCTGGGCGTACAGCGTGACGGCCGTGGCGTCGTTGGGCGCCCAGGTAAAGCTCGGCGCCAGCAGCTTGCGTTGGCTGTTGGTGTGGTCGAGTTGGTCGTTGCCTTTTTTCGCCACGGCTACCAGGCGGTAGCTGAACTCTTTGGCCTCGTCGATTGGGCCGCTGGTGTCGACGGCGCCGTTGACCCGGTTGTAACTGCCCAGGCCGAATTTCACCTGGCTGCGTTGCTCGGTGGTCGGCCGTTTGGACACCATGTTGATAATGCCGCCGGGCTGGTTCTGCCCGTACAGCACCGAGGACGGGCCCTTGAGTACTTCAACGCGTTCGATGGTGTACGGGTCGATTTGCGGCGCGCCGCCGAGGCTGCCGGCGTAAGGCAGATAACCGCCGTCGAAGTACAGCGGCGTGGGCGCGAAACCACGGCTGGTGATTTCGTCGGCGATGTTATTGCGGTCGGTGTAGCCGTTTACGCCCAGGCCCGGCGTGTAGCGCAGCGCTTGGGTGATATTGCGCGCGCCTTGCACGGCAATCTGGTCGGCGGTGACAACGTTGATGGTTTGCGGCACTTCCAGAATCGGCGTGTCGGTTTTGGTTGCCGTGGCGGTGCGGGTGGCAACGTAGCCGTCCACCGGACCGTAGGCCGACTCGCTGTTGCCGGAGATATCGGTCGCGCCCAGGCGCAGGCTGTCGCCATCAGGGATCTGGCTTAGCGAGTAGCTGCCGTTGGCCTGTTGCACGGCTTGCAGGCGGGTGCCGGCCAGCAGTTGGCGCAGGGCGCTGTCAGGCGCGAACCGGCCGCGCAGGCCGGCGGTTTTTTGGCCGCGGGCCAAGCCCGGCTCGAAGGAAACGGTAACGCCGGCGGTGGCGGCAAACTGGGCCAGAGCGACTTCCAGCGAGCCGGCCGGAATCGCGAATTCGTACTCAGCAGCCGTTTGCGCCGAGGCTGGAGTGGCCAAGCCGATGGCGCCGAGGGGACCGAGCAACGCAGCGCCAAGCATGGCGGCGTGCAGCAAAGACAAACGGTGAGCAGGCGCAGCGGCGCGGCTAGCAGTGTTGCGAGGGGACATGCGGTTTCCTTTCGCCCTATGGCAGTGGTTGGCGGCGTCTGTGCGCCTCTACCTACCAAGTCGAATAAGAATTCAAATCAACAACACCCCAGGCGAAAAAGTTTTCCCGTGGCCGGAAACGTACATGGCGCGAAATTCTGGATCCCTGCCTGCGCAGGGATGACGAGGCTCGCCATACACCACCGTCGTCCCCGCGCAGGCGGGGACCCAGAATCGCGAGTTTGAAGAATTCAAACCGCTTCAACGCTCGTCCAATACCGACTGAACCGGCGAATCCGCACCGGCAAAGTGGCGGTGAGGTTATCGAGGATGGTGTCGGTGTCACCCAGGTGAAAGGCGCCCGAAATGCGCAACCGCCCGACATGGCCATCGCAGCCCAGGTGGCCAGGGCGATAGCGTTGCAGTTCGCGAATAAAGTCTTCCAGCGCCCAGTCGCTGACCACCAGCATGTCGCGGCTCCACGCATCAGCGTGCGGGTCGGCCAGCAGCACGTTGTCCAGATGGTCGTCCGCAAAGCTCAGTTGCTGCCCCGCCTCTACCCGCACGGCCGTGGCGGCCAAGCTGGCCGGGCGAACTTCAACGGCATGTTCTTGCACGCTAACCAGGGTTTGCTCCGCGTCACGGCGCACCACGAAGCGCGTACCCAAGGCCCGAATACTGCCCTCGGCGGTGTGCACAACAAAGGGCCGGGCCAGGGAATCGCGCGCCGTTTCGATCAGGATCTCGCCGCTTAACAAACGCACTTCGCGAAGCTGTTCACTAAAGCGGATATCCACCGCCGTAGCGGTATTCAGGTGCAGTTGGCTGCCATCGTCCAGGCGCAACCGGCGGCGCTCGCCGGTGCCAGTTCGTTGATCGGCCATCAGCGTCGGCAACGGCGTGGTGTTCCAGGCCAGCGTGCCGGCGGCGCCGGAGGCCAGCAGTAGCGACAGCACTTTGAGCACGTCGCGGCGTTTGGCCCGCGCACTGGCCAGCGTGGGCCGGACCACTGCGGGGTTCATCTGTTCCAGCTTGCCCTGCAACCGGCCGAGTCGCTCCCAAGCTTGCAGATGCCGAGGGTCGCGCTCCAGCCAACGGCGGTGGGCTTCGCGCAGGGCGTCGTTGGGGCTGTCGCAGCGCAGGTCGACATACCAGCGCGCGGCGGCTTCCAGCGTGGCGTGGTCGAGGCTGTTCACGGCTCAGTCTTCCAGCAGCAAGAGGCAGTGAGTGAGCGCGCGCACGGCGTGTTTTTTCACGGTGTTGACCGACACGCTCAGGCGTCGACCAATCTCTACATAGCTCAGGCCATCGAGTTGCGAGAGCAGGAAAATCTCCCGGTGCGGCTGCCGAGGCCGTCGAGCAGGCGGTCGATTTCCAGCAGCGTTTCAAGAATCAGCGCGCGGGTTTCCGGCGAGATATCCACAGGCTCGGGAATGGCAGCGAGGGTTTCCAGGTAAGCCTGCTCCAGCGCGCGGCGGCGGAACATATCGATCATCAGGCTGCGGGCGATGGTGCTGAGGTAGGCGCGTGGCTCGCGCAGCTCGGCGGCTTTGCGCAGGGTGAGCACGCGAATGAAGGTGTCTTGCGCGAGGTCCGCTGCGTTCTCGCTGCAGCCCAGGCGTTTTTTCAGCCAGCCGCACAGCCAGTTGTGGTGATTCTCATACAACGAATGCACGGCGGTTTGCAGCGAGAGATCGGCGGATGACATGCGTTAAAACCAAAGGTTTTCATTTGATAATTAATCGCATCTTCAAGTAGCCACGCCGTTTTGGCAAGCCAACCGCTGCATAACGGTTTTAAGACGTCGGGCCACCCTTGCCTTCCCGCTCGCCATCCCACCACCGCATCACCTGCTCGCCAAACTCCGGCGGCGCCTTGCGGCCGAAACGGCGGGCGAGATCCAGCACGGTTTGTTGGGCCAGGGCTTCTTCCATGCGTTGTTGCGCCGTGAGCATCACCGCATGCACGCCGCAGGTGCCGGCCAGCGCCCAGTCGGGTGGTGAGCCGTCGAACACGGCACAACGCGCGCGCACGTTGCGGCAGTCGAAAATCGATTTGTCGCCGTCGATGGCCCGCACGATATCAAGCATGGAGATTTCATCTGCCGGCCGCGCCAACTTGAAACCGCCGCGCACGCCGGTAGTGGCCACCACCAATTCGGCTTTGGCCAGGCGGGTAAAAATCTTCGCCAGCAACTCCTGCGGCACGCCCTGCAATTCGGCCAGGGCGCGAACGCTGGCTTCGCGACTATCGCCCTTTTCATCCGCCAGCCACAGCATGCAGTGAATGCCGTATTCCACACCTGCACTGTATAACGCCACGTTAAACTCCGACTTATTTGGTCGCCTATTTTGCTTGCCAGGCCGGCGTATCACAAGCAGACGATTTTATTTTCCGATCAGCGCCGCGCCGTTAAAACTAGCGCAAGCCGCTTTAATACGGGGAATTTCGACTCAAGAGTGCCCATTCTAGCGAGCCAGCACAGGGAAGCCGTCGAAAATTCGCTTGCTGGATTAAACTCCGACCAATATAGTCGCCGTTACGAGTTAACCCGCCTGCCCGGGCAAACGGCGATCGATGTACTCGGACTTGAGCGACCTCCCTTCCTTCCTAGAGAGACAAGAACATGAAACAACGCATTCTGATCATCGGTGCCGGCTTCGCAGGTATGTGGAGCGCCCTGAGCGCGGCCCGCCTGCTCGATAAGCACAACAACACCGACACCGAAGTCGCCGTGCTGGCCCCGCAAGCCGAGCTGCGTATTCGCCCACGTTTCTATGAACCGAACGTGGCTAACATGGCCGCGCCGTTGGGTGAGTTGTTCGATGCCGTGGGTGTGAGTTTTATCAAAGGCAGCGTGGAAGAGATCGACGTGGCGAGCAAACAGGTGGCCTACCGCGATGCCAGCGGCGCCCTGGCCACGCTCGTTTACGACCGTCTGGTGCTGGCCACCGGCAGCAACGTCTGGCGCCCGAACCTGGATGGCCTGGAGCACGCCTTTGATGTGGACCAGATTGAAGAAGCCATGCGCCTGGAACAGCACATCAACAACCTGAGCACCCTGCCCGCCTCGCCAGGCCGCAATACCGTGGTCGTTGCCGGCGGTGGTTTTACCGGTATCGAAACCGCCACCGAAATGCCGGCGCGCTTGCGTGCTGCATTGGGTGCGGATGCCGATGTGCGGGTGATTGTGGTGGATCGCGGCAGTCTTGTCGGCGGCGCGATGGGCGATGGCCCGCAACAGCTGGTGGCCGAAGCGTCCGCCGAGCTGGGTGTGGAGTGGCGCTTGAACAACGGCGTGGCGGCGGTAGATGCCGACGGCGTTACCTTGAGTGATGGCCAGCGTATCGAAGCCAAAACCGTGGTCTGGACCGTCGGCGTGCGCGCCAGTGCGCTGACCGCCCAAGTGCCCGGCGAGCGTGACGCCCAAGGCCGCCTGCATGTAGACCGCAACCTGAAGGTACTCGGCCAGCATGACGTGTTCGCCACCGGCGATGTCGCCTACGCCCAGGTAGATGACCTGGGCAACTACGCACTGATGACCTGCCAGCACGCCATCGCCCTGGGCCGTTCGGCCGGCAATAACGTGGCGGCCAGTTTGCTTGGCGTTGAGCCCATTGCGTACAGCCAGGTGAAGTACGTCACTTGCCTGGACCTGGGTGCCTGGGGTGCGGTGTTTACCGAAGGCTGGCAGCGCGAGGTGAAGTTTGTGCGCGATGAAGGCAAGAAGATCAAAAGTGAGATCAACGGGTTCTGGATCTATCCACCCAAAGCCGATCGCGCCGAGGCGTTGGCGGCGGCAGATCCGCTGATTCCCGTGGTCGCTTAAGCCGTGACGCGGCGGATATCGCCTATGGCGATATCCGCCCTACGACGTGGTGCGAATAGCGCCTACCGGGAGCGAAACACGGTTGGGCTTGCGCTCGGGTTCTGCATCCAACTGCGTCCGCCCGTAAAAAACCAGCGCCACCAAAAACGTGCTGAGCCAGACAAAAATCCCCGCCCAAAACGTGTGCGACATGTAGTGCCAACCCTGCAGCACCCGCGTCGTGCCGAACACCATACCCAGCAGCACAATCGCACCCAGCAGTGCTTTGGCATGCTGCCAACGGTAGCGGCGCGCAACAAAATACAGCGCCAGCATCGTAAACCCGCTCGACGCATGGCCGCCCGGCCAGCAGCGCCCATCACCAGCTTTGTGCAGCCAGGTGAAATGCTCGAACCATTCCACGCGCAGTTCCTTACCACCGAACAAGGTCGTTTCCACCGGGCAGTACACGCTGGTGTGCGCCTTGAGGTAATGGATCACGCCCGTGGTCAGGGCAAACGCCACCACTACAAAAAACAGATCGCGACGGTGGTCCGTGGTAAAGCGCAGCAGCGCCGCAACGTTCGCACGCTCAAGAAAACGGACCGGCGCGGCCTCGGTATGGGCGGCCAAACGGGGCCAGATAAATGACAGCAGCGCGCCGATGACGGCCAGCTCGCCGGTCCAGTCCGGGATTACCCGCGGCCAACGGTGGGTCAGGTCTTCAAACAGTTTGCTATGGCGAAGAATAAATTCGCCGGTACTCGGGTCGATCAGCGCATTACTGATGGTGCGGTCGATATTGGTCAGGTCGAACAGGCAGAACACCAGCACCGCCAGAAGCAGGGGGATGCCCAGGTTGTCGCGATAAAACCGTAGACGCGGGCTCACAGGGCGGCTTCCTTCTGCACGTTGGCCCAACCCTCGGCGTTCATATAGCCCACCACTTTGGGCTTGCCAGTGGTGCTGTCTACCGTCACGAACAACGCGCTGGTGTAAGCGCTGTCGTAATGCGCGCCGCCACGGTTAAGTTGGTCTTCCAATTCGTTGATGCAGGTGCTGTGGGTAACCAGCAGCAAGTTACGGTGCGCGGTCTTGTGCGCCAGCATGTCGTGCTGCAGCGACGTTTTGCAGCTCGCCAGCCATGGCTGGGTGGCCACGCTTTTGCCGAACATAAAGGTCGACGTTTGCACCGTACGCACCAGGGGGCTGGAATACACATCCGTGCGCGCCATGCCCAAAGCCTTGAATGCATCGCCCACCTGCCGGGCCTCGTCACTGCCCTCGATGGTGATGCCACTGGCATCGGCCAGGCACGGGTTGCTGGACTGATCACAACGCTCGGCGTGACGCACCAGCACCACCACCTCGCCTTTCTTCCAGCTTTGCAGCAGGCCGGCTTCGCTCATGTTCAGGCCATGGCTCAAATCCACAGCGTACGCCGGGCGCATCAACCAGGCCGCGCACAGCACCAGCGCCAGCACGGCAGTCGCCGGCACCAGCAGCCGGCGTAAACGGGCGAAAGGACGCAGGGGTATTGCAGGTGAACCAACAGCAACTTCTGGCGCTGTAACCAACATCGGCCGCTCCACACTTCGTTCGGCGAAGAAAAAAGCGGCACTCGGGAAGCAGGCTAAAAAGGGGCCCAAAAATGGTGAGTGCCGCTAACGTGAGAGGCACTGTAGACACGGGGACGTGACCGGGAGGTGAAGGTGATGTGAAAAAAACCTAATGCTCGGTATTTAGCTACAAAGGCATGCTCAACGAAACATGCCCGTGCATAAGCGCTTGTCGCTCTACCTATTTGCGCACGCACTTCATCTCCACCGCCTCATACCCCCACACCACCGTCGCCTCGCCCTGGTGTTCCCAGAACGACTCATTGCGGCCTTGGTATTTGCTGCCACTGGCAGACGGCTGCGCGTACATCAGCGAGGTGCTGTCGCCCAGTTCGGCAATCAGGGTTGGCGGTTCGGTGGCGTAGAAGGTGACGGTCACTTCCTTGGCAGGCTTGCCGTCACACGCAAAACGCACCGGCCCCTTGCCTGGCACCAGCTGATAGCGCGCTTGCAACTCGGCAATACGGCGTTGGTATTCATCGGCCACGCACTGCGGTTTGTCGTCGGCCTTCCAGCATTCGTCGCGGCCTTTGAGCCAACCACGTTGCTCGGTTTTGAGGGTGGGCGGCTTTTCGTTTTTGGCCTTGGCCTGCGCGGCTTTGTAAACCTTGGCCATTTGGTCGTCCTGCGCGCTGAGCGCCGGGGTTTTGCATACCAGCTCTTCAATGCTGCCAGCAGAAGCTTTGCTGCAATCGAACGAGGCGGCCATGGCCGGGCTCGCCAGCAGCGGCAGCAGTGCGGCACACATCAGCAGCGGCCGGTTAAAACGTGGATTTGGCATTGGGCTCTATCTCGGAGTGGTGAACACGACAACCTTTGCGGTTGCGGATTTCTTCGTCGCTGGGGCGCAGGTGTTCAAACTCGAACACGCCATCGCTGTACAGAATCAGGTAACCCCATTCCAGCTGCATTTCTTCCTGCCCCGGTAGCGGCGGTTTAGCCCACCAGGGTTCACGGCTGATGATAGTGCGCATGTAGGTCCCCCCACGAGTCTCGCCGACGGCAACAGGCGTTCGACACCTATACCGTAGTTTCTTCTCCCTGCCTGTCACGCCAATCCCCGCAAATGCCCGTCACCACCGGCGCCTTGCAGTTCTGCAAAGTGGCCGTGCAGGCCTGTCTATTCCGCCGTTTCGCTTCCCCCGCCATCATTTGCTCACGGTCTGACACACACCGCAGACCAAACCTGACGCACACCTCATTCAGTCATTCAAACCTTCAAGGAGCTTCACCATGAAACTGCAAAAAACTCTGATCGCCGCTGCCATGACCCTGTCCTTCAACGCCGCCTTCGCCGCTGGCAGCCCAGGCGTAGAGCAAGACACCCAAGCCTTTTTGCAGGCTCTGGAAGCCGGTGGTGGCAAACCACTTGAGCAGATGACACCCAAAGATGCCCGCGCCGTACTGACCGGTGCTCAGGCTTCGGTGAAGTTCGATCTCTCCGACACCAAAGTAGAAGACAAGGTGATCACCGCCGACGGCCAATCCATCAAACTGACCATCGTTCGCCCGGCCGGCGCCACCGGCACGCTGCCAGTGTTTATGTTCTTCCACGGTGGCGGCTGGGTATTGGGCGACTACCCGACTCACGCTCGTTTGATCCACGACCTGGTGGTGAACTCCGGCGCGGTTGCCGTGTATGTCGACTACACGCCGTCGCCAGAAGCGCACTACCCCACCGCCATCAACCAGGCCTACGCGGCAACCAAATGGGTGGCGGAGCACGGTAAAGAAATCAATGTCGATGGCTCACGCCTGGCAGTCGCCGGCAACAGCGTCGGCGGCAACATGACCGCAGCAGTGGCGTTGCTGGCCAAAGAGAAAGGCACGCCGAAACTGCGCTTCCAGGCCCTGCTGTGGCCCGTTACCGACGCCAACCTGGAAACCGGTTCCTACAACCAGTTCGCCCAAGGCCACTTCCTGACCAAGCCGCTGATGAAATGGTTCTGGGACAACTACACCACCTCGGCCACCGAGCGCGCCGATATCCATGCTTCGCCACTGCGCGCCAGCCTCGACCAGCTGAAAGGCCTGCCGCCAACCCTGATCCAGACCGCCGAATTCGACGTGCTGCGTGACGAAGGTGAAGCCTACGGTCGCAAGCTCGACGCAGCAGGTGTGGAAGTGACCACCACTCGCTACAACGGCATGATCCACGACTTTGGTTTGCTCAACCCGCTGGCCCATATCAGCGGCGCCAAGTCGGCGATGTTGCAAGCCGGTAGCGAACTGAAAAAACACCTGCAGTAAGCAACACCGCAAAACAAAAAGCCGCCAGCGAATAAACGCTGGCGGCTTTTTAGTTTTATCGGTCCCAGAAAGGGACTTATCGGTCCTATTCTGGGACCGATATTCAAAGCGCCTTCAAGGCCGCTGCAACCAACTCAAGAACTTACCTTTCTTCACTTCCACCGGCTTTTGCAGCAGCAGTGAATCGGTGGCGCTCTGGCGGAAGCTGTGCAGTTTGTTCAGGGCGCTGGAGACTTCGGTGCTCTGTTCCAGGCAGGCTTGAATATGGTCTTTGGCGATGTGGTACACCACGGCCGAACTGAGTGCGGTGAAGCGGGCGTGCGACGGCACCGCGTCGGCGATGCCTTCTTCACCCAGTATCTCGCCCGGGCCCATGCGCCCGGCTTCGACAAAGCCGCCACCGTTGGCCGGCACTGCCGCCGACAGCACGCCGGTGCCGATCACCATCAGGTGTTCGGTCACTTCCTCGAACTCCAGCACCACCTGCCCGGCGACGTAACGCTGGGCCTGCATGTTCTGGCTGAGTTCGTCTTTCTGCTCGCTGGTCAGGGAGCGGAAGATTTTCACGTCGTCCAGTACGCCGCGCATACGGCTGGCGGGCGCTTCGCCGCCGCGCTGTACGCCGGCGGCTTCGAGCAAGCGGTGGGCGAGGTCGAACATCAGGTTGCGTGCTTCGGCGCTGTTCTGCCCGGTGGCGATAAAGCCACTGGCTTCGTATTCCACCGCTTCCAGGTCCGAACCTTTTACCGATACCCGGCCCGGCGGTTTGGGCAGCAAGGCGGTCACCCCTTGCAGGGTTTTTTCCAAGGCCTCGATCACCACCCGTGGGCGCACCGCCGCTGGCACGCTGATGCTGATGGACACGCCTTGCACATTCGCCGCGCGGTTGAAGTTGATGACCTTGGCCTTGGCCGCCACCGAGTTGGGAATGACCACCGTGCTGCCCTGGGCGGTGCGCAGGTAGGTGGCGCGCCAGTCGATTTCGGTTACCTGGCCTTCCACGCCATCGATGCTGATCCAGTCATCCAGGCGATAGGGTTTGGTGGTGTTCAGCACGATGCCGGAGAACACGTCACTCAGCGTGCTCTGCAATGCCAGGCCGACCACGATGGCAACCACCCCGGACGTAGCCAGCAAGCCTTTCACCGGCAGCTGCATCACATACGCCGCTGCGGCCACGGCGGCCAGCAGAAAAATCAGCGCGCCAAGTACGTCCTGCAACAACCGCCCGGTATGCCCGCTGCGCGGCATCAGCACCACGCCCATCACCACCGTGGCGGTGCGCGCGAGCAACAGCCACCAGGCGATGCCCAGCACCGTGCCGAGCATATTCAGCGCCGGCGATGGCCATGGTGGTGGCAGCAACGGGCTAAGCCCGGCCTCGATGATCACCACGCTGTAGGTGAGGAAAAACACCACCCGCAGCACCACACGCCAAAGCTTGGCGTCGGTCGGCAACAGGCGCCAGGCGGCGATATCCACCAACAGCAACGCAGTGGCGATAAGCAGCAGATGACTGTTGATCAGCTCGAGCATGGGGTGTCCTGTGGTTGCGACAGAAAGTTACAGCGGTGGTGTGGGTTTGCGGCATTCGCCGCGCAGGCGCACGGCATCGGCTTCGAAGACTTCTTTCAACCAGTTGCCCACCGCCTGAAAGCGCCCGATGCGGCCGGCGTCGCGGTGGCTGAGCAACCATACCTCACGGTGTACTTCCACTTCTTCACTTAACCGCCGCAAACCAACGCGCTCGCCAAGCAAGCATGGCAACAAGGCCAGCCCCAGACCGGTTTCACAGGCATTGACCAGGGTGCTCACGCTGCTCACCCGCAATGGGTAATGCGCCAGCGGGGCTATATCGCGCAGCCAGCGCATCTCGGCCATTTCCGATAGCTCTTCGCCGTAGGCCAGCCAGGGTTGGTCGCACCACAAATCACGGGGAATGTCGGCAAAACGCTCGGCACCGTATACGGCAAAACCCAGGTCGCCGACCTTGCGCATCACCAGCGCCGCGTCGTCTTGCGGGCGCGCCAGGCGCAGGGCGAAGTCGGCTTCGCGGCGGGTAAAAGACAGCGCCTGGTTGGCCACCAGCAATTGCAGTTGCAGCTGCGGATGGCACTCCATCAGCGCCGGCATATGGTCGACCAGCCAGTGGCTGAACAGAAAGTCGATGGAAGTGATGCGCACCGGCCCGGCCACGCCGTCGGCTTCGCTGCAGGTATCGAGCAGCATGCTTTTTACATCGCCGAGCACCCGTTCGGCGTAGGTCAGAAACACCACGCCGGCTTCCGTGGCGTGGTAGCCAGAGTTGTCGCGGATAAACAGCCGACGCTGCAAGGCCGCTTCGGCAGCCGCCAAACGGCGGCTCATGGTGGAAGGGTCGATGCCCAGCGTGCGCCCGGCAGCACTCATGCTGCCCTCGCGAGCCAGGGCCAGCAGCAGTGGAATGTCATTCCAGTCGAAATTCGCGGCATTGGAATCCACGGGCGCTCCTTATCCTCAGATCGAGGTGACAGACAAACCCTCATCGTCACCGCCGGTTAGCGGACAAGCATAGGATTCTGGTGCTCACTTGTGGAAGTGCTGTGTTTCGTTGGGCTTCGCCGTTGGCTCAACCCAACCTACGGACGAATTTGAGTAGGTTGGGTTGAGCGCAGCGAAGCCCAACTAAATCAATGCTGCAACCGGTAACCGGTACGGAAGATCTGCCCCACAATCACGATGCACACCAGCAAGAAACCCAGTAGAAAGGCGATATCGACCATCGGGTTAAATTCGGTGACATCGAAAAACGCCCAGCGAAACGCATCCACCAAATACACCACCGGGTTAAACAGGCTGATGGTCTGCCAGGTGGGCGGCAGCATATTCAGTGAATAGAAACTGCCACCGAGAAAGGTCAGCGGCGTAATCACCAACGACGGCACCACTTCCAGCTTGTCCCAGCCGTCCACACACAGACCGACGATAAAGCCGAGCATGCTGAACGAAACCGCGCACAACAGCAGAATGAAAAACGCCCAGAACGGATGGGCAATTTCATAGGGCACAAACACCCGCGCCGTGATGAGAATGGCCGCGGCCAGCACCATCGACTTGACCACCGCCGCACCGACGTAGCCGAACACTATCTCGGTGGGCGACAACGGGGCCGACAGAATCTCGTAAATCGCCCCGGAGTAACGCGGCATATAAATACCGAACGCCGCGTTGGAAACGCTCTGGGTGAGCACCGCCAGCAACGTCAGGCCGGGCACGATAAAACTGGCGTACGGAATGCTGCCGATCTCGGCCATGCGCGAGCCGATGGCCGAACCAAACACCACGAAATACAGCGCCGTCGCCAACACCGGCGCGGCCAGGCTTTGCATCAACGTGCGTATCGAACGAGCCATCTCGAAACGGAAGATGGCGTGGATGGAATAGAAATTCATGCGGGCTTTCTCAGCAGTTCGACAAAGATGTCCTCGAGGGAGCTTTCCGAGGTGTGCAGGTCTTTGAAGTCGATATCGTTGGCGGCCAGGCGGCGCAGGAAGTCGGCGATGCCCTGATTGTCGCGGGCCACGTCCAGCACCAGCTCGCGGCCCTGGTCCACCAGCTCCACCGGGAAGCCGGCCAGGTCGGCAGGCAGTTGAGTCAGTGGCTGCTGCAATTGCAGACGCAGTTGTCGACGGCCGAGACGGGCCATCAGGTCGGTTTTGTTTTCCACCAGCAGCAAGCGGCCGTCGCTGATCACCCCTACGCGGTCAGCCATTTCTTCGGCTTCTTCCAGGTAGTGGGTAGTAAGCACCACGGTTACGCCACGGTCACGAAGGCGGCGGACCATCGCCCACATATCGCGGCGCAATTCCACATCCACGCCCGCCGTGGGTTCATCGAGAAACAGCACCTGCGGCTCATGGGCCAGCGCCTTGGCAATCATCACCCGACGGCGCATGCCACCGGACAACGTCATGGTGGCGTCGTCGCGTTTATTCCACAGCGAGAGGTCACGCAGAATCTGCTCCAGCAGTTTCGGCGCCGGCGGTTTGCCGAACAGGCCACGGCTAAAGCGTACGCTGGACAGCACGCTTTCAAACCCTTCGTTGACCATCTCCTGCGGCACCAGGCCGACCTTGGCGCGCGCTTCGCGGTATTGGCGCGGCAGCTCCAGGCCATCGATATGAATGCTGCCGCCGGTGGCTTTCACCAGGCCGCAGATCGCGCCAATCAGGGTGGATTTGCCGGCGCCGTTGGGGCCCAGCAGGGCGAAGATTTCGCCGTGTTTGATTTCCAGATCAATCCCGCGCAAGGCTTGATGGCCGTTGGCGTAGGTCTTTTCCAATCCCCGCAGGGATATAGCGTTACTCATGCAGCGTCACCCAGGCATTCAGTAATTTTGCTGCGCAACCAGCGTTGGGCAGGGTCCATATCCTGGGTTGCACCCCAGGCCATGGACAGATCATAAACCGGCGCCTCGAAGGGCAGCTCGTCAATGCGCAACCCACCGTTGGAGGTCAGCGCAGCAGCGGCGTAATCCGGCACGGTGGCGACCATCTGCGTCCCCGGCAGCAATTGGCTCAACCCATAGAACTGCGGCACCGCCAATTTCACCTGACGCTTGCGGCCGCGCTTGGCCAATTCTTCATCGATAAAGCCACTCAGGTCGCCGGCAAAGGTCACCAACGCGTGGGGGCGTTCGCAGTATTCGTCCATGGTGATCGGCGTGGTGCCGGCATCGCCGCGCACCATCACCGGCTGCGGCGCAGAGTTTTGCACTTGGCATTGGCAGGCAGGTCGCCTACGTAGCAAATGCCGAGCGACACTTCGCCAGCAGACAGTTGATTGCAGATAGACAGGTAATGAGTACGGCGCACCACCAGCGTCACATGCGGCGCTTCCACGCTGAGCACGCGCATCAGCTGCGGCAAGAGGCCGAGTTCCACGTCATCACTCAAGCCGATGCGGAACACTTCGCGGCTGGTGCAGGGGTCGAACTCGACGCTTTGGCCGATGGCCGAGGAAATGGTATCGAGGGCGGGGCGTAGCAGGCTTTCCAGCTCGATAGCTCGCGGGGTGGGTTCCATGCTGCGGCCGACACGCACGAACAGCGGGTCGTTATACAGGGTCCGCAAGCGGCCGAGCGCGGCGCTCACAGCGGGCTGGCCCAGAAACAAACGCTCCGCCGCGCGGCTGACATTGCGCTCGATCATCATCATTTCGAAAACGATGAGCAGGTTGAGGTCTACGCGGCGAAGGTCGATTCGATTCATGGCTGTTGCTCCCTGTGGTGTGGGAGCAATCATCGGCTTGTTGGCCGCGCCTGAGAATAGACACGGCTGCATAGCCGCCATGCAGAAATGCAAAGCCCGGGTTACTTCTCGGACTTAGCCTTGGCGGCTTCAAGCTCCTGCATGCGCTTATCGTAGATATCGCAGTGGCTGGCCTTGTCGGCCGACTTGGTCTTGAGGTTCATGTCCTCAATTTCGTCGTTGATCTCTTTGGCTTTCTGCGGATTCTGCTCGGTGAGCTGATGCACTTTTTCCGCCAATTGCTGGGCTTTTTGCTCGGCTTCCTCAGGCGTACAGCTGGCCCAGGTCGACCCGGCAGCAAGCAGGGCAGCGGCGGCGGTAATGCTCAATAGAAGTTTCATGGTCCTGTCCTTTGGCGCTGTGGCTCTCCTTCGGTGGAGGCCACGGGCGGCGCAAAAGTTCAGGTAAAACGACAGAGCACAATTCGCCGTCATTCCGGTGCAGGCCGGAATCCAGAATCTGGCGGCCGGCGAAAAGTGGCGAAATATCCAACATTCTGGGTCCCCGCCTTCGCGAGGATGACGGTGAAAATACAAAAATCCCCGTCAGCGCGCTTAACGCTGGCGGGGTGCCGTTATCGTTCCATCAATGCCCTTCTGAAGCATTAAACATGGTCTTGGCGTAGATAAGGCCCAGACCGTAAGCACCGCCGTAGGCAATCGAGGTTTTCACGGTTTCGTCGTAGGTTTCGCCACGGGCCCAGTCGCGTTGCAGTTCCAGCAGGTATTGCAGCGAGGTCATGGGGCGAGCACCGAGCTGGACCATGCGTTGAATCGCCATTTCATGGGCTTCCACCGACACGTCACCACAGGCGTCGGCGATAAAATACACCTCGAAACCCTGGTCTAGCGCCGACAGTGCCGGGCCAACGATGCATACCGAGGTCCACAACCCGGCGAGGACGATTTTCTGCTTGCCGGCGGCGTTCACTTCCACGGCAATTCGCTCGTCTTCCCAGGTGTTCATGCTGGTGCGGTCGATGATGGTTTTTTCCGGAAAGGCCGATTTGATTTCATCGAAGATCGGGCCGGAGAAGCTTTTGGCGGCGACGGTGGTGAGGATGGTCGATACGTTGAATTCCCGTGCGGCGTTGGCTACCAGCGCGGCGTTGTTACGCAGGGTGACCGCGTCGATCGACTTGGTCGCAAACGACATCTGCGACTGGTGGTCGATCATGATCAGGGTGTGATCATCGTGGTTCAGGAGGGTTTTGCCTGGAACTGCTTTTGCGATAGCCATGGGTAAATTTCCTTTTCAGTTTTAATGGTGTGAGTAGCGGGTTAGTGAAGTCGTTGGCTTGTTTGCAAACCGTGGAGCAATGATCACCCGTTGCTGAAAAGCGCGGAATAGACAGGGGTGCATGGCCACTTTGCAGAAATGCAAAGCGGCTGGATTGACGTTTTGTGCGTAGGAAGTGACAAGGTGCAGGTAGCGCCTTTTGCAGGAATCGAGGCTGAAGCCTCTCCCACAAGGGACCGAATGACCCTGTGGGAGAGGCTTTAGCCTCGATGCTTTTAAAGGCTTAAAACAAATCCAACTGCCCGCCCACCAACGTGCCGAAGTCATCGTCGACAAAGGGCAGAATCGCATCGGCCACGGGCTGCAGCTGGCGCGTCAGGTAGTGGTCGTAATCGATAGGTGAGGTGATGGCTTCCAGCGGCTGCGGGCCGGCGAGCGTGATCACATAGCTGATCCAGCCACCGCGCTGATACTGCCGAGGCCGGCCCTGCTCGGTGTTGTATTCATCGGCCAACCGCGCCGCGCGCACATGGGGCGGCACGTTGCGTTCGTAGTCGGCCAGCGGGCGGCGCAGGCGTTTGCGGTACACCAGCAACTCATCCTGCTGCCCGGCCAAGGTGGCCGCCGCATAGTCACGCACATAGGCCTGATACGGCTGGCGGCGGAAGATGCGCGAGTACAGCTCCTGCTGGAACTGCTGGGCCAGCGGCGACCAATCGGTGCGCACGGTTTCCAGGCCTTTGTAGACCATCTGCTCACCCATCAACCCGGCATAACGTTTCTTGCTGCCCTCCTCCGCGCCGCGAATGGTCGGCATCAGAAACCGGCGGAAATGCGTTTCGTATTGCAGCTCCAGCGCACTGGTCAAACCGAACGTGCGCTGCAGTTCCTCGCGCCAGAACTCGTTGACCTGTTGCACCAGCCGCCGGCCAATCACCCCCGCCTCCTCTTCCCCATGCTCACGGCCGAGCCAGACAAAGGTGGAGTCGGTATCGCCATAGATCACGGTGTGGCCCTGGGTTTCGATCAGCTCGCGGGTTTTGTGCATGATCTGATGGCCACGCAAGGTGATGGACGAGGCCAGGCGCGTATCGAAAAAGCGGCAGCCGCTGGAACCAAGCACACCGTAAAAGGCGTTCATGATGATTTTCAGCGCCTGCGACAACGGCTTGTTGCCGTCGCGCTTGGCCTGCTCGCGGCCCTCGGCCACGCGCGAAACAATGGCTGGCAAACAATGCCGCTCACGGGAAAACCGTGCGCCTCGAAAGCCTTCGACGCTGGTGCTTTCATCGGGCTCGCGCAGCCCTTCCACCAGGCCGACAGGGTCAATTAGAAAGGTGCGGATAATCGACGGGTACAGGCTCTTGTAGTCCAGCACCAGCACCGACTCATACAACCCAGGCTGCGAGTTCATCACAAAGCCACCGGGGCTGGCCTCGGGTGGTTTCTCGCCGAGGTTAGGTGCCACAAACCCCTGGCGGTGCATCAGCGGCATATACAGATGGGTAAAGGCCGCCACCGATCCGCCGCTGCGGTCGGCGGGCAAACCGGTGACGCTGGCGCGTTCGAGCAGAAAGCTCAGCAGCTCGGTCTTGGCGAAGATGCGTGTTACCAGCTCGCAGTCTTTGAGGTTGTAGCGCGCCAGGGCGGGCTTGTCCTCGGCGAACATGCGGTCGATTTCATCCATGCGCTGGTACGGCGTGGAAATATCCTTGCCTTCACCGAGCAGGGTTTGCGCGACGTTTTCCAGGCTGAACGAGGGGAAGCTCCAGGTCGCCGAACGCAACGCTTCGATGCCGTCGATAATCAGCCGCCCGGCCGCCTCGGCAAAAAAGTGATTGTTGCGACTGCCGTGTTCGCGCCAGCCCATGGCCTCGCCATCGCGGCCTAAACGCAGCGGCACTTGCAGCTTTTGCGAATGCTCCAGCAGCACGCGCAGGTCGAACTGCACCAGGTTCCAGCCAATGATGGCGTCGGGGTCGTGGGTGGCCAACCAGGTGTTCAGGCGCTCCAGCAACTGGGCGCGGCTGTCGCAGTACTCCAGGTCAAGTCCACATGGCTGTCGTCGGCATTCGCCGGGCCGAGCATATACACCTGGCGCTGGCCGCAGCCTTCCACGGCAATGGAATACAACTCGCCATGGCGGGTGGTTTCGATATCCAGGGAACACAGCTTGAGCTGCGGGCGGTAGTCGGGATCGGGCTTGAGCTGTGCCTCATCAAAACCGCCCTGGCCATCCGGCGTGCCGGAGAACAGCACCGGCGCGGTGATAAAGCGCTCCATCAGATAGCGCTCGGGCGGGCGCACATCGGCCTCGTACACATCCACGCCGACGCTGCGCAGCAGCTTGTCGATATTCATCAACTGGCGATGCTGGCGGGTGTAAAGGCCCAGCACCGGGCGGTGGTGAAAATCCTGCAGGTCGAGCTCGCGCAGCTCTACGTCTTTTTCCTTGCCCAGCATGCCTTCCACGCGCAAGCGCTGCTCGGCCGGCACAAAGGCCACCGAGGTTTGTACCGGCAAGCGCAGCAGGCGCGGGCCGGCATCAGTGGCCAGCCAGAAGCTCACCTGGGTGCCAGCCGGGTGTCGCGCCAGTGCCGCGACAATAAAAGCCCTGCTGTAGTGGTTGCTCTGCCATGGAAACGCCTTGGGGTGGATGCGGCGATTCTACTGTATCGATATACAGATAGCAGACAGATTTTCCTCGGCAATAACTGACAGAAGTTGGCTTATCCGACCAACGCATTGGCCAAACCCAGTGCCGAGCGGTCTAGAAAACGGAATGCACCTTCAGGAGAAAAGCCCATGCAGCTCAAAGGTTCCTGCCATTGCGGCGCCGTCGCCTTCAGCCTTACCAGCGCCCATCCGTACCCGTATCAGCGCTGTTATTGCTCCATTTGCCGCAAAACCCAGGGCGGGGGCGGTTACGCCATCAACCTCAGCGGCGACGCCCGCAGCATGAAGGTGCGCGGGCGCAAACACATCAGCATCTACCACGCCAAAATCAAACCGGCCGGCGCCGGACGCTCGCGCACCAGCAGCGCCGAACGGCATTTCTGCAATCAATGCGGCAGCGCCTTGTGCTGTATAGCCCAGAGTGGCCGGAGCTGATTCACCCCTTTGCCAGCGCCATCGACAGCGAATTACCGGTGCCGCCCGAACACACGCACCTGTTGCTGGACTCCAAGGCGAGCTGGGTGGAAGTGGACAAGCGCAAAGGCGACAAGACGTTTGACGGTTATCCACAGGAGTCCATCGCCCAATGGCACCAGCGGTTGGGGTTAGAGAGCTAAACCACGTCGGGTTTAAACAACCGCAGCGTGTCGCGGATAGGGTCGGAGGGCACGTGCATGCTGCCGCTAAAGGGGAAGTCCAGGGCCATCACCAGTAACAGACCAAACCCGACCACCGCCGCCAGGGCGCCGGCCATCACGGCCTGGCTGCGGTTGTTGCCGGTACGCAGATAAATTGCAAACGCCACCGTCACCACACCCCCGCAGAGCAGAAGGGCCCACATCCACGGTGCCAGTTGCGAGCGGCTGTCCAGCAGGCGATTACGGCGGTGATCGGTCAGGTGGTGCAAGTGTTGATACAGGCGTTCTTCCAGGGCCGGCGGCACCTGGGCGTCGGCGGGTAAATCACGATGAATTTGCCAGAGCCGCTCCAGCGTGCGGCTGACCTCGGCGCTTTCCTGGCCGCGCATCATCGAGGTCCATTCACTATCGACCACCCGCTGCACATAGGTTTGCAGGGCGGAATGGAAATCCGCGCGCTGCGGCTGCGGCAGCCGGTACAGGGCGCGGACGTCATTGGATTCTTGCGACACGTTGCTGTTGGCCGCTTCAAAGTCGCCGTACACCGCCGAAATGGTGAAGGCCAGGGTGATGCCGAAAATGGCACCCACCGTTTGAAAAATTGCCAGGCCGACATCGTTCTCCTCGGGCTGGCGACGCAGGTGGTGGCCCACTTGCCACGACGCGGCGGCGGCGAGCAGCGCGCCGCCCAACACCAGCACGATAAACAACATCCAGAGGGGAAAACTGAGGAGGAAGAGCTGCATCGCCGAAAATCCACGGACTTATTGAACGGCGCTAGCCTGTGGCACACCGCCCTGCGGCGAAATCCCCCTGGGGCGCACCGTCGCGTCGGCCATCGCGCACAGTGCCTGCGGAAAAAGCTACCTAGTCGCGCTGACGCAATAGTCCGACCAACGCCACACCCGCCAACAGCATCAGCACCGCACCGTACAAGTGGGTGGCGGGCAGCAAGCCCAGGTGTTGGGTGAGGCTACCGGCGGCCAGTGCTGGCAGGGCAAAGGCCAGGTAACTCAGCACGAAAAAGGTCGCCATCAAGCCACCGCGTTCATGGGCATGGGCCAGCGGCATCACGCTGCGCAAAGCGCCGAGAAAGGCCACGCCAAATCCGAAGCCGGCGATTACGGTGCCCAGGTACAGCAGCAGCGGACTGCCCAGGTGCACACCGAGCAGGGTCACGGCCACGCCGGCAATCAACGCCGAAGTGCCAACCAGCAACACGCGCCGCGCCGGCTGGTTACGCATCAGCAGAATGCCCACGGCCCCGCTGAACATCAGGGCAAACACCAGCAGGCCACCAATCAGCGGCGCATCGTGGTGAGTCACGGTGCGGGCCAGCGTCGGCCCTAGCGACAGGTAAAAACCACCCAATGCCCACAGGCTGATATCCACCGGTGCCACCCGCAGCAAGGCCGCGCGTGCCTGGGGCGGCACGAGCACGCTGGGGCGCAGCGATGCCCAGGCGCCGGGTCTCGGGCTTACGGTTTCCGGCAGGTAGCGCGCCAGTACCGCGAACAGCGCAAAGGCGCCCAGCAGCACCACGAACACCAGGTGCAACGGTGCCGGCGCAAACTGCATCAACAGGCTGGTGCCCAAGGCGCCGACCGCCAGGCCGAACATCGGCGCCACGCTGTTGATCAGCGCGCCGCGCTCGCGGTTGATATCCAGCAACGTGGCACCCAGCACGCTGGTCGCCAGGCCCGTGGCAAACCCTTGCAGCGTGCGCGCCAGCAACAACCAGCCGACGCTGTCGGCGCCGATAAACGCCAGCATCGCCAGCAACTCGATGAGCAAGGCGGCAAAAACCAGGGGCCGGCGCCCGATATGGTCAGACAGCGAACCAAAACTCAGCAGTGCCGCCAGCAGGCTGAAGGCATACACGCTAAACACCCACGTCAGCGTGCCGGCGGAAAAGCCCCAGCTCTCTCGGTACAGGCTGTAGAGCGGTGTAGGCGCGCTGGCGGCGGCGAGAAAACTCATCAGAATGGCCGTCAGCAAGATCGCGGACGCGCGATGGCTCCACACAAATGAACGGCGAGCTGCAGAAGTGGCTATCATCTCGAGGCCTCAAAAGCTAATATTTAGCCTTTACGATGCTGAACCTTTCGACCCACTAAAGCAAATACTTTGCGTTAAGGCGATTATGGCCATCAAAGAAACCCTTCGCCCGGGCGGCCGCAGTGCCCGCGTGCAACAGTCCGTACACCAGGCGGTGCAGGCCCTGCTGGCCGAGCGTGAGCGTGACGACGTGACCGTGCCGATGATCGCCGCCGCCGCTGGCGTAACGCCCTCTACCATCTACCGACGCTGGGGTGATTTACCCGCGCTGCTGGCGGATGTGGCCGTTGAGCGTTTGCGCCCGGAAAGTGAACCGCTGGACACCGGCAGCCTGCGCGGCGACCTGCTGGCCTGGGGCGAGCAATACCGTGAAGAGATGGCCTCCGGCCCCGGCCAGGCAATGGTCCGCGACCTGCTCGCCAGCGGCGGCAATGATTCGCCCTGCCAGTGCTACGCGTACACCAGCAGCCTCATTCAGTTGATGCTCGACCGCGCCCTCGCCCGTGGCGAACCGGCCCCCTCTGCCTGCCTGGTGATGGACCGCTTTGTGGCCCCGGTGATCTACCGCCTGCTGTTCACCACCGAGCCGGTGAGCGAAGCACATGCCGAGGCGTTGATGCTCAGCTGCCTGGCGTAAGGGAAGCGGCAAACGCTTGCCGCAACTGGCAAGCCGGCGCCGCCTGGCAGGCGGTTTATTTCGCTGAAAGCCACGTGCCAGAGCCTTCGGAAAAGTTGGCCCGTGATGTGCAGTCCGTGCTGCATCACTCAGCCAATGGCAATGCCCCCATGACCAGCGTATCGAGCAACCTCTCGCTGCTGAGCTATATCAGCTCCATTTCCAAGTCCGATTCCAGCGACAGCACCAAGACGCCCACCACCGGCACCGGTACGGCTACGGATACCAGCAGCGAAGCGAGCCAGGACCCGATTGGCGATCTGCGCAAATACGCCGCGGCCATCGTTGCGCAGTCTCGTGGTGGATTATTTACCGCGCTGGCCGGCGGCGAGCAGACCAGTGCCAGCCAGTCCGCCACTTCGGGCGCAAGCGCCAAAAGCGCTATTCAACTGCCGGATGTAGCGAGCATGAGCCGCGACGATGCCGCGAGCTTGTTGCCGCAGGTGCAGAAGTTGATCGACAAGGGCATGACCGACTCGCTGTCGGTGGCAGGCTTTAACGGCGACAAACAGACAGACTCGCTGGAAACGTACCGCGATTGGTTGCAGAGCAAGGCGGGGATCAGCGTTTACGTTTGAAACCGCGAGGCCCTCTCCCCCAGCCCCTCTCCCGCAAGCGGGCGAGGGGAGCTCTGGCGGCGTAAGACGTAGCAAAAACGTATGCTGCTCAAACTCTGGTTAGTCCCCTCGCCCCTCGGGAGAGGGTTAGGGAGAGGGGGCTACGGCCCGCAACGGCCTACGCAACGTCTGCCCCAACCACACCCCAGCCAACGCCAACCCGCCCCCCACCAGGTGATGCAGGCCCAGCGTTTCGCCCAGCAGCCACATGGCCGCCACGGCGACCATCACCGGCATCAGGTTCATATACAGGCTGGCCCGCGCCGGGCCCAAACTCTGAATACCCTTGATCCACAACCACGGCGCACCAATCGACGCCAACGTGCCGGCATACAACACCAGTGGCAGGTTTTCTTCGGTCAGTGGCGACGGCCCGCTGAGCAGAAACCACGGCGTCAGAAACAGCAGCGCACAGCCGATCTGCACATAGAGTTGCAGCCAGCGGCTCAGCTCGAAATTCCAGCGACGCAGCAGCACGCCATACAAGGCGTTGGCCATTACTGCCACCAGCATCAGCGCATCGCCGGGGCTCAGGTGAAAGTGCAGCAGCGCCTGCGGTTGGCCGCCGCTGATCAACCACAGCACCCCGGCAAACGACACCACGCCGCCCACTAACGCGCCCTGGGTCAGACGGTCGTCGGTCAACACGCTGGCAAACAGCGAAGACAGCAGCGGCGACAGCGCCAGCAGAATGCCCATATTGGTGGCCGTGGTGGTACTTGCGGCGTAATAGGCCAGGCCCTGATACACCAACATACCGAGCACGCCGAGGGTGAACAGTTGCGGCAGCAACGCGCGCAATTGCTGCCGCGCGCGCCATACGCTGGGCAGCATAAACAGCGACAGCAATGCGAAGGCCAGGCTCCAGCGGTAAAAGGTGATGGAGGCCGGCGCGATACGTCCCGACGACAGCTTGGTGACCAGCGTATTGCCGCTCCAGATCAGCACGGTGATCAGCGGAAACAGGTGATGCCAACGCTGCTCCTGCGCCGGTTGCGTCATGCTTGCACCTTGAACAACAGCAGCGCGCCGCACACCAGCAGGAAGGCGCAGAACAACGCGCGCAGCACGCGCTCGGGCAACGCATGCGCCATGCGCACGCCCCAACTGATACTGAGTAAACCACCGACCGCCAACGGCACGCCCATCGCCCAATTGACGTGGTCGTGCACGGCATAGGTAATCAAGGTAATGCCGGTCGACGGTGCGGCCAGCGCCAGGGCCAAGCCCTGCGCCACTACCTGGCTGGCGCCGAACACGCTGGTCAGCAGCGGCGTGGCGACCACCCCGCCGCCTACGCCGAACAAGCCGCCGGTAATGCCGCTCAGGCTGCCGAGCAGCCATAGGCGATTCTCGTGGCGCAACTGGGTGCTGCCTGCGGTTTTTTGCCAGTACATCTGCCCGACGTTGAACAGCACCAGCACCAGCAGAAACCCGACAAAGGCGACGCGCATCACGTGCGGGTCGAGGCGCACGGCAAACAGCGAAGTCAGCCAGGCGAGAAAGAAGCTCGGCACAATCAGCATCAACGCGTTGCGCAGCGCCACCCGATTGCGCTGGTTATAGCGCCACAGCGCCAGCAGCACATTGGGCAACACCATCAACAGCGCGGTGCCTTGGGCAAGCTGTTGATCGAGGTTGAACCACACGCCGAGGATGGGAATGGTCACCAGCCCGCCGCCAATCCCAAACAAGCCACCCAGCGTGCCCATGGCCATACCGAGTACTACGTACATCGCGATATCGAGCACCGCGCTCCTCCTCTTGCAAAGGTCGGAAGTATAACCAGACCGCTCAAGATCGCGGGTTAGACAAAGGCCGTACGGGCGCTCAATCGTCCCGCGTCAGCACTTCCAGCAATTCGATTTCAAACCGCAGATTGGCATTGACCGGCACTCGCGACCCCATGCCGCGTTCGCCGTACGCCAAGTGCGCGTGCACAACAAGTGTGCGTGTACCGCCGACCTTCATCCCAATCAAGCCCACATCCCACCCCTTGATCACCCGACCGGTGCCGATCACGCACTGGAAGGGTTTACCCCGCGAATGGGAGGAATCGAACTCGCTGCCGTCTTCCAGAAAGCCGCGGTAGTGGGTGGTGATCAACGCGCCTTTCACCGCGGCTTTGCCGTCGCCGATTACCACGTCTTCAATCTGCAGTTCGTCGCTCATGGGGTGCTCTTGGCCCAATAAAAAACGCGATTCTACTGCACAAACAATTCGGGCCCGACAGTTGCCTGCCGAGCCCGAAAGGTGACGCCTGACAACCCTAGACGAAGGGCTGACTGCCAAACCCACGTGGCAGCCGGTTATGCCCCGGCAACGCAGCCAACTGCTCACGCCAGGCGGCGCGCCAGTCGAGGGAGTTGTGGGTGGCTTTGGCTTTGCGGGCGGCACGCCGGGCAGAATTGCGTGCCTCTTTGCGTGCGGTTTTAAAGGCCTCGGTGTTGCGGCAGGTGCGGCATTTCACACGGGCTAATTCAGTGCTGGAAGCCAGGTGGCTGTCACGGCCACAGGCCAGATGCCCAGCGGTTTTGTAATGAATCGTGGCGGTTGCCATAAGAGTTCTCCTTTCAATGAAAGCGCCTGGCTCAATGACCAGGCGCTCCCAAGCAGGATGCAGCGGTTAGAAGATAAGGATCAGCAGGATGATCAGTGGAATTGGGACACCGAGTAACCAGAGCAGAATGGCAGGCACGTTGTTCTCCTTGTTTGCGGGGTCGGTTTTAGCGAACTGGCACGGTGCGACGGTCGTCGATGATCACGACGGCATCACGTTGACGGCCACCGTAGATCGCGGTGAAGGCAGCCACGAAAGCACCAATCAGCAGTGCCACAAACATCCACAAAGTGGCGTGTGCAGCAGCTTTCTTGGCAGCGTCGGCAGCGACTTTCAGGTCGACCACAGCCTGGTGGGCCTGACCGTACACTTTGTCGACACGGGCCTGGGCATCGGCCTGGCTCAGGTCGGTGCGTTGTGCCACCAGTTGCGCGAGGTAGGCACGGTCATCCGGGTTCAGCGCGCCGTTATCGCTCGCCAGGTTGCGGGCGAAAATGCGGCCGGCCACGTCATGGGCAGCGTCGGATGTCACCGGAGCACCACGGTCATCGCGGAACAGAGTGTCGATGAAGTAGGTGTCTTGGCTGTTGTCGGCCACTTGTGCGGTGGCTGGGCTATTGCTCAGCGTGGCGCCGACCTGGGCAGTACCGCTGACCAGGCTGCTGACCGAACCAACCACCAGAGTGGCGGTGACCAGGGTGGCGACACCCCAAGCCAGGAAGCCATGGGCGGTGTCGCGGAAATACACCTCATCGTTGTGCAGCGTGGTCCACTGCTTGCGCAAACGACCGGCCAGATAACCGCCCATGGCGGCCGCGACCAGTTGCGTGAAGGCGAGCCAGATGATGGCCGAAATTCCCAGCCCTTGCGCACTCAAGCCTTTATCAGCCCAAGGCGAAACAGCGGCGAAGCCCAGGCCCGAGCCCAGTAACAAGAGGATCAGAGACAATGCCGCGGCAGCGACAGCCCCTGCGAATACTGCCGCCCAGGAAACCCCGGAAGCAGTAGACGATTCATCCAAGGCAGCAACGTAAGCGTCTGAATTGAGCATTATTGTTTTCCTCACCCTGTGAGCTTGATAACCCCTTTGGTTTCTCCTGGGGCCTATCAAAACTGAGTGTGAGGCGCGTCGTTTCGTTCAGGCTTTTTAAGCACGCTGCGTTTTTTTGCAGCGACTACCAGCCCAGCGATTGGAACAATTCAGGCACCTGGTCGAGTTTTGCAACCGTGGCGTCGGGGCGATAGTCCGGCAGCAATTGGCGGCCCGTGCCGCGATCTACCCACACACAGCGAAAGTCCATATCACGGGCGGCGGCGTGGTCAAGATGGGGGCTGGCGCAGATATGCACCACCTCTTCCCGAGCAACACCGAGCATCTCGTGGGCGTAGTCGAACAGGCGAGGATTGGGCTTGTATGCACCCGCTTGTTGGGCGGTGATCACCCGATCGATATGGCCACCCAACTGCGCCACGTTGCCGGCAATGATGTCGTCGTCGGTGTTGGAAACGATGCACAACTTGAAGCCCATGGCCTTGAGTTGCTTTAACGCCGCTGGCACCTCGGCAAACGGCGGCATCGCCGAGATGCTGTCGGCCAGCAACTCGCCGTCTGCAGGACTGGACGGCAAGCCCAATTCCTCCATCGCCAGGCGCAACCCTTCGCGCGTCACCTGGCGGAACGAACGATGCGGCGGCGTTTGCTCCAGCGCATGTTCATGGTGGTCGT
Source organism: Pseudomonas sp. CC11G (assembly GCF_056174845.1). Classification (NCBI taxonomy): domain Bacteria; kingdom Pseudomonadati; phylum Pseudomonadota; class Gammaproteobacteria; order Pseudomonadales; family Pseudomonadaceae; genus Pseudomonas; species Pseudomonas sp. CC11G. The sequence goes on from NZ_JBWBZC010000007.1 coordinate 27,701, forward strand.
ACACCTCGATAAACCGTTGCGGCTGCACCGTATGGTCGGGGCGTTTGCTGAGCATTTTTTGTACGGCTGCCAGCAAACCCTCGTCCCACTGGATCAAGGTGCCGTAACAATCGAAGGTCAGCCACAAGGGCCTTGGCGAAGGGTCTAGAGACATGGCGCAACTCCGCAAATCAGGAAGGAGTGGGCAGCATAAGAGCGCTATTCGATAGTGTTAAATTAAATTAACCTCTCCACCTTAGTGCCTTAACAACTATGCAGGTAGCCACCATGCTCGACCTCGAATTGCTCAACACTCTGGTCTGCGTGGTGGACGAAGGCAGCTTTACCCGCGCTGGCGAGCGCGTGCACCGCACCCAGTCGACGGTCAGCCAGCAGGTGCGACGCCTGGAAGACAGCGTGGGCCATTGCCTGCTGCTGCGCGACCGCAGCGGCAATCAGGTAACGCCCACAGCGCAAGGCGAGCTACTGGCCCACTACGCGCGGCGATTGCTCGGCCTGGCCCAGGAAGCCGAAGAAGCGCTAGCCAGCGACGGCACCCTGCAACCCTTGCGCCTAGGCGTGCCGGAGGACTTCGACGCACAGCGCATGACCGCCCTGCTCGCCGCCTTCAGCCAGGCCCGGCCCGAAGCGCGGTTGGAAACGGTGAGCGGCATGAGCATCGACCTGCGCCATAAACTGGCCAGCGGCGAGCTGGATATCGCCCTGCTCAAACGTGAACCGAGCAGTGGCGATTGCCTGGCCAGTTGGCCGGAGCAGTTGGTGTGGGTGAAGGGGCAGCAGGCGGCGTTCGACAACCAACCGCTACCGCTGGCGTTATTCCCGCAAGGCTGCATTTACCGGCAGCGGGCCATTCGCAGTCTGGATAAAGCCAAGCGGCCATGGCGCATCGCGTTTGGCAGCCATAGCCTCACCGGCATTCAAGCGGCCGTGGCCTCCGGGCTAGCGATTTCGGTGCTGCCAGAAAGCGCCGTACTGGCCGAGCACGTGGTCTGCGAAGACCTGCCAGCATTGGCGCCCAGCGAGTTGGCGCTGGTCAGCGGCGGCGTGGTCACCGCCTTGCAACGGGAATTGCTGGCCCTGTTGCAGGACCAGATCATGGGCGCTTAGGCATCGGGCAACGTCGTGGCGCCGTCGCCCAGGCTGCGTTGCATCAACACGGTATCCACCCAGCGGCCGTGCTTGAAACCGACGGCTTCAAATACGCCGACCAGCCGAAAACCCAAGCGTGTGTGCAAGGCTATGGAGCCATGGTTTTCGCTGTTGCCAATCACAGCCACCATCTGCCGGCGGCCATTGGCGATACAGCGGTCGATGACCTCGGCGAGCAGCGCCTGGCCAATGCCACGGCCACCCATGCCGTCGCGCACATACACCGAGTCTTCCACCGTATTGCCGTAGGCCGGGCGCGGGCGGTAGAGGGTGGCGTAGCCGTAGCCGACCACCTCGCCTTCCAGCTCGGCCACCAGATACGGCAGGCCATTCACCAGCACGTCGGCGCGGCGGCGCAGCAGTTCTTCCAGGGTCGGTGGTTGCAGTTCGAAGCTGGCGATGCCGGTCAGTACGTGGTGGGCGTAGATGGCCTGTACGGCGGGCATATCGGTGTCGTAGGCGTCGCGGATGGTTGGAGCGTTACGCATAAAAAAATCCGAACTCCGTTGGATTTTGTAGGAGCCAGCTTGCTGGCGAACCCTGGAAAAGGCGCTCTTCAGATCAAACGCTTCGCGAGCAAGCTCGCTCCTACGAACGTTTATTCAGGAATGGTCAGGCCTTTGATTACCGCCGGGCGCTCGAGGAATTTAGCCAGCACGCGGTTCACTTCCGGGAAATTATTGATGCCCACCAGATCGCCCGCCTCATAGAAGCCAATCAGGTTGCGTATCCACGGAAAGGTCGCGATATCAGCAATGCTGTACGCGTCTCCCATGATCCACTCACGCCCTTGGAGCCGCTGATCCAGCACGCCCAGCAGGCGTTTGCTTTCGCCGACATAACGGTCGCGCGGGCGTTTGTCTTCGTACTCTTTGCCGGCGAATTTATTGAAGAAACCCACCTGCCCGAACATCGGGCCGATACCGCCCATTTGCCACATCAGCCATTGAATCGTCTGGTAGCGACCCGCTGCATCCTTCGGAATAAACGCGCCAGCTTTCTCGGCCAGATAAAGCAGAATCGCGCCGGATTCGAAGAGCTCCAACGGCTTACCGTCAAGACCATTGGGGTCGATGATGGCGGGAATCTTGTTGTTCGGGTTCAGCGAGAGAAATTCTGGCGAGAGCTGGTCGTTCTGGTCAAAACGCACCTTATGCGACTCGTAGGCCAGGCCGGTTTCTTCGAGCAGAATCGACACTTTCACGCCGTTGGGCGTGGGCAGCGAATACAGCTGAATGCGCTCGGGGTGCTGCGCGGGCCATTTGGCGGTGATCGGGAACGCGGACAAGTCAGGCATGCGGTGCTCCTTACTACGGGCAGTTCAAGCGGGAATATTCAACGGAAAACGCAGGGTAAAACAGGTGCCGAGGGCGGTGCTGGACGTGACGCTCAATTCGCCCTGATGGGCCTTGGCGATATGCGCGCAAATATACAAACCCAGGCCTAACCCTTCACGCGGCTGGCCGCCTTGGCCACGGGTGAACGGCTGAAAAATAAGAGGCAACAGCTCGGCCGGAATGCTCGAACCCTGGTTGCGCACACTGAGCACAAGATCGTCGCCCTCCACGGCAATAAGCACATCGATGGTGGCCAGCGGGTCACCGTGGGTGATGGCGTTGGCCAACAGGTTGGTGAGCAGTTGGCCGATGCGCGCACGGTCGCAACTCACCGCAGTCGGCACGTCGATTTGGCAAACGATAGGCGCGCCGCTTTTGCCTGCCTGCGATTCGGCCACCACTTGCAGCAGCCAAGGCACCAGGGTGCTCGACGGCTCCAGCCGGCGATCAATGCCCTCGCCCAACTGGCCACGGGCAAAATCCAGCACATCGGCAATCAGGTCGCCCATGCGCGCCGCACTGCTTTGAATCAAACCGGCCAGACGCCGCGCCGATTCATCGAGCGGTTTCTTTTCCAACAGATCCGCGGCCAGGCGCACCGCGTTCAACGGCGTGCGCAGGTCATGGCCAAGCACGGCAATAAATTGCTCGCGCAGCAACGCGGTTTCACGCTCGCTGTGCAGGGCGCGGTCGGTATCTTGCAGGCGTTGGTGCAGGTCGAGGTTGCTGGCGATCAGTTGCGCCAACAGGCCGAGGGTCTGGCCGACAACGTGTTCGTCAAAGGTGCTGGGGTTGGGGTCCAGCGCGCAGAGCGTGCCGTAGAACTCGCCGTTGGCGCGCACGATGGGAATCGACACGTAGCTTTCAAAGCCGTATTGCTTGGGCGTGTGGTGGGTGGAAAACACCGGGTGCTGGCTGGCATGACCAAAGATCACCGGCTGGTGGTGCTGGCGGATCTCGTTGCAGATGGTCGACTCCAGCACCAGCTCATCGCCCGGGCGCAGGCCGAAGTCGATGAGGTCGTGAACCGCACAGGCCATCCAGTGGCTGTCGGTCACCCGGGCGACGGCGGCAAAGCGCAGGCCGGTGGTGCGAATCACCACTTGAAGAATCTCCGGCACCGCATTGATGGCCGCAATGGCGTCGATTTCCGCGCGCTTATCTATGTCCGCCATACACCCTCCAAGCTTGTAATTCGCAGCGCAGCTTAAGCCTTTTACTCGCCATCTGCGCTGGTGTTCTGTGCCTCGCCGACCAAGCGAAACACCAATGCCTTGAGGCCACCATGTTCATGCACATCGGCGAACTCGGGCGGGTTTTCCAGGCGTTGCTCGAACTGCAGCGCGGGCGCGTTTTCGGCCATGCCGGCCAAGAGGAAATCCGGGCCGATATGCGGGTCGTTCACGCAGGCCAGCACCTGGCCATTGGGGTTGAGCAGGTCGGGCAGGCGCCGCAGGATTTTGGCGTAGTCCTGGGTCAGCGCAAAGCTGCCCTTCTGGAAGGTCGGCGGGTCGATAATGATCAGGTCATAGGGCGCATAACGTTTCACCGCGCTCCAGGACTTGAACAGCTCATGGCCGAGGAAACTCACCCGGCTCAGCTCCTGCTGGTTCAAACGATGGTTGTCGCGGCCGCGGTTGAGTGCGCCTTTGGCCATATCCAGGTTCACCACCTGGCTGGCACCGCCGGCAATTGCCGCTACCGAAAAGCCACAGGTATACGCGAACAGGTTAAGCACCCGCTTGCCTTCGGCTTGTGCGCGCACCCAGCGGCGGCCGTAGCGCATATCGAGAAAGAGGCCGGTGTTCTGCTTCTGGCCCAAATCCAGCTGAAAGCGCAGGCCGTCTTCGCTGATAAACCATTCGTTGTGGGGCTCGCCCACAATCCATTCGGCCCGGCTACTCTGAGTGACAGGGACGGGAGGATTAAGCGCGGGGGCTTTGCCGTCGCCTTCTTTGTAGCGATGCTGCACCAGCAGGCTGTGCGCCTGCGCACGCTGCCAGGCGGGGGTCTGTGCCAGGCTCTGCAACAAGGTTTTGAGCGAAGCCAGCTCGCCATCTTCGGGCTGGCGAAACAGGCACACCAGTACCACTCCTTGCAGCCAGTCCACGGTGATCTCTTCCAACCCAGGCCAACGTAAACCGCGGCCATGGAACAGACGCCGGGCGTGGCTCAAGTCGCCGTCGAGTTCGGTGAGCAGGTGCTGCTGGAGTGAAGCAAGGGCTTGGCTGTGCATAACGGCTTATCGCGGATCGGGAATGGCGCAGTGTAAACGCAAAGCGGCACCGGCTCATGTTCGCGCCGTGTTTGACGATAACCAGCTATAGGTGGATAGCGCAGGCGAAGCCAGTGGCTGTTCGCACTAACAACAACGAGGTGTTCTGCCATGTTTTTACGCCGTTTGAAGATCGCGCCACGGGCCATTCTCAGCTTCTCGCTGGTTGCCCTGTTAGTGGTGCTGTTGGGGCTGTTTGCCCTCGGCAAAATGAAGGACATCCGTGCCACAACGGTGGACCTCAACGAAAACAGCATGCCCAGCTATGCGGCGCTGGGCACCATCAACGAAAAAATGCTGCGCCTGCGCATCATCGCCTTCCGGTTTATCGTGGAGCGCGAAGGCAACCAATTGCAGGCCGTGATCAGCCGTGAAAACGAGCTGGTGGCGCAGTTGCATCAGGCCCAATCCACCTACGAGCCACTGATCAGCCCGGGAGCAGAAACCGAGCAGTACAAGTCGTTCAAAGCGCTGCTCGACAAGTACTACGACGCCAACGCCAAGCTGGCTCAGCTCTCCAGCCAGGACAAAGTGGAGGAGATGAAGGCCTTCCTCGCCGGCGAATACAAAACCTATTCCGATGGGCTGGGTACCGAGCTGGAAAAGCTGATGGAGATCAACCGCCAGCAAGCCGCGACCGAGGCGAAGAAATCCGCGGCCTCCTATGACGCCGCCGTGATGGTGGTGGTGGCGTTTATGTTGGTCGCCGCCGCCCTCACCGGCATTCTCGCGGTGTTGCTGACTCGCAGTATTGTGCACCCATTGAATGAAGCGATGACCGCCGCCGCTACCGTGGCCAAGGGCGATCTGTCCGGACGTATAGTGGTCAACGGCATCGACGAACCGGCGCTGTTACTCGGCTCCCTGTTCGCCATGCAACAAAGCCTGAAAGACACCATTCACCTGATCGCCCAGTCCTCCGACCAGTTGGCGTCCGCCGCCGAAGAACTGAACGCCGTAACGGAAGACTCCAGCCGCGGCCTGCACCAGCAAAACAACGAAATCGAACAAGCGGCCACGGCCGTGAATGAAATGACCGCCGCCGTCGATGAGGTGGCGCGCAATGCCGTGGCCACGTCCGAAGCCTCCAACGCCTCGGACCGCACCGCGCGGCTTGGCCAGGACCAGGTGAACAAGACCGTCAATTCGATCAGCGACCTGGCTGGCGATGTGTCCAGCACTGCCGAGCACGTGGAAGAGCTGGCCACCAAGGTGCGCGACATCAGCAAGGTGCTCGATGTGATTCGCTCGATTGCCGAGCAAACCAACCTGCTGGCCCTTAACGCCGCCATCGAAGCCGCTCGTGCCGGCGATGCCGGGCGTGGTTTTGCGGTGGTTGCCGATGAAGTGCGTGCCCTGGCGCATCGCACCCAGCAGTCGACCCAGGAAATCGAGGCGATGATCAGCGGTATTCAGCAAGGCACCGATCAAGCCATGAATGCCATGCAAAGCAGCACTCACCGCGCCAACAGCACCCTGGAACTGGCCCGCGCGGCGGGCGCCGCGCTAGCCGAAATCACCGACGCCATCAGCCATATCAGCGAACGCAACCTGGTGATCGCCAGCGCTTCGGAAGAACAGGCTCAGGTGGCCCGTGAGGTGGACCGTAACCTGGTGAATATTCGCGACCTGGCTCAGCAAACCTCGGCCGGCGCCCATGAAACCAGCGCCGCCAGCCAAGATTTGTCGCGCCTGGCCGTTGACCTCAACAGCCTGGTCAACCGCTTTACGTTGTAACCTACACGGCGCTACACAATGACTTGCGCGCAGTCTCCCACAGGGCTGCGCGCAGGTCATAGCCGTTCAAGCCGCCGTTGATTCGTAGCGTAATCGACTTGAAGTCGCCCTTATCGGCCAACTCGTTAAGGCCATGCACCGACCAGAACCAGGCGGCCGACAGACACGCATACTTGGGTTGCTCCAGTAGCTCAGGATTGGCCGCCAGATCGACCTGGAGCGCTGTCCCCGCTTGCTGGTAATTACTGCGCCCGGTGAGCTGAATCAGCCCCCGCCCGCGAAACCGCCAGCCCTCCCCCGACTCCGGTGGTCCATCGCCCAAACGGCTGGCATATACCCAATTGGCGATATCCTCTGGCCTGCCTCCCAATGCCATCGCCAACGCATTGGGCTTACCGTCCGAGCCACAGAAACGGTTTGGCCATAAGGTGGCCAAACGCTCTGTGCTATAGCTCAGCAGTTCGACCAAATGGCTAAACTGCGCGCTCTCAAAACCCACCTGGGCGATAAAGGCGGCGATACGTGCGGGCGTGTTGATTTCATACACGGCCATGGCCTCATTCAAATCAGCGACGAAGGCGCCGACTACATCTTGCCCCTTCGGAAAAATACGCAACAGTTGCGCTTCAGTAATCAACATAGCGTTCGGCCCTCAGCAGTATTTTTCCACCAGCGCCGCCAGAATGGCCGCCGTTTCCACATCCAGCACGCCGTCGTAATTGCTCGGCCGAAAGTGCATTTGAAACGCCCGCAGCAAAGCTTTGATGCCGTCGGCGCCAGTCGCTATGGAGGTGTCGTAGCCGTAACGGCCGAGCTGTTGCACAACGTCGCGTGGGTCTACACCACTCAACCCGAGCTGCCGCAGATAGCGGGCTTTGGTTTTTTCTTCATACCAGGCGCCGACACCGGCCTTGTACAGTTCGTACCAAGGAAACATCGGGCCTGGGTCGCTCTTGCGAGTGGGGGCGATATCGGAATGGCCCACCACGTTGATGGGCTCGATGGCTGGATAGCGGCGCAGGATATCTGCCGCCAGTTCTTTTACCGCTTGAATCTGGACATGGTTGTAGGGCACGAAAATGATTTCGCCAGCTTCACCATCGTGGGCGGTATTGACAATTTCGATGCCAATCGAAGTGTCGTTCAGATTAGTGCGCCCACGCCAGCTGCTGAGGCCGGCATGGTAGGCGCGGTCTTTTTCGTCAACCAGATTGAACACCCGCACATCCGTAAACCCTGCTTGCCGATAGCTCGGATCGGTAGGGTCTGGCACTACGTATTGGACGCTGACCAGAGGCCCAGTCAGCTCGGCAACAGACTGCTCGAAGTCACCCACGGTGTAATGCATCACCAGAAAGCGAATGCGGCTTTCAAAGGCTTGGGCTCGGTAGCTGGTGTTGTCGATATTCATAAGGCCTCCGGGCACCGATTACTTTTTCTTCGCAACGTTGAGCAGGTTGAGAACGGAGGCGAACGAAATCTCATGTGAGGCCACTTTGGTCATGCCGTCTTCAGGCAGATAAGTCAGCTTCAGATAAACCAGGTTGCCCAGCGACTCGCCCTTTTCTTTGTTGAATTTCTCCAGCACCCCGAACAATTCCTTGGCGTCTCCCGGCAGGCCAGCGGCTTCGACAAACGTGGGTACGTTGAGCTTGGCCACATCAGGAAAGAACTTGGCCAGTTGGCTGAATAGCTGAATGCCGAAGTCATTGGCCGGAAACAGACCTTTGAAGCGATCACCCGGCACATAGGGAGAAACTCCCATATAGATGTCTGGCAATGAGCCAACTTTGTTAATTACCTTCTGGCCTTTTTTGTCAATCAAGTACGCGGTAATTTCCTCACGCGTACCAATGATGGCCAGCGGCTGTATACCCGCGCCGGCTTCGCTGAACAGATAATTGTTGTTGCTGTCGGCGATAGCTTTTTTCAGTACGCCCCGATCCTCAATCACACTGGAGTACTTACCTTGTTTGACCACTGGCGAAGGTACCCGCCAAAACGCTATTTCATACTTCATCGCTGTATTCTCCTCACTCAATAAGAACAGCAACCCGATAAATCGAACTGCTGGTTAAGCCGCTGACTATCAGGCTGGTGTTTTCTTGCGAAGATCGGCCAACTTCTGTTCGCTTGCAGCGATAAGTGTGTTGTAGATCTCGGAGTTCGACTCGTATTGCTCGGGCGTAATTTTGTCGTCTTGCAATTGCGCCAGCAGGTCTTCAACCTTCTGGGTAAAGGTGACGATCTGATCTTCGTACAGCTTGGTGAGTTCTACCTTCGCCTGGGTTTGCGCTTCACCGACCGAATACTTCACTTCATAGATATAGAGATACTGGTAGATCTCCTGGTTTTCGAAAAAACTGTGGGATTGGTAGGAATCACACACGACAGTGGCGAAAAGATGCATGCCATTGCCCAGCGGCTGGCTTTTGTAGGAAGAGTTGAAGGAGACGGTGGTGGAGCTGCCGAAGCTTTCGATGATGCCGCCTAATACTTCAAAACATTTGCCCGCCACATACACTTCGAGGTCAGACAGTTCGGCAATCGATTTGCCCAGGTCTACTTTCTTGACCTCGGTGCCTTCAGGTGCTTTACCTGAGCCGCCAAACACTGCTTTGGCAATGGAATCTATGATCTTTTTGACATTCGCCAACGACCACTCTGACGCTTGCATAAAGTCGGCATTACGGCCGGATATAAAGTCTGTTTTGTCGTAATCGTTGTCTTTGTAATACGTGGCGATCTTGCCCTGCATGTCATCGCTGTACTTTTTCGCCTTCGACTCCAAGTCCTGTTCGATTTTATTGATATAGGCGCGGTAATCGTCTTCCTTGCTCTCCAGTTCTTTGATTGACGGTGAATGACCCATTAGGAGACTCCTTTTCAGTAGTTAACGACAAACCGATATCGGTTATATCGAGGCACGCCGGCTGGCGCGTTGCTGAAAAGAAAGTAATAAGGATTACTGCGCGATCAAATCACCTGACTCCGAAGAACCACCCAGAAAGTTCTTATAGCCGCCTGAAACCACGAAAGCGTCAGCTCAATCGGCGAGTCGCTCAGAGCGCCGGAAAATAAAGGAACACTCCGTCCTGGATGAGGGTGCAAATACAACTTTATGCATATACAGCCAAGCAACAGAGGTTTCGGCTCGAGGGGACGCGCTCAATTCGTCAGGCTTTCGTCCCGCTCGTTACTGTCACTCGTAATCCCCAGCTAACCCATTGGTGCTACTAGAAAATCTAGCATTGACTCGCCGTTTTGCGCCGCGCTCAGGAGGTGCCACTCCGACCTAAATGCAACTAAAAGCATCGGCTTTGTGTTCTGAAAGCGACAAAACAGAACACAAAAGCGCCCGCAGCTTAAAAAACGCCAAAAAATGCACCAATAAAGCGCAAGGATTGCTAGCACGGAAAACCTGAGAGGGCAGTCAGCCGCACCAGCACGGGGTTTGCGCGATTTGGCACGGATGCTGCCATTGCTTTGACGCAACATGTGCTTAGACGGGACATGTGTGTTGATCAACACCGGGTTTGACGCAGCATCCCTTTTGCCGCGACAACCGTTTGCCAACCGATAAGAACCAATCTGCCTTCCAAGTGATGTGCACGGACCGCCCAGGAGCTTCCCCGATGAAACGCCGCCCGTTCCTCAAAGCTACCCTCGCCGCCAGTACCCTGCTGCTTAGCGGCCTGTTCCCGTATACCTTGCAAGCCGCCGAGACCATCAAGGTCGGCATTCTGCACTCGCTGTCCGGCACCATGGCCATCTCCGAGACCTCGCTCAAAGACATGGCGCTGATGACCATCGACGAGATCAACGCCAAAGGTGGCGTGCTCGGCAAGAAGCTTGAGCCTGTGGTGGTCGATCCGGCCTCCAACTGGCCGCTGTTCGCGGAAAAAGCCCGCCAGCTGCTGACCAAAGACAAAGTGGCCGTCACCTTCGGTTGCTGGACTTCGGTGTCGCGCAAATCGGTACTGCCGGTTACGAAGAACTGAACGGCCTGCTGTTCTACCCGTGCAGTACGAAGGCGAAGAAATGTCGCCGAACGTCTTCTACACCGGCGCCGCGCCAAACCAGCAAGCCATTCCGGCTGTTGAATACCTGATGAGCGAAGACGGCGGCGCCGCCAAGCGTTTCTTCCTGCTCGGTACCGACTACGTCTACCCGCGCACCACCAACAAGATTCTGCGCTCGTTCCTGCACAGCAAAGGCGTGGCCGACAAGGACATCGAAGAGGTCTACACCCCGTTCGGGCATAGCGACTATCAAACCATCGTGGCCAACATCAAGAAGTTCGCCGCCGTGGCAAGACTGCGGTGATCTCCACCGTCAACGGCGACTCCAACGTGCCGTTCTACAAAGAACTGGGCAACCAGGGCATCGAAGCTACCGAAACCCCGGTTGTGGCCTTCTCGGTCGGCGAAGAAGAACTGCGCGGCATCGACACCAAGCCGCTGGTGGGCCAACTGGCCGCCTGGAACTACTTCCAGTCGGTGGATAACCCCACCAACAAGAATTCGTAGAGGCCTGGAAGGCTTACGCCAAGGCCAAAAACCTGCCGAACTACCAGACCGCGGTCACCAATGACCCGATGGAAGCCACCTACGTGGGCATCAACATGTGGGCGCAGGCGGTTAACAAAGCCGGTACCACCGACGTCGACAAAGTGCGTGAAGCCATGGCCGGTCAGGAATTCGTCTCGCCAGATGGCTACACCATGGTCATGGACAAAACCAACCACCACCTGCACAAGCCGGTGATGATCGGTGAAGTGCAGGACAACGGTCAGTTCAACGTGGTGTGGCAGACCGAAGGTCCGGTGCGTGCTCAGCCGTGGAGCCCGTACATCCCGGGTAACGACAAGAAGCCGGATTACGCGGTTAAGTCGAAGTAAGGCAATTGTGCTGGACGTGGGTTGAGTAGGAACTCCCTCACCCAACCCCCGTCGTTCCTGCGCAGGCAGGAACCCAGAATCGTGCAGGGGAACCGTGTCAGCCGACCGATCTCCGTACCTGGGTCCCAGCCTGCGCTGGGACGACGGTGTTGCGTCCACATCACCCATTGCCCTCCCCCGTCCGGCACGACCTTCAAGGACGCTTACATGCTCACTGCCCTGCTCCGCCTTACCCCTCTTTTCACGCTGCTGCTTACGCTCCTGGCGCCCACTGCCCAGGCCGGCGATGCAGCCGATTTCGTTGCCGCCAACCCGCTCAGCAGGCCACCCTGCTGGAAACCTGGTCGGCGCACCCGGATGCCAATCGCCTGGCGCTGATCGAGGCCCTGCAAAAAGGCCAACTGGCCAGCGATAGCAACAAGGCACCCTTTATTCAAACCGACACCGGCTGGCAAGCCGCTGAAGGCGGCGATGCTCAACCGGCCTCCACGCCGAAAAAGCTGCCGCTGAATAACCGCCTGCGCGGCCTGATCAGCACTGCCCAGGCCAGCCATCAGTTGCTCGCCAAAGAGCCGGCCATCCGCCTGGCCGCCGCCCAGCAACTGCAAAAAAGCGCCAAACCGGCGCAGCTCGAATTGCTCAATGCGCGGGTTGCCAGTGAAGACGACGACACTGTGCGCGACGCCCTCTCCCTGGCACTGGCCAACCTGCAGCTGATCGACGCCGACCCGGCCATTCGCCTGGCCGCCGTGCGCCTGCTCGGCGAAACCGGCGACCCGCTGGCCCGCACCCGCCTGGAAACTCTGCTCGACCCGCCGTGGAAACCGATGCCGGCGTGCGCACTGCCGCCGAAACCAGCCTGGCGCAAGTAAAACGCCGGCTGCTGATGGGCGAGCTGCTCGGTCAGGCTTTTAGCGGTTTGTCGTTGGGTTCGATTCTGCTGCTGGCCGCCCTCGGCCTGGCGATCACCTTCGGCCTGCTCGGCGTGATCAACATGGCCCACGGCGAGATGCTGATGCTCGGTGCCTACTCCACCTACATGGTGCAAATCCTCTTCCAACGCTTCGCCCCCGACTTTCTCGCGCTGTATCCGCTGGTGGCCTTACCCGTGGCGTTCTTCGTCACCGCCGCCATCGGCATGGCGCTGGAACGCACGGTGATTCGTCACCTCTACGGCCGCCCGCTGGAAACCCTGCTGGCCACCTGGGGCATCAGCCTGATGCTGATTCAACTGGTGCGCGTGGTGTTCGGCGCGCAGAACGTCGAAGTGGCCAACCCGGCCTGGCTGTCCGGCGGCGTGCAAGTGCTGCCGAATCTGGTATTGCCGTATAGCCGCATGGTCATCATCGGTTTTGCGTTGTTCGTGGTGGTGCTCACCTGGCTGCTGCTGAACAAAACCCGCCTGGGCCTGAACGTGCGCGCCGTTACCCAGAACCGCAACATGGCCGCCTGCTGCGGCGTGCCCACCGGCCGCGTGGACATGCTCGCTTTTGGCCTCGGCTCCGGCATTGCGGGCCTCGGCGGCGTCGCCCTGAGCCAGATCGGCAACGTCGGCCCGGACCTCGGCCAGAGCTACATCATCGACTCGTTCCTGGTGGTGGTGCTCGGCGGTGTCGGCCAGTTGGCCGGCAGCGTGATGGCCGCCTTCGGCCTGGGCATCGCCAACAAGATTCTGGAACCACAGATCGGCGCCGTACTGGGCAAGATCCTTATCCTCGCGTTGATCATTCTGTTTATTCAGAAACGTCCGCAGGGCCTCTTTGCACTTAAAGGTCGGGTGATCGATTGAACCAGCCAATCAGCCTTACGCTGGCGCAGAAAGCCGGCCCCAAACTGACCCTCGGCATCGGTGCCGTGGTGCTCGCCATCCTGATCATTCTGCCGCTGCTGCACCTGCTGCCGGCCGACAATCCGCTGCAGGTTTCGGCCTACACCCTGACCCTGGTCGGCAAAATTCTCTGCTATGCCGTCGTCGCGCTGGCGCTCGATCTGGTGTGGGGTTACGCCGGTTTGCTGTCGCTGGGCCACGGTCTGTTTTTTGCCCTCGGCGGTTACGCCATGGGCATGTACCTGATGCGCGAAAGCGCCGGTGACGGCCTGCCGGCCTTTATGGTGTTTCTGTCGTGGACCGAACTGCCTTGGTACTGGACCGGTACCCAGCACTTCCTCTGGGCCATGTGCCTGGTGGTGTTGGCGCCGGGCTTGCTGGCCCTGGTGTTCGGCTTCTTCGCCTTCCGCTCGCGGATCAAGGGCGTGTACTTCTCGATCATGACCCAGGCCCTGACGTTCGCCGGCATGCTGCTGTTTTTCCGCAACGAAACCGGCTTTGGCGGCAACAACGGCTTTACCAACTTCCGCACCATTCTCGGTTTCGATATCACCTCTCAAGGCACCCGCACCACGTTGTTTCTGGCTATCGTCGCGCTACTCGCCTGCAGCTTGCTGCTCGGTTGGCGCTTGGCGAAAAGCAAATTTGGCCGGGTGCTGACGGCGCTGCGCGATGCCGAAAACCGCCTGATGTTCTGCGGCTACGACCCACGCGGTTACAAGCTGTTTATCTGGGTGCTGAGCGCCGTGTTGTGCGGCCTGGCCGGAGCGTTATATGTGCCGCTGGTGGGCATTATCAACCCCAGCGAAATGTCGCCGACCAACTCCATCGAAGCCGCCGTATGGGTCGCCCTCGGCGGCCGTGGCAGCCTGATCGGCCCGATCCTCGGCGCCGGTATCGTCAACGGCATGAAGAGCTGGTTCACCGTGGCCTTTCCCGAGTATTGGCTGTTCGCCCTGGGGGCCTTGTTTATCGTGGTGACGCTGTATCTGCCCAAAGGCGTGATCGGCCTGCTACGTAAGAAGGGGGAACAATAATGCGCGCCACTCCGGTACCCGAATTTATGCTCGAACCTGCCTACGACCCCAACAGCGACGCCGGCACCAGCCGTGATTCGCTGGGCCTCGGCCGTGCTGCCGGGCCGGGGCTGGATGTGCGCCACGGCACCATCCTGACCCTGGAAGACATCAACGTCAGCTTCGACGGCTTCAAGGCCCTGACCAACCTCAGCCTGTACATCGGCGTGGGTGAACTGCGCTGCATCATCGGCCCCAACGGCGCCGGCAAAACCACCATGATGGACGTGATCACCGGCAAGACCCGGCCCGATAACGGCAAGGCGTATTTCGGTGAAACCCTGGACCTCACCCGCATGAGCGAAGTGCAGATCGCCCAGTCCGGCATAGGCCGCAAGTTCCAAAAGCCTACGGTGTTTGAAGCGCTGAGCGTGTTCGAAAACCTCGAACTCGCGCTAAAAACCGACAAATCGGTATGGGCCAGCCTGCGCGCCAAACTCAGCGGCGAGCAACGCGACCGCATCGATGAAGTGCTCAGCACCATCAAGCTGGAAAGCTCCCGCCATCGCACCGCCGGGTTGCTGTCCCACGGGCAGAAACAGTTTCTCGAAATCGGCATGTTGCTGATGCAAGACCCGCAACTGCTGTTGCTCGATGAACCAGTGGCCGGCATGACCGACGCCGAAACCGAATTCACCGCCGAGCTATTCAAGAGCCTGGCGCGCAAGCACTCGCTGATGGTGGTGGAACACGACATGGGCTTTGTGGGCTCGATTGCCGACCACGTGACCGTATTGCACCAGGGCAGCGTGCTGGCCGAAGGGTCGCTGGCGGATGTGCAAGCCGATGAGCGGGTGATTGAGGTTTATCTGGGGCGCTGAAAAGCCCCTCACCCCCAGCCCCTCTCCCGCAAGCGGTAGAGGGGAGACCAGCCGATCGCGATCAGTCCCCTCTGCCCGCTTGCGGGAGAGGGCTAGGGTGAGGGTTTTAGTCCCTCGCACGAGCACGGAAATAAGGACACCCATATGCTACAAGTCGAAAAGCTTCACCAGTTCTACGGCGGCAGCCACATCCTGCGCGGCCTCTCGTTCGACGCCAAAGTCGGCGAAGTCACCTGCCTGCTGGGCCGTAACGGCGTGGGCAAAACCACCCTGCTCAAATGCCTGATGGGCCTCATTCCTTCCAAGGAAGGCGCCGTGCAGTGGGAAGGCAAAGCCATCACCGGCTTCAAGCCGCACCAGCGCGTGCACGCCGGCATTGCTTATGTGCCGCAAGGCCGGGAAATTTTCGGCCGCCTGACCGTGGAAGAAAACCTGCTGATGGGCCTGTCGCGCTTTCCCGGCTCGCAAGCCAAGGAAGTGCCGGCGTTTATCTACGAGCTGTTCCCGGTGCTGAAAGAAATGAAACAGCGCCGCGGCGGCGACCTCTCTGGCGGCCAGCAACAGCAATTGGCGATTGGCCGCGCACTGGCCAGCAACCCGCGCCTGCTGATTCTCGACGAACCCACCGAAGGCATTCAGCCCTCGGTGATCAAAGAGATTGGCGTGGTGATTAAAAAACTCGCGGCCCGTGGCGATATGGCGATTTTGCTGGTGGAGCAGTTTTACGATTTTGCGGCAGAGCTGGCGGACCAGTATCTGGTGATGTCACGCGGTGAGATCGTGCAGCAAGGCCGTGGCGAAACCATGGAAGCCGACGGTGTTCGCGGCCTCGTGGCCATCTAAAAAACCCTGTGGGAGAGGCTTCAGCCTCGATTCCTGCAAACTTCAGTGTTTGCCTAATCGAGGCTGAAGCCTCTCCCACAAAAAGCCATCAGTTAGCGAACTCCGCTTCGGTTTTCGCCAGTTGGCGTTTAACGCTATCCAGATGCAACCGCGCACTTTCGGCATTGCCGATCAACATCTGCTGGCTCGCCGCACTCGCAATCTCATGGGCCACGGCCTTCAACGGCCGCCCGCTGCTCATGGCCTTTAGCTGCACCTCGGCGGCGCGCTCCAGGTAGTAGAGGTCGTCCCACGCCTCGGCAATGCTTGGCCCCAGCACCAGCGGGCCATGGTTTTTTAGCATCACCACATCGGCATCCCCCGCCGCGCGAGCAATGCGCTCGCCTTCGGCATTGTCCAGCGCCAGCCCGTTGTAGTGCTCGTCCACCGCCAGGCGCCCATAGAACTTCAGTGACGTTTGCCCGGCCCACACAAACGGTTCGCCTTCGAGCATGCACAGCGCCGTGGCGTTGGGCATATGGGTGTGGAAGGCCGCAGTGGCGCGTGGGTTCAGGCGGTGCAATTGGGCGTGGATAAAAAACGCCGTGGCTTCTGGTTTGCCCTCACCCAATACCACGCGGCCGTTGAAGTCGCAGATCAGCAGCGACGAGGCGGTGACCTCGGAAAAGGCCAAGCCATAAGGGTTCACCAGAAACAGTTCGGGGTGGCCCGGCAGCACCACGGAGAAGTGGTTGCAGATGCCCTCGCCCATGCTCAGGCGCGCGGCCATGCGAAAGCAGGCCGCCAGGTCGATTCGGGCTTCGCGGATGGCGGGGGTGTTGAGGTCGGCGGCCAGCACCTCGGCGGCGGGGGCGCGGTTGAGTTCGAAGGCGTGGGCCATGTTGGGGTTCCTGGGTGAAGGGCGATTGGGGTAAGCCTAGCGGGGTGGCGGGGAATGAGTAGGGGCAGATGGGGAATATGGGTGGGCCAGATGGATTGGCGGTGGATTCGGCCCTCTCCCCCGGCCCCTCTCCCGCAGGCGGGCGAGGGGAGACAGGCAGACCGCGATTAGTCCCCCTCTCCCGTTCACGGGAGAGGGGCTAGGGAGAGGGCAACCTGAAAACGAAGAACCCTGACCCACCCATTCCCCCCATCTGGCCCTACGACCCCAGCGCCGTTTATTTCTAAGGTGGCCCCATTCCACCGCCCACCTTGCGAGGTCCGCCATGAGCACCGACATCACCAACGAATACGTCCACGCCCTCGACCGTCAATTCGTGTTCCATTCCTGGTCGATCCAGAGCGCCCTCAACCCGTTGGTCATCGCCGGTGGCGAAGGCTGCACGCTGTGGGATTACGCCGGCACCCAGTACCTGGACTTCAGCAGCCAGCTGGTCAACACCAATATCGGCCACCAGCACCCCAAAGTGATCGCCGCCATTCAGGCCCAAGCCGGCTCGCTTGTCACCGTGGCCCCGGCCACCGCCAACCTGATGCGCGGTGAAGCTGCCAAGCGCATCCTGTCCCATGCGCCGAGCAACTTCAGCAAAGTGTTCTTCACCAATGCCGGCGCTGACGCCAACGAAAACGCCATGCGCATGGCCCGCCAATTCACCGGGCGCGACAAGATTCTCTCGGCCTACCGCTCCTACCACGGCAGCACCGGTTCGGCGATTGCCGCCACCGGCGACCTGCGCCGCGTGCCCAACGAGTTCGCCCGTGGCCACGTGCATTTCTTCAACCCCTACCTGTACCGCACCGAGTTCTACGCGACCACCGAAGAGGAAGAATGCGAGCGCGCGTTGCAACACCTGCGCCGCGTGATTGAGTGCCAGGGCCCGAGCTCCATCGCCGCCATCCTGATGGAAAGTGTGCCCGGCACCGCTGGCATTCTGGTGCCGCCAAAAGGCTATATGGAAGGGGTTCGCGCCCTGGCCACCGAGTTCGGCATGCTGCTGATTCTGGATGAAGTGATGGCCGGGTTTGGCCGTACCGGCGCCTGGCTGGCGATGGATAATTTTGATGTGGTGCCCGACCTGATCTGCTTCGCCAAGGGCGTGAACTCAGGCTATGTACCAGCCGGCGGCGTGCTGATTTCCCAGCCGATTGCCGAGTTCTACGAGAACCGTTTTTTCCCAGGCGGCCTGACTTACTCCGGCCACCCGCTGGCCATGGCCGCCATCGTCGCGACCCTGGATGTGATGGCCGAAGAAGGCATCGTCGACAATGCGCGCATGATCGGCCAGGAACACCTCGGCCCGGGTCTCAAGGCGCTGGCGGCCAAGCATGCGTTGATTGGTGAAGCACGCGGTATCGGGCTGTTCTGGGCATTGGAAATGGTCAGCGACCGGAAACAGAAAACCCCATTGGCAGCGCCGGTGATGGCGCAGATGAAAGCGGCGTTCCAGGCCCGTGGCCTGCTCACCTTTATCGTGGAAAACCGCATTCACGTGGTGCCGCCGTGCATCGTGAACCCGGCGCAAGTGGCGCAGGCGTTGGCGATTTTTGATGAGGTGATTGGCGAGTTTTCGGCTAAACACGCGGCTTGAAAACGTACGCGTAAGGCGATAGCACAGCGCACCTGGATTCCCGCCTGCGCGGGAATGACGGAGGTAGGTAGATCACCGTCGTCCCCGCGAAGGCGGGGACCCAGGTGCGCAGATCACCAATAGTTTTCCACCGCAACCGCCCCTGGCCGACGGGTCAAACTCAACTGCATATCCCGTGTCTTCAACACCGCTCTGCAGTCATCAATCATCTGCGGGTTGCCACACAACATCACCCGCGAATGCTCCGGCGTCAGTTCCAGGCCCACGGCCTTTTCCAGCTCGCCATTGGCAATCAGCCCCGTCACCCGCCCATGCAATGCACCGGGCACCTCTTCACGGGTCACGATCGGCACATACACAAACTTGTCGGCGTATTCGGCCAGGTATTCACGCTGCATCAGCCCGGCAATCAAGTCTTGATAAGCCAGCTCGGTCGCCGTGCGTGCGCTGTACACCAGCACGATGCGTTCATAGCGCTGCCACACCTCGAAGTCCTGCAAAATCGACAAGAACGGCGCCAACCCCGTGCCGGTGCCGATCAGCCATAAGTCGCGGCCATCGACAAAGCGGTCGAGGGTCAGATAACCCACGGCCTGACGTTCGACCAACAGCTCATCGCCCACCTGCAACCGACTCAGCTCACTGGTGAACTCGCCGCCCGGCACCACGATGGAAAAGAATTCCAGGTGCTCGTCATGGGGCGCCGACAGCATCGAATAGGCGCGCCACACCACGCTGCCGTCTGCCTTCTGCACGCCCAAGCGGGCGAACTGGCCGGCGCGGAAACGAAAGCCCGCGTCACGGGTGGTGCGCAGGCTGAACAGGGTCGGCGACCAGGGCCGCACGTCCAGCAGGGTTTCGCGGGTGAATTTTTCGTCGCTTGCGGTCATACACACAGGTCCTGTCAGAGCCGAGGAAGCAGTGTCGCGCAAAGTGGCGCCCGGCAATACCCGCAAAGCATAGGGTTTTAGACAACGCATTGGCCGCGTAAGCCATGGACGCCTCCGGCCAAACGGCAGAGTGTGGGCACACAACAAAAACCAGGGAGCCCCCCATGTCCTTCGCACAAAAAACCATCTGGATCACCGGCGCCTCATCAGGCATCGGCGAAGCCTTGGCCAACGCGTTTCTGCAACAAGGCGCCAAGGTGATTCTGTCCGGCCGCCGGGTTGAAGAACTCAATCGCGTCGCCGCCCAGGCCCCGAGCGCTGCCTGGTATTGCCGTTTGAAAGCACCGACTACCGGCCCTGCCGGCGTGGTCGACCGCGCCTGGGCCTGGAGCGGCCAGGTGGACCTGCTGATCAACAACGCCGGCGTCAGCCAGCGCAGCCTGGCCCTGGACACCCACCTGGATGTGTACCGCCAGTTGATTGAAGTGGACTACATGGCGCCGCTCGCGCTCACCCAATTGCTGCTGCCGAAAATGGTCGAACGTCGCGGTGGGCACTTGGCGGTGGTCAGCTCAGTAGCCGGCAAAGTCGGCACACCGCTGCGCAGCGGCTACTGCGGCGCCAAGCACGCGGTGATCGGTTACTTCGACGCCATTCGCGCCGAAGTGGAAGCGGCCTATGACATTGCCGTCAGCGTGATTTTGCCGGGCTCGGTGCACACCTCGGTGGCGGTGAACGCGCTGTCTGGCGACGGCAGTGCCCGTGGGCATTCCGATCCGAATATTGAAAACGGTATGGACGTGTCCGTGGCCGCCGAGCAGATTCTGGCCGGCTTGGCTGAACGGCAGCGGGAGATTCCAATTGCCGAAGGCATCGAGGCCATGGCGCTGAAACTGCGGGTGGCCAATCCCGAGCAGCTGTACAACCTGACGGCCCAGGAAGGGGCTCGGTTGGCGGCGCAGCGTGAGGCGGGTGGGTCGTTGGACCCAAGCAATATTCGGTCGGGCACTTAAGACCCAAACCGCTGCAACTGCATCTCCTGCAACCGGCTCAACGTGCGGCGAAAGGCGAAGGCCAAATAGCCCTCGGTGTACAACGCATCGAGGCCACCTCGGCTTGCAGGTAGAGCGGCACACGGCGGTCGTAACACTCGTCTACCAACGCAATAAACCGCCGCACGCTATCGTCGCTCGCCGATAGCGCCGGCAACTGCCGATCTCCCGCCACCACCTGCTGTACGCCATCCTCGGTACCCCGGGCGATTTTCGCCGCGCGCTGCTGGCCGCTGAGGTTGGGTACGTCGCTAAGCAGAATGGCGCTGAAGCGATCGCACAGCGCCATAAAGTCCGGCGCGGCAAACGGCTTTTCGCATAACTCGGCGAAGCGGCACCACACCACCGAGCCGGCATACGCCTCGGTCACCAGGCTGCGATTACCCACGCTCAGCACGCCCTTCTCCACCGTCTGCCCGGCACTCAATTGCGCAAATACAGCCGCCAACGGATTGCCCTCGGCGCTGGCCAATACCGCTGTTTGGCAATCCCGGGATGCAGGCGATGGTCTTCACCGCCGTCGATGGCAACCACCTGCATATGCGCTTCGATGGCGGCAATCGCTGGCAGAAAACGCTCGCGGTTAAAGCCGTCGGCATACAGCTGCTGTGGCGGCTGGTTGGACGTGGCGACCAGCACCACGCCTTGTTCGAACATCAGCGTGAACAGGTTGCCGAGGATGATGGCGTCACCGATATCGTTGACGAACAGCTCGTCGAAACACAGCACCCGCAACTCTTCACCCAGCTCCACCGCCAGGGCGCGCAACGGGTCCGGCGTGCCGGTGAGCTGAAACAGGCGCTGGTGCACCCACTGCATAAAGTGGTGGAAATGCTGACGGCGGGCGGGCACTTGCAGGCTCTGGTAGAAGCAGTCCATCAGCCAGGTTTTGCCACGGCCGACCGGGCCCCAGAGGTAGACGCCCTGGGCCAGCTTGTCGTGGCAGGCTTGCAGCGCTTCGGCGGCTTGCTGCTGGGCGGCGTCGGGGAAGAAGCCGTTTTGGCTGATGGCGTGGTGGTAGGCGGCCAGGGGTTGGAGCGGCGTAGACATGGATCGAGGTCCGGGCAGATGAAGATGGAGCATACGCGGTTGCGTTCGCCGCGGCCCTCACCCCTAGCCCCTCTCCCGTAAACGGGAGAGGGGAACCGAACGCGGTCTGCTGGTCTCCCCTCGCCCGCCTGCGGGAGAGGGGCCGGGGGAGAGGGGCTGTTTCGGTGTGACAGCCTCCCCCACATCAGCCATCATTGCCGCCCTTGCTCCCCTGCGGTTTGTGCCATGCCTGTATTCACCACGCCCTTCGCCTCCCTCGACCTGTACCGCCAGCCGCCGCAGCGCGATGACCCGTTGCAGGCCTTCGATGCGGCCGACGAATACCTGCTCAATCACTTGGCCGAACAAGGCCTGGCCTTGGACGCACGGGTGTTGGTGCTCAACGACAGCTTTGGCGCCCTGGCCGCGAGCGTGGCCGGCAAGGCACAGGTCATCAGCAGCGGCGATTCGCACCTCGGCGCACTGGCCCTGGCCAATAACCTGGCTTGCAACGAGCTGCCAGCCGACAGCGTGCAATTCGTGCCCGCCAGCCAAACCGTGAGCGGGCCGTTTGATTGGGTGCTGATCCGCATCCCGAAAACCCTGGCCCTGCTGGAAGAACAACTGATTCGCCTGCACGGCCAACTCGCCCCCGGTGCTCGGGTAGTGGCGGCCGGTATGGTCAAGCATCTGCCGCGCAGTGCAGGCGATTTGCTGGAGCAATACATCGGCCCGGTGCAGGCCTCGCTGGCAGTGAAAAAGGCCCGTCTGCTGCTGGTGACGCCTGTGGATAAACCCGCCGCGGCCTCGCCCTACCCCAGCCGCTACCTGCTCGACAGCCCGCCGCTTACGCTGCTTAACCACGCCAATGTGTTCTGCCGCGAAGGCCTGGATATCGGCACCCGGGCCTTTCTGCCGCATCTGCCGCTGAACCTGGGTACGGCACGGGTCGCCGACCTCGGTTGTGGCAACGGCGTGCTCGGCATCGCCTGCGCCCTGGCCAACCCGAGGCGCAGCTGACGCTGGTGGATGAGTCGTATATGGCGGTGCAATCGGCTGAGGAAAACTGGCGCGCGGCATTAGGTGAACGGTCGGTAGTTATCCGTGCCGGCGATGGTTTGGCTGAACAGCCGGAAGACTCGCTGGATATCGTGCTGTGCAACCCGCCGTTCCACCAGCAACAGGTGGTCGGTGACTTCCTCGCCTGGCGCATGTTTCAGCAGGCCCGCGCGGCGTTGGTCAAAGGTGGCGAGCTGTGGATCGTCGGCAACCGCCATCTGGGGTATCACGCCAAGCTAAAGCGCCTGTTTCGTGGGGTTGAGCAGGTGGCGGCGAACCCGAAATTCGTGATTCTCAAAGCCATCAAATAGGCCGTGGGAGTTGATGGGTTTCGCTGCGCTCTACCCATGGCGATTCAAGGCGTGGTCATACCCGCGGCATGCATAAACATCCGCAACAGATACGACACCGCTCCCAGAGCCAGCACGCTGGCCGTCCAGATCGCCACCAGCCAGCCGAGGCGTTTTAACAGCGGCTTTTTCTCGGTGCTTTCCATTGGCGGCTCTCCCCTAGTGATAACCCTGATCCGGCGTCACCTTGCCGCGGAACACGTAGTAGCTCCACGCGGTGTACATCAGGATAAACGGGATGATGAACAGCGCCCCCACCAGAATAAAACCCTGGCTTTGCGGCGGCGCAGCGGCCTGCCAGATGCTCACCGACGGCGGAATGATGTTCGGCCACAGGCTGATACCCAAGCCGCTATAGCCGAGGAAAATCAGCACCAGCGTGAGCAGGAACGGCGAGTAGTTGCGGTTGTTATGCACACTGCGCAGCAGGCCGTAGAAGGTCACCAGCACCAGCAAAGGCACCGGCAGGAAGTAGAAGAGGTTCGGCAGGCTAAACCAGCGGTCGGCAATTTCGGCGTGGGCCAGCGGCGTCCACAAGCTGACCACTCCGGTCACCCCCAGCAGCACGAACGCCAGCGGCCGCGCCAGGTCATGCATCTGGCCCTGCAACCGGCCTTCGGTTTTCATGATCAGCCAGGTGCAGCCCAGCAGCGCATAGGCAGCAATCAGGGCAAAGCCGCAGAAAATCGGGAACGGCGCCAGCCAGTCCAGTGAGCCGCCGGCGTACACCCGGTTCACCACCGGCAAGCCGTCGATATAGGCCCCCAGCGCCACGCCCTGAAAGAAGGTCGCGGTCAGTGAGCCGCCGATAAAGGCCTTGTCCCAGATATGCCGTTTACGCTCTTTGGCCTTGAAGCGGAACTCGAAGGCCACGCCACGGAAAATCAGGCCCAGCAGCATGAAAATCAGCGGCAGATAGAGCGCGCTGAGCACCACCGAATAGGCCAGCGGAAAGGCGCCAAACAGCGCCGCGCCGCCGAGCACCAGCCAGGTTTCGTTACCGTCCCAGACCGGCGCCACGGTGTTCATCATGATGTCGCGCTCGCCATCGTCTTTCACAAACGGAAAGAGAATGCCGATGCCCAGGTCGAAGCCGTCCATGACCACGTACATCATGATGCCGAAGACGATGATGACGGCCCAGATCAACGAGAGATCAATGCCCATGAGTAGTACTCCCGCCGTTGCCGTCGTGGTTTTGGTCCGCTTCCAGGCCTTCGCCCGGCGCCGACAATGGCCGCGCCGGTGTGCGGTGCTGGCCAGGGCCGCCAATGCCTTGTTCCTTGCCCTCGTCGGTGACCGGGCCTTTGCGCACAAGGCGAACCATATAACCGAGGCCCACGCCGAACAGGGTGAAGTACACGACCACGAACAGAATCAGGGTCAGGCTCATCTGCGCAAAGCTGTGGTTGGACGAGGCGTCCGCCGTGCGCATCAGGCCATATACCACCCAGGGCTGACGGCCCACTTCAGTGGTAAACCAGCCAGCCAGAATCGCGATCAATCCCGAAGGCCCCATCCACAACGCCAGGTACAGGAAGGGTTTGGACTCATACAGCTTGCCGCGAAAGCGCAGCCACAGGCTCCACACGCCGGTTAGCAGCATCAGCATACCCAGGCCCACCATCACCCGGAACGACCAGAACACGATGGTGGAATTGGGTCGATCTTCGGGCTTGAACTCCTTCAGCGCCGGCACTTGTTTGTCCAGGCTGTGGGTGAGGATCAGGCTGCCCAGGTACGGAATTTCCACGGCGAAGTGGGTTTTCTCCGCCTTCATATCCGGCCAGCCGAACAGGATGAGAGGGGTCGGTTCGTTGCCGACGTTTTCCCAGTGGCCTTCGATGGCAGCGATTTTCGCCGGTTGGTGCTTGAGGGTGTTCAGACCGTGGAAATCACCGATCACCATTTGAATCGGCGCCACCAGCAAGGCCATCCACATGGCCATCGACAACATGCGGCGAATGGCCGGGTTATCGCGCTTGCGCAGCAGATGCCACGCAGCCGAGGCACCGACGAAAAACGCCGTGGCCAGGAAAGCGGCGGTGGACATATGGATCAGGCGATAGGGGAACGACGGGTTGAATATCACCGCAAACCAATCCACCGGAATAACCCGGCCATCCACGATCTCGTAGCCCTGCGGGGTTTGCATCCAGCTGTTGGAGGCCAGAATCCAAAAGGTAGAAATCAGCGTACCGATGGCCACCATCACCGTGGCGAAAAAGTGCAGACCGGGGCCTACTCGGTTCCAGCCGAACAGCATCACGCCGAGAAAGCCCGCCTCGAGGAAGAAGGCGGTAAGCACTTCATACGTGAGCAAGGGGCCAGTGACCGCCCCGGCAAAGTCGGAGAACGCGCTCCAGTTGGTGCCGAATTGATAGGCCATTACCAGGCCCGAGACCACGCCCATGCCGAAGTTGACCGCGAAGATCTTCGACCAGAAGTGGTAGAGGTCGCGGTAGGTTTCGTCGTTGGTCTTCAGCCACAGGCCTTCGAGCACGGCCAGGTAACTTGCCAGGCCGATGGTGATGGCCGGGAAGATGATGTGAAAGGAAATGGTGAACGCGAACTGCATTCGTGCCAGATCCAGCGCCTCTAAGCCAAACATGGATATTCCTCATCAAAAACGGTCAGCGAGCGTTCTCCGGACTCTGTGTTAGCCCCGGAAAATGGCAATCGGTTCAGGAAATTATTGTTATGGCGGGCCTATCAAAGGGTGGGCCATGGGCCCGGCACGGAGTACGAATGGGTGTACTGACGTGGGTCAAAGCCTAGCGCGTTTAGGGGATTGGGGATTATGTGGTGGATTGTCGCGTGAAGTTTCTTGTATCGGGGAGTTCTTCATTACCGCGTTGGCTGAACGTTTTGTTTCGCGCCTTACGCGCGAGGCTTTTGTAGGGTGTGCTGCGCGCACCAAGCGGTCTTATGGCATACGGAGTTTTTCTTCATTACCCCGTGGGCTGAACGTTTTGTTTCGCGCCTTACGCGCGAGTTTCTTTTGTCAGTCGCCACAAAAGAAACCAAAAAGGCTTGCCCCTACCTGGGCCCTACGCTGCGCTTCGGGTTCCCTCCCTCCGTCGTCGCTCCAGGGGCCGGGCTGAGGGCCATCCATGGCCCCATCCCTCTCCGCGGCTCCTGGCCGCTACGACCCCTTACGCAACGACTCCACTCGGCCTGGCGCTAAAGGGGCGGGTAAATCAAAAGCGGTAGATCAACAGCCCCTCACCCCCGGCCCCTCTCCCGGACGCGGGCGAGGGGTGACGTTTGGGCGGCGACCTCACTCGATCTGCCCCCTCTCCCGCGTGCGGGAGAGGGTTGGGGTGAGGGGCACTTGATCTGTTTTTGATCTAGCTTTTGATCTGCCCGCCCCTTTAGCGCCAGGCCGAGTGGAGTCGACGTGGAAGGGGTTGAGCGGCCGGGAGCCGCGAAAGGCGTGAGGGCCATGGATGGCCCTTCTCGCCGGCCCCTGGAGCGGCGACGGAGCGAGGGGAGTTTTCACGCAGTGAAAACCCAAGGTGGGGGCTAGACCTTTTGCTTACTTTTAGGGCAATGCTAAAAGTAAGTCGCGCGTAAGGCGCGAAACAAAACGCCCAGCACACGCGATAACCCAGAAAAACACAAAACAAAACCGGGCGATCAGTGGCCGACCCAAGCCACTCCCAACCCACCTCATGCTAGCCTGTCGCCCCTCCTCCCCCGCCCGACCCAAGACTCCCTACGCCATGTCCACATCCGGCTCGCAACTGCTCCGTCACCAAACCCCATTCCTGAAATTCTGGCTAGCCCGCGTCTGCACCGCCAGTGGCTTCCAGATGCTCACCGTCGCCATCGGTTGGCACATGTACCAACTCACCGGCAACGTGATGGACCTCGGCTGGGTCGGCCTGGTGGAATTCCTCCCCCGCGTGCTCTTCATGCTGCACACCGGCCACGTCGCCGACCGCTACGACCGCCGCAAGGTCGCCGCGCTCTGCCAGGCCTGCCAGGGCCTGATCGCCTTCGCCCTCGTGCTGGGCAGCACCAGCGGCGACGTCACCCGCGAGATGATTTTCGTGCTGGCCTTCCTGCTCGGCAGCACCCGCGCCTTCGAAATGCCCGCGACTCAGGCGCTGCTCCCAAGCCTGGTACCCGCCGCGCTGTTCCCGGCGGCCATCGCGGCTTCGTCGTCGGCCATCCAGACCGCCACCATCGTCGCCCCGGCCCTCGGTGGCTTTCTGTATGCCTTTGGCAGTATCTGGGTCTACGCGCCTACCACCGCGCTCTATGTGATCGCCTGCGCCCTGATGCTCAGCCTGCCGAAGAACCAGGCCAAGCTGAATCAGGAGCGCCCGTCGATCCACTCGCTGCTCGCGGGCATCCGCTTTATTCGCAGCCGGCCAGATATCTTCGGGGCGATCTCGCTCGACCTGTTCGCCGTGCTGCTCGGCGGCGCCACGGCGCTGCTGCCGGTGTTTGCCAAAGATATTCTGCTCACCGGCCCCTGGGGCCTGGGCATGCTGCGTTCGGCGCCGGCAGTGGGCGCGTTGTTGATGGCGTTCTGGATTGCGCGCTTCCCCATCAAACGCAAGGTCGGTCGGGTGATGTTTATTGCCGTCGGCGTGTTCGGCGTGGCAACCATCGCGTTTGGTCTCTCGACTTCGTTCTGGTTCTCGCTGCTGGTGCTGGCCATCCTCGGCGCCGCCGACATGATCAGCATGGTCATCCGCGGCGCCTTCGTGCAGCTGGAAACCCCGGACGCCATGCGCGGCCGGGTCAGTGCGGTGAATGGTCTGTTTATCGGCGCCTCGAATCAGCTCGGCGAGTTCGAGTCCGGCCTGACCGCCCATTGGCTGGGCACGGTTAACGCGGTGGTGCTCGGCGGCGTGGGGACGCTGCTGATCACCGGCACCTGGTACAAGCTGTTCCCCACCCTGGCGCAGCGGGAAACCCTCAGTGCGCCGGAAACCAAAGAGCCGTGATCACAGCAGCTTGTCGAGCGTAATCGGCAGCTCGCGGATGCGCTTGCCGGTGGCGTGATACACCGCATTGGCAATCGCCGCCGCCACGCCCACCAGACCGATTTCGCCAACGCCCTTGGACCCCAGGGCGTTGACGATGGCGTCTTGCTCATCGACAAAAATCACGTCGATCTCGCCCATGTCGGCATGCACTGGCACGTGGTATTCGGCAAAGCTGTGGTTCATAAAGCGGCCCAGATTGTGGTCCATCTGCGTATCTTCCTGCAGGGCCATGCCGATGCCCCACACCACGCCACCGAGAATCTGGCTGCGCGCGGTTTTCGGATTGACCACCCGACCCGCCGCAATGGCACTCACCACCCGGCTGACGCGCACTTTGCCCAAGGCTTCATCCACCCGCACTTCAACGAATACTGCCGAGTGCGTAGCAGTGGCGTAGGGGTCGCGCTTTTTCGTATCCGGCTCGGCGTCCACCTGGGCTTGCATCTGCCCGCTGCCGCTGCTGCGTACGATCTCGGATAGCGCCAGCTGCTTAGTGGGATCTGCCTTGAGGCGCAACCGGCCATCGACAAACACAACCTGATCACGCGAGACATCCGCAAACGGCGAGTCGTCGATTTTCTGCGCCGCTTCCAGCAGCTGTTTCTGCAACGCCGTACACGCTTGCTGCACCGCACTGCCCACGGAAGAAATGGTGAACGAGCCACCTTGCAGGGGTGCAGTCGGCAGGCTGGAGTCGCCGATCAGCACTTGTACATCAGCACTGTCGATGCCCATGGCGGCCGCCGCAATCTGAGTTAACGCGGTGTATGTGCCGGTGCCAATATCGGTGGTGGCGCTGCTCACGTGCAGGTGGCCGTCGCCGTCGAGCACCACGCGGGCGCTGGCTTTCTGCTGCATGGCTTCCCACACGCCGGTGGCCACGCCCCAGCCCAGCAGTTCGTCGCCGTCACGCATGCTGCGCGGCGTGGGCGTACGCTTGGCCCAGCCAAAACGTTCGGCGCCTTCGCTGTAGCACTCGCGCAGGGCTTTGCTGGAGTAGGGTTTGTCTTCGTTCTGGTTGCGCTCGGTGTAGTTGCGCAGGCGCAGTTGCAACGGGCAGATATTGGCGGCGTACGCCAATTCATCCATCGCGCATTCCAGTGCGAAAACGCCGGACGTCGCACCCGGTGCGCGCATATCCAGTGGGGTGAACACATCCAGCGGCACCAGCTTGTAATCAAGCTCCACGCTGTCGCAGTGGTAGAGCATGCCGGACCATTCCACCAGGTGTTCGGTGAAGTCTTCGAAGCGCGAGGTCTGGGCGATGGCCTGGTGCTTCACCGCCTGCAACTTGCCTTCGGCGTCGCTGCCCAGGGTGAGGCGCTGCACGGTGGGCGGGCGGTAGCCGAACGTAAACATCTGCTGCCGTGTCAGCGCCAGGCGCACGGAACGTTGCAGCTTGAGCGCGGCCATCACCGCCAACGTCAGCTGGTACTGCGGGCGCAGGCCGGAGCCAAACGCGCCGCCGACAAAATGCGCTACCACCCGCACGCTGCCTGGCTCCAAGCCGAACACTTGCTCGACGTAGGTGCGGCAGTTCTGCGTGCCCTGGGTTTTGTCGTAGATAAGCAGGCCTCCGTCGGGCTGCATCACCACCGTGGAGGCATGCGGTTCCATCGGGTTGTGGTGCTCGGCCGGGGTTTGGTACTCCACCTCGACCTTAGCCCTGGAGCGGGCCAACCCGGCGTTTACATCGCCGCGCGGTTTGGGCAACTCGGCCGGTGCTTTGTGGGCTTCGCCTAACTGGGCGTTGAGGTCGGTCTGATACGGCTCGCTGCGGTATTCGATCTGCACCTGGGCGGCGGCCATCCGAGCTTGCTCCAGGGTTTTCGCGACCACCATGGCCACGGGCTGGCCGCTGTACAGAATGCGGTCGTTGTAGAGCGGGCGAAACGGCGAGCCATCGGCGGCGTCAGCGTCGATATACGACTCGTCGTAGCTGGCCAGTTCCGGGCGATTGAGGTGGCTCAGCACCAGCAATACGCCGGGCAAGGCCAACGCGGCGCGGGCATCGATATCGACGATTCGGCCATGGGCGATGGGGCTGGAAATCACCCAGCCATACGTGAGGTCGGCGGTGTGAAAGTCTGCCGCGTACTGGGCGGCGCCGGTGACTTTGGCGTGGCCGTCGACGCGGTCCATAGGCACGCCCATGGGCGCTTCCAGCGGCACGCTGAAGGGTGTGACGGTGGCAGTCATACGGCCTCCCCGGCCTGAGCGGCATCAGTAAGGGCACGCACCACAGCCTGACGCGCCAAAGGAATTTTGAAGTTATTACGGCCCAGGCCATCGGCGCCGTCGAGCAGCAGGTCGGCGGCCAGACGGAAGTTCGCTGCGGTCGCCGGCTTGCCGACCAGCACCGCTTCGGCATCCGCGTTACGCCAGGGTTTGTGCGCCACGCCGCCGAGGGCGATACGGGCTTCACGAATCACATGGCCGTCGATATCCAGCGCTGCAGCCACCGACACCAACGCAAAGGCGTACGACTCACGGTCGCGCACCTTCAGGTAGCGGGTATGGGCGGCAAAGCCTTCAGAAGGCAACTCGATGGCGGTAATCAGCTCGTTGTCGGCCAGTACATTGTCGCGGTGCGGCTCATCCCCCGGCAGGCGGTGGAAGTCGGCGAAGGCAATCTGCCGCGCACCTTGCGGCCCAGCCACATGCACCTTGGCCTGCAACGCGGCGAGGGCCACGCACATGTCCGAAGGGTGGGTGGCGATGCACTGTTCGCTGGCGCCGAGAATCGCGTGGTTACGGTTCAGCCCCTGCAGTGCGCTGCAGCCAGAGCCGGGCTCGCGCTTATTGCACGGCGTGGCGATGTCGTAGAAATACAGGCAGCGGGTGCGCTGCAACAGGTTGCCGCCGGTGGTGGCCATATTGCGCAGCTGCGGTGAAGCGCCGGCCAGAATCGCCTGTGCAAGCAGCGGGTAGTCGTGCTCGATACGCGAGTGCCAGGCGAGGTCGCTGTTGCTGACCAGCGCGCCGATCAGCAGGCCGCCGTCGACCGTTTCGGTGACGTCATGCAGCGGCAACCCGGTGATATCGATCAACCGCTGAGGGCGCTCGACGTTTTCTTTCATCAGGTCGATCAGGTTGGTGCCGCCGGCAATAAAGCGTGCATGGGGGCCGGCCAGTTGCACGGCTTCATCCACCGCCGTGGGGCGTGCGTAGGTAAACGGGCTCATGCCGCATTCCCCTTTTTAATTAACGCGGGCGCGCTGGTTTCCAGCTCGCCACGGCAGGCCGGCAGGGCTTCTTCGATGGCGTCGAGGATGTTGTTGTAGGCACCGCAGCGGCACAGGTTGCCGCTCATTTGCTCGCGGATATCAGCGCGGCTATGGGCATGATTTTCACCGGCCATGGCCAGCGCCGAACAGATTTGCCCGGGCGTGCAATAGCCGCATTGAAAGGCGTCGTGCTTGATAAAGGCGCGCTGCAGGGCGTGCAGTTCTTCGCCGTTGGCCACGCCTTCGATGGTGGTGAGTTCCGCGCCGTCGTGCATCACGGCCAGGGTCAGGCAGCTGTTAATGCGCTTGCCATCGAGCAGCACCGTGCAGGCGCCGCACTGGCCGTGGTCGCAGCCTTTCTTGGTGCCGGTGAGTTGCAGTTGCTCGCGCAGCAAATCGAGCAGCGTGGTCCAGGCCTGCACTTGCACGCGGCGCGGTTCGCCGTTGATGGTCAGGCGAAGAGTGTGGGGGGCGAACAGGTCTTCGCCCTGCCCTTGCGGAGTCGTCGTCATAGGTGCCTCACGGTAAGCGGCGGCCGCATCGAGCGGCGGCGCAGTTGGCTGCGTCTATGGGTTACGACTTGGCGGCAAAAGAATGTGTTCAGGTTTTTTGCCGGACGGCCCCGACGGTTGCCAAGGCGCGACCATTCATCGCACTAGAAAGCAAAAGGCCATCCCGCCTACAGGCCCCATAAAACCTCAACTCGCGCCGCTTCGCTTGCCGCGAAACCTGTGTGCAAACGCAGCGCCGCCCCGTCCTTGACGCTTACAGGGGGAACCATCGGAAAAAAATGGCAGTCGGAACCTTGTCCCGCCAACTCGCTTAGCTCCCTTAGCATCTTCGTTGGCAACCCTGATTACCGCGAGGAGGCCCCGTGACTTTCAGCACCCCAAACGCCGCAACCGGCAAACGCAAACGACTGCGCCAGACCCTGACCCACACCACCGCGTTGTTGTCGTTTTTGGCGGCCGGGCAGCTCTGGGCATTCAGCCTGGATGACGTGGCCGAAAAGGCCAAAGCCCTGGCGGCGCAAAAATATGTGGTGCCTAAAAGCAACTTACCCAGCGAGTTCAGCGAAATGAAATTCGCGGATTATCAGAAGATCCGCTTCCGCCCCGAAAAAGCCGAATGGCAGAACCTGCAAACGCCGTTCAAGTTGTCGTTCTATCACCAGGGCATGCACTTCAATACGCCGGTGAAGATCAACGAAGTCACCGCCACCAGCGTGAGTGAAATCAAGTACGACCCCAGCCGTTTCGATTTCGGCGACCTGAAGTTCGACCCCAAAGCCACCGAGCAACTGGGCTATGCGGGTTTTCGCGTGCTGTACCCGATCAACAAGGCCGATAAACAAGACGAGATCATGACCTTGCTCGGCGCCAGTTATTTTCGCGTGGTGGGCAAGGGCCAGACCTATGGCCTCTCGGCACGCGGCATGGCCATCGACACCGCCCTGCCATCGGGTGAAGAGTTTCCCCACTTCAGCGAATTCTGGATCGAGCGGCCCAAGCCCGGCGAGAAGCAGTTGGTGATCTACGCCCTGCTGGATTCGCCGCGTGCCACCGGTGCCTATCGCCTGGTGCTGCGCCCCGGCACCGACTCGGTGGTGGATGTAAAAACCCGCATGTACCTGCGCGAGAACGTCACCCAACTAGGCGTGGCGCCGCTCACCAGCATGTATTTGTTCGGCGCCAACCAGCCGCCGAAAACGCTGAACTACCGGCGCGAGCTGCATGACTCCAGCGGCCTGTCGATTCATGCCGGCAATGACGAATGGATCTGGCGCCCGCTGAACAATCCCAAGCATCTGGGTGTGAGCAGCTTTGCCGTGGAGAACCCTAAAGGTTTTGGTCTGCTGCAACGCGGCCGTGATTTCTCCCATTACGAAGACCTCGATGACCGCTACGACAAACGCCCGAGCGCGTGGATCGAGCCGCAGGGTGATTGGGGCAAAGGCACGGTGAATCTGGTGGAGATTCCTACCGCCGATGAAACCAACGACAACATCGTGGCTTTCTGGAAACCGGCCTCGTTACCGGAAGCCGGCCAGCCGATTGATTTCAGCTACCGCTTGCACTGGAGCCTGGACGAAGCTGCGCTCGGTTCGCAGGACCTGGCCTCGGTTAAACAGACTCTGCGTTCCACGGGCGATGTGAAGCAGTCCAACCTGATTCGCGAACCCGACGGCAGCATTGCCTACCTGGTGGACTTCGAAGGCCCGGCCCTCAAAGCCTTGCTCGAAGACGCCCCGGTGCGTAGCGAAATCAGCCTGGATGACAACGCCAAGCTGATGGAAAACAACGTGCGCTATAACCCGGAAACCCAGGGCTGGCGCCTGACCTTGCGCTTCAAGGTGAAAGACCCGAGCAAACCGGTGGAAATGCGTGCGGCGCTGGTTAAAGACCTGCCGGTGGAAGTGCCGGCCGCCGTGGATGAAGAACAGGCCGCCGCCAAATCGACCCCGCCGCCACCGCCACCGCCGACCCCAGCGCCAGCCGATGCCACTGCAACCGCGCCAGCCGCCGAAGCCGCACCGGCGCCTGCCAGTGACGTACCGCCGCCCCCTCCTCCACCGGTGCAGGTACTGACCGAGACCTGGAGTAACCAGTTGCCCGCCGATGAATAAGCCAGCCGCCATTACCGTCCGCGAATACTTGGCCCACTTGCCGCTGAGTGAAGAGCAGCGCGCGCAATTGAGTGGCAGCCGGTCGTTGCTGGAAGTGCACCGGCGCCTGGCCGCGCAACCGGTGGCCGATAACGAGGCCGCCGTGCAGGCCTCGGTGGCGCAGCGTCTGACCTTGCTTAGCACCGACACCGAAATGCTCGACGTCGATGCCGAAGGCCGGGTGCGTTTGAAGGCCACGCCGCCGATCAAACGCACGCGGGTGATTCCCGAGCCCTGGCGCACCAATGTGCTGGTACGTATGTGGCGCACGCTGCGTGGGAAGGAAAACCCGCCGAAGCCGGTATCGACCAAACGTGATCTGCCGTCGGCGCGCTGGCGGCATGTGGGCTCCATCCGCCGCTATATTCTGCTGACCCTGATGCTTGGCCAGACGCTGGTGGCCGGCTGGTATATGAAAGGGATCATGCCGTACCAGGGCTGGGCGTTTTTCGAGTGGGATGAAGTGCGCCAGCAGACGCTGTGGCAGACCGCCACGCAGGTGCTGCCGTACTTTCTGCAAGGCAGCATTCTGCTGCTGTTCGGCATTCTGTTTTGCTGGGTGTCGGCGGGGTTCTGGACCGCGCTGATGGGCTTTCTGGAACTGCTCACCGGCCGCGACAAATACCGCATTTCCGGTGCCAGCGCCGGCAATGAACCGATTGCCGCCGAAGCGCGTACGGCCATCGTGATGCCGATTTGCAACGAGGACGTGGCGCGGGTATTTGCCGGGCTGCGGGCCACCTATGAGTCGGTAGCCGCCACCGGCGAGCTGCCGCATTTCGACTTCTTTGTACTCAGCGACAGCAACGACGCCGACATCGCTGTGGCCGAGCAACAGGCCTGGCTGGATCTGTGTCGTGAGGCCCAGGGCTTTGGGCGAATTTTCTATCGCCGGCGCCGCCGTCGGGTAAAACGCAAAAGCGGCAACCTCGACGACTTCTGCCGGCGCTGGGGCAGCGAGTACCGCTATATGGTGGTGCTGGACGCCGACAGCGTCATGAGCGGCGAATGCCTGACCAGCCTGGTGCGCCTCATGGAGGCCACACCGGACGCCGGCATTATCCAGACTGCGCCACGTGCCTCGGGCATGAACAGTTTGTATGCGCGCATCCAGCAATTTGCCACACGTGTGTATGGCCCGCTGTTTACCGCCGGCCTGCACTTCTGGCAGCTGGGCGAATCGCACTACTGGGGCCATAACGCGATCATCCGCATGAAGCCCTTTATCGAGCACTGCGCCCTGGCGCCGTTGCCAGGCAAGGGTGCGTTTGCCGGGGCGATTCTGTCCCACGACTTTGTCGAAGCCGCGCTGATGCGCCGTGCCGGTTGGGGCGTGTGGATTGCCTACGACCTGCCGGGCAGTTACGAAGAGCTGCCGCCCAACCTGCTGGACGAGCTGAAACGCGACCGCCGCTGGTGCCACGGCAACCTGATGAACTTCCGTCTGTTTATGGTCAAGGGCATGCACCCGGTACACCGCGCGGTGTTTTTGACCGGGGTGATGTCGTATCTGTCGGCGCCGCTGTGGTTCTTCTTTCTGCTGTTATCCACAGCCTTGCTGGCGACCAATACGTTGATGGAGCCGCAGTACTTTATGGAGCCGCGCCAGCTCTATCCGCTTTGGCCGCAGTGGCACCCGGAAAAAGCCATTGCGCTGTTTTCCACCACCGTGGTGCTGCTGTTTTTGCCCAAGCTGCTGAGTGTGGTTCTGGTCTGGGCCAAAGGCGCCAAGGCCTATGGCGGCAAGTTGCGGGTGACCGTTTCGATGCTGCTGGAAATGCTGTTTTCCATTCTGCTGGCGCCGGTGCGCATGCTGTTCCACACCCGGTTTGTGCTGGCGGCGTTTCTCGGTTGGGAAGCGGTGTGGCATTCGCCGAGCCGCGATGATGGCTCCACCACCTGGCGCGAGGCGGCCGCTCGGCATGGCTCGCAAACGCTGCTGGGCGTGTTGTGGACCGCGTTGGTGGCCTGGCTGAACCCGAGCTTTTTGTGGTGGCTGGCGCCTATCGTCGGGTCGCTGATGTTGTCGATTCCGCTGTCGGTGTTGTCCAGCCGCGTGGGCCTGGGATTGAAGGCCAAGGACGAGCAGCTGTTTCTGATTCCCGAGGAATACCAGCCGCCCCGCGAGCTGCTGGCCACCGACGAGTACAACCACGAAAACAACTGGCATGCCCTGCATAACGGCTTTGTGCATGCGGTGGTCGATCCCAAGCAGAACGCCCTGGCGTATGCGTTGGCGACGGCCCGTCACCGTAAGGCTGAACCGCTGGAATGGCAGCGTGCCGAGCAGGTGCGCCATGCGTTGAAAGTGGGGCCGCAGCAGTTGGATGGCAACGCGCGCATGGCGCTGCTGAGCGACCCGGTGGCGATGGCGCGGTTGCACGCGGCCGTGTGGGAAAACGAGCCGGGTGAATGGATCGAGAGTTGGCGCGAGACGATTGCCAAAGATCCCCATGCGCCGTTGTTGCCGTTGCCGGCGGTGGCGGGGAATGTGGTTCCGGCGTGATCGTCCCGAGGGACAAGCGTCAGCTTCACTATTCTGGATTCCCGCCTTCGCGGGAATGACGGATATAGAACTTCAAACGATCGTCATCCCCGCGAAGGCGGGGATCCAGAATCTCAAGGCACTCACACCAACGCCGACAACCGCACATCCGCCCCCAACACCCGCTGCAACTGCCCACTGGCAGTAAACACCGGCACGGAAACCGTAAAGCAAAACGCATCCGTCGCCGACGAGCGATACACCGGCGTGATATGGCTGCTCAACTGCTCTGCCACCGCCCGGAACCACGGGCGCTGGGACCAGTTACGGCCCTTGCAGCTCACGCCCTTGTCCAAGCCGGCGGCAAACACGTTTTCACTCAGCTGCGTACCGTCGCTGTTCACCAGATAAAACAGCTCGAAGCGCGGGTCACGCCGCAGCGTGTCGCTTAAAAATTCCTCTGCACACCCCACGTCGCCATGCAACGCCGCCTCCATGGCCAAGCGCTCCACACTGGCCTGCACCTCTTTGTGAATCTGCAACCGAAACGCGCCCAGGCCATCGAGCAGCTTGTCGCCGCTGGTGCGCACCGCCTGGCTATGGGTGAGCACTTGCCCGGCTTTGCTCAGCAGGTCGGATGCCACCCCGGCAATGTTCTGCACATCGCCATTGATGGCGTGCACGGCGATACCGATCTGTTCGGTGCCGGCGGCGATATGGCCGACGCGCTGGTCGAGTTGGTCCATGGCCGCGCGGGTGTTGCGCAGGTCTTCGCCCATGCGCGTCATGCCGTCGCGACCATCGGCCACGGCGCTGTGCATATGCTGGCCGGCGGTGCCGAGCTGGGCCATGCCGTCACGAAAGCGTTCGATGATCTGGCTGACTTTGCCGGTGGCCTCGGTGGTGTGCCCGGCCAGGCGCCTTACTTCATCGGCCACCACGGCAAAGCCGCGACCATGTTCACCGGCGCGCGCTGCTTCAATGGCAGCGTTCAGTGCCAGCAGGTTGGTCTGCTGGGAAATACTGGCGATCACCCCGAGCACCTGGCTGACTTCTTCCAGTTGGCCAACGAGCTGGGCAATCACCCCTTCAAGCTGGGTTTCGCTGGCGTCGATGGCATCCACCTGGCGCAGCACTTCGTCGCCGGTCTGCTGGCAACTGCGCAAGGTGCCGGACACCTCGGCCGCCAGCTTGGCCACCTGGGCGGCGCCGGGCACCAGCTCGCTGTCGAGGGTTGTGCTCACTTCCTCGCTGGCGCTGGCAATCAGCTCCGAGGCTTGCGCCAGGCTTTGCCCGCTGGCTTCGGTTTCGCTGGCGATTCGCGCCAGCTCAGGCGCATGGGCGGCGATATCCACGGACGCCGCCAGGCTCTCGCCCAGGCGCTGATGCAGCGCGCGGGTGAAGCTGTTGAGGCGGGTGTTGATGGGCTGCGAGTCGGACAGTTGACTGGTCAGGTCAAGGTTGTCCACCAGCAAGCTCAGGGCACCGTCGTCTTCGGCACGACGGGCCTTGGTGCGCATTAGCAACATAGTTGTATTCCCCCTGTTAGGCCCAGAGTCGTGCAAGCACAGTGCCACCATATTGGCGCCGGATTTACTGGGCTGCAGCGCCCTACCCTCGCGCAAAGTGCCCAGTTAGATAGCCTCAACCAAAGACCGGGCCCCTTTTGGTGCGCGCCGTCTACGCTTGCGCAAGGCCCTTTGCGAGACCACCCCATGCGCGCGCGTCACATGTTTCCCCTGTTCTTCGCCCTGCTGCTTGGCGCCTGTAACAACCCGGCCGTCAACCAGCCCACCAGCCGTATCAGCCAGCCCCAGCCGCAGGCGGCCAATCAGCTGTACCGCAGTTTTACGATTGCCCCGGTGCGCACCAAGGGCCACCGGGTGGACCTTGAAGAACGGTTCAGCACCGCCACCCAACGGGCGCTGGAAGCCAAGGGTTATGTGCGCCAGGACACCGGGGCCGATATGCAGGTGATCTACGCCCTGGGCACCACGCCCCAGGAGGGCATCGAGCTACGGCCGGTGATGGGCGCTAATGGCGCGATCTATACCCAGACCGAAATGACCAACGACGAAACCGCTGTGCTGGCCCTGCGCATTCTCGACACCCGCGATCAGGGTGTGTTGTTCCAGGCGCAGATCAGTCGCCAGTTCACCGACCCGCAATTTACCCAGGAGGCGTTCGATCAGGGCGTCGCGAAATTGCTGAAGGATTTCCCGCCGCGCAAGCCGTGAATCAGCCGACGCGTACCAGACGAAAACCGATATAGGCCAGCAAGGCCGACGTGCCTTCATAGGCCATGGCGTAGAGGTTGAAGGTTTGCCCCACGGTGCCATCCAGATA
Source organism: Pseudomonas sp. CC11G (assembly GCF_056174845.1). Lineage (NCBI taxonomy): Bacteria > Pseudomonadati > Pseudomonadota > Gammaproteobacteria > Pseudomonadales > Pseudomonadaceae > Pseudomonas > Pseudomonas sp. CC11G. Next base: position 66,301 of record NZ_JBWBZC010000007.1, read on the forward strand.
CAGGCCGGCGGCGCGCCCCAGGGCCAAGGCGGCAAACAGAAGGGTGAGCAGGCTCAGCGCCGGGCGGATAAACGTCGGGCGCAGTGCCGAGGACAGCAGGAACACCGCCAGCCCCAGCTGCAGCGCGCCGTAGTAAGCGCGTACATCGACGACTGCCGAGGTCTGCACCAGAATCATGCCGGTGAGGGTGGCCATCTCCTGTGGATAGGTGAAATAGGCCACGCCAAAACCGCCCAATACCAGCGCCTGCACCAGCAGAAAGATTCGTGCGAACAGCATCGTCAGGCTCCAGCCTCAGGAGAAGGCTGCAGAATTGGGTGTCCCGACATATTTGTAAACAGGTGCCTACGTTGGCCCGCCGCCCGCTGGGTCTATGCTCCTTCGCAACTTTTCCTCTGGAGTCATTCCCATGCGCCGTTTAGCCCTTCTGCCACTGTTGTTTGTGGGGGCTCTGCACGCCGCCGAGCCTATCGCCATCGATGTGTACCGCGATGCCAATTGCGGCTGCTGCAAAGCCTGGATCAGCCATTTGCAGAACAATGGTTTCAAGGTGTCCGATCATGTGGAAACCGATATGAGCGCGGTGAAAACCCGCCTTGGCGTGCCGCACAACCTGGGCAGTTGCCATACCGGTGTTATCGACAGCAAGTTCGTCGAAGGCCATGTACCGGCGGCCGACATTCTAAAACTGCGCCAGCGCGCTGATTTGATCGGCGCGGCAGTGCCCGGAATGCCGATGGGGTCTCCAGGGATGGAACAAGGCGGCGTTAGCGATGCCTATGCTGTGATCGGTGTGCAACGTGACGGCACCGAGCAGGAGCTGACCCGCTACGCCGGCAAGTGATTTAACAGACCACCGGCCTGGCGCGCGTCGACCGCACCCGCAACACTCAAGCGCCACGGATCAGGAGAAACACCCCATGCTTTGGAAAAAAGGCCGACGCAGCGACAACGTAGTGGATGCCCGCGACAGCGGTGGTGGCGGTGGTGGCATGCGCATCGGCGGCGGCAAAGGCCTGAGCCTGGGCGCTGTGGTGATTGTCGTGGTATTCGGCCTGATCACCGGGCAAGACCCGATGCAGATCCTCGGTCAGTTGGCCAACCAGGCCGGCATTTCCACCGCCCCTACTCAGCAACAGGGCCATGCGCCCGCGGCCAATGATGAACAGGCCGAGTTCGTCCGCGCCGTACTCGGCGATACCGAAGACACCTGGGGCGCGATTTTCCAGCAGGCCGGCAAGCAGTACGAACAACCCAAGCTGGTGCTGTTCCGTGGCGGCGTAAATTCCGCCTGCGGCTTTGCTTCTTCGGCCACCGGCCCCTTCTATTGCCCCGCCGATCACCAGGTGTACCTGGACCTGGATTTCTTCAAGGAAATGGCTCAGCGCTTTTCCGCCGCCGGCGACTTTGCCCAGGCCTATGTGATCGCCCACGAGGTTGGCCACCATGTGCAAACCCTGTTGGGCATCTCGACCAAGGTGAACAACGCCCGCCAGGCTGGCGCCAAGATGGAAGGCGCCAACGGCTTGCTGGTACGCCAGGAACTGCAGGCCGATTGCCTGGCCGGCGTGTGGGCTTTTCATGCGCAGCAGCGGCTGAACTGGCTGGAAGCCGGCGATCTGGAAGAAGCGCTGAACGCCGCCAATGCCATCGGCGATGACCGTTTGCAGAAACAGGCACGCGGCCAGGTGGTGCCAGACTCCTTTACCCACGGCACGTCGCAGCAGCGCGTGCGCTGGTTCAAGACCGGGTATGAGGGTGGCAAGGTAAGTGGGTGCGATACGTTCAAGGCGACGTCGTTGTAATCCATCCCGCTATCGCGGCTGAACCCCCTACAAGTTTGTGCGGTCCGTAGGCGCAGCTTCAGCCGCGATGCTCTACCATCCGCCGCCTCTCCCCCACGCGGATATTCAGGTATGAAAATCGCCCCGCTGCCGGCCGCCCTGGCCCTGTTTTGCTCCGTCGCCCTTGCCGAAGGCGGCCCCGAAGTAAAAGCCGATGCGCCGCCCAAAGAGCTGGTGACTCAGGTCGACCATCTGGTGGCCGTGTTGCGCGACAGCTTCGCCACCGGCTACCCGGAAGCAACCATGAGCAAAACGCTGACCATCAGCCCAAGCTCGCAACTGACCCTGGCCGTATTCACCGTGGAAGGCTTTTCCATGGGCAACAGCTACAACCAGTACCTGGCCGTGTTCGAACCCGATGCCAATGAAGAAGGCGACGCCCATTACCGCCTGATCGACGTGCTGCAGATTGGCGGCGATAACTTCCGCGCGATTCAGGAGCTGACCGACGCCACAGCCAGCCGCGATGAAAAAACCGGTGTGATTACCCTCAATCTGCCGGCGCTGGCCAATACTGCGGACGACTCGCCCAACTTTCCCACCGAGGCCGTGGTCATTGCCATGCAGCTGGACCATGACCGTCTGGCAGAAGTGAAACCCTGATCCAGCACGTCGGCAAAACGGCGCTAGCCAGCGCAACGAAAGCGACTACTATGCCTAATCGTTGCTGTCCTCCCAGGTGTAAGCACCATGCGTCTTGCTGAATTTATTGTCGCCTCCGTAGACCGCATCGTGGATGAGTGGGAGGCCTTTGCCATGACCATTCGCCCGGCGGCCGACAGCATGAACCGCGTAGAACTGCGCGACCACGCGCGCTCTATTCTGTTGGCCGCGGCCCGCGACATGAGCACCGTACAAACCCCCATGGAGCAGGCTGCCAAGGCCATGGGCGAAGGTCCGGAAAAAACCCCAAGCCTGGATGTGGCCGCCGCCAGCCATGGCGAGTTGCGCCATCAGGTGGGGTTTGACCTGGTGCAGATGACCTCGGAATTTCGCCACCTGCGCGCCAGCGTGATCCGCCTGTGGACCGACAGCCTGGTGCAGATGGAACTGGTGCATATGCGCGACTTGATCCGCTTTAACGAAGCCATCGACGAAGCGCTGGCCGAGTCCACGGCGGCCTATGCCGAACAGGTCAATCACTCACGCGATATCTTTCTCGCCATCCTCGGCCACGACCTGCGTGCGCCGTTGCAGGCGGTGAGCATGTCCAGCGAATTGCTCGCCGGCCGGCCGGGGCTGGACGAAAAAGGCCGCAGCCATGTGCAGCGCATCCGCAACAGCACGCGGCATATGGCTGGCATGGTCAACGACCTGCTGGAATTCGTGCGCAGCCGGCTAGGCAATAGCCTGCCGATTGTGCGCACCTCGATCAGCATGACGGTGTTGTGTCAGGCCGCCATCGACGAGGCCAGCGCGGGGCAGCCGCTAAGCGACCTGCGCTTCGAGGCCATGGGTGAAACCGAAGGCGAGTGGGACCAGGGCCGCATCGAACAGTTGCTGCAAAACCTGATCGGCAACGCCCTGCAACACGGCGCCAGCAACCTGCCCATCACCTTGCGCCTGACCGGCGAGCCGGACAGCGTGACGCTGACCCTGCACAACCACGGCGAGCCGATTGCCGAAAGCGCCATTTCCACCCTGTTCTTCCCGCTGGTACGCAGCACTAGCGACCGCGCCGGGGAAACCAGCCTGGGGTTGGGGTTGTTTATCGTGAACGAGGTGGTGATTGCCCATGGCGGCACGGTGAACGTGGTGTCGAACGATGTGGATGGCACGACGTTTACGGTGATGTTGCCCAAGCATTAAGACCCGCCACCGTCGTCCCCGCGCAGGCGGGGATGACGGCAAACGGGGTGACGGTCCCAGTCAGGGCACCGGCGCGCCATACCCCGCCGAGAACAGCAAGCCCAACACCACCGGCATCACCGCCGCGCTGCCCAGGTTGCCGATCAGCACCAGGGAGGCCACGGTGTGCGGCGCTCGTTGGTATTGCTCAGCGAGCATGTAGTTGAGCACCGCCGGCGGTAGCGCGGCGAATACCCACAGGCAGGCCAGTTGCAGGCCTTGCAGGTCGAACAGCTGAATCAGCGGCCAGGCCAGAATCAACCCACTCAGTGGGCACGCCACAGCGCCAAGCAGGCCGACTTTCCAGGCGCTGAAATCCACATCGAGCATGCGCACGCCCAGTGCGAACAGCATCAGCGGCACGCAGGTGGTGCCGAGCATATTGGCCGACTCGAGAAACCAGTGCGGCAGGTGCAGGCCGGCGAGGTTGAGTGCGAGCCCGGCGATAGTCGCCAGCACCACTGGAATGCGGTACAGGCGCCACACCGGCGTGGCCGGGTCGAGCATGCGCAGGCCGACGGTGAAGTGCAGCAGCATTTCGACGATAAACAGCACCACCGCCGCCGGCAGCGCTTTTTCGCCGAAGGCCAGCACCATCAGCGGGAGGCCCATGTTGCCGGTGTTGTTGAACATCATCGGCGGCAGAAAGGTGCGCCAGTCCAGCTTGAGCAACCGTGTGACCGGCCACAGCAGCAGGCCGGAACCGAGCACGATCACCGCGCCGGCCAGCGCCAGGCTGGTGTAGTCCTGCAGCGCGGCCTTGCTATCGGCCAGCACCGCGAAAATCAGCAGCGGCACCAGCAGTTCCATGTTCAGGGTATTAAGGCCGCGCATATCCGGTTTACGGAAATGGCCGTACAGCGCGCCGCAGCCGGTAATCAGAAACACCGGCAGCAACGTGGAAATAATCTGGGAAAACATTACCGCTCCAGAGAAAGGCGCTTTGGATCGTTAGCTTGGCAAGCATCGTGCCGATGCGCGGAAGCGCTTTCAACCCCTGCTAGCGTGTTAATAGCGTCTAGCCAGCGCCTTGGCGCGCAGGTAGTGGCCTTTTCGACAGCCCGTCGATTTTTTCCCCTGCATCGACGAATGGCGGTCCATCCAAAACTCAGGGGCGTAGAGTCGGACCGCTCTAGCTTGCGGTTTAGCGCTACAAAACGCCCCACAGAGGGCCGACCGCACGCTCGAAAAACAGGTTGCGACCGCGTGCCAACCGCTGTCGCCACAACTGGCCGAGCGCCCCTGCCAGCGTGCACGCCACTCCTCTATACCTGGAGTGAAAGTGATGAACAAACTGAAGGCCAGCCTGCTGGCCGTGAGCGTTTTTGCCTGCGCCGCTGCCCAAGGCCAGGTACTGCAGCGAGAACTGGGCGATTACGCCCTGCAACTGGGCACCACCCCCACCCGCAGCATGGCTCAGGGTCTGGTGCAGCCCGCCCAGAGCGGCACCTTTCAAGGCGGCCTGGACCTCACCCACGACAGCGGCTGGTACCTGGGCCAGTGGTCGCCGAGCATGGGCATCGCCCGTGACAGCCAATTGGAGCTGGACTCCTATAGCGGCTTCAAGCGCCCGTTCAACAACCGCTTCGGTTATGAAATGGGCCTGATCCGCTACAGCCACCCAGGCTTTAGCGCCAATGACAGCAACGAGTACTACGCAGGCTTAACCTTGCTCGACAGCCGCTTCGGCGCCGCCTTCAGCCAGGCCCCAGGCCGCACCGACAGCACCCTGCTGATGGACTTGGCGTTACAGACGACGGTGCCGATAAACCTGTCGATGAAATATGCCAACCACGCCCTGGACGACGCCGTGAGCTACGACGATGGCCGCGCGGTGCGCATGTTCAATGATTGGTCGTTGAACCTGTCGCGGCCTTGGGAGGGTATCAAACTCAACCTCTCCTACAGCGGCTCCAGCCTTAGCGGCCAGCAGTGTGTGGCCTACTCCGGGCACAACGGTTATTGCGAGGACTACGTGATGTTCAAGGCCGAGCGCTCGCTGTTTTAAGCGCCGCGCTTATTCGCCGACAAACCGCCCCAGCTGACTTTTCAGCTGGCGGTTTTCGCGGCGTACTTGCTCCAGGTCATCAAGCAGCTGCAGCGCCAGGGCGATGCCCGACCACTCCAGTTCCAGTTCACGCTGCAACCGCGCGGCGCGTCGGCAGGTGATGAGCGCATGCTGGTCGAACTCCCAGCTATCCGGCCCGCGACCGGTCGGGTCGATGATCCCGTGCTCGACGATTTCAATCAGCAAGGCGGCGGGAATCGCCACGGTCTGACAAAGCTCTTGCATGCCTAATGGGACGCTCATAGTCATTTGCTCCATTCGCTGCGGGGATCGAAGTCGACCTTCTGCGCCAGTTTCTCCCAGAGTTTGCGCGCATCGTCGCTGGTGGTTTTGGGCATCACGACTTTCAGCTGAGCATAGAGGTCGCCACGCTCGCCGGCCTTGTTAGCCAGTCCGCGACCTTTCACGCGCAGGCGCTGGCCGCTCTGGCTGTTGGCCGGAATAGTCAGGGTGATACGGCCGCTCAGGGTCGGTGCTTCAACCTTGGTGCCTAGCGCCGCTTCCCACGGTGCCAGCGGCACGGTGAGGACCAGATCGCTGCCTTGCACGTCGAACAGCGGGTGCGGCGCAAAGCGGATATTCAGGTACAGATCGCCCGCCGGCCCACCAGCCATGCCGGGGCCGCCCTGGCCTTTGAGGCGGATACGTTCGCCGTCGACCACGCCGACCGGAATCTTCACGTTGAGGCTTTTGCTTTGCGCCGGCTGGCCCATGGCACCAGGCAACTGGAAAGAGATTTTCTTCGCCTCGCCGTCCAGGGTTTCCTCAAGAAACACTGGCAGTTCCATTTCCACATCCTGCCCCTTGCGTGCACGGTTACGGGCCTCTTCGGCGCCACCGCCACGGCGGAAGATCGATTCGAAGAAGTCCGAGTAGTCGCCGCCATAGGCATCGGTAAAAGCCCCGGCGCCCGGCTGCCGACCGCGCGGGTGCTCGAACGGCCGGCCGTGCTGACCGTATTTGCGCAGGTCATCGAATTCGGCGCGTTTTTCCGCGTCCTTGAGCACTTCGTAGGCCTCGGCCACTTCCTTGAAGTGCACTTCGGCGTCTTTTTCCTTGCTCACGTCGGGGTGATATTTGCGCGCGAGTTTGCGGTAGGCCGCTTTAATGGCCTTCTCGTCCGCGGTGGGTTCCACACCCAAAATCTTGTAGTAGTCCTTGAAATCCATCGAGCCTCCTTTCACTGCGGGTGAAAACTACTGCGCTCGGTTAAGCGGCGTTGAAAGCCAATTAAAAAATGCTCATTGGCTACAGCCAACTCCGCTTTTTGAATCGACTTTCGCCTTGCTTTCCCTTCGCTCGCTACGTTTTCACACTCTGTGGGGCTTAGCGTAATTGGCTGTCTTTGCTGCCACGGCGGTTATAGCCCGCGTTGGCGGCGTTTTCCTTGTCATGCTCAGCCTGACAAGGGACACACAAACGCACGCCGGGGATGGCCTGGCGCCGTGCTTCGGGGATGGCAGCGTCGCATTCTTCGCAGTGTTTTAGGCTTTCGCCTTTGGGCAGCTGGCTACGGGCACGCGCGATGGCGTCCTCGATGCTGCTGTCGATCTGCTCTTGTACGGCTCCGTCACTTGCCCAACCGCCGGCCATGGTCTGTCTCCCGGTTAGATGTTGCGTTGGGTACAGATATGGGCGCGCGGTCGGCTTTTTACAAGCACGGGCAAGGGGAGAGGGTATGAACGGTCCGGGTTATTCCTTCACTTCCATAAACTCTTTGGCCCAGAGCAGGTAGTCCTCGGGGTGGGTGTATTTGTGCGACAGCTCCGAGGCGCTGAGGTCGGTGGCTACCACCTGGCGTTGCTCGCGCAGGCAGTCGTAGGTGGCTTTGATCGCGGCGAAATAGGCGGCGTGGCCGTCGACCACGATGCGTACGCCGAGACTGGCCAGGCGGATGTCGTCACGCAGCGACGGGTTGCCGTAGGTCACCAGCATGATCGGCACAGTCAGGTGCTGGGCGATCTGTTCCAGATGTTCGAAGTCGGTGATACCGACCATGCAGATGCCATCGGCACCGGCGCTCTGGTAGGCCACGGTGCGGCTGATTACTTCATCCACCGGCAGCACGCCGGCGTTGGTGCGGGCAATGATCGCCAGTTCGGCGTCGACGCGGGCTTCGAGGGCCGCGCGAATTTTGCCGACGCCCTCTTCCACTGGAATCAGGTCGGTGGATTTGCGTCCGAATTGGGCCGGCAGCAGGGTGTCTTCCAGGGTCAGCGCAGCGACGCCGGCGCGTTCCAGCTCCTTGACGGTGCGCATCACGTTCAGCGCGTTGCCGTAGCCGTGGTCGGCGTCGGCGATCACCGGCAGGTTGGCGACGCGGCCGATGCGGGTGGCCTGCTCGACGAACTCGCTGAGGGTGATCAGCGCGAAGTCCGGGGCGGCCAACACCTGCAAGGACGCGACCGAGCCGCCAAGAATGCCGACCTCAAAACCCAGGTCGCCGGCAATGCGGGCGGACATCGGGTCGAAGACCGACGCGGTGTGGTAGCAGAATTCGGAGGACAGCAAGGCACGGAAGGTGCCACGCAGCGCATGGTGAGAGGCTCTGGGCATAGGGATTTTTCCAACAACGGTTTTTTTATAGATGGTATCAGTAATTACTTATACCTTAGCAAGACACGTACCCGATGCGAGGTTAACCCGCGGCCCCTTTCCAGAGCCTTTCAACGGCACGTTGTCGGCATAAAGTGGCGAGATCACGCCGTTTTCGTCGCCTGTAGGGGCGAAAAATCGCCACTACCGGGAACAACGGTTTTCTGCATGCACGCCTAAATCCTATTCAACGGTTTAGCGGTGCAGGCGTGTCGTGCTGCGAATCCCTGCGAAAACGCGAACGCCGACCAAAGCCCCAAAACGGTGCGCAATGCGCGCTCGCGCACCAAATAAAACCTGACCAATGCCCCAGTTTTTACCCCACCCCGCCCACCACGGGCATTCGCGGGTTTGGCACCGCACTTGCTCTGCACCCGTTATTGAATCTGCCGGTACACCGTTATGTTGGTCATCCATTCCCGTATCCAGCCACAAGAGAGCTGGGACGCCGAATTGCATTTGAGCTTTGCTGCGCGCAGCAAAAGTCGTCTGCGCTGTTTCACAGTAGCCGGTGAAGACGTCGGCCTTTTCCTGGAACGTGGCCAGCCGGCGCTGCATGACGGCGAGTGCCTGCAAGCGCAGGACGGCCGCGTGGTGCGGGTGAGCGCCAGCCCCGAACGCCTGCTGCATGTCACCTGCGCCAATGCCTTCGAACTCACCCGCGCGGCTTACCACCTGGGCAACCGTCACGTTGCCCTGCAATTGGGTGATGGCTGGCTGCGCTTGCCGGAAGACTACGTTCTGCAGGCGATGCTGGAGCAATTAGGCGCCACGGTGGAGTTGATCGATGCGCCGTACCAGCCCGAGCAAGGCGCCTATGGCGGCGGCCACCACCACTCCCATGCCGGCGATGAAGAGTTCAGCTACGCGCCGCGCCTGCACCAGTTTGGCGTGCGCACGTGAGCATCAGTCCCTCTCTCTCTAGCCTGAATCCTGCCTGGGCGCTGATGCGCCTGGCCAGCCCGCAGCTGCCGATTGGCGGCTACAGCTATTCGCAAGGGTTGGAGATGGCGGTGGAGCGCGAGCAGGTCTGCGACCCCGATAGCGCGCAGCGCTGGATTGCCGATCAACTGTTGCTGAACCTTGCCCGCTTTGAGGCGCCGCTGTTGCTCGCCCATTGCAACGCCGCAGTAGGCGGCGATTGGCCGGCCCTTGCCCAACTGTGCGAGCAACACCGCGCCAGTCGCGAAACCCGCGAACTGCAGCAGGAAAGCCGGCAAATGGGTTATTCGCTCAAGCAATTGCTGGAAGGTTTGCCGGAGCTGGATGAAGAAGCCCGCACCTTTCTCGCCGGGCAACCCGAGCCGGGTCTGGCGGTGATGTGGGCATTGGCCGCGCGTGCGTGGCAGATCACCCCGCACGACGCCCTCGCCGCCTGGCTCTGGGGATGGCTGGAGAACCAACTGGCGGTGTTGATGAAAACCCTGCCGCTGGGCCAGCAAGCCGCCCAACGCCTGACCTCGCAGTTACTACCGCTGTTGCAGCAAGCCCAGCACGACGCCCTGCACAGCACACCCGAACACTGGGGCAGCGCCGCCTTTGGCCTGGCCTTGGCCAGCATGGCGCACGAGCGCCAGTACAGCCGCCTGTTTCGCTCTTGAACACTGAACACCACAAGGAATCTGCAACGATGAACAGCCAACCTCTGCGTGTCGGTATCGGTGGCCCGGTGGGCTCCGGCAAAACCGCCCTGACCCTGGCCCTGTGCCTGGCCCTGCGCAACCGCTACAACCTGGCCGTGGTCACCAACGATATCTACACCCAGGAAGACGCCCAGTTTCTGGTGCGCAACGAAGCCCTGGCGCCGGAACGCATCATTGGTGTGGAAACCGGTGGCTGCCCGCACACGGCAATCCGCGAAGATGCCTCGATCAACCTGGAAGCCGTTGACCAGCTCAACCGCCGCTTTCCGGGTCTGGATTTGATCATTGTAGAGTCCGGTGGCGACAACCTCTCGGCCACCTTCAGCCCGGAATTGTCTGACCTGACCCTGTACGTGATCGACGTGTCGGCCGGCGACAAGCTGCCGCGCAAGGGCGGCCCGGGCATCTGCAAGTCGGACCTGCTGGTGATCAACAAGGTCGACCTGGCGCCGATGGTAGGTGCCTCCCTGGAGGTGATGGAACGCGACACGAAGAAGATGCGCGGCGACAAGCCATTCGTGTTCAGCAACCAGAAAGTCGGCCAGGGCCTCGACGAAATCATCGCCTTTATCGAAAAGCAGGGCCTGCTGACTGCAGCCTGATTTCTACCTACGCACAACAAAGGAGCTTTTATGAATCTGCGTAAAGCCTTGTTCAGCCTGGCGCTGTTTCTCTCTCCGGCGGTGGCATTCGCTCACCCTGGGCACGATTCGTCCGGCCTGCTCGCCGGCATCGCCCACCCGGTTACCGGCATGGACCATCTGCTGGCCATGCTCGCCGTTGGCCTGTGGGCAGCACAACAAAAAGGCGCGGCACGTTGGGCGCTGCCGCTGACATTCGTAGGCACCATGCTGCTGGGCGGCGTATTGGGTTTTGAAGGGCTGCAATTGCCGTTTATGGAAACAGGGATTGCGGCGTCTGTATTGGCGTTGGGTCTGCTGGTGGCTGTGGCGGTACGTCCGCCGGTTGCCGTTGCCGTTGGCCTGACGGCGCTCTTCGCGCTGGCCCATGGCGTGGCGCATGGCTTGGAATTGCCCGAAGTGGCCAGCCCTTGGGGCTATGCCGCGGGCTTTGTGGCCGCGACCGCCGCACTGCATGCAGTGGGTTATGCGATGGTGCGCGGGTTGCCGACTGCCGCTGCGCCGTTGGTGCGGATGGCGGGGTTGCTGTCGGCTGGCGCTGGGGCGTGGTTGTTGGTGGGCTAAATCAAGTTAAGGCCTATCGAGGCTAAAGCCTCTCCCACAAGAAAGCGCAATTCCTTGTGGGAGGCTTCAGCCTCGATGAAGCAAGCACCGCTTAAACGTGCACCGCGACGCGCAATGCCTCGTAAGAACCTGCCGCAGCAATTCCCACCGCAGCACTCAACTCCAACACGCGCTCCAGATCAGTGGTGTACACCAGCACCGCCTGCATCTCATCGTCCAGCGGCTGGCTGAAGTCCATCAGCACATACCCTTTGGTTTCCGGACTCAGCGCGCTGAGTTGCACCTGAATGCGGTTCATCGCCGTCAGCGGCTCGGTCTTCAGGAGCTGCTTAGGTTTGATATTGAAGGTCACTTCTTTGCCGAAGGAGTCGATGATTTGTTGCAGCAAGTCGGCGTAGGAGTCGGCCTGGAACAGGACGGTTTCCGGCAGGCTGCCGACCACCACCCACTCACCGAGTGGGATGGGGAACGTATCGTCGTAGTTGATATCGGGATTGGCCGCCAGAAAGGCAGCCGGATCAGCGTAGGCTTGCGCCGCTTCGTCGGCGATCTTGTCGATTTCCTCGGCGCCCATGCACCCCGAACTTATTTTGCTGATCAGTTCTACGAGTTGCTCTTTCATGGGCGCGGGTCCTGGCTGTTTTTAAGGGCGCCAAGGATATCGCGAAGGCGCCTGCCCGGCTATTTGGCGAACAGCTGGCTTATGTCCTTGAAGGCCTTGAACTCCAGCGCATTGCCGCAGGGGTCGTAGAGAAACATGGTGGCCTGCTCGCCCACCTGGCCCTGAAAACGAATGTGCGGCTCGATGACAAACATCAGGCCTTTGTCCTCCAGGCGCTTGGCCAACTGCTCCCATTCGGCCCAACCCAGTACCACGCCGAAATGCGGCACGGGTACGTCGTGGCCGTCCACTTCGTTGGTCATGACGCTTTCTTGCGTCGAGGTTTTCGGGTGTTCGTGGATGACCAGTTGATGGCCGAAGAAATTGAAGTCGACCCATTTTTCGCTGGAGCGGCCCTCAGCCAGACCAAAAGTTTCACCATAAAACTGCCGCGCGGCGGGCAGATCGAACACGGGAATAGCCAAGTGGAACGGGGAAAGACTCATGCGGTGTGCCTCGAAACAGACGTGAAAATAACTGCTCGCGAGTGAGTCTAGCCCTGTAGTTATTAATTAAAAGTCGGTATTTTTTGCGCCGAGCACAAATTATTTCGATCAAATAAGGCAACGCGATGCTGCGCGAACTGAAGACCTTTATCGCCGTGGCGCGGCACGGCACCTTTGCCGCAGCCGGGATGCATATCGGCCTGACGCAATCGGCCGTCAGCGCGCAGATGCGCAACCTTGAGCGGGCGCTGAACCAGCAACTGTTCGATCGCACCGGGCGCCAGGCCATCCTCAATGCGGCCGGTAAGCGCGCGCTGCCGATGGCAAACGAGATGCTCGAACTGTTCAGCCGCATGGCCACTGTGGAAGAGCCCGGCGAATGCAGCGGCGAACTGCGCATTGGCGCCATTGCCAGCGTGCAGACAGGTTTGCTGCCGGCGGCCTTGCTGCGCTTACGCCAGGCCGCACCGCGAGTAGAGCCTAAGTTGGTGCCAGGCGTTTCGCTGAATCTGCTCAGCCTTGTGGATGCTGGCGAAGTGGATGTCGCCATTCTGATTCGACCGCCCTTCCCGCTACCCAAGGAGCTGCACACTCAGGTGCTTCGCCAGGAGCGGTTTGTATTAGTAGTGCCGCAGGAGATGGAGGGCAGCGACCCGCTGGAGATTCTGCGTGAGCAGCCGCTGGTGCGTTACGACCGGACCTCGTTTGGCGGGCGCCTGGTTAGCCGCTTCTTGCGCGAACAACGCCTGGATGTGCAGGTGGCACTGGAGTTGGACGAGCTGGATGGGATTGTGAAGATGGTGGAGTGCGGGCTCGGGGTTTCATTGATTCCGCTGGCCGGGCTGTGGCTGGAGTTGGGCGCCAAGGTGCGAATCATTGAATTGGGGGAGCTGACTTTTTACCGGGAGCTGATTTTGTTGCTGCGGCATAGCCAACGCAATTTGCCAATTCACCAGCTGTTCAGCGACTGCATTCAATCGGACTAAACCACAGCCCATAAAAAAACCCGGCTGAGTTGGCCGGGCTTTTCAGGTGAGGTAACGCGGACCATCAAGCCACACGGTTGGCACCGGTACGATCAGCGCCACCTTCAGCTACGCGGTTAGCGCCGGTACGATCTGCACCACCTTCGGCTACGCGGTTGGCGCCGGTACGATCTGCACCGCCTTCGGCTACGCGGTTGGCTCCGGTACGGTCTGCACCGCCTTCAGCTACACGGTTGGCGCCGGTACGGTCTGCACCACCTTCAGCTACGCGGTTGGCTGCGGTACGGTCTGCACCACCTTCGGCTACGCGGTTGGCTGCGGCGCGGTCTGCACCACCTTCAGCGACCATGGCGGAATGACCTACTACAGCGTCAAAAGTGAATTGTGGCTGGTCAGAAGGAAGAGCGAATACACTGGCGGACAGGCTGGCCAGGATGAGGCTGGCGAATACTTGGCTTTTCATTTGTGGGCTCCTTGCGGGGGGCTGGTAAGTGGGTACGGAGCCTATGGTACTCACTGAGATTTCTGGCAGAAGTGAAAGGACGCGATAGTAACCATCGATACGAATGATTGCTAAATAAGTTTAATTAAATCAGCTATTTACGCCAACCAATCACACAACGAAAGCATTTTTGGCGCGTAAGAAACGCCCTCAAATAGCGCCCGCCTCGGCTATTTCGCCTCTTTTTCTAGCAAAACACGCTTGCGCTCCACACCCCATCGATAGCCCGAAAGCCCGCCGTCATTTCGCACAACGCGGTGACAAGGCACAACCACCGCCAATGCATTGGCAGCACACGCACTGGCTACAGCACGCACCGCCTTAGGTGAACCTATTCGCTCGGCAACGTCGCGGTAACTGGCAGTTTGTCCGGCTGGAATGGATTGCAAGGCTTGCCATACGCGCTGCTGAAAGGCGGTGCCGCGGATATCCAACGGGAGGTCCAGCCCTTTGGCCGGAGCTTCGACAAAGACGATGACTTCGCTGAGTGTTTGGGTGAATTCGAGATCACCTAGCTCCAGAGTTGCACGTGGGAAACGTCGCAGGAGATCGCTTTCCAGCTCCTCAGGGTTTTCGCCAAAGAGAATCGCGCAGATTCCTCGATCACTGCGGGCTACCAGGAGTTCACCCAGTGAACAGCGGCCAATTGCATAGTGGATACGCACGTTAGAGCCGCCTTCTTTGTAGGCCTTCGGGGTCATGCCGAGCAGCTTGTCCGCTACCGTGTAGAACCGGCCGCTGGAGTTGAAGCCTGCTTCGTAAAGGGCATCGGTGACTGTCTCACCTTGCTGCAGATTGCTACGCACGCGGGCAGCGCGCTGGGCGTCGGCATAGCCTTTGGGCGTGACACCGGTGATGGATTTGAACAGGCGGTGGAAGTGATATGAGCTTAGGCCGACTTGCGCGGCGAGTTCGTCCAGGGAGGGCGGCGTTTCGGCCTCTGCTATCAAGCGACAGGCTTGCTCGACCAGCAGTTGATGCTCTTGCGCTAAAGAAGCCTGATGGGGCTTGCACCGCAAGCACGGGCGGAAACCAGCGTCTTCGGCGGCTTCACAGCTGCCGTGGAACTGCACATTTTCGGGTAGCGCCTGACGAGCCGAACACGAAGGGCGGCAATAGACGCCAGTGGTTTTCACTGAGTAGACGAATTGGCCATCGAGCGCATTGTCGCGAGCCTGGATGGCAGACCAACGTGGGTCATTAAGCGTTTGCGCAGCGCGCGCTTGCTTGGTGGGCAAAGACGTCATCGGTCTAACTCGAAAGTGAGAACTGGCTTTACGGTAACAGCTGATTCAACGCCTTACTTGCCACATCTTGCTTTCAAATCCCCCACTCAATGCGCTGGCGTCTCGCGCTCAGAGGCTTGATGCCCTAGCCGTGACTCTTTGATTGTTTGGTGGCGCCAGGGCTAGCCACACACATGCTATTGCATGAAGCCTTTGTCGCGTTGGTATTGGCTAAGTGCAGCTGGCGTCGGCGCGCTGACTTTTCTCGGCGCAAAAACAAACCCCCACTCGCTTGCGCGAATGAGGGGTTTGGAATTTAAGCTTGACGATGACCTACTCTCACATGGAGAAACTCCACACTACCATCGGCGATGCATCGTTTCACTACTGAGTTCGGGATGGGATCAGGTGGTTCCAATGCTCTATGGTCGTCAAGCAATTCGGGTGGAGTCTCGCTTACGCGTTACTCCAAATTGGGTATGTGTTTTTCAGATTCGGTAATTTGTGTGTTGCGAATTTTCGGTTCTTTCGTCTTCACACCGTCAATCTGCGATTAAGCAAATTGCTTGGGTGTTATATGGTCAAGCCTCACGGGCAATTAGTATGGGTTAGCTCAACGCCTCACAACGCTTACACACCCCACCTATCAACGTCGTAGTCTTCGACGGCCCTTCAGGGGACTCAAGGTCCCAGTGAGATCTCATCTTGAGGCTAGTTTCCCGCTTAGATGCTTTCAGCGGTTATCTATTCCGAACATAGCTACCCGGCGATGCCACTGGCGTGACAACCGGAACACCAGAGGTTCGTCCACTCCGGTCCTCTCGTACTAGGAGCAGCCCCTCTCAAATCTCAAACGTCCACGGCAGATAGGGACCGAACTGTCTCACGACGTTCTAAACCAGCTCGCGTACCACTTTAAATGGCGAACAGCCATACCCTTGGGACCGGCTTCAGCCCCAGGATGTGATGAGCCGACATCGAGGTGCCAAACACCGCCGTCGATATGAACTCTTGGGCGGTATCAGCCTGTTATCCCCGGAGTACCTTTTATCCGTTGAGCGATGGCCCTTCCATACAGAACCACCGGATCACTAAGACCTACTTTCGTACCTGCTCGACGTGTCTGTCTCGCAGTCAAGCGCGCTTTTGCCTTTATACTCTACGACCGATTTCCGACCGGTCTGAGCGCACCTTCGTACTCCTCCGTTACTCTTTAGGAGGAGACCGCCCCAGTCAAACTACCCACCATACACTGTCCTCGATCCGGATAACGGACCAGAGTTAGAACCTCAAAGTTGCCAGGGTGGTATTTCAAGATTGGCTCCACAAGAACTGGCGTCCTCGCTTCAAAGCCTCCCACCTATCCTACACAAGCAAATTCAAAGTCCAGTGCAAAGCTATAGTAAAGGTTCACGGGGTCTTTCCGTCTAGCCGCGGATACACTGCATCTTCACAGCGATTTCAATTTCACTGAGTCTCGGGTGGAGACAGCGCCGCCATCGTTACGCCATTCGTGCAGGTCGGAACTTACCCGACAAGGAATTTCGCTACCTTAGGACCGTTATAGTTACGGCCGCCGTTTACCGGGGCTTCGATCAAGAGCTTCGCGTTAGCTAACCCCATCAATTAACCTTCCGGCACCGGGCAGGCGTCACACCCTATACGTCCACTTTCGTGTTTGCAGAGTGCTGTGTTTTTAATAAACAGTCGCAGCGGCCTGGTATCTTCGACCGGCATGGGCTTACGCAGTAAATGCTTCACCCTCACCGGCGCACCTTCTCCCGAAGTTACGGTGCCATTTTGCCTAGTTCCTTCACCCGAGTTCTCTCAAGCGCCTTGGTATTCTCTACCCAACCACCTGTGTCGGTTTGGGGTACGGTTCCTAGTTATCTGAAGCTTAGAGGCTTTTCTTGGAAGCATGGCATCAACCACTTCGCGCTCTAATGAGCACTCGTCATCAGTTCTCAGCCTTAACCGCCCGGATTTACCTAAGCAGTCAGCCTACAACCTTAAACTTGGACAACCAACGCCAAGCTGGCCTAGCCTTCTCCGTCCCCCCATCGCAATAACTAGAAGTACAGGAATATTAACCTGTTTTCCATCGACTACGCTTTTCAGCCTCGCCTTAGGGACCGACTACCCTGCGTCGATTAACGTTGCGCAGGAAACCTTGGTCTTTCGGCGTGGGTGTTTTTCACACCCATTGTCGTTACTCATGTCAGCATTCGCACTTCTGATACCTCCAGCAAGCTCTCAACTCACCTTCACAGGCTTACAGAACGCTCCTCTACCGCATCACCTAAGTGATACCCGTAGCTTCGGTGCATGGTTTGAGCCCCGTTACATCTTCCGCGCAGGCCGACTCGACTAGTGAGCTATTACGCTTTCTTTAAAGGGTGGCTGCTTCTAAGCCAACCTCCTAGCTGTCTAAGCCTTCCCACATCGTTTCCCACTTAACCATGACTTTGGGACCTTAGCTGACGGTCTGGGTTGTTTCCCTTTTCACGACGGACGTTAGCACCCGCCGTGTGTCTCCCGTGCTCGCACTTGTTGGTATTCGGAGTTTGCATCGGTTTGGTAAGTCGGGATGACCCCCTAGCCGAAACAGTGCTCTACCCCAACAGTGATACACGAGGCGCTACCTAAATAGCTTTCGAGGAGAACCAGCTATCTCCGAGCTTGATTAGCCTTTCACTCCGATCCACAGGTCATCCGCTAACTTTTCAACGGTAGTCGGTTCGGTCCTCCAGTTAGTGTTACCCAACCTTCAACCTGCCCATGGATAGATCGCCCGGTTTCGGGTCTATACCCAGCGACTAAACGCCCTATTAAGACTCGCTTTCGCTACGCCTCCCTATTCGGTTAAGCTCGCCACTGAATATAAGTCGCTGACCCATTATACAAAAGGTACGCAGTCACCCAAAAAGTGGGCTCCCACTGCTTGTACGCATACGGTTTCAGGATCTATTTCACTCCCCTCTCCGGGTTCTTTTCGCCTTCCCTCACGGTACTAGTTCACTATCGGTCAGTCAGTAGTATTTAGCCTTGGAGGATGGTCCCCCCATATTCAGACAAAGTTTCTCGTGCTCCGTCCTACTCGATTTCATTGATAAGAGATTTTCGCGTACAGGGCTATCACCCACTATGGCCGCACTTTCCAGAGCGTTCCGCTAATCTCAAATCAACTTAAGGGCTAGTCCCCGTTCGCTCGCCACTACTAAGGGAATCTCGGTTGATTTCTTTTCCTCAGGGTACTTAGATGTTTCAGTTCCCCTGGTTCGCTTCTTACACCTATGTATTCAGTGCAAGATACTTAACTTATGTTAAGTGGGTTCCCCCATTCAGACATCTCCGGATCAAAGTCTGTTTGCCGACTCCCCGAAGCTTTTCGCAGGCTACCACGTCTTTCATCGCCTCTGACTGCCAAGGCATCCCACCGTATGCGCTTCTTCACTTGACCATATAACCCCAAGCAATCTGGTTATACTATGAAGACGACATTCGCCGAAAATTCGAAATACTCTTGATCTCTCAAGAGAACTCACAAATTTTACCTTAGCCTGGAAATAAACACCAGTGAAAGTGCTATCCAGTCTATCTTTCTATCA
>NZ_JBWBZC010000008.1:0-228483 GCF_056174845.1 Pseudomonas sp. CC11G
TGACGATCGCGCTGGCTTTCGAATAGTTGCCGCAGCCGTAGTTGGTGCAGAAGCCGCAGAAGGTGCACGGCCCCATAGTGACGCCCAACTGGTTGGTGTAGGCCTGGGATGCCAGTGCCGACGGTACCGGGAAGGGCTTGTAGCCGAGGTTTTTCGCGGCTTCGGCGAACAGCGTCGGCGCCGTAGGTTTGCTTGGTCGGCGGGTTCGGGTATTCCTTGGAACGCGCGCCTTCGAAGGGGTTACCGCCCTCGACAATGGTGCCGTTCAGGTTGCCGGCCTTGCCGGAAACCCCAGCCAGACGCTCAAAGGCGTCGTAGTGCGGCTCATTTCTTCCCAGGTGGTGCCCCAGTCTTGCAGGGTCAGCTCGGCGGGCAGCTCTTTGCCGTAGCGCTCGGTCAGGTAGCTGTGCAAACGGAATTCGGTGGGCTGGAAGCGGAAGGTGATGCCGGCCCAGTGGTTGCCGGCGCCGCCGGTGCCGTTGCCGGGTGGAACGAGCCCCAGGTGGCGCATGGGCAGTGCGGTTTCCGACTCTTATTGCGCATGGTGCATTGTTCTGTTTGGTGCGCAGCATGAGTTCCTGACGGCGGTTGTAGCGCAGCTCGTCAGTGGCCGAGGCCAGGTTGAAATCTTTGGCGGTGTCGCGCCACGGGCCGCGTTCGAAGCCGATCACGCTGAGGCCGGTGTCGGCCAATTCGTTGCGATGATCGACCCGCCCAGCCGAGCCCAACAACCACTACATCGGTGGAAGGTAATTTCTTAGCCATGGTGTGATTAACCCTTCTTGTTCCAGGCGGAGCTGCCGATGATGGAAATCGGCGTGAGGTTCAGCTTCTGGTTATGCAGCCCGATGTAGTCGCGGTAGTCGTACCGGGCGCCGGGGAAACCGATCATCTTCCACGACACCATGTCCGCGGTTGCCGCCGTAGATGGGGTCGGCGAAGAAGCCTTCCATGGTGTTGTCCAGCACCTGCTGGAAGAAGGCTTGGCCTCGATGCCTTCCAGGGTAATGGCGCCTTTTTCCAGGTCGGTGAGCACCTTGTCGCGCTGCTCGGGCGCCAGGGCGCTGAAGTTTTTCTGGAAGGTGGCCTGGCAGTATTTGCTCAGCACCCGCGAGGCCGATGCGGTAGCGCTCTCGCGTGGCACCAGCGGCGACTGGTCGGCTTGCGCCGGAGTGCCGGGGGTGAAGGGGCCTTCCATATACAGGCGGCCGAAGTCGCCGTAATCGCCGACCAGCTGGCGGTCGATAAAGACCGCGCAACCGGCGTCTTTGCCGCGCTCACGCTCAGCTCATCGGCGGGAATCAGTTGTTCAACGATGGCTTCGACTTCGGCGGCTTCCTCGGCGGTGAAGAATTGCCAGCCGGGGCTGTCGTAGTACATCGGGCCGTTATGGTCGAAGGGCAGCCACTTGGGCGTGCCGATCAGGTGGCGGCCTGCGCGCTGGCAGCGGCGCCGGCGGCCAGAGTGTGGCGGAGGTTTTTAACAGTTGTCGCCGGGTGAGGCCTTTGGATTGCTCAGTCATGCAGGACTCCTGACGCAAGGCACGCCGCTCTTTGGCATAACGGGGCCTGACGCATTCAGTTCACGTTATTAGCGGGCCTGGCCTGCGGCCAAACGGGCTGAGCGGGTTGCGAGAGGTGGCAGGTTTCGCCCCTGGGGCGGATTAACGGCAAGGCGTTATCCGCGTTCGTCTAGTCCACGCGCCTTTTTAGAGTAGGTGCTGTGTCAAAATGTTGCAGTTTTTACACGGTAAATATCTGTTACGGATTTCGCACACAATCCCCGCGCTAGACGCCTGGGTGGCGTCTAGCCGTTGCGCTTGCCTCAGCTGCTAAGCAGGCCTGCGTAGAACAGCTGCACGGGCCCGCCATAGAGCGAGGCGGGCAGCAGCTCGCCCTCGAAGTGGTTGAGATTGCCGTTGGGCATCACCAGCACCGGGCTGTGTTTTTTTGTTAGTAAGCACAACAAAGAAGGCGTTGTGGGTGAAGTCGATCACCACGCATTTGCCGGTCCAGCCGTGTGGGCCACGGCGCGCCCAGCTTCGGGGAGTAACAGCCCGTAGAGCGCTTGTGTGTTGGCAGTGGGCACCTGAAAGCCCAGGGCATAGCTGCCATCTTGCTCGGGGTTTGGGTGAACAGGTCGACCACTTGCGGCGAGCAGAGTCGATAGGCCCGAACGTGCCGCCATTAAGGAGCAACTGGCACAACACACCGAGTTCTTCGGCTGTGGAGAACAGGCCGGCATGGCCCGACACTTCTGCCATTGAGTAGAAAGCGAGCTCGTCCTGTCCTCGCCCTGAACGGTTTCGCGCTGCGATGTTGGGGAAGGTCACATGCCCGTCACGGGTGTTGCCGCACCGTTCGCTGGCTTCAAAGCGGTTTTTTGCGATGCCCTGCTGCTGCAGCCGGTAGCCGGTATGTTGCAACCGAGCGGGCTGTAGATGGTTTCGTGAACGAATTGGTCCTGGCGAATACAGGTGATTTTTTCCAGGATCAGGCCCAGCAAGCGAAGTTGAGGTCGCTGTAGAGCGTGACGGTATCGGGCTCATGCAGCAGCGGTACCAGCGGCAGCAGGCGGCAGCTGGTGGCGCGGGTTTGCGAGTAGAACGCGGCGGGCACCTGGTTGGGGTTGTAGAAGTGGCAGGAAGAAGGCATGCCAGAGCGGTGCTGCAGCAGATGGCGGAGGGTGACCTGGCCTTTGCTGCCACCGGTAACGTGGGCAGGTACTGGCTGACCGGGTCGTCGATGGCGATCCGCTGCTGGTCGACCAAGTACATATAAGCCAGGGTGGTGGAAAAAATCTTGGTCAGGGAGGCGAGGTCGAAAATGGTGTCTTCGCGCATGGCCTGGGGGACCGGCATCAGCTCTTTTTCGTTGTACAGGCGCTGCATGCCAAAGGCCTCCAGCAACAGCGGTTGACCTTGCAGATGGGCAGTCACCACTGCGCCGGGCAGGCCGTTGGTGACAGAAAAGCGACTTCGCGGCGGATTTTTTCCAACCAGTCGGCGGGGTAGTGGGCAGGGGTATTCATGGCGTACGGCCTCCAATGGCGAACGGAATGCCGGGCCAATTGCCCGGCCGATTCAGTCAAACATGGGAGCTAGAGCCTTCTAAGGTGACGGCTTCCGGTTTCGCCGGTCCGTTTTCCGAGAGTTGCCCTGTGTTGTGACGAGCGTGCCTTAACGGCGCTGACGAACGTCAGCCTGTATCGCTGGGGATTTGTAGTCCTTTTCGGGCACAATAGCCGCCATTCCGATCAATTAAGCTTGCAAGAGGATCGACCGTGTATAACGTCGTCATCAGCGGTACCGGCCTGTATACCCCGGAAAACAGCATTTCGAACGATGAGCTGGTGGAGTCCTTCAATTCCTACGTGCGGCAATTCAACGCCGACAATGCTGCTGCCATCGAAGCCGGTGAAGTCGAAGCGCTGAACGAATCCAGCAGCGCCTTCATCGAAAAAGCCTCCGGCATCAAAAGCCGCTTTGTGATGAACAAAGAAGGCATTCTCGACCCACAACGCATGACCCCGCGCCTGCCAGAGCGCTCCAACGAAGAGTGGGGCATTCTCTGTCAGATGGGCGTTGCCGCTGCTGAGCAGGCCCTGCAACGTGCCGGCAAGACCGCCGCCGATGTGGACGGCGTGATCGTCGCCTGCTCCAACCTCGAGCGCGCCTACCCGGCTGTGGCCATCGAAGTTCAGGCTGCCCTGGGCATCACCGGTTTTGCCTATGACATGAACGTGGCGTGTTCCTCGGCCACCTTCGGCATTCAGGCTGCCACCCAGAACATCCAGCTCGGCCAGGCCCGCGCGATTCTGGTGGTGAGCCCGGAAATCTGCACCGGCCACCTGAACTTCCGTGACCGCGACAGCCACTTCATCTTCGGCGACGCAGCCACCGCCGTATTGGTTGAACGTGCTGACCTGGCGACCTCGAAGTACCAGTTCGATATCGTCGGAACCAAGCTCTTGACCTCGTTCTCCAACAACATCCGCAACAACTTCGGCTTCCTCAACCGTGCGGCGGAAGAGGGCGTGGGCAAGCGCGACAAGCTGTTCGTGCAGGAAGGCCGCAAGGTTTTCCGCGACGTGTGCCCGATGGTGGCCGAGCTGGTGGGCGAGCATCTGGCGGCCAACGATATTCAGGTGTCCGACGTAAAACGCTTCTGGCTGCACCAGGCCAACCTGAGCATGAACCTGCTGATCACCAAGAAACTGCTGGGCCGCGACGCGCTGCCGGATGAAGCCCCGGTGATTCTCGACACCTACGCCAACACCAGTTCGGCCGGTTCGGTTATCGCTTTCCACAAAAACCAGGATGACCTGCCAAGCGGCTCGCTGGGCGTACTCAGCTCGTTTGGTGCCGGTTACTCCATCGGTAGCGTGATTCTGCGCAAGCACTAAGTCGTGAGCCAGGCGCCCGACGCTGAACTGCTGCCGCGCCTGCTGGCCGGCGAGCAGCGGGCCTACCGCGAGATGGTCGCCACCTACCAGGGGGCGATGCGCGCGGTGGCCTACGCCATTGTCGGCAGCCGCAACGCCGACGAAGTGGTGCAAGACGCCTGGCTAGCGGTGGTGCGCAACCTGGCCGGTTTTCAGGGCCGTTCCAGCCTGAAAACCTGGCTGCTAACCATCACCGCCAACACCGCAAAAAGCCGCTTCAAACACAACCGTCGCGAAGTGCTGCTGGACGATATTCCCTCGCCCCACGGCAGCATTGGTGACGACCGATTCGCCGAAGATGGCCACTGGTTGCTGGCGCCCCACGCCTGGCACCAAGACTCGCCCGACGCCCTGCTAACCGAAGAAGAACTGCGCGAGTGCCTGGAAAAGACCCTGGCGAGTTTGTCGGAGATGCAAGGCAGCGTGCTGAATTTGCGCGAACGGCAAGGGCTGGAGTTGGAGGAGATCTGTAATCTTCTCGATATCTCGCTCTCTAACGTACGGGTGCTGTTGCACCGCGCGCGGCTCAAGGTGTTTGCCACCCTGGAGCATTTCGAGGAGACAGGGCATTGCTGAGTTGTAAGGAACTGGTGGCCAATTCCAGTGATTTTCTCGACGGACAATTGCGTTTGCGTCAACGCATTGCCGTGCGCGTGCACCTGGCCAGTTGCAGCAACTGCCGGCGGTTTATCCGGCAGATGCGGATGACTCAGGCGGTGCTGCGCAACCTGCCGGATGCGCCCATTCCAGAGTTGGATAGCCTGGCCAAACGTCTGGCGGAAATCCAGCAAGGGCGTTGAGGCGGGGAGCGAGGAAGATCAAAAACTCGAGGCTGAAGCCTCTCCCACAGGAAAATGAATCTCTTGTGGGAGAGGCTTCAGCCTCGATGCTTTTTAAGCGGTGGCGAAGCGGTCTTCCAGGTACTGCATGATCGCCTTGGATTCATACATCCAGGTGCTGCCGCCGTTTTCATCGATGCGCAAGCACGGCACTTTGATCGCGCCGCCTTGGTTCTCCAGGGCCTGGCGATGCTGCTCATTGTTTTTGGCATCGCGCAGGGCAATCGGCAGGTTCAGCCGGTGCATGGTGCGGCGCGTGCGTACGCAGAATGGGCAGGCATGGAACTGATACAGCGCCATGCTCGCGGTGGCTTGGGCCACCTGGGCCTGGGCCTCGGGCGTGCGCTTGAGTTTGCGCGGGCGGGTAATGAAGTCGATGAATACGATGAGCTGGCCCAGGCCAACTCGCAACGCTTTGATAAGCACAGCAACACCCTCTACGGCGGAAAAAACGAGGGCGGCAGCTTACCTGAATGCGCGCGCCCTGGCCGCAGCCGGGGCGCAATTGCCGCAACCGCCGGTCAGGCGTGGGCTTCGCCGAAAAACCGCTTGAACGAGCGGGACAACCAGCCGCCGCTGTGTTTGTTGTCCACCAGTTGCGCGATGTTGTTCTTTACCGTTTGCGCGTAGGCCTTGTCGTCGTTGCGGATATGGTTGAACAGCCAGCGCGACAGCAGGCTGATCAGCTCCTGGGTCACATCCTCGCCGGCCTTGAAGCGCAAGTTGAACTCGCTGACCCGCGTAGTAAAAATCTCATGCACACGTTTGTGCGGACGGGTGAAGGCGTAGCCGGCTTCTTCCAACAGGGCTTCTTCGAACGCGAAGTGCGAGAGGGTGTAATCCACCAGTTCGCCGAGCACGTCGCCCACTTCTTCGCGGCTGTGATTGTGCTCGTTGGCATGGATTAAGAGGTTGATCATGGCGACGATGCGCTTGTGCTGGTCGTCGATGATCTGGATGCCGGTGTTGAGGTCTTCCTGCCAGACTAGATAGGCCATGGTCGTGCTTCCTTAGCGTGCGGCTCGAAGGCAAACGAGCGATGGCCAAGGCTAGTGAGGGGCTCTGGGACGGGGGCTGACTTGGATCAAGCGGCGATTATCTTTGTAGGAATTTTCCTCGTCATGGGATGGGGCTCCCATTTTGGCGGCACAAAAAAAAACCGGCTCAAGGCCGGTTTTTTCGTCACTCAGCGATCAATTGATCAAGCTAAGAAACTCGCTGCGGGTGGCGGCGTTTTCGCGGAATTCACCGAGCATCACCGAGGTGACCATCGACGAATTCTGCTTCTCCACACCGCGCATCATCATGCACATGTGCTGCGCCTCAATCACCACGGCAACGCCCAGAGCGCCGGTGACTTGCTGCACGGCTTCGGCGATCTGGCGGCTGAGGTTTTCCTGAATCTGCAGGCGGCGGGCGTACATGTCGACGATTCGCGCAACCTTCGACAGGCCCAGCACTTTGCCGCTTGGAATGTAGGCCACGTGGGCCTTGCCAATAAACGGCAGCAGGTGGTGTTCGCACAGCGAGTACAACTCGATGTTCTTGACCAGCACCATCTCGCTGCTTTCGGAGCTGAACAGCGCGCCGTTGGTGACTTCTTCCAGGGTCTGTTCATAACCGCGGCAAAGGTACTGCATGGCTTTGGCGGCACGTTTTGGCGTGTCGAGCAGGCCTTCGCGGGAAACGTCCTCACCCAGCTGGCTGAGGATCGCGGTGTAGTTCTGTTCCAGGGACATGGATCTACCTGTAAGGCTTTGGTGGGCAGTAAGCAGAGACGCAGGGTAGGGCGCCCCGCTTGCCGTGGCAAGGGCGAAGCACGCCACGATCAGTCAGTTATGCAGCCATTTTCTCAAGGGAAGTGGGTAATTACTCGTCGCGGCCATTCATCATGGTGCGTTTAAGCAGCACATAAATGGCGCCGGTGCCGCCATGTTTGGCCAGGCACGAGGTGAAGCCGAGCACGCCTTCGTGCTGACGCAACCAGGTATTGACGTGGCTTTTGATCATCGGCCGCTTGCCGTCCATGCGCACGGCTTTGCCATGGGTAACGCGCACGCAGCGGATTTCCAGCTTGTTGGCCTCGGCGAGAAACTCCCAGAGGATGTCGCGGGCTTTTTCGACGCTCATGCCGTGCAGATCCAGGCTGCCTTCGAAGCTCACCTGGCCCAGCTTGAGTTTGCGCATCTGGCCTTCCTGTACGCCATTTCGCGCCCAGGACAGCGGGTCTTCAGGACCGACATCAATCACGAACTGGTCGGACAAACCGTCCACCCGGGTTTCACCTTCGGTAATGGTCGCGGCTTGGCGCAAGGCCTGCACGCGGGCGCGGTCGGCCTTGGGTTTGCCGGTTTCGGCGCGGTCGTGCTGCAGGGGTTTGATGCCGCGAGTTTCGGCTTTGAACAGGAAAAATCGTCGTCTTGCATGGGAGGTCTCCGCGAATGGGGCCTAGTTTACCCATTCAGCGGTGGCCGTTCACGGGTGGATTAGTCGTGCTTCTTCATCAGGTGCGGGGCCAGCGCCAAGTCGCTCGGCCGACGCAGACGGCGACGGCAGTGGCGCCACGCCACAACACCGAGCCACAACAGAAACAGACCGAACACCAGAATCACCGTGGCATTGCCGGGGGTGTCGTTCAGACCGCCCAGCGCAGGCGGGTGGCCGAAGAGGGTGGCCGCACCGGCCATGGCGAGCAGAATGCCAAGCACGGCAAACAGTGCCGAAAGTGCGGCGGCGAAGCGCCAGCGCCAGCTCCCAGAACCGCGTGGGCGCAGGCGTCGGGCGTCGAAACCATCAGACAATTTCATTCCGCTTTCCTTTCAGGGTGTCGGCGGTATGACCCATCCCCGGGAGCGAGGTTCATTACTGCCCGTATTTGGGGCGGGCAGTTGGTCGCATCGTCTCTCTAGATCAACGCCTTGGCATGGCTGACCAGCGCGGCAAAGTTGTCCGCCAGAATCGCCATTTCAGTGCGGTGCACTTCGCCCGCGCTGATCACGCCATCGCCATACGGCAGGTCGCGGGTGGCGCAGGCGCTGTCCACCAGGGTGCAGCGATAACCATAGTCTTTGCAGGCGCGCACGGTGGTGCTGATGCTGGAATGGGTCATAAAGCCGCAAATGATCAGGTCCAGGCGGCCGATGGTTTCCAGGCGGGCGTGCAGGTCGGTGCCGGAGAAGGCATTGGGCAAACGTTTTTCAACGATGGTCTCGCCCGGCAGCGGCGCCAGCTCAGGCATAAAGCGCCCGCGCGGGCCTTGCGGGTCGAGAAAACCGCCGGGCACGCCTAGGTGTTTGACGTGCACGATGGGCGAGCCATTGGCGCGGGCGGTTTCCAGCAGAGCGGAGATTTCGGCGATGGCAGCGTCCAGGCCGGGCAGGGGCATGACGCCACTGCGGTATTCCTCTTGAGCATCGATGATCAGCAGGCAGGCATTACTCAGACTGGCCGGCGCATAACTGCGGCCGGTGAGCTGGAGTAAGGTTTGCGGTTGGGACATGTCTAGGCTCCTGACGATGCGAATGGCCGCCATTGTCACCCCACAAGCGGTGGCTGTGAATCTTTTTGCTTGTACGTATGTGCTAGGCCACGGATTGCGCTGGCTGCAGCCTGGCGCAATAAACCAACCGAGCGTAATGCGCCTTCGGCTAAACTGCCGGCCTCGACTTTGGAGATGCCGCTGTGACCGTTTCGACTTCCCGTTTGCGTACCCTGCGTGACCACATTCGCTGGGCTGTCAGCCGTTTTCATGCTGAAGAATTGTTCTTCGGCCATGGCACCGACAACGCCTGGGACGAAGCGCGGCAACTGGTGCTGGGTGCAGTGCACCTGCCCTGGGAAATCGCCGACGCCTACCTCGATTGCCGCCTCGAAGACGACGAGCGCGACTACCTGCACACCCTGCTCAAACAGCGTATTGAAGAACGCGTTCCCACGGCTTATTTGCTGGGCGAAGCCTGGTTTTGCGGCATGCCTTTTATTGTCGATGAGCGCGTGCTGATTCCCCGTTCACCGATTGCCGAATCGATTCAGCAACGCTTCAGCCCGTGGTTGGCGCAAACCCCGACGCGCATTCTCGACCTTTGCACCGGCTCGGGCTGCATCGGCATTGCCTGTGCTTACGAGTTCGACCAGGCCGAAGTGATTCTGGCCGACCTGTCGTTCGAAGCGCTGGAAGTGGCCAACCAGAATATCGAGCGCCACAGCCTGGAAGAGCGCGTGTTCACCGTGCAGGGCGATGGCTTTGCCGGGTTGCCGGGGCAGCGCTTTGACTTGATCGTGTCCAACCCGCCCTATGTCGACGCTGAAGATTTCGCCGACATGCCTGCCGAGTACCACCACGAACCGGAGCTGGGCCTTGCTTGCGGCGACGATGGTCTGGACCTGGTGCGGCGCATGCTGGCAGAAGCGGCTGACCATCTGACCGAGCAGGGTTTGCTGGTGGTGGAAGTGGGCAATAGCCAGGTGCATGTGGAGTCGCTGTACCCGGAGGTGGACTTTACCTGGCTGGAGTTTGTGAACGGTGGGCATGGCGTGTTTTTGCTGACGGCAGAGCAGTGCCGGGTGCATCAGGCGTTGTTTGCTTCGCGGGTTTGAATCAATCCCCTCTCCCGCTAGCGGGAGAGGGTGCCCGAAGGGCGGGTGAGGGGCTTTTTAACAGACCGCGTTGGGGCCGGCCCTCACCCCCGGCCCCTCTCGCCTGCCCGGCCGGCCTAGCGGGAGAGGGGAGCAGAGCCGTTGAGTTTGTTACCTCGACGCCATCCAAATAAACAACCCCGCCTGAAACACACAAAACGCCACCAGACACGCAATCGTAAACCGCTGCGTACCATCTTCCCGGCGCAAGCTATCGATCCGCTGCTGCTGCTTGAGAATCTTCCCATCTTGCTCGCGCAGGTTATGGTCGGCCTGCTCCAGCATCGCCGCGGCATCCATCAGCTCAATGCTTTGCACTTTTTCCTTGTTCCAGTCGCCCTTGAGGTTGCTGACCCGGTCCGCTGAATAGGTGACCTTGGCCTGCTGCGCATCGGCGTAGTCGAGGTCAAACCCCTGGGCTTTGAGAAAGTGGTCGCGGCGCAGTCGGGCGTCTTCGCTCAACACATCTTTTATGCCCAACGCGCCGCCTTCGACGGTGTAGTGCGCACACCGCTGCTGCGCCCAGGCGATGCCCTGCGCGAGCAGAAATCGGCCGAGGCCACGGTTGATCGGTTCGATATGCAGGCCCTTGTCTGGGCCAAAACGCACTTCCTTGCGGCGGTGGTCGATCCACACCTCCAGCATGTTGTCGCCCTTGCGGGTCATGATGCCGGGCAGGGTGATGGTCAGGCGCAGAAAGCTCTGGTCGGGGCTGTGCCGGGCCAGGCGGCCCATTTGCACAAAGCGCAGCGGGCGCGGACCGGTGTAGCGGTCGGCCTGCAAGGGCGCCAGGCGCAGCAGCCGGAACTGCTCGTCGGGCAACGCGTTCCAGGGATGGGGCAGCGCTTCGCTGACCTCGGCGACGGCGGTGGTCTCCTCGGGCGCGGGCGTTTCCTGTTCTTGTATGGGGGTGTCTGCCATGGGCGTGGTCCGCAAGCTGCAATGCCAATGTACGTACGAGCGTACTAGTCCTGCTTTCTATCGGCTATCCGGCGCTGCGCTTGAGGCTGGCTCACTGCTATTACTTCAGACCCGATACAAACGCCACCAAACGCTCGGTCAGCTCGCCGGCCAGCGGCAGGTTGGGGTCATTGTAGGAGGCCAGTTGCTGCTTGGGTTCGTTGGCGACGATACGCAGCACATGGTTCATGCCGGCAATGATCACCAGCTCCGCATCGGGCTTGGCCGCCTTGAGTGCTTGCGCATCGCGCACTTCCACCTGCATATCGTGGCTGCCCTGCAGAATCAGGGCGGGCATTTTCAGCTGCCCGAACGCGCCGGCCGGGTCCTGATGAAACAGCGACATCATGTAAGGCTGCACGCTGGGGCGAAACAACACCTGCAAGTCGGGCGGCACCGCGCCGACGGGGTTGCCGGCTTTGAGCTGATCGATGATCCACAGGCTTTGCGGCAGCAACGGGGCGGGCAAGTGGTCGCGCAGTTGTTCCTTTAATACCTGGTCGATGGGCCGCCCGGTGCCGGCCATCGACACCACGGCATCGGCACCCGCAGCGGGCGCGGCCAGGCTGGCGATCAGCGCGCCCTCGCTATGGCCGGCCACCGTCAGCGTGGAAAAACGCCCATCGGCCTTGAGCTTCCGGCTCCAGGCCACGGCATCGGCGACGTACTTTTCCACGCTTAAATCGCGCTCATCCGGCGTAGCGGGGCGGCTGGCGGCGATGCCGCGTTTGTCGTAGCGCAGGCTGGCGATGCCGTTCTTGGCCAGGGTTTGCGCCAGCAGTTTGAGGCTGTCGTTGTTGCCGCCTTCGGGGTTGTTGCCGTTGCGGTCGGTGGGGCCGGAGCCGGCAATGAGCAGCACCACCGGCACTTTTTCAGCGGTTTTGGGCAACAGCAGCGTGCCGTACAACTCGCCGCTGGCGGTAGTCAGTACCTGCGGGCGTTGCAGCACAGTGAACGATTGCGCCTGGCCCAGGGCCGGCAGAAGAAACAACAGCAGCAGAACGAACGCGCGTGGCATCAAAGGGCTACTTATAAGGAGGTTGGCGTTTGGACGCAGCAGATGGAATAAGGTTCTAGGATGAACTGGCCCGGTGGCGCAGGTATACTCCGCCGTCTTTGATTTTGTGGCTGATTTTCGCGGAGCGCTCCTGCATGTCCGGCAATACCTACGGCAAGCTGTTCACTGTCACCACCGCTGGCGAAAGCCATGGCCCGGCCCTGGTGGCCATCGTTGACGGCTGCCCACCCGGTTTGGAACTGAGTGAAGCGGACCTGCAGATCGATCTCGACCGCCGCAAGCCCGGCACCAGCCGCCACACCACCCAACGCCAGGAAGCCGACGAAGTCGAAATTCTCTCCGGCGTGTTCGAAGGCAAAACCACCGGCACCCCGATTGGCCTGCTGATCCGCAACACCGACCAGAAGTCCAAGGACTACTCGGCCATCAAGGATCTGTTCCGCCCGGCCCACGCCGACTACACCTACCACCACAAATACGGAGTACGCGATTACCGTGGCGGCGGCCGCAGCTCGGCGCGCGAAACCGCCATGCGCGTGGCAGCCGGCGCTATCGCCAAGAAAGTACTGGCCGGTTTCGGCATTCAGGTACGCGGCTACATGAGCCAACTGGGCCCGATCGAAATCCCGTTCAAAACCTGGGACAGCGTCGAAGACAACGCCTTCTTCTGCCCCGACCCGGCCAAGGTTCCAGAGCTGGAGGCCTATATGGACCAGCTGCGCCGTGACCAGGATTCGGTCGGCGCAAAAATTACCGTGGTCGCCGACGGCGTGATGCCGGGCCTCGGCGAGCCGATTTTCGACCGCCTCGACGCCGAACTGGCCCACGCGCTGATGAGCATCAACGCCGTCAAAGGCGTGGAAATCGGCGCCGGTTTTGCCTGCGTGGCCCAGCGCGGCACCGAGCACCGCGACGAGCTGACTCCGGAAGGTTTCCTCAGCAATAACGCCGGCGGCATTCTGGGCGGTATCTCTTCCGGTCAGCCGATCATTGCCCACCTGGCATTGAAACCCACCTCCAGCATCACCACGCCGGGCCGTTCCATCGATGTGGCCGGTGAGTCGCAAGACGTGATCACCAAAGGCCGCCACGACCCGTGTGTAGGCATTCGTGCCACGCCGATTGCCGAGGCGATGATGGCCATCGTGTTGCTCGACCACCTGCTGCGCAACCGCGCGCAGAATGCCGACGTGCAGGTCAGCACCCCGGTGCTGGGCCAGCTGTGAGTCTGCTGCTCGCCGTATGGCAGTAAGCGCTATGGCGAGCGCTCTGCCGTACTGGCGCTTATCCAGTTTCTATTTCTTCTACTTTGCCCTGCTGGGGGCGACGGCGCCGTTTCTCGCCTTGTACTTTCACCACCTGGGTTTTAGCCCGGCGCGTATTGGCGAGCTGGTGGCCATTCCCATGCTGATGCGCTGCGTGGCGCCGAATTTGTGGGGCTGGATTGGTGACCGCACCGGCAAGCGCCTGGCCATCGTGCGCTTTGGTGCAGCCTCTACCTTGCTGTGTTTCAGCCTGATCTTTATCAGCAAGAGCTACGCCTGGTTAGCGCTGATCATGGCCCTGCATGCGTTCTTCTGGCATGCGGTGCTGCCGCAATTCGAAGTGATCACCCTGGCCCATTTGCGCGAGCAGGCGGCGCGTTATAGCCAGATCCGCCTGTGGGGCAGCATCGGTTTTATTGTGTGCGTGGCGGTGCTGGGCAAGCTGTTCGAATGGCTGAGCCTGGACATCTACCCCTGGGCGTTGATCGCCATCATGGCCGGCATTGTGATCAGCAGTTGCTGGGTGCCCAATGCCCAGCCCTATGTGCGTGAAAACCATCGGGATGCCGGCGGGTTTCTTACCCAGCTGCGCCAGCCCGGCGTATTGGCCTTCTACCTGTGCGTAGGCCTGATGCAACTCAGCCACGGGCCGTACTACACCTTTCTCACCCTGCACCTGGAAGCCCTGGGTTATGCCCGTGGTTTTATCGGCCAGCTCTGGGCCCTGGGCGTGGTGGCCGAGGTGCTGATGTTCTTGTTGATGGTGCGCATCCTGCAGCGCTTTTCCCTGCGTCAGGTGCTGATGGCCAGCTTTCTGTTGGCCGCGGTGCGCTGGCTGCTCTTGGGCAATTTTGCCGACCACCTGGCGGTGCTGGTGCTCGCGCAGATCATGCACGCCGCCACCTTCGGCAGCTTTCACGCCGCTGCCATCCATTTCGTGCAGCGTAGTTTCGGCGCCAACCAGCAAGGCCAGGGCCAGGCGTTGTACGCCGCACTGGCCGGAATTGGCGGCGCGTTCGGCGCACTGTACTCGGGCTACAGCTGGAACACCCTGGGCCCGGCCTGGACCTTTGCCATCGCCAGCATCGCGGCGACGGCAGCAGCAGTTATCATCGGTATGCGTTTGCCAAGCGACAACGTCCGCAACCTCGCACAGCCATCTATGCCACATAGCGATTTGAATGAGGAGCGGGTATGAGCCGCGAACAATTGGCCGACGAGATTATCGCGGCGGGGCGTTTTCTCTACGGCCGGGGCTGGTCGCCAGCCACCAGCAGCAATTACTCGGCACGGCTGTCGGCCACTGAAGCGCTGCTGACCGTGTCCGGCAAACACAAAGGCCAACTCGGCCCGGACGATGTGCTGGCCACCGACCTCGACGGCAACAGCCTGGAACCCGGCAAAAAGCCTTCCGCCGAAACCCTGCTGCACACCCAGCTATACCAATGGCACGCCGATATTGGCGCCGTGCTACACACCCATTCGGTGAACGCCACGGTGCTGTCGCGCGCCACCACTGCCAGCGAATTGGTGTTCGAAGACTACGAACTGCAAAAAGCCTTTAGCGGTATCGCCACCCACGAGTCGCAGGTGCGCGTGCCGATTTTCGACAACGACCAGGACATCGCTCGGCTCGCCGCCAAGGTTCAGCCCTGGCTCGACCAGCACCCCGACTGCGTCGGCTACCTGATTCGCGGCCACGGCCTGTACACCTGGGGCGCAAAAATGAGCGATGCCTTGCGCCAGATTGAAGCCTTTGAATTTCTGTTCGAGTGCGAGCTGAAAATGCTCGCTCTAAGAGGAGCAAGCGTATGAGCAGCCTCAGTGTATTTGCCGTGTCCACCCCGGACGTACCCAACAAAGTGCTGAACCACGTCGAAGACATCGCCAGCACCCTGGCCTCCGTCGGCGTGCGGTTTGAACGGTGGCAGGCCGTGGCGCCGATCAAGCCGGGCGCTGGCCAGGACGAAGTGATCGCCGCCTACAAACCGCAAATCGACAAACTGATGGCCGAGCGCGGTTACGTGACCGTGGACGTCATCAGCTTGAACGACGACCACCCGCAGAAAGCCGAACTGCGCGCCAAGTTCCTCGACGAGCACCGCCACGGCGAAGACGAAGTACGGTTCTTTGTGGCTGGTCGCGGTTTGTTCACGCTGCATATCGACGACTACGTGTACGCCGTTTTGTGCGAAAAGAACGACCTGATCTCGGTGCCCGCCGGCACCCGCCACTGGTTCGACATGGGCGAGCACCCGCACTTTATTGCGATTCGCCTGTTCAACAACCCTGAGGGTTGGGTGGCGAACTTTACCGGCGATAGCATCGCGAGCCAGTTTCCTCGCTTAGAAGATTGAACCCCTCACGATCTTGTTCCCTGCCGCCGTCATCCCCGCGAAGGCGGGGACCCAGAATTTTTGCTGAGGCATAGATTCTGGATTCCCGCCTTCGCGGGAATGACGGGAGTGTTATTCGAGCCCGAATTCAGTTCCCCGAAAGGACCCATCCATGCCCATCAAAGCCATCCTCACCGACATCGAAGGCACCACCAGCGCGGTGAGTTTTGTCTTCGATGTGTTGTTCCCATTCGCCGCCGAGCACCTGCCGGAATTCGTGCTGCTCCACGCCCGCCAACCCCAGGTAGCCGAACAGCTAGACGCCGTACGCGAACTCAGCGGCGAGCCGCAGGCCGATGTATTGCGGGTGGTCGAAATCCTCCTGGCTTGGATTGCCGAAGACCGCAAAGCCACGCCGCTCAAAGCCTTGCAAGGCATGGTCTGGGCCGAGGGCTACAAGGCCGGGCTACTCAAGGGCCATGTTTACCCCGACGCCGTCGAAGCGCTGAAACGCTGGAAGCAGGAGGGCTACGCGCTGTACGTGTATTCCTCCGGTTCCATTCAGGCGCAGCAGTTGATTTTCGGGTGCTCGGAGGCCGGCGATTTGTCGCCGCTGTTCTCCGGTTATTTCGACACCACCTCCGGGCCCAAGCGCGAGGCGCAGTCGTACAGCACCATCGTCGCCAGCATCGGTGTGCCGGCTGAAGACGTGCTGTTTCTATCGGATATCGTGGAAGAGCTGGATGCCGCGCAGCAGGCCGGTTTGCAAACCTGCGGGCTGGCCCGTGAGGGCGGGGAATTGCCGGGGCATCAGACCCTGGCGAGCTTTGCCTTGATCGACCTCAACGCCTACTGACCAGCGGCGCGGGCGGAATGTGGAACCTAGTCGCCGGGGCGGGGCTCTTTAGTTAGAACCCGCCGCGACGAGAAAGGCCATGTTTCTGGACTTCGACTATTACAGCTACCGCTACTGGGCCTACGCCGCCCTGGCCGTGCTGATCGCGCTGCATCTGTGGGCCGCCTACAACGTCGTAGGCAGCCCGATTCGGCGGCAGATGAAGGGTTTGTGGCTGACCTTTTTGCTGTTCTTCCCGCTGCTGGGCTTTTTCAATTGGTATGTGATGGGCCCACGTCGGCAAATCTTGTAATCGGGGTTTCCAGGGTTCGCGAGCAAGCTCGCTCCTACACATCGCACCACCTGTAGGAGCGAGCTCGCTCGCGAAGCTTTTAGTACTCCCACCGCAACGTCGCCGTCACACTTCTTGGCTCGCCATACAGGTCGCTATAAACGCTGGTGCTGGCGTAGTACTCCTTGTCGAAAATGTTGTCGACGTTGAGCGTGCCGGTGAAGTGTTCATCGAATTTGTAGCGCGCCAGCACATCCACCAAGGCATAACTTTCCTGCTTCGCCGAGAGCGTACGGCCGGGGATGACCTGGGTGTTGTCGTAGCTCGTGGCACTTTCCCAACGCAAGCCGCCGCCTAACGTCAGGCGGTTCAAGTCGCCCTGGAAGTTGTAGGTGCTGAACAGCTTCACGCTGTTTTTCGGGAAGCCGACGTTCACATCCATGCCATCGGGGTAGTAGGTGTTGATATGGCTGTAACCGGCCTGCATCTGCCAGCCGGGCAGAATTTCGCCCGCCACTTCCAACTCCGCACCTTTGATCTTGATGTTCGTCGGGTTGACGTACTCGTTGCCTAGGTTGTCGTTGATATCGGTGCCCGCCGGGTAGTTGTCGAGCTTGGTTTCGAACAACGCTGCCGTGAGGTTCAGCTTGCCGCCGTAGTATTCGGCCTTGCTGCCGATTTCATAGCTGTCGCCTTCGGCCGGGTCGGCGAATTTGCCTTCCAGGGTTTGCGCGGTCTGCGGTTTGAAAATCTTCGTGTAGCTCGCATACACCGAGTAATGCTCATCGAGGTCGTAGACCACCCCGGCATACGGGGTGACTTCGCCGGTTTCCTTGCGCTTGCCGCCTTCGGGGGCGTACTCGACGCCTGGGTCCCAGTCGTACTGCACCGACTTGTCGAGCTTGAAGTAGCTCAGGCGGCTGCCAAGAATTACCGACAGATCATCCGTGGGTTTCAGCCGCACGGCGGAATACGCGGCGGTGTTGCGCTGCTGGTATTTGATATCGCCTTCTTTGGCCATGGGCGGGCGGGCAATGTCGCCGTGCCATTTGTAAACGTTAGGAATGGACGGGTCCCAGCCGCTACCGCTGTAGTCGTTCCACAACGGATAGGCACCGACGTTGGCGGTGTACTTGTTGGCGCTCACGCCCACCATCAATTCATGCTCGCGACCGAAAAGGGTGAACGGGCCGGTGGCGTAGGCATCGATGGCGTTCTGCTCGGGCCGGCTCGGCCATTTGGCGAAGAACAGCGAGGCGCCCGCGCCGGTTTCCTGATTTGGGTAGTTCACGCTGCTGAACCAGCCGTACTCCACGTCGTTCTTGTCGCGGGTGTTGGTGTACGCCACCTTGGCCAGCCAGTCGTTATCGAAGCGGTGTTCGTAGGTGGCGAATACCGAGGTGCGCTGGCGGTCGGCGTAGCTCCAGTCGGCGGCCGAGTTATAGGAGCGTTCGAAGTCGGTACGGTTGCCGTTACTGAAAAACGCCGGGAAACCGAAGTAGCCGCAGGCGTCGCATTTTTAACCTGGTAGTCGACGCCAAAACTGACGGTGTCGCGCTCGGTCAGGTCGGCTTCGATGATGCCGTAGGCCACCTGGCGTTCGGTGCTCAGACGGTCGGTGAAGGAATCGGCGGTTTGGTAGGCGCCAACCAAGCGACCCCGCACATTGCCGGTTTCGGTGAGCGGGCCGGACACGTCCATCTCAGTGCGGTAGTTATCCCACGAACCGGCGCTGCCCTGGATCGAGGCCTGGAACTCGCGGGTCGGGCGCTTGCGCACCATATTGATGGTGGCCGACGGGTTGCCGGTCCCGCTCAGCAGGCCGGTGGAGCCACGCACGATTTCGACGTGGTCGTACACCGCCATGTCGTTGTCCTGGCTTTTCATTTCCGGCTCGAACACGGTGGGAATGCCGTCGACCTGGAAGTTCTCGATCTTCAGCCCGCGGGAGAAAATCCCCACTTCATCGTCGGACGAATTGCCCTTCTTTTTGAATTCCACGCCGGGCGCCTGGGCGATGACGTTTTCCAGACTGACCATATTCTGGTCGCGCATGCGCTGCTCGGTGATCACGCTGACCGACTGCGGCGTTTCGCGGATCGACAACGGCAGCTTGGTGGCGGTGGTGCTGGCGCCGGTGGTGTACGAGCCGGTGCCTTCGGTGACTTCGCCCAGGCCGGTGCCGGTAATCGAAGCCGCGCTGAGCGACAGCGGCTCGCCGTCTTTGGGCGCCGGTTGCAGCACGAAGCCGTTGCTGCCTTGGCGCGCTACATAGCCGCTGTTACGCAGTAAGGCGGCAAAGCCGTCGTTCACCCCGTATTCACCTTGCAGGCCAGGGCTGCTGAGCCCGGCCACGCGCTGGGCATCGAATACGATCGCCACGCCGGCTTGTTGCGCAAACTGATTGAGCGCGGCGCCCAACGGGCCGGCGGCAATGCTGTAGCGCTGGGTGGCCTCGGCGGCGTGGCCGATGCTGGGCACCACCAGCGCCAATGCGCTGCCAAGGGCCAGGTGCACGGCAAGCGCGGTGGGCGCCAGGGTATGGCGTGGAGACTTCATGCTCATGGCGAAGACAGTTCCTGTTGTCATGTTGGTTTCTTCCTTGACGGGCAGGAACGGCAATGCGGAACCCTGGGGCGATTTTTTACCGAGAAATTATTTTGGGCTCACCAACACCAGCCACGGCGTGATGCGCTTGATGGTCACCGGCAACGCATCGGCAATCAGTTGCAGCGCGCGGTCGCTGTCGTCCAGCGGCAGCACGGCGGATACGCGCAAGTCGGCCAGCGACTCGGCGTCGTAGTAGAGGTAACCGCTGCGCTGGTTGGCCAACTGTTCCAGCACTTCGCTGAGCGGCCGGTCTTCCACCAGCAATTGATGGCGCTGCCAGGCGTCGTTGAAGCGCGCGCCATCGACCTTGCCGAGCAGTTGCACCTGGTCGTCGGCGATGCGCGCCTGCTGGCCGGCGTCGACCATCTTGCTATCGCGTGAGTCGTGGGCGCTAACGGCGGTGCGCGATTCGAGCATGGTCAGCAGGGTGCTGCCGTTTTCGCGCTTGACCACAAAGCGGGTGCCCAGGGCGCGGATCTGGCCCTGCTCGGTTTCGACGATAAACGGCCGCGAGGGGTCGTGGGCGACTTCCACCAACACTTCGCCGCGCAGCAATTGGATATGCCGACGGTCGCCATCGAATTCGATATTCACCGCGCTGTTGCCGTTCAAGGTCAGCTCGGACTGGTCGGCCAGCACTTGCGTTTGCCAATGGCCGGGGGCGGTGTGCAGGTCGGCCAGCCAATAGGCCGGCGTGCCGCTGCGCCATAACGCCCAGGCCGGCAATAGGGCAAGCATCAGCAACAGGGCGCTGGTACTGCGTTTGCTGCGGTACGGCTTGTGGCGGCTGGTGTAGGCGGCGCCGAGGGCGGCATGCACTGAGGCTTTCTGTGGGCGCAGGGCGGTCATCTGGCCAATAAAACCTTGCAGGCGTTCGGCGGCTGCCGCGTGGCGGGGGTCTTGGCGCTTCCAGGCTTCGAAGTCGGCGCGCACTTGTTCACTTGCACCGGGCTCGTTGAGTTGGATCAGCCAGTCAGCGGCTTGTTCGTTGACGGTCACCACTACACGTCCAGCGCATGGCTGCAACGCAGCAGCGCGTTCATCAAATGCTTACGCACCATGCGCTCGGAAATGCCCAGCTGCGCGGCGATATCCATTTGGGTCAGGCCGTCGAGGAAATACAGCAAAAAGGCCTGGCGCGCGTTGGCGCCCAATTCTTCGAGTACGAAGGCGATCTGTTCCAGGGCTTCGAGGGTGACCAGAATCTGCTCGGGCGATTGGAAACCGGACAGGGTTTCGGCGGTGAGCGCCAGTTCCTGCAAATAGGCGTCTTCGATCTGCTTGCGCCGCGCTCGGTCGATGACCAGGCGCCGCGCCGTGGTGCTCAGGTAGGCGCGGGGTTCGCGCATGCCGGCTACTACGTCGCGGGAGGCGAGAATGCGCGCGAAGGTGTCTTGGGCAAGGTC
This sequence comes from Pseudomonas sp. CC11G, assembly GCF_056174845.1. Classification (NCBI taxonomy): domain Bacteria; kingdom Pseudomonadati; phylum Pseudomonadota; class Gammaproteobacteria; order Pseudomonadales; family Pseudomonadaceae; genus Pseudomonas; species Pseudomonas sp. CC11G. Next base: position 20,640 of record NZ_JBWBZC010000008.1, read on the forward strand.
GGCAGCATTGTGTGAGCAGCCGAGTTTTTTCCGCAGCCAGCCGAACAGCCAACCGTGGTGGTTGCTGTAGAGGTCATGAATGGCTTGTTGGAAAGGCGGTTCAGCTGCGGACATGCCGGAATCACTGTTGGTGAATGGCTCTCAAGTGAGAACTGTTCGCATAATAGCGATAGGCTGGCGTTGCGCGCAATCCGCGCTGCACAAGAACCCTGAACCAACCCGGCGGCCGACTATCCTAGAAGGGCAATCCCATCTGAAGGAGTACCACCATGGGTAATGGTTTTAACGGTCTGATTGGCCTGATCATTCTGGCGCTGGATATCTGGGCGATTATCAACGTGCTGAAAAGCGGCGCCGAAACCGGCATGAAAGTGCTGTGGGTGCTGCTGATTGTGTTGCTGCCGGTGCTGGGCCTGATTATCTGGGCTATCGCCGGGCCGCGCGGCAACGTGCGCATTTAGCGGCAACCGCTAGAGCAACCAGGCACCTTCCAACTGGAGCAGCAATTGCTTGCGCTCCAGGCCGCCGGCATAGCCGGTGAGGGTGCCGTTGCTGCCGATCACTCGGTGGCAGGGAATGACTACCGCAATCGGGTTGGCGCCATTGGCCGTGCCCACGGCACGCACCGCTTTGGGCCGCGCGATACGCTGGGCCAGGTCGCTATAGCTGCAGGTAACGCCAAACGGAATCTGCTGCAGCGCCGTCCACACTTCCTGCTGAAACGGCGTACCCAACGGCGCCAGGCGCAGGTCGAACTGCTGGCGCTGGCCGGCGAAATACTCATCCAGCTGCTTGCACACCTCATCCAGCTCGGCATCCGCCGCGTGCCAGTTTTCGTTCAGTTCCCAAGGCTGCGCGCCGTCCATATGCAGCAGGCGCAAGCCGTGTTCGTCGCCGGCCAATAGCAGCGGGCCGATGGGGCTGTCGTGGTAGCGGTAGTGCATGGGTTTTACTCCTCGGGTTCCGCGTAGCTTTGCCACAGGTACATGGCGGCATAAGCGCGCCACGGTCGCCAGGCTTCGGCCTGGGCGGTGAGGGCGCGCGCGCTGATGCCGGCGCTGCCCCAGAGTTTGGCTTTGAGCAGGCCCAGGTCGCTGGCCGGAAACGCATCAGCCACGCCAAAGGCGCGCAGGGCGACGTACTGCGCGGTCCACGGGCCGATGCCGGGCAGGGCGCAGAGACGTTCGATCAGATCGTCCACGCCGTCGTTGGCGTGCAAGGCCAGGCTGCCGTCGGTGAGGGCGCGGGCAAAACCTTGCAAGGTGGCGACCCGTTTGCCGGGCATGCCGATGCCATCGAGATTGGCCTCGGCAATGGCGAGCGGGGTAGGGAAGAGGCGGCTCGGGCCGTCTTGCGGTGCGTCTGCCAGGTCTTCGCCGAGGCGTTTGACCAGCCGGCCGACAATGGTGACCGCCGCTTTTACCGTCACCTGCTGGCCCACGATGGCGCGCACGGCCTGTTCGAAGGGGTCGAACGCGGTGGGAATGCGCAGGCCAGGGTAGCGGCCGACCAAGGCTGCGAGTTGCGGGTCCAGGCTCAGGTGCTGGGCGATCAGCGTGGTGTCGGTGTTGAGGTCGAACATGCGTTCAACCCGCGCCGCCAATACCGGCAACAACGCAACGGCCGAGGGGCTGACGGTCATTTCCAGCGCCGTTTTATCCGGTACATGGCGCAACGCAAACCAGCCCTGCACCTCGCCAATGCGAAAGGTGCGGCGGTAACCGTGCTCGTCCACGCGCTCCATATCCGGCAGACAGCGCAGGGCGAAGTAGGCGTGGAACTGCAGCCAGTTCCAAGGCGGTATATAGGGCAATAACAAGGTTGTGTTCATGGCGGCAACGATAACGAGTCGGCCTTGGGCCTGTCTTGCCCGTTCTTGCTTTTGAATTCCACGCCAAGGTTCGACCTGTCATGGGTACGCACGTAGAATGCGCCGCTCGCCTGGGGCCGCCGTGTTCCAGCTACCGATTTTTTACCGTGCCCGCCTGGGCGCGGCGCAGAGGAGCAACGCCATGAGCGACTATCAGGAAACCCTCTACGAAGGCTACGGCCAACGTTTTCGCATGGACAAACTGCTGCACGAAGTGCGCACCGAACACCAGCACCTGGTGATTTTCGAAAACCCGCGCATGGGTCGCGTCATGGCCCTGGACGGTGTGATTCAAACCACCGAAGCCGACGAATTCATCTACCACGAGATGCTCACCCACGTGCCGATCCTGGCCCACGGCGCCGCGCGCAAGGTGCTGATCATCGGTGGCGGCGACGGCGGCATGCTACGTGAAGTGAGCAAACACCGCAGCGTCGAGCAGATCACCATGGTGGAGATCGACGGCACCGTGGTGGAGATGTGCAAAGAGTTTCTGCCTGAGCACTCCAAGGGCGCTTATGACGACCCGCGCCTGAAGCTGGTGATCGATGACGGCATGCGTTTCGTGGCCACCACCGACGAAAAATTCGACGTGATCATTTCCGACTCCACCGACCCCATCGGCCCGGGCGAAGTGCTGTTCTCGGAAAACTTCTACCAAGCCTGCCGCCGCTGCCTGAACGACGGCGGCATTCTGGTCACCCAGAACGGCACACCTTTTATGCAGCTCGATGGCGTGGAAAACACCGCCGGGCGCATGAACGGCCTGTTCGCCGACTGGCATTTCTATATGGCGGCGGTACCCACCTATATCGGCGGCGCCATGACGTTTGCCTGGGGCGCCACCAACGCCGGCCTGCGGAATATTCCGCTAGACACGCTGCGCCAGCGCTTTGCCGGCAGTGGAATTGTGACCCGCTATTACAACCCTGAAGTGCACCTGGGCGCGTTTGCGCTGCCGCAGTACGTGCTGAAAGCCATCGGTAAACCCAGCAACGACTAAGGCTTCGCGTCTGTTTTAAAGGCATCGAGGCTGAAGCCTCTCCCACAGGAGCCGAGGTTCAAGGTGGGAGAGGCTTCAGCCTCGATTGCTCTGGGGGCCAGCCCAATGGGGGGCGGTTACCCTGGTTTCAACGAAATTTTCACATTCGCTCATCGACTATTCGCGGCTTCGCTTCTGGCGGGGCGGCGGAGTATTCTTCGTCACCCTTTTTTCTCGCACGCCTAACCAGTGAGTCTTGGACAACATGGCACAATCGGACGCCCTGAGCAGTTCCTCCGCAACCCGTGGCACGCCCACACTTAAAAGCCACCTGGTCTTCACCTTCCTCAGCGCCATCACCTTTCTGGTGTTGTACACGCTGCTGCGCGTGGCCTTGCTGGTGTACAACCGCGAGCTGATCGGTGAAGACACCTTCGCCACGTTCGCCGAAGCCTTTTTCAACGGTATGCGCTTTGACCTGCGGGTAATGGTGTTTGCCTGTGCACCGCTGCTGATCGCCATTCTGGTTCCGCCGCTGATGGCCCGCCGTGGCTGGATGCGTGTGTGGCTGACGTTCTTTGCCAGCGTCACGCTGTTCCTCGGCCTGACCGAGCTGGACTTCTACCGCGAATTCCACCAGCGCCTTAACAGCCTGGTGTTCCAGTATTTCCAGGAAGACCCGAAAACCGTACTGAGCATGCTCTGGAATGGTTTCCCGGTCGGTCGCTACCTGCTCGCCTGGGCGATCGCGACCTGGGTGCTGTGGAAACTCTTCAAAGGTCTGGACCTGCTAAGCCGCCCGCGCAACACCGCCGGGTTCACCAGCAGCCCGCGTCCACTGGTGGCCTGGCCGCTGCGTGGCGTCGCCTTTGTGCTGTGCCTGGTGCTGGCGGTTCTCGCTGGCCGCGGTACTTTCACTCAAGGCCCGCCGCTGCGCTGGGGTGATGCGTACACCACCGAATCGATGTTCGCCAACCAGCTGGGCCTGAACGGCACCCTGACTTTGGTTTCCGCCGCCACCGCCAGCTTCTCCTCCCATCGCAAAAACGCCTGGAAATCCACCATGCCGGATGCCGATGCCCAGGAGATCGTGCGCAAGATGATCCTCACCCCGCACGACGTATTGGTCGACGCCGACAAGGCCGCCATCCGCCGTGACTTCACGCCGCCAGAAGACGGCACCTTGCCGGGTGTGAAGAACGTGGTGGTAATTCTGATGGAAAGCTTTGCCGGCCACTTCGTTGGCGCCCTCGGCAGCCCGCTGAACATCACCCCCGAGTTCGACAAACTGGCGAAGGAGGGCGTGCTGTTTGACCGCTTCTTCTCCAACGGCACCCACACCCACCAGGGCATGTTCGCCACCATGGCGTGCTTCCCTAACCTGCCAAGCTTCGAGTACCTGATGCGTATGCCCGAGGGCAACCACAAGTTCTCCGGCCTGCCGCAACTGCTCGATGCCCGCGACTTTGACAACCTGTACGTCTACAACGGCAACTTCCAGTGGGACAACCAGTCGGGGTTCTTCAGTAACCAGGGCATGACCAACTTCATTGGTCGCGAAGACTTCGTTGACCCGGTATTCATGGACCCCACCTGGGGCGTGTCCGACCAGGACATGTTCGACCGTGGCGCCAAGGAGCTGGAAACCAACTTCGGCAAGAAGCCGTTCTATGCCTTGCTGCAAACCCTGTCCAACCACACGCCGTACGCCTTGCCGGCCAATCTGCCGGTCGAGCGGGTGAACACCGGCAGCAGCTCGGACGAACACCTGACCGCCATGCGTTACTCGGATTGGGCGCTGGGTCAGTTCTTTGAAAAAGCGCGTAAAGCGCCGTACTTCAAAGACACCCTGTTCGTGATCGTCGGCGACCATGGTTTTGGCAGCGACGAGCAACTGACCGAGATGGACCTGTTCCGCTTCAACGTGCCGCTGCTGCTGATCGGCCCAGGCATTCAGGAAAAATTCGGTGCCGTGCGCCACACCGTGGGTACGCAGATCGACATCGTGCCGACCATCATGGGCCGCCTCGGTGGCCAGGTGCGTCACCAGTGCTGGGGCCGCGACCTGCTGACCCTGCCGGAAGGCGACCATGGCATCGGCGTGTTCAAGCCGTCGGGTGGTGAGCAGACCGTGGCCATCGTCACGCCTGAGCGCATTCTGATTCAGCCTAAAGGCTTCGAGCCACGTCTGTACGACTACACCCTCGGCGCGCATGCCAGCGCCACCCGTGTGCCGGGCGATATCGATCCGGTGCTGAAGAAACAGCTGGAAGCGTTCCTGCAAACCGCGACCAAGAGTCTGTTGGATAACACCGCAGGCGTTGTGGACGGGATGCCGGATAAAGACGACGACTAAGTTTAGTTAGCTCGTTTCAGGCTAGGCCCAATCGAGGCTGAAGCCTCTCCCACAAGGAATCTCGGTTCCCTGTAGGAGAGGCTTCAGCCTCGATGCTTTTGGGGGCACAAAACTCTGAAGCCACCCACCGTCATCCCAGCGAAGGCTGGGACCAAGAGTGTCGGAGTGGGGCACCGTCAAGGGTCAAACGCCAGGCAAAAAAATAGGCGCCTAAGGTGGCGCCCGGAGAATCAAACGATGCATAAGGTCTGAACGGCTCAATGGCCTTTAGTTCAATTGCAAGTTCGTTCTCTGGTCCTATTAAGCTTTCTCCAGGCAAAAGAAAGGGCACCAAAAGGTGCCCTAAAAAGATCTATGGAGTAAGTCCACTGTCTCTGAGTGACTGGCTGTAGGAATAGTTCAGCCAGCCTCGACGAACGGTCTTCATTTCCCCGGAGTGAGCATCAGGCGTTTGGTGCCGTAAACCTTGTCGAGGTTCTGCGGCTGGAACGGGAAGGTCATGTACTGGCCCTTCAACCAGGCGTCGATGCCGTCGGCATAGTGCGGGCTGGCCGGGTTGCCGGACTGGCCGGTGCTGTTCAGGCCCAGCATCGGTTCCGGTTGGCCGAAATCGACCACGATACGCATTGCCGGCACCAGCCAGGTGTCGAAGCCTTCACCCCAGTGGTACGCCGCTGCGTTCAGCGTGGTGTGGTCGCCGCCTGCCGCGTACGGGCCACGGTCCAGATAGCCTTTGATGGCATTAATGCCGGTGGCATCGCCGCCGCTCATGTACTTGGCCATTTGCGTGGTGTCGGTGGCGAACATATAGGTGTGCAGCTTGCCCCACTGCCAGGCGGAGCGGTCGGCGCCCATTTTGCTTTCACAGAAGGTAACGGCGGCCACCAGGCTGCGGGCGAGGATGGTCGGTTTGTCTTCTTTCTGCGGGGTTTTTACGTCGTCCCAGAACGGGCTGTCTTCGCGGCCCAGCAGGTGGTCGGCGGGCGCGGAGTAGGAAAGGTCGGTGGTGTCCACCAACGCTTTCCAGGCCGGGCTGGTTTCCGGGCCGAGTTCGTCGAGGAAAGTCTGGCGCATGCTTTCCTGCAGGAAGGCTTCGTACAGCGCGGCATCGGCCGAGGTGGCGCGCAGGTTGCCGTCGAAGGCCATCAGACGGCTGTAGGCTTCGCGCGCTTTGGCGCGGTCGGCTTCAGGTAGGGCGTCGATGGCTTTTTTCAGCGGCTGGGCCATGCCCGGTGCTTCGAACATACCTTGCAGCTTGGCCACGAACGGCGAGGTCTGGTCGTACTGCATGGCAATCATGCTTTTCGCATCCTGCTTGCCGGCGCCGGCCAGTTGCGCAATGCGCTCGCCGCGTTCCGGGTAGTACCAGGAGTTGGACAGCTGCATGCCATAGCCGCGCGGAATGGTGCGTTGGTTGGCGGTACCTAGCCAGCCTTGGGCAGGGTCCTGGTCGTACGGGTGCAGCATCGGGTCGGCGTAACCGTCCCAATCGTACTGGCCGTTCCAACCGGGGGAGGGGAACAGGCCGACGCCGGCCTTGCGGTTCGGGTAGCGGCCAGTGACTTGCCAGCCAATATGCTGGGCATCGGCGAACACCATGTTCAGCGGAATGGCGCGAATGTCGCGAGCCGCTTCAAACGCCTGGTCCACCGATTGCGCGCGGGACAGGTTGAAGAAGGCATCCAGCGTCTTGTCGCCGTCCAAGGAGGCGCTTTGCAGGGCCAGGCCGTAGCCGCTGGTGATCTGCAGCGGTTGCAGCATATGTTTGCGCTCGCCCAACACGCTGTTCAGCAGCGGGCCATGGCGGGTTTCGTAGATCGGCTCGCGCACCGGGCGCTGGCCTTTAATAAAGAAGGTTTCCTGGCGCACGCGGGCGGCTACCCACTTGCCGTCGGCCTCGTACAGCACCTGGCTGCCCTGGCGTTTGATTTTTTCCAGGAACAGGTCCTGGTTGTCGCCCATGACCATGGTCATGCCCCAGGCCAGCTTGCCGTTAAAGCCAGCGACCACCGCTGGCACGCCGGCAATGGAAACGCCCGCCGCCTGGAATTTCGGCGAGCGGATCTGCACGTAGTTCCACGCCGACGGCATGGACAGCGGCAGGTGGGTGTCGTTGGCCAGCAGGCTTTTGCCACTGCGGCTGCGCTGCGGGGCGATGGCCCAGTTGTTCGAGGCGGCGACGCCGAGCATATCCAGGCCGGCAATTTCTTCCGTCACTTTGCCCAGCGCCGTGAGGCCCTGAATCTGCCCGCTCAAGACCAGGCCCTTGAGTTTTTCCGCTTCTTCAAACGGCAGTGGCTCGTCGGGGTAGGTCGGCGTCAGCCAGGCCAGTTTGTCGGTGCCGACTTTCTGGGCCAGAGCGAGCGAAGCGATTTCTTCCTGCAAGTTGACCGACAGGCCGAAGTTCATCAGGCAGAAAATCAGCACCGAGTCTTCCGGCTTCCAGTACGCCGGTTTTACCCCGGACTCGGCCAGGTCCATCGGCAGCTTGTCCTGATAGCGGAACAGGTAGGCGTTGACGCCACGGGCGTACACCTCGAAGAACTTCTTCATCCGTGGCGAGGCGTTCTTGTAGAGCACCTCGGCGCTTTGCTTGAGGTTCACCGCGCGCATGAAACGGTCGATTTCCAGGGCGCCGGGGCCGACCATTTCCGAGAGTCGGCCTTCGGCCATCAAACGCATGCCCACCATCTGGCTCAGGCGGTCGCCGGCGTGCACATAGCCCAGGGCGAACAGCGCATCGTGGAAGGTCGTGGTTTCAATCAGCGGCATGCCCAAGGCGTTGCGGCGGATGGAGACGCTTTGCGCCAAGCCCTTGATCGGCAGGATGCCGGTGGTAGGCGGCACGCTGTCGGCATAGTGGCTGTCGAGCCAGCCCTGACAACCACTGAGGCTCACGGCGCCGACGAGGGCAGCGGCGGCTGCGGCGCGGGTGAAGAATCCCTGAAAGGCTGGCGACGCCATGGTGTGAAGCTCCTGCACGGTGCAAAAAACGAATGAAAAACGGCAGGCGCTACGTTAGTGAGGCGCCCGCCGCCGCGCAAGCGAGGACGGGCGTGTGGCGGGGGTTATTTTTTCGGTTGCGGGTTGATGCGCTCGGCGATGGCATAGGCCCGTTCGGTGGCCGGGCGCGCCTTGATGGCGTTGAACCAGCGCTGCAGATTGGGGAAGTCCGCCAGGTTCTGCTGCTGGCGCTCGTGCGGCACGATCCACGGGTAGCTGATCATGTCGGCGATGGTGTAGTCATCGCCGCAGATAAAGGTGCGGCCTTCCAACTGCTTGTTGAGTACGCCGTACAGGCGCGCGGTTTCGTCCACATAGCGCTTCATGGCGTAGGGGATTTTTTCCGGGGCGAACATATTGAAGTGATGGTTCTGCCCAGCCATCGGCCCCAGCCCGCCCATTTGCCAGAACACCCACTCCAGGCACTCCTGACGGCCGCGCAGATCGGCGGGGATAAATTTGCCGGTCTTCTCGGCCAGGTACAGCAAGATGGCGCCGGACTCAAACACCGAGAGCGGCTCGCCGCCGTCGGCCGGTTCGTTATCGACGATGGCGGGGATGCGGTTGTTGGGGGAGATCTTCAGAAAGTCCGGTTGGAACTGCTCGTTCTTGCCGATGTTGATCGGAAAAACCCGGTACGGCAGGCCAGCTTCTTCGAGAAACAGGGAAATCTTGTGGCCGTTGGGCGTGGTCCAGTAATACAGATCGATCATCGGGAAGCTCCGTTAAGGCATGTATGCAACTGACTGGAGAGAGCGGGTTAGGTTCAGATAGCAAAAAGCATCGAGGCTAAAGCCTCTCCCACAGGTTACTCGGTCCATGTGGGAGAGGCTTTAGCCTCGATGCTTTTGTTTTTTCAATACCCGATCCATCTCGACGCAGCTCGAGATCGAGCGAGCTAGAGCAGTGCAAGGCGAAATGGCTTTTTGAAGCGCAGTTGGCTGTAGCCAATGAGCATTCAAAAAGTCATTTCAACGCAGCAATGCCGACGCGCAGCCGATCGCTCAGTTACGCCGCGTGGCACTTCTTGAATTTCTTGCCACTGCCACATGGGCAGGGGTCATTGCGGCCGACGTCTTTCAACGCGTTACGCACAGGCTCTTGATGCCCATGGTTGCAGTCCGGGCCGTGTACATGGCCGTGATCATGGTGGTGGTCGTGATCATGGTCGTGGGCGCAGTCAGGACCGTGGACGTGGGGTTCGTTGCTCATCAGCGGGTTACTCCGGAATAAAATCGCCGGGAATTATCTCGCCATTTCGCTCCAGGTGCACGCTCGAGCCGAACACCACCCCGGTATCGGCCACGCCGTAGAAGCGGTAGCGGATCGGCTGGTCGTGTTTTTCCAGCATTTTGGCGATGGGCTTGAGGTGGCGCCAGAGGTTGGTACGCAGCGGAACCTTGAGGGTGCGGTGGCCGTTGGCGGGCACGGTGGTCCACACATCGGCCTCGCCGTCGGCAAGCTTGATGTCGTTGAGATAGAGGGTGAAGGTCAGGCCGCGAATGGGCATGTCGCTGTCGTTGGGGTTGTCCAGACGCAGGTGCAGAAGAAATTCCTGCTCCGTGAGTCTGGCTTTCACCACATCCACTTTCATCAGCTCGACGCTTGGGTCTTGCAGGTCGCCGGCAAACCACGAACAACCACTCAAGCCTGAAAACAGGCCGAGCAGAAAAATTATCGCGATGTGTTTACTGAGCGTGGCGTGCTGCCGCATGGCGTACTCCTTGTGGCCCGAGTGTGTCGCAACCCGCAGCCTTCGGGCAACCTGTTGTTTATGTAAAAAAATCTACGCCATACTTGAAGCTCAATCGGACAGGACTGACTCGCACAGGAGAGCACCCATGAGCCGCTACGAGATTGCCTTCTCCGGACAATTGGTGCCCGGCGCCCAGTTGGACCTGGTGAAAGCCAATATGGCCAAGCTGTTCCAGGCCGATGCCCAGCGCATTGCCTTGCTGTTCTCGGGCCGGCGCCTGGTGATCAAGAACAACCTCGACGAAGCCGCCGCCGAAAAATACCGCGCGACTATTGAACGTGCCGGGGCGCTGGTCGAAGTCTGCGACATGGATGCGGTGGAAATCGAAGAAGTGGAAATGGCGCCTCCGCCACCTTACGATCCGCCGCCGCCTGTAGCGGCTCCGGTTGCCGCCGGTGCGCCCAAACCGTTGGTGGTAGCGCCGCGTGATGAATATATGGCCGCCTTCAGCGACGTAGAGGCGCCGGATTTTGGCATTGCTCCGGTGGGTGTCGATCTGCAGGATGAGAAGCCGAGCCGCAGGCGCCGAAGGTCGACCTCAGTCAATTCAGCCTGGCGCCAGCGGCAGCGATATGGGCCAAGCCAAGACCGCACCGGCCGGGCCGCCGCCGGATGTGTCGCATTTGAAATTGCAGGAATAAAAGAAGCCCGCGAATGCGGGCTTTTTTACGGTGATTGTTGGGCTTCGCTGTGCTCAACCCAACCTACGTTCGTGCGTAGGTTGGGTTGAGCCGCCGGCGAAGCCCAACGAAGGTCAAACAAACCCCGCGCAACACTTCTTGAACTTCAATCCGCCGCCACATGGACACGGATCATTGCGCGTCGCCTTCAACGGCACGGTGCTATCGATGAAGTACCAGCGCCCGCCGTTCTGCACAAACCCGAACGCTCGCGATGGGCGTGCTCGCCATTCTCGTCATGCCAGCGCGCGGTAAAGGTGACGAAGGCGTGCTCCGGCTTGCCGCCGTGCACTTCGGCTCCTTCTACTTCCAACCCCAGCCAGGTGCTCTGCGCACTCCAGACCTGCATAGCCACAGTGTCCAGCTCGGCTTGCTGCGCGGGCAGGGTGGTGGTTTTCAGGTAGTCGATCTTGCCCAGCACATACGCGCTGTAGCGCGAACGCATCAGGGTTTCGGCACTCGGTGCCGGCGTGCCGTCGTGGTAATGGCCGCAGCAGGCGCTGAGCAAATTGCCGCTGCCGCATGGGCAAGCTGTTTCAGTTGCGGAGGAAGGGGGCATGGTTGCTACCACCAGTACTTTCCGAAGTTTGCGGGTTGGCCCAGAACTTGGCGTTGAGCCAGTCCGGCACCTGTTTGTATTCACGCAGGTCGTAGGTGAACAGGGTCAGCACCTGTTCTTCACGTTTGAACCGTTCGCTGGCCTGTAGAGCCAGCGCGTACAAATCGGTGTCGTGCAGGCCACAGGCGGGCAGGTCTACCAATACGGCCAGGCGACTGGCATTCAGATTGCGGATGCCGCCGAGCAGTTCCAGGCCATTGCGCTTGGGCAGGTGCTCTAGGCAATCGGCGATCAGGGCCAGGTCGAACCGCTGCGCCGCCAGGTCCGCCGGCAACGGGCCGGCCGGGGCAAAGGAACAAACGCTGTCGGGGTGCGCCTGTTGGAAGGCCTGTACGGCGGGAAAATCAACCGCGCCGACCACCAGCAAGCGAGCCGGCGCGTAGCGATCCAGAAGCGCGGCCACGGCCTGTTGCGGCGTGCGCGCAGAAAAACCTTCAGTCATCGAAAATCCTCGAACGTGAGCGACAAGCCTAGCTTGATGCAGCGGTATGGCCTAGTGCTGGCGGATTCTAAAACTGCCGTCTTTAATCCCAGAGTGTCGGTTTACGCCGATCCCATGAGGAGACTGTGCATATGAGCATTAAACGGACTGCAGTACCCCTGATCTTGTTGAGTACGTTGCTGACCGGCTGCGCCGTTTACAGAAAACCGATTGGCCAACCTGTGCAGCGGTTGGTGGTGTCGGTGGCGCCGCGTTGGGCGCGATTGAAAGTTCATCCTGGGCTGGCTGGGGCGCATTAGGTGGCGCCGCATTGGCCGCCGGGTATTGCTGGAGCCATGGCGACGGCGATGAAGACGGTGACGGCGTGCCAGACAGCCGTGACAAGTGCCCGGGCACCCCGCCTGGCACCCACGTAGATGCCAATGGTTGCCCACCACCGGCTGTAGTTGAGGAAGTACAAGAGCAAGTTGTAGTGGTTGAAGATGAAGTGATCGTGGTGCGTGACGTGCTGTTCGAGTTTGACTCGGCCAAGCTCACCGCTACCGACAAAACCAAGCTCGACACCATTGCCACGCGCCTGAAAAACGAAGCGCCGAATGCCAAGCTGACTGTTAGCGGCATACCGATAGCGTCGGTAAGGACGCCTACAACCAGAAACTGTCGGAACGCCGCGCGCAGTCCGTGGCTGACTATCTGGTGGCCAATGGCGTATCGCCGAATAACGTCGTAGACGTGGTCGGTGCCGGTGAAAGCCAGCCTGTAGCGACAACAAAACCGCTGATGGCCGTCAGCTGAACCGTCGCGTGGAAATCAAATCCACCGTTAGTTCCCCGTGAATACTGCGCTGTACGCCTTGTGCGGCGCGGTTTGCGGGTCTTTACTTCTGAGTTACCGGCACTCGCCGGTGACTCAGGAGACTATAAAATGCCAACCTTATCCTTACGGGTAACGGTACCCATTCTTCTGGTCAGCAGTGTTCTATCTGGTTGCGTATCGACGTCCAGTAACGGGGATGCCGTGGTCAATCAGGGGAACTGGCCCATTTGTACCGTTTTCGGTTTGATCTGCTATGCGCTGACGGTGATGAGGACTCCGATGGAGTTCACGATCGCCGTGACGTCTGCGCCGATACCCCAGCCAACACCCCGGTAAACACCAGTGGTTGCCCATTGCCGCAATACCCTGCGGCTGCTCCGGCACCCCCACCTGAACCTGCCCCCGCACCCGCGCAAACCGAAACCATCGTGCTTAGCGATGCAGGGGATGTGTTGTTCGCGTTTGACTCCGCCGAGTTGAGCGAGAGCGCCAAAAGCGCCTTGGTGGAAATCAGCAAACGCCTGACGGGCGCCAACCTGGTCAGCGTGCAAGTGGCCGGCCATACCGACAGCAAAGGCTCGGATGCCTATAACCAGAAACTGTCGGAGCGCCGTGCACAGAGCGTGGCCAACTTCCTCGGCAGCCAGGGCATTCCCGCCCAGAAACTGTCAGTCGTAGGCTACGGCGAAAGCCAGCCGGTGGCCGATAACAACACCGACGGCGGCCGCGCGCAGAACCGACGCGTGGAACTGCACGTCTCGCACTAAGCAATAGAGTCACCATAAAAGCCGCTAGGGCACTGTCGTTAGCGAGCGATGTAAACAACCAGCGGGGGCCTAGAGCCTCCGTTGTTTTTTTAGCGGTACGCTAGTTTCAGTCGCGTGCAAAAGAGTAAGGTGCGCGACGACCAAACAATAAGAAGGGGGCGGTGGCATGAAGGTGTTTTTGCAGGTGGGGAAAACCGCCGTGGCGGTGTTCTGGTTGCTGGTGCTGGTCAACCTGATCAGCCCGCTGAACAAGCCGGTGGATCTGCTGCTTGATGTGCTCGGCGGCTTGGTGCTGCTGGCCCACGTTGTGGAACTGGGGTTGTTTGGCAATCGCCTGCGCGGCCTGCCGAACCTCAATGTGCACCGTGTGCAGGTGCTGCTGTTTGGCATCTTTCATCTGTATGGCCTGTCTGAGCCGGCGGCTGAACCCGCGGTTGAAGCCGTTGCCGAGGTAGCGCCTGAGCCGGTTGCCGACGTGATTGCCGAGGCACCTGTCGATACTCCGCCCGCCGCCAACGACGATTCGCAGGTGCAGCATGCATAAGGTCCTGCTCACCGGTTTCGCCTTGCCGTTGCTGCTCACCAGTGCGCTGGCCCAGGCCGACGTTGAAGTGAAAGTCGCTTCCAACTCGTTGCTGCGCCTGCCGACGGCCACCAGCACGTTGCTGCTCGACCGCCTGGAAATTGCCGACTCTGCCACCCTCGTGGTACCGCCGACCGTCACCGAAATTCGCGTAGGCGAATTGCGCATGGGCCGCGACGCCCATATCGCCATTGCTCCCAGCCCTGAGCCTTTCCGCCTCGAAGCCCGCCGCGGCGAGTTGGCCACCGGCGCCCATATCAACGCCCGTGGCGCCAGCGGCAGCTTTGAAAAACCGGCTTCGCCCGGCCGTAACCTGAGCCTGCGGCTGGAGCAGGTGGTGGTCGGCGAGTTGACCATCGACGTGCGCGGCGGTATTGGCGCGCCTGGTTACCAAGGCCTGGACGGCGCCGACGGCAAAGCACCCGGCTGCACCTGGGGCACTGCTGAAGCAGGCTACGACGGGCAGAACGGCGGCAACGGCCAGACCGGCGCGGCCGGCGGCCAGGTGCGGCTGGAAGTGCCGGCCTCGGTGGCCGAAAACCTGCTGACCGTGAAATTGGATGGCGGTGTTGGCGGTGCGGCGGGCGAAGCCGGCAAAGGCGGGCAGGGCGGGGCGTCGAAAGGCTGCCTGGTGTACCGTGCCGATGGAGCCAAGGCCGGTAAGCCCGGTCAGGCCGGGCAGCCGGGCGGCAATGGCAGCGCGGGTAGTTTCAATCTGGTCAGAATCCAGTAACGGCTGTCGAGGCTGATCGGATCGCCGCCCGGCCTCGACTCCTGGAAAAGATGAATTAGAACGTGACTCGCGTGGCGGCAACCGCCACCACCACCATCCCAATCAACAAATTAAACCCCACCAACCGGCGAATCTTGCCGAGCACGGCGCCACCTGCCGGCCAGTCTTCTGCTGCAATCGCCCGTTTCAGCTCCGGCAGCAGCAACGCCTGAATCCGGATAAACAGCGCGATCATCGCCAGGTACAGGCCCATCATCACCTGCACATACTTGGGCGCTGTCTCGAAACCGCCAAAATGCAGCTGTAGCATGCCCACGCCGCTGATCGGCAACACCAGCACACACACCCATACAAACAGAAAGAAACGGGGAAACACTTCGCCCCACAAACGCAGACGCGCCGGGGCCTCCAGGGCGGTAACGGCGGCGGGGCGCAGCACCATCCAGGCGAAGAACATGCCCCCCACCCAGACAACGGCAGCCAAAACATGCAGGGCGTAGAGCAGGGCATATACAGTCATTCACAATCTCCGGTCGGCGGTTAGCAAAACGCGCGCTATCATAGCCGCCCAGTTTGACCACTGAAAATTTATCCAGCCCGCTTACCTCGCAGAACCCTCCGTGCTCAGTACCGAAATCAAGTCCCAGATCCAGGGCGCCTACTCCCGCTTTCTCGAAGCCAAAGGGCTGAAGCCGCGCTATGGCCAGCGTTTGATGATCGCCGAGATCGCCAAGGTGTTGGGCACCATCAAGGTCGACGACGAAGGCCGGCGCAGCAGCGACCCGGCCGTAGTAGCCGTGGAAGCCGGCACCGGTACCGGCAAGACCGTGGCGTACAGCCTGGCCACCATTCCGCTCGCCAAAGCCGCCGGCAAACGTCTGGTGATCGCCACCGCCACCGTGGCGCTGCAAGAGCAGATCGTGTTCAAGGATTTGCCCGAGGTCATGCGTAACAGCGGGCTGAGCTTCACCTTCGCCCTGGCCAAGGGGCGCGGGCGCTACCTGTGCCTGTCCAAGCTGGACATCCTGATGCAGGAAGGCGAGTCGCAGAACGCCACGGCGGCGCTGTTCGAGGAAGAAGGCTTCAAGATCGAAGTCGACCAAGGCAACCAGAAGCTCTACACCCAAATGGTGGAAAAACTCGCCGGCGGCAAATGGGACGGCGACCGTGACAGCTGGTCCGAAGCCCTGGAAGACGCCGACTGGGCGCGCCTGACCACCGACCACAGCCAGTGCACCAACCGCCATTGCCCGAATTTTCAGACCTGCGCCTTCTATAAAGCCCGTGAAGGCATGGGCAAAGTCGATGTCATCGTCACCAACCACGACATGGTGCTGGCCGACCTGGCCCTTGGCGGCGGCGCCGTGCTGCCTGACCCGCGCGACACCCTCTACGTGTTCGACGAAGGCCACCACCTGCCCGACAAGGCCATCGGTCACTTCGCCCACTACACCCGCCTGCGTTCCACCGCCGACTGGCTGGAGCTGACGGCCAAGAACCTCACCAAACTGTTGGCGCAAAACCCGCTGCCCGGTGACCTCGGTCGGTTGATCGAGCAGGTGCCGATTTTGGCCCGCGAGATCCGCACCCAGCAGCAGTTCATGTTCAACGCTTGCGAACAATTGGCCGACTTCAAGGCCGGCGAAGACATGGAAGGCCGCGAGCGCCCGCGCCACCGCTTCGTTGGCGGCGTGGTGCCCGAGCACCTCACCGAGATGGGCCTGGAGCTGAAAAAAGGCTTCTCGCGGCTTACCGATCTGTTCACCGGGCTGACCGAACTGCTGAAAAAGTCCATGGATGGTGAAGCCACCATCGGCATCGCCAGCCACCAGGCCGAAGAGTGGTACCCGCTGTTTGGCAGCCTGCTGGCGCGCTCCCAAGGCAACTGGGAACTGTGGCTGGCCTTTACCGCCGAAGACCCGCAGGAAAGCCCGCCCATGGCGCGTTGGCTGACCCTGGCCGAAGGCGGCGCCATGTTCGATATCGAAGTGAACGCCAGCCCGATCCTCGCCGCCGAAACCCTGCGGCGCAATCTGTGGAACGTCGCCTACGGCGCCCTGGTGACCTCGGCCACGTTGACCGCACTGGGCACCTTCGACCGCTTCCGTATGCGTGCCGGCTTGCCCAAAGTGGCGGTGACGGCCGTGGTGCCAAGCCCGTTTCATCACTCTGACGCCGGCGTGCTGCGCGTACCCGACCTTAAAGCCGACCCGCGTGACGCCGCCGCCCACACCGCCGCGATCATTCGTGAGTTGCCGGGGTTGGTGGAAGGTTCGCGCGGCACGCTGGTGCTGTTTTCTTCGCGCAAACAGATGCAGGAAGTCTTCGACGGCGTAGACCGCGAGTGGCGCAAGCGCGTGTTTATTCAGGGCAACCTGTCCAAGCAGGAAACCTTGAACAAGCACAAAGCCCGGGTGGATGACGGCGAGGCCAGCGTGCTGTTCGGCCTGGCCAGTTTCGCCGAAGGGGTGGACTTGCCCGGCGCGTACTGCGAACACGTGGTGATCGCCAAGATTCCCTTTGCCGTGCCGGATGACCCGGTAGAGGCGGCCCTCGCCGAATGGATCGAGGCCCGTGGCGGCAACCCATTTATGGAAATCGCCGTGCCGGATGCTTCACTGCGTCTGGTGCAAGCCTGCGGTCGCTTACTGCGTACCGAGGCCGATCGCGGCACTATTACGCTTTTGGATAGACGCGTTGTAACCCAGCGCTACGGCAAGGCCATTCTCAATGCCTTGCCCCCGTTTCGCCGAGAAATTACTTAAGACAGCATCAAATTCGAAGTCTGCTGTCTATTGGCTGGTTGTTTAGGAGAGCCCGTCACATGATTCGCCGTTCACTGCCCGGTATTTTCGCCTTGATGGTTGCAGCGCCCCCCCTGGCGCTGGCCGCCGAGCAACAGACGCTATTCAACTTCGTCAGCCCCGCCGATGTGGTGCAGGTGCAGACGCAGAACACCAGCCTGCCTTCGCTGACTGCCGAATTGGCCGCCGAAAGCGAGCCGATGCGCCGCGTGACGTTCAACCCGTCGGATAACCCCAACCTGCGCCTGACCCCGCAGAACGGCGCGTGGGATTGGTCCAAAGCCAACGTCATGACCCTGCGTATCCAGAACGCCATGGACTGGGCGCTGACCCTCGACATCCGTATGGAAAGCAGCGACGGCAAGGTGCTTACCAGCCGTATCGCCCTGCCAGCCGGCCCGGCGCAAAACCTGCTGATTCCCCTGCACGCCACCTCGCCACGCGCCCAGGGCATGCGCGCCGGCCCGGCGATGCCGTGGACCGTGGACGGTCAGCGGGTGATTCTCGCCGACACCGTGGAAGGCGACCTGGACCTGAGCAAAGTCACCGCTGTGGGCATCTACATGAGCCGTCCGGACGTGCCGCAAAGCGTGCTGCTCGGCCGCTTCGGTGTGCGTGAAGGCGATGAAACCCAACAGCAGCTGTACACCGGCATCGTCGATGCCTACGGCCAGTACACCCGCAGCCAGTGGCCGGAAAAGGTCGGCAGCGACGACCAACTGAAAGCCGCCGCGGGTAAAGAAGCTGCTCAGCTCAAGGGCTGGCTGGAAAAACGCGGTGAAACCGACCAATACGGCGGCCTGCTTGGCGGCCCGACCTTCGAAGCCTCGGGCTTTTTCCGTACCGAAAAACGCGATGGCCGCTGGTTCCTGGTCACGCCCGAAGGCCATCCGTTCTATTCGCTGGGCGTGAATACCGTCAGCGCCGGCAACAGCGCCACCTATGTAGAAGGCCGCGAAACCATGTTCACCGGCCTGCCCAAAGACGGCGAGCCGCTGGCCGCTTACTACGGTGGCAGCAGCAGCCGGGCCGACACCGGCGCCGCCAAGGGTCGCAACTTCGACCAGGGTCGCTGGTTCGACTTCTACCGCGCCAACCTGCAACGCACCTGGCCGCAGCAGAAGTGCGCCGACCTGGCGGACAAGAGCAGCGCGCAGGTGGTCAGCGAAGACGACCCCGAAGCACCGGTTGATGAAGCGGGCAACCAGATCGTGACCGAGACACCTGCACCGGCCGCCGCCGCGCCGGTTGCCGAGGCAAAACCGGTTACGCCGGAAGAAATGTGCGTGACCAAGAGCTTCGACACCCCGCGCTGGACCCAGAACACCCTGGACCGCCTGCAAGCCTGGGGCTTCAACACCGTCGGCAACTGGAGCGACCCGTCGCTGGCCGCGGCCAAGCGCATGCCGTACACGCTGCCACTGTCCATCAGTGGCGACTACAAAACCATCAGCACCGGTGTGGATTGGTGGGGCGGCATGCCTGACCCGTTCGACCCGCGTTTCGCCATGGCTGCCGAGCGCGCCGTGGCCATCGCTACCCGCGACCACCGCGACGACCCGTGGTTGATCGGCTTCTTCGCCGACAACGAACTGGCCTGGGCCGGCCCGGCCAACGACCCGAATGCCCGTTACGCGTTGGCCTACGGCACTCTGAACCTGACCACCGACGTACCGGCCAAACGCGCGTTCCTGAAAATGCTGCGTGACAAGTACCGCAACCAGGACGGCCTGTCCAAAGCCTGGGGTATCGAGTTGCCGGCCTGGGAATTGATGGAAGACCCGGGTTTCCAAGCGCCGCGCCCGAACCCTGAGCACCCGGCTATCGAAGCGGATATGCAGCAGTTCCAGCGCCTGTTCGCCGACACCTACTTCAAGACCATCGACGACGCCCTCAACTGGCACGCGCCGAACCACCTGCTGCTGGGCGGCCGTTTCGCCGCCAGCAACCCGGAAGCCGTGGCCTCGTGCGCGCAGTACTGCGACGTGCTGAGCTTCAACTTCTATACCAAGGAGCCGCAGCACGGGTATGACTTCGCCGCGCTGAAAACCCTGGATAAACCAGTTCTGGTCACTGAATTCCACTTCGGTTCCCGCGACCGTGGCCCGTTCTGGGGTGGCGTGAGCGAGGTGTACAACGAAGAGCAGCGCGGCCCGGCCTACGCGCACTTCGTGGAAGAGGCGACCAAGGAGCCGATGATCGTCGGCACCCACCTGTTCCAATACCTCGACCAACCGGTTACCGGCCGCCTGCTCGACGGTGAAAACGGTCACTTCGGTCTCGTGGCCATTACCGACCGGCCGTTTGACGGCTTCATCAAAGCCGTGCGCAAAGCCAACTTCGACGCCCTGCAAGCCGTGCTCAAGCCGGTGGCCGTGGCTGCCCCTGCCGAGACCGTCGCGCCCAAGGCCGATGGTGGTAAAGGCGGTGAGGGCAAGGGTAAAGGCGCTGAAGGCAAAGGTGGTGAAGGCAAAGGCGGCGCCAGTGCCGGTGCCGGTGGCCATGGCGGCCCCGGCGGCGGTGCTGGCGGTGCGGGTGCTGGCGGCGCCGGCGGTGGCCGCGGCTAAGGCCTGCAGAGGTATTCGGCCCCGTTATTAAGATGGTGTTCCGAGTGCGGTGGGCGCCCAATAATGCCCACCCACTGTGTATGGCCCAAGGAGTTGAGCGTGCAAGTTCAAGGCTATTTCGATCTTAAATTCGAAGCGGTCAAAGAGGCGTTCGCCGCCCTGTTTGACGATCCCCAGGAGCGCGGTGGCGCGCTGTGCATACAAGTCGACGGCGAGACCGTGATCGACCTCTGGTGCGGCATGGCCGATAAAAACGGCGAGCACGCCTGGAACACCGACACCATCGCCAACCTGTTTTCCTGCACCAAAACCTTCACCGCCGTTGCTGCCCTGCAACTGGTGGGCGAGGGCAAGCTGGCTCTGGACGCCCCCGTGGCGTCGGTCTGGCCCGAATTCGCCGCTGCCGGCAAAGACAAAATCACCCTGCGTCAGCTGCTCAGCCATCGTGCCGGCGTACCGGCCGTGCGCGAGATGCTGCCGCCCGAAGCGCTCTACCAGTGGGACACCATGACCGCCGCCCTGGCCGCCGAAACTCCGTGGTGGACGCCCGGTGAAGGTCACGGCTATGCCGCCATCACCTATGGCTGGCTGGTCGGTGAGTTGTTGCGCCGGGTAGACGGCAAAGGGCCGGGCGAATCCATCGTCGCCCGCACCGTCAAGCCATTGGGGCTGGATTTCCATATCGGGCTGCCCGATCAGGAATTTTACCGGGTGAGCGACGTAGCGCGTGGCAAAGGCAACCTGGGCGACGCTTCGGCCCAGCGCCTGCTGAAAACCATGATGAGCGAGCCGGCGTCCATGACCACCCGCGCATTCGCCAACCCGCCGTCGATCATGACCAGCACCAACAAGCCCGAGTGGCGGCGCATGCAGCAGCCGGCGGCGAATGGCCACGGTAACGCGCGCAGTCTCGCCGGTTTCTATACCGGCTTGCTCAAGGGCCAGTTGCTCGATAGCGAATTGCTCGCCGAACTGACCCGCGAACACAGCATTGGCGAAGACAAAACCCTGCTCACCCAAACCCGTTTTGGCCTTGGCTGCATGCTCGACCAACCAGACGTACCCAACGCTACGTATGGCCTGGGGCCACGTGCCTTTGGTCATCCCGGCGCTGGCGGTTCTATCGGTTTTGCCGACCCTGAGTGTAAGGTGGCTTTCGGCTTCGTCACCAACACCCTCGGGCCTTACGTATTGATGGACCCACGGGCGCAGAAGTTGGCGCGTACCCTAGGTCAGTGCCTATAGTTTTTGCGATTGTGATTTAACGAAGTTGCTTACATTGGGGGCGGGCCCGGCGTAGTGCATAACCGGGTTCGTCAATTGTGATCATCTTTGCCGCTGCACCGTTGCCATGGCTGCCCGTTAGAAGCAGCCAGCTACGCGAACCGGTTCCGGCCATAGCGCCCTCCCAGGCAGAGAGCGTGGGCCGCCTGGTTCTTGAGCTTATTTTTTTGTGTTTTGAGGTTCCAATGTTTCCTATCAAGTCTGCTCTCGCGTTGGCGCTGTGCGCCGCTCTTGCTGGTTGTGCTTCTTCCCCTGAAACCCCCGATGCTTCTTCTGCCAAACCGCCAGTAGCCAGCGCCGCCAAGGCCGAATCCGGCAAGCACTGGTGGTGGCCGTTTGGTGACGACAAGGCTGAAACCCAGGCCGCCGTCCCAATGCCCGACCCGAAAATTACCCAGGCCTGGATGGACCAGTACGAACCGCGCCTGCGTGAAGCACTCGATGGCAGCAAATTCCAACTCGAACGCCGGGAAAACCTGCTGGTGGTCTCCGCCCCGGTGGACTCCTCGTTCAACCCTGATCGCCCAAGCATGCTGATGCCCATCACCCTCGGCCCGATCAGCCGGGTCGCCAAGCTGGTGGAAAACGACAAGCAAGTGGCCGTGCTGATTCTTGGCCATGCCGACCCAACCGGTGAAGAAAACCGTAACCGCGAGCTGAGCCTGGAACGCGCCCGCGCCGTGACCGCCATTTTCCGTTTGAGTGGTCTGAAAAATGATCGCTTGATGGTGCGTGGTTTTGGTTCGGTACTGCCGCGTGCCGCCAACGACAGCCCGGAAGGCCGCGCCCTGAACCGTCGCGTGGAAATCATGCTGACCCCGCAAGACACCATGACCGCCTTGTTGGCCAAGTACGCCCAGCCGGCTCCGGTGCCTGCGGCCCAAGCCCTGGTGCGTAACGACGTGGCGCCTGCTGTAGCGCCGGCCAAAACTGCCGCCAAACCGGCTGTGAAAAAAGCCGCTGCCAAGCCGGCCGCCAAGCCGACGACCGTCGCGAAGAAGCCGGCCGCCAAGCCAGCAGCAGCGAAACCAACCGCGGCCAAACCGGCGACCACCAAGCCCGCGACCACCCCTCCAGTTGCCGCCAAGCCGACTTCGGTCAAAGTGGCGCAGAATAATCCGGTGCAGGCTGCGAGCACGGACAAGCCCTAACGCTGTCCGCTGCCCATCCTTGATCCAGGAGCTGCGTGATGACCGCCAACCTCGCCGATATGCGTCGAGACTACACCCGCGACGGGCTCACCGAGGCGCAAGCCCCGGCCGAGCCCCTGGCCTTGTTCCAGCAATGGTTCAGCGATGCGCGTAACACCGAGCAACTGCCGGTAGAAGCCAACGCCATGACCCTCGCCACCGTCGACGCCGACGGCCGCCCGCACTGCCGCGTGCTGCTGCTGAAAAGCCTCGACGACCAGGGCTTTACCTTCTTCACCAACTACGACAGTGCCAAGGGCGAGCAAATCGACGCGCGCCCGTTTGCGGCCATGACCTTCTTCTGGCCGGCGCTGGAGCGTCAGGTGCGCATTGAAGGGCGGGTGGAGAAGGTGAGTAGCGATGAGTCCAACGACTACTTCCAGGTGCGCCCGCTGGGCAGCCGCCTCGGTGCCTGGGCATCGCCGCAAAGCCGGGTTATTGCCGACCGTGCCGAGCTGGAAGGTTTGCTGGCCGATACCGAGCGGCGGTTCCTCGACCAGGCGCCCACCTGCCCGCCGCATTGGGGCGGTTATCGTCTGTTGCCCGACCGCATCGAGTTCTGGCAAGGGCGCGCCAGTCGCCTGCATGACCGTTTGAACTATCGTCTAGAAAACGGCAACTGGGTGCGTGAGCGTTTGGCACCCTGAGTAGAGCCGTTCGGTCCAGCCGAGAATTATTCTTGCGCGGCCGTGACAGCGCCCTGAGTGGCGCTGTCTAATAGCTTGTCATCTCCCGGAGGTACCGTTATGCGTAAGTCTGTTTTGTTGATCGCGTCGTTCACGGTTGCGGCGCTGGCTCTGACCGGTTGCCAGTCCAGCCTGACAGGCGACTCCTATTCCCGCGATGAAGCGCGCACCGTGCAAACCGTGCGTATGGGCACCATCGAATCGCTGCGTCCGGTGAAAATCGAAGGCACCAAAACCCCAATCGGTGCCGGTGCAGGTGCGGTGGTGGGTGGTGTGGCCGGTAGCACCGTTGGCGGCGGCAAAGGCAGCATCGTGGCAGCCGTGATCGGCGCCGTGGCCGGTGGCCTGCTGGGTTCGGCGACCGAAGAAGGTCTGACCCGTGCCCAGGGTGTGGAAATCACCGTTAAGGAAGATGACGGCAGCATGCGTGCCTATGTGCAGGAAGTGCAGGAAAACGAGATTTTCCGCGTGGGCGAGCGCGTGCGCATCATGAGCGTTAACGGCACGAGCCGCGTAGCGCACTGATCCGTTTGCGAGTGTGAAAAGCCGACCTTAGGGTCGGCTTTTTTATGGGCGCCTACGAAATACGCTTGGGCCGTGAATCTTCGGCGCCTCTGCGCAACGTCCGATGCGTCGCCTGCACCAACCAGCACGCGAGAATAAACGGTGCCGTCAGCTCCGGCAGCGCAAACGCGGCAAAGCCCGGCTGCAACGGCAGGGCCAGCAAAATGCCCAGCAAAATCACCGCTGGATTGCGGTACACCTGACTCAGCGCCACGCCCACCAACACGCAGTTATACCCATACAGCCCATTCAACGCATTGGCGCTGGACCAACCCTGCTGCAACGCAAACGCCAAACCGATAGCCGAACCGAGCACCGCCCATAGCGCCGCGCGGCGGCTGGCCAAACACAGACCGAATAGCAAAATGGCGCCGGCCAGCGGTTCGCCGAGAAAGATCACCTGGCCCACGCCCTTGAGCAGTGCGGCGCCTAAACCAAACGCATCGAACACCGGCGTGCTGGCGACGGCCTGTTGCAACGGTGGAGTCAATGTCGCCGGCAGCAAGCTCAGCACTAGCCAACTCAAGCCCACAAACGGCGCGGTAAAAGCCGGCAGCCATTGGCGTTGCCGGTTGCCGCGCATCAGCCGTTCCAGCACCAGGCTGGACGCGCCGGCGCTGGCAATGATCAACAGCGGCAGCAGCGCCGACCAGGCGAAGCGGTGGCACAGCATCAGGCCCAGCAGTACGCCGTTGTAGCTGTACAGCCCGGCATCGATATCAGCCTGGGCATAGTTGCGTCGCCGCGCCACCAGGGCAGCGGCAAATCCACCGAGCAGGGCGCCACCGAGCAGGTCGGGCGCGCCGATGGCGATGGCCAACAACACCAGCGCGCCGAACACGGTGTGCTGTTGGAGGAAGATTTGGCTGCAGCCGTTTAGGAGGGCTTTGCCGTAGGAGAATTGGGTCATTGTCGGTGTGGCCTGTTGGGCTTCGCGTTGCTCAACCCAACCTACAAACCTACAAATCCGTAGGTTGGGTTGAGCGCAGCGAAGCCCAACGATTCAAATAAAAAAAGGCGCCCAACGAGGGCACGAAGGACGCCTAACTGGCATGAACCAGATGGGATATGGGTATTCCTGTCCGGCTTCCGGGTCGTCGGCCATGCTGCGTTGAAAGCCGGCTTTAAATGCTCACGTACTTAAGTACGCTGCGCTTTAAAGCCAACTTTCGCCTTGCCTGGCTCTAGCCCCGAAACCCTAGCTTTTGTGTTCAGAGCAAGGTTTCGATACGCAGGCTATTGGTGGTCCCGGATTGCCCAAACGGCATCCCGGCCGTAATCACCACCGTATCCCCACGCTTGGCCATGTTCTGTGCCTGAGCGATTTCCAGCGCCGTAGTGGTGATCTCGTCCACCTTGCTCAACCGCGCATTCACCACCGAGTAGATGCCCCACGCCACGGTCAGGCGGCGGGCGGTCTGGATGTTCGGGGTCAGGCTCAGAATCGGCGCTTTGGGTCGCTCGCGGGATGCACGCAGGCTGGAGCTGCCCGATTCGGTGTAGTTCACCAGCGCGGCCACCGGCAGAATCCCGCTGATTCGGCGGATGGCGCAGCTGATGGCGTCCGAGGCAGTGGCTTCGGCGCTTGGGCGGCTCACGTCGAGTTGGGCCTGGAAGTCCGGGCCGTTTTCCACCTGGCGGATGATCTTGGCCATCATGCTCACGGCTTCCAGCGGGTAATCACCGGAGGCGGTTTCGGCCGACAGCATCACCGCGTCCGTGCCTTCGGCTACGGCGTTGGCGACGTCAGTCACTTCGGCACGGGTCGGGGCAGGGGAGAAGCGCATGGATTCGAGCATCTGCGTGGCCACCACCACCGGTTTACCCAGCTGGCGGCAGGTGCGGATGATGTCTTTCTGAATGCGCGGCACGTTCTCGGCCGGCACTTCCACGCCCAGGTCGCCACGGGCCACCATGATCGCGTCGCACAGGCGGGCGATTTCTTCCAGGTGGTGCACAGCCGATGGTTTTTCAATCTTGGCCATCAGGAAGGCTTTGCCCTGGATCAGCTCGCGGGCTTCGAGGATGTCTTCGGGGCGTTGCACGAACGACAGCGCCACCCAGTCCACGCCCAGTTGCAGGCCGAACTCGAGGTCGATGCGGTCTTTGCTGGTCAGCGGGCTCAGTTGCAGCACGGCCTCGGGCACGTTCACGCCCTTGCGGTCAGACAGCTCGCCACCGGCACTCACCAGCGTGTCGACACCGGTGTTCTGCTTGCGCGTCACTTCCAGGCGCAGGCGACCATCGTCCAGCAGCAGGCTCATGCCCGGTTCCAGCGCTTCGATAATTTCCGGGTGCGGCAGGTTTACCCGGCGCTCATCACCTGGCGTGCTGTCCAGGTCCAGGCGGAAGGCCTGGCCACGGTTGAGGTTGACCTTGCCGCCAGCGAATTTGCCCACGCGCAGTTTCGGCCCTTGCAGGTCCATAAGGATGCCGATCGGGGTGTTCAGCTGCCGCTCCACTTCACGCACCCACTGGTAGCGTTCGGCGTGGTCGGCGTGTTCGCCGTGGCTGAAGTTCAGGCGGAACAGGTTCACCCCGGCTTCCACCAGGTGGCGAACGTCATCCACGCCTTTTACGGCAGGGCCGAGGGTGGCGAGAATTTTTACTTTCTTATCGGTTTTTGGGCTGTGCAGGCTCATTGGGCAGGCTTCTCAAGAATCAGAATGGCGCGAAAATCGTTGACGTTGGTCCGCGTCGGGCCGGTGACGATCAAGTCGTCCAGGGCCGCGAAGTAGCCATAGCCATTGTTGTTATCCAGTTCGTCGCTCGCCGACAGGTTTAGCGCGGCGGCGCGGGTGTAGCTGCTCGGCGTCATCAGCGCGCCGGCGTTGTCTTCGGAACCGTCGATGCCGTCGGTATCACCGGCCAGGGCATACACGCCCGGCAGACCTTTGAGGCTTTCGGTCAGGCTCAGCAGAAATTCCGCGTTGCGCCCGCCACGGCCATTGCCGCGCACGGTCACGGTGGTTTCGCCGCCGGAGAGAATCACGCACGGCGGTTTGATCGGCTGGCCGTGCAGTTGAATCTGCCGGGCGATACCGGCATGCACCTTGGCCACTTCCCGCGACTCACCTTCCAGGTCGCCGAGAATCAGGGTCGGCAAGCCGGCGGCCTGGGCTTTGGCGGCAGCGGCATCCAGCGACTGTTGCGGCGTGGCGATTAACTGGAAGTGGCTGCGCGCCAGGCACGGGTCGCCGGGTTTTACCGTTTCCGATTCCGGGCTGTTCAGCCAGGCGCGTACGTTGGCTGGGATCTCGATGCTGTAGCGGGCCAGAATCGCCAGCGCCTGCTGCGAGGTGGTGGGGTCGGCAACCGTCGGGCCGGAGGCGATCACCGTGGCTTCATCGCCCGGTACATCCGAGATGGCGTAGGTGTACACGCTGGCCGGCCAGGAGGCTTTGGCCAGGCGGCCGCCCTTGATGGCCGAGAGGTGCTTGCGCACGCAGTTCATCTCGCCAATGGTCGCGCCGGACTTGAGCAGGGCTTTGTTCATGGCCTGTTTGTCTTGCAGGCTGATGCCGGCAGCGGGCAGGGCGAGCAACGAGGAGCCGCCGCCGGAGAGCAGGAAAATCACCCGGTCGCTTTCCTGCAGATTGCTCACCAGTTCCAGCACCCGACGGGCCACGCGTTCGCCGGCGTCATCGGGTACCGGGTGAGCGGCCTCGACCACTTCGATTTTCTGGCAGTTGGCGCCGTGCTCGTAACGGGTCACCACCAGGCCGGACACCTCGCCCTGCCACTCGCGCTCCACCACTTCGGCCATGGCCGCGGCGGCCTTGCCGGCGCCGATCACAATCACCCGGCCACTGCGATCGCTGGGCAGGTAATCGGCCAGTACCTGGCGCGGGTGGGCGGCGTCGATTGCGGTGGCGAACAGGTCGCGCAGCAGGCTTTTCGGGTCGAGGCTCATCGGGGACTACTCCAAGGCTCTTTTTTGTTATGGGTGCACATCGATTGCAGTCCACAGCTCTCGTACTCAAGGGCTGTGGACTGAAATCGACCCACCCGGCTCGCAGGCCGTGACACCGCTTTGCCGGGCAGATCGAAAAGGGTCACCGAGATCCCGAAGGATCACGGTGTGTAGGTTGGGTTGAGCCGTAGGCGAAGCCCAACAGGCGGGGGCCAAGTTGGGCTTCGCTTTGCTCAACCCAACCTACGAATCCAACCTACAAACGACGTTAATCCTTACGGATCGAGAAGTTGGCCATGTGTTCCAGGCCTTTGATCAGTGCCGAGTGGTCCCAGTTGCTGCCACCGATGGCCGCGCAGGTGCTGAACACTTGCTGGGCGTTGGCGGTGTTTGGCAGGTTCAGGCCCAGTTCCTTGGCGCCGGCCAGAGCCAGGTTCAGGTCTTTCTGGTGCAGGCTGATACGGAAGCCGGGATCGAAGGTGCCTTTGATCATTCGCTCGCCGTGCACTTCCAGAATCTTGGAGCCGGCGAAACCACCCATCAGCGCTTCACGCACCTTGGCTGGGTCGGCGCCGTTCTTGGCGGCGAACAGCAGGGCTTCGGCAACGGCCTGAATGTTCAGGGCCACGATGATCTGGTTGGCGACCTTGGCGGTCTGCCCGTCACCATTGCCACCAACGCGAGTGATGTTCTTGCCCATGGCCTGGAACAGCGGCAGCGCGCGTTCGAAGGCTTTTTCGCAACCGCCGACCATGATCGACAGGGTGGCCGCCTTGGCGCCCACTTCACCGCCGGAAACCGGGGCGTCGAGGTAGGCAGCGCCGGTGGCTTTGATTTTTTCGGCGAACGCTTTGGTGGCGGTAGGGGAGATCGAGCTCATGTCGATGACCACTTTGCCGGCGCCTGCGCCTTCAACTACGCCGTCCTTACGGAACAGCACGTCTTCAACCTGGGGGGTATCCGGCACCATGATGATGATGAATTCGGATTCCTGCGCCACTTCCTTCGGGTTGGCCAGGCCAACGCCGTTTTCGCCCAGCAGGTCTGCCGGGGCTTTGTCGAAGTGCTCGGAGAAGAACAGGGTGTGACCTGCTTTTTGCAGGTTCTGGGCCATGGGCTTGCCCATGATGCCGGTGCCGATAAAACCGATTTTAGCCATGGGAATTCTCCTTAGATGGCGTTGTGAGTCTTTAACCAGCCGAGGCCGGCAGCGGTGGTAGTGGCAGGCTTGTATTCACAGCCGACCCAGCCCTGGTAACCGATGCGGTCCAGGTGCGCGAACAGGAAGCGGTAGTTGATTTCGCCAGTACCTGGCTCGTTGCGGCCGGGGTTGTCTGCCAGCTGCACGTGGTTGATCACCGCCAGGTTGCCTTCCAGGCTGCGGGCCAGATCACCTTCCATGATTTGCATGTGGTAGATGTCGTATTGCAGGAACAGGTTGGCGCTGCCGACCTTCTCGCGAATGGCCAGGGCCTGCTTGGTGGTGTTCAGGTAGAAGCCGGGAATGTCGCGGGTGTTGATCATTTCCATGACCAGCTTGATACCGGCGGCTTGCAGTTTTTCGGCGGCGTACTTGAGGTTGTCGACGAAGGTTTTTTCAACGGTGGCGCAGTCCAACCCTGAGGGCGGATACCGGCCAGGCAGTTAATCTGGGTATTGCCCAGTACCTTGGCGTAGGCGATTGCCTTGTCCACACCGGCGCGGAATTCTTCAACGCGATCAGGGTGGCAGGCGATCCCGCGTTCGCCCTTGGCCCAGTCACCGGCCGGCAGGTTGAACAGCACCTGCTCCAGTTTGTGGGTGCTCAGGCGGGCCTTGATTTCTTCGACCGGGAAGTCGTACGGAAACAGGTATTCAACGCCGCTGAAACCGGCTTGGGCAGCAGCGTCGAAACGGTCCAGGAAGTCCACTTCGGTGAACAGCATGGACAGGTTGGCGGCAAAGCGTGGCATGGAGCTTCTCCTCGATTTGGCTGGGGAGGGAAGGGCAAAGGCCCCTCTCCCTAGCCCTCTCCCGCAAGCGGGAGAGGGGACAGTTTTGTGTAGGCGCTGAGGTCGCTTGTCTCCCCTCGCCCGCTCGCGG
Source organism: Pseudomonas sp. CC11G (assembly GCF_056174845.1). Taxonomy (NCBI): domain Bacteria; kingdom Pseudomonadati; phylum Pseudomonadota; class Gammaproteobacteria; order Pseudomonadales; family Pseudomonadaceae; genus Pseudomonas; species Pseudomonas sp. CC11G. The sequence continues at coordinate 50,337 of NZ_JBWBZC010000008.1, forward strand.
GAGAGGGGCTGGGGGAGAGGGCCGCTTTTTAATCCAGCAGCGAGATCGCGGTCGGCGCATCCGCCCCAGTCAACGCCAGGTCTTCAAACTCGTTAACCGCGTTGATCTCGGTACCCATGGAGATGTTGGTCACGCGCTCCAGGATGATTTCCACCACCACTGGTACGCGGTACTCAGCCATCAGCTCCTGAGCCTTGCGCAGTGCCGGCTGGATATCGTTCGGCTCGAACACACGAATGGCCTTGCAACCCAGACCTTCGGCAACGGCCACGTGGTCTACGCCGTAGCCATTGATCTCTGGCGCGTTGATGTTTTCGAAGGCCAGCTGCACGCAGTAGTCCATTTCGAAACCGCGCTGTGCCTGACGGATCAGACCCAGGTACGAGTTGTTCACCACTACGTGGATGTACGGCAGGTTGAACTGCGCGCCCACGGCCAATTCTTCGATCATGAACTGGAAGTCGTAGTCGCCAGACAGCGCGACAACCTTGCGGCTCGGGTCGGCTTTAACCACGCCGAGCGCTGCCGGAATGGTCCAGCCCAGCGGGCCGGCCTGGCCGCAGTTGATCCAGTGACGCGGCTTGTACACGTGCAGGAACTGCGCGCCGGCAATCTGCGACAGACCGATGGTGCTGACGTAGCAGGTGTCTTTGCCGAAAACTTCGTTCATTTCTTCGTAAACGCGCTGTGGTTTTACCGGCACGTTTTCGAAGTGGGTTTTGCGCTGCAGGGTGCGCTTGCGCTGGTGGCAGGAATCCAGCCAGGCGGCACGGCTTTTCAGCTTGCCAGCCGCTTTCCATTCCTGGGCCACGGTGATGAACATATCCAGCGCGGCGCCGGCGTCAGACACGATGCCCAGGTCCGGGTTGAATACGCGACCGATTTGCGTCGGCTCGATATCCACGTGAATAAAGCGGCGGCCTTCGGTGTACACATCCACGGAACCCGTGTGGCGGTTGGCCCAACGGTTGCCGATACCGAACACCAGGTCCGATTCCAGTAGGGTGGCGTTGCCGTAGCGGTGCGAGGTTTGCAGACCAACCATGCCGACCATCAGCGGGTGATCGTCCGGAATAGTGCCCCAGCCCATCAGGTCGGAACCACCGGCACGCCAACCAGCTCGGCGAACTGCACCAGCTTGTCGCTGGCGTCGGCGTTGATGATGCCGCCACCGGCTACCAGCAGAGGGCGCTCGGCGTCGTTCAACAGCGCCAGGGCTTTTTCGGCCTGGGTGCGGTTGGCGGCGGGGCGGCTCAGCGGCAGCGGTTGGTAGGCTTCGATATCGAATTCGATTTCAGCCATCTGCACGTCGAACGGCAGGTCGATCAGCACGGGGCCTGGACGGCCGCTGCGCATTTCATAGAAAGCTTTCTGGAACGCGTAAGGCACCTGGCCCGGCTCCATGACGGTGGTCGCCCACTTGGTCACCGGCTTGACGATGCTGGTGATGTCGACGGCCTGGAAATCTTCCTTGTGCATACGGGCACGCGGCGCCTGGCCGGTGATGCACAGAATCGGGATGGAGTCGGCGCTGGCACTGTACAGGCCAGTGACCATGTCGGTACCTGCCGGGCCGGAGGTGCCGATGCACACACCGATATTGCCAGCCTTGGTACGGGTGTAACCCTCGGCCATGTGCGAAGCGCCTTCCACGTGGCGAGCCAGTACGTGGTCGATGCCGCCGACTTTTTTCAGCGAGGCGTACAGGGGGTTGATCGCGGCGCCCGGAATACCAAACGCGGTGTCGACGCCTTCGCGGCGCATCACGAGGACGGCTGCCTCGATTGCTCTCATTTTGGCCATTTGTTGTGCCTCTTTTGTTCTTAAATTGTATACAACTTGCTGCGGCAGATTCTATTCAGGGCATGACTTTGCGGTCAACAAGTTTTCTTGGGCAATTCAGAACGAGGCAAAACAGATTTAAAACGCCTGTTTTAGCGGGGGTTGTAGAAGGGTAAGGGTTGGTGGTTTTGTGTATGTATACAAAAAACGCTAAGATTGTATCTGTTGCTTGCGTTTTTTGTTTTGGGTGCGATAGTTAAAGCCGTCTTCAGATTGCACCGTGGGCCTTGCCTCGGTGTGTTCCTACCGCTTTCCAATTACAAGAAAGGATCGACCATGAGCGCGTTAACCCTTGAAACCGCTACCCGCATCACTGCGCAAGCACAGTCCGCTGCCCGCGCTATTTCCACGGCGCCGCTGACCATTGCGGTGCTGGATGCCGGCGGCCATTTGATTTCGCTACTGCGTGAGGACGGCTCGAGCCTGCTGCGTCCGCAAATTGCCATTGGCAAGGCGTGGGGCGCAGTGGCGTTGGGGAAAGCCTCGCGGCAGATCGCCAGCGACGCGCAGCAGCGCCCGAGCTTTATCGCAGCAGTAAATACCCTGGCGCACGGCAATGTGATTCCGGCGCCGGGCGGCGTGCTGATTCGGGATGCGAACAATCAGGTGATCGGCGCCATCGGCATCAGTGGCGATACCTCGGACATCGATGAGCAATGCGCGGTGAAAGGGGTGTTGGCGGTGGGGTTGCAGGCGGATATTGGCTAGGCCGTAATCGGCGATCTATCCGACATTCTGGATCCCGGCCTGCGCCGGGATGACGGTGTTGTGAGGGAAATCTCCGTCGTCCCGAATCGTCGGACCGCCGCGCAGGCGGGGATCCAGAGTCGTGAAGGGAGCGAATTACCCAGCAACCTTCACCGGCTTGATGCTCCCCTCACTCACCTCACACCCGCCAATCACCATCCGAATAATCGTCTCGGCCGCCGCTCATAGTCGGCGTCGTCGAGCTTGGCCTTGCCGGTGACGATGGAGATCTGCCAATCGAAGTCGGCGTAGGTCTGGGTCGCGGCCAGATGCTGAACAGCAGGTGGTGCGGGTCGACCTTGGCCATCAGGCCCTGATCAATCCAGGCCTGAATGCAGCTGATATTGTGCTTGGCCTGTTCGTTGAGCTGGGCGGTTTGCTCGGCGGAAAGGTGCGGGGCGCCGTGCATGATCTCGCTGGCGAACACCTTGGAGGCGTAGGCCAGGTCGCGCGAGATACGGATTTTCGAGCGGATGTACGCGCGCAGCACATCGGCCGGCTGGCCACCCTGGTTGAACGGCTGCGAGGCCGCCAGCAAAGGTTCGACGATGCTTTCCAGCACCTCGCGGTACAGATTTTCTTTGGACTTGAAGTAGTAATACACGTTGGGCTTGGGCAGGCCCGCCTTGGCGGCGATGTCGCTGGTCTTGGTGGCGGCGAAGCCCTTGTCGGCGAACTCTTCACTGGCCGCGCGCAGAATCAACTCTTTGTTGCGCTCGCGAATACTGGTCATCTAAAGACTCTTTTTGCTGTGGCACCGCATCGATGGGCTTGCTGAGTGGTCGGGCATACTAGCACCGCGTTTGCGCGGCGCTCAACGTACGTAGTGGCGCATAAATGGCAGACAAAATGTTGTATACGCGTTGCCCTGTTTTTGGGTACATTCCTGACCTCGTGGTCAGCTAACTCCATAACAACAATTTTTCGGCTCCCTGAGCAGTTGGAGATCCGTCGTGTCCTTGCCGCTTGCTCCAGATGCCAGCCTTGTCGATCCCTTCGGGCGGCGCATCACCTACCTGCGTCTGTCCGTCACCGACCGCTGCGATTTTCGCTGCACCTACTGCATGAGCGAAGACATGCAGTTCGCCCCCCGCGCGCAGATTCTTACCCTCGAAGAGCTGTACAACGTGGCCGATGCGTTTATCGGTCTGGGGGTTAAGCGCATCCGCATCACTGGCGGCGAGCCGCTGGTGCGCAAGGGTGTGGTCGGCTTGCTGGAACGCCTTGGCGCGCGCAGCGAATTGGAAGACCTGGCGATCACCAGCAACGGTTCGCAGCTCATCGAGATGGCCGGGCAATTGAAGGACGCCGGGGTCAAGCGCCTGAATATCAGCCTCGACTCCCTGCAACGCGAACGCTTCGCCGCCTTTACCCGGCGCGACAAACTCGACCAGGTGCTCGCCGGTATCGACGCCGCGCAAGCCGCCGGTTTCAAGCGCATCAAACTCAACTGCGTGGTGCAGCAAGGCCGCAATGACGACGAGGTGCACGATCTGGTGCAGTTCGCCGTCGACCGTGGCCTGGACATCAGCTTTATCGAAGAAATGCCCCTGGGCACCATCACCAGCCACCAGCGCGAACACACGTTCTGTTCAAGCGACCAGGTACGCGCGCGTATCGAAGAGCGCTTTGCCCTGGTACGCAGCAGCCGCGTCACCGGCGGCCCGTCGCGCTACTGGCAGGTGGTCGGCAGCGACACTCAGGTGGGCTTTATTTCGCCCCACAGCCATAACTTCTGCGGCGACTGCAACCGCGTGCGGGTGACCGCCGAAGGCAAGCTGGTGCTGTGCCTCGGCCACGAAGGCGCGCTGGACCTCAAACACCTGATGCGCGCCCACCCCGGCGACAGCCAGCGCCTGCGTGAAGCGCTGGTGAACGCCCTGCAACTGAAACCCGAACGCCATCACTTCGCCCAGCACGAGCAAGTGCAGGTGCTGCGGTTTATGAGCATGACGGGCGGGTAGGGCGGCGCTACAGCATGGGTTTCGCTGCGCTCTACCCATCAATTCCACAACAACAAGAAAGGAAGCCTGTCGTGAGAAAGCTCGTCTGCAGTTTTATCGCCGCGTTCTGTGCGGCCACCGCCAACGCCCAAACCTACGTGGTCGGCGTGGAAAACTCGCCCTTTATGCCGCACTTCAGCACGGACAAGCAGGGTGTCTACTCCGGCTTTGCCCGTGAGGTGCTCGACCTGTTTGCCGCCAAGGCCGGCATTCAACTGGAATACCGCGCGCTGCCGGTGGATCGGTTGCTCCCGGCCCTGCTGCAAGGCGACGTGGACTTCAAATACCCCGACAACCCCAACTGGGCGCAAACCCAGAAAGCCGGCAAAAACGTGCAGTACAGCCAGGCTGTGGTGAACTACGTGGATGGCGTATTGGTGCCGCCGATGCAGCAGGGCATGGGCGTGGAAAAACTGCAGCGCCTCGCTATCGTCAGCGGCTGGACGCCCTGGGCCTACCAGGCGCGAATCGACGCCAAGCAGACCCAGTTGACCGCAAGCGAAGACCTGCCCGGCATGATCAAGCTAGCCTTGAAGAAGGAAGCCGACGGCGCCTACTTCAACGTGGTGGTCGCCACCTACTACCTCGACAATATCCGCGCCCGGCCCGGCGCATTGGTGTTCGACTCCAAGCTGCCGTTCACCCGTGGCACGTTCAACCTTTCCAGCACCAAACACCCGGAGCTGATTCAGCGATTCGACCAGTTCCTCGCCGAGCAACACGAGGCCATTGCGGTGCTCAAAGAGAAGTACCAGGTAGAGGCCAATCTGGACTCCGAATTTATGGGCATGGAGCAGTGGAAAGTCGATTTCCTCAAGCGCCAGAAGGCCAAACAGACGCCATAAAGCCTGGGCGGCGACCAGCGGTTGCAGGCCCCATGTGGCCTGCGTTTGCCGCGTGATATCAGGCACTTGCCGGCGCTGCCTGCCAGCGTTTTACCTGAACCTTTGACGACAGCGTCCACTCCATTTTTCCGAGCGGTCGGCATACACAGCTGACTTCAATCTGACGGCTTTTACCTGAAGCCCGAGACGCAAAAGAGGAATTTGAACATGGACAACAAAGACACTATCTCGCTGCTCAACAACCTGATCGAAACCAGCAAAGACGGTCAGAAAGGTTTCCACGAGTGTGCTGAAGATCTGAAAAACGCCGAACTCAAAGGCTTGTTCAGCCAACGTTCGGCCGAGTGCGCAGCCGCAGCCGGCGAATTGCAACAGCTGGTACGCAGCCTGGGCGGCGACCCGGAAACCAGTTCGAGCGCTGCCGGTGCCTTGCACCGTGGCTGGGTCAACCTGAAAAGCGTGCTGACTGGCCATAGCGAAGAGGCCATTCTCAACGAAGCCGAGCGCGGTGAAGACGTGGCGCTCAAGCACTACAAAGAAGCGCTGGAAAAAGACCTGCCTTCGAACGTGCGCAGCATTCTTGAGAAACAACGTCAGGGCGTTCAGCGCAATCACGATCAGGTGAAGGCGCTTAGAAACATGGCGCGTGCGAGCTAATCAACCTTGTAGGTTGGGCTGAGCCGAAGGCGAAGCCCAACGCGTTTTACGCGTCGTCTTGTTGGGCTTCGCTACGCTCAACCCAACCTACTTGGTTGCTGTCACGGGGCGCTCATCCGTCGCGCCGTGACGCAAAAGGGCGAACCGCCACAAGCGGTTCGCCCTTTCTCGTTTTACGCCAACAAACTCAACCAGGCCGACGCCAGCAACAGCGCTGCCATCACCCGATTAAACCGTTGCATCCCCACATCGGTCCGGCAGAAGCGGGTAGCGCCACGTCCCAATGCGGCCCATGCCGCCATGCACGGCACCGCGACCACAAAGAACAGCAACGCCAACAACGCCACGCGGCCGGTTTTATCTGCGGCGTGGGCGGCAAATACGCCGACCACCGCCAACGCCATCATCCAGGTTTCGGGTTGACCACTTGCAACGCCGCCGCGGCGGTCATGCTCATGCGTTCGCCGGTTTGCTGCTGGGCGTTATCCAGCCCCACCGCCGGGCTGCGGAATATTTGCCAAGCCATATAGCTCAGCCAGGCAATGCCAAACCAGGCCATGGCCCGTTGCACCTGCGGGTGCTGCGTCAGGGTTTCGCCAATGCCCAGGCCGACCAGCAACACCAGCAACGCGGCGGCGCCACAGGCAGCGGCAATCAACGGCGCAGCGGCGACCAGCCCGAAGCGCGCGCTATTGCTCATCACCAGCAGGTTGGTGGGGCCAGGAGTAATAGAGGCAACGAAGGCGAATAACAAAAAAGGCAGCAGGTCCACGGGGCAGGCTCCGATCAATAGCAGGAGCCTGAATGGTCGCAGGGGCGGGGCGCTCAGTCTGGACGATTTGTGCAGCGCTTGCGGTAGTCCGCCGGGGTCAGGCGATAGGCGCGTTGAAACCAGCGGCCCAGATGACTCTGGTCGGCAAAGCCCAGGGCGCTGGCGACATCGGCCGGGGTTTCGCCACGGGCCAGCAGGTGCCGGGCTTTGGCCAGACGCAGTTGAATCAGGTAAGCGTGGGGCGCGATACCGAACGCGGATTTGAACGCGCGGCTCAGGCGAAAGCGGTCGACGCCACTGGCACGCGCCAGATCGTCCAGGCCGATATCGTCGTGCACATGGGCGTGCAGATAATCCCGCGCCCGTTGCGCCACCAGCGGCAAGCGCGGGTCGAGCGGCAGGCGCTTGCGCCAGTGCAGGTGGGCGGTCAGTTGCCCGAGCAAACCATCCACCGCTGTCTGCCGCACGATTCGCAGTTCGCCGCCGTGTAACGCCTGAAATGCCTGCAGAGTGGCACGGGCTAGTGCGGTGTCCTGGGTTAGCGTCTGGGCGATGCTGGGCTGGCAATCCGCCGGCGCCTGTTCAAACAGTGCGTGCAGCTCGCGTTCCAGCCAGTGCGGGTCGAGATAGAGCGTGGAGTAGGTGAAGCCATCGGCGCTGGGCGCGAAGCCGTCGTGGATCTCGCCGGGCTCCAACATAAACACCTGGCCCGGCGTGCTGTTGTGCTGGCGCTGGCGGCAGCTGAATTGCTGCACGCCTTGCTCGGTGACGCCGATCAGGTAGCTGTCGTGCCAATGGGGGTCGTAGGCGTGGCCACGGAAGTGGGCGCGAATGGTCTCGATGCCGGTGTCGGCATCCTGGGCGAGATCGATCCAGTTGGTTGAGGCCATGGGGGTGGACCAGGAAAACGGGTGGTCGGGCAAGTATGCCTTTGCGGGAAATCAGTGTCTGGAAGAATTGTGCAGGGCTTACGAGCGGCCCTCACCCCCAGCCCCTCTCCCACAAGTGGGCGAGGGGAGCCCGATCAGCGCTCGCCCTCCAATCTCAAGGGTGCGCCGTCGACACCAACGTATTCAACCAAGGCCGCAAATAGCAGGTGGAAATCACCTTGGTGTCGCACTTGCCATTGGTCAGCGCCTCGCGCAGTTTGCCGATGTCTGCCCGTTCCACATAGGCGCGGGCGTCTTCCATATCGTCGTCCTGGCCATAGCCGCCGTGGAGCATCTCGCTGAGTGCTTCCTGTTTGGTCCAGCCTTGAATCACCGTGCGGAACATGGCGCCGATCAGGCCGGTGCGGTCGCTGCCGTGTTTGCAGTGCATCAGCACCGGACCACGGGTTTCGGCCAGTTGCAGGGCGTTGAGTACGCGCAATACATCGGCATCGTCAACGCGGTCGGCATGCAACGGAATGCTGATGAGGTTGATGTCTGGATTGTTCAACCACTGGCGGTCGTCGTCTTTGATAAAGGAAACAACGGTGCGTATCTGCAACTGCTCAAGCACTGGCAAATTTTGCGAGGTGGGCAGCGCGCTACGGTACAGCGTGGGCGACATTTCGAAGAGCTTGAACGAGGCATCCACCGGCTGCGCCCAGCTTTCTGCCTGCGGACCACTCAGCAGCGGCGTTGCGGGAGCATGGGTTGGCAAGTAACGCATCAGCAGGTAGCCGGCGATGACGGCCACTACGGCGATGACGGAAAAAACCAGGCGACGTGACTTGAGCATGAAGACTCCCCGAATAAGGGGGGCCATGCTAGAAAAGCGCGGGTGAAGGCCGGATCAAAACAATGTGAAAAAAGAGTGAACGGGCGTGCCTTCACGCCCGTTTAACACGCACGCTTACTGGTTGCGCGACCCACCAAAGTAGGCGCAGCCGCGCTCCACTTTGCCGTTGCTGCGCAGCTCGGCCGACAGGAACTGCACCGCCCCGCTGGCACTGTCGACGCAACGCTGCGGCGCCACCCAGAGCTCCAGGGTCAGGCCGTTGGCCTCGCTGGTGAGGTTGAAGCGGCCGTCGCCCAATTGTTCTTCCAGATAGGGCAGGGCCAGCGGCTCCTGGCCCGGGCGTTCGAGCACCATGCCTTTGGCATTTACGCTGACAGCCCAGTCCGGCTCATGGCCGCTGGCGCGCAGCACTTGGCGTTTGAAATTCGGGTCGTCGCAACCGTGGCCTTCACGCTGCACGCGGTACAGGCGGGTGAGGTTCAGCTGGCCATCGCTGCCGGCCACTTTGCTGGCGTCGAGGTTGCCGCTGACGTCGGCAAACAGGGTGCCGTTCTTGGTGTCGAGCAACGCTGCCGATTCCTGCAGAAGCCCGGTGTTGCCGCTGTCATTGATCACAAAGCGGCGTTGCTCCTGGCACGGGCGCAGCAGCAGTTGGCCGTTGTTGACGCTCAGCTCGCCCTGGATACGGGTGCCGGAGGAAACCGGCGCTTCCTCGGGACCGTAGAGCATCGTGCAGCTGGCGAACAGGGGCAGCAGGGCAAACAGCAGGGGGCGAACGGCGCGCATCGAGGGGTCTCCTTGGAAGTGCCGCCACGTTACCCACGCCCCGTTGCCTGCACAAGAACGATTTAGCCAACGGTATAGATCTGCCCCGTCTGCTTGCCTTCCACGCTCTTGGCATACGCCAGCGCCACATCCACCGCTGGCACCGGCTTGAAGCCGCGGAAGAATGGGCCGTAGCTGTCCATCGCTTCGACCAGTACGGTCGGGCTGATGATATTTACCCGCAGGCCGCGCGGCAGCTCAATGGCGGCGGCTTTGACGAAGCTGTTCAGCGCGCCGTTAACCATGCTCGCCGAGGTGCCGGCCACAATCGGGTCGTCGCTGAGAATTCCCGAGGTAAAGGTGAAGGAGCCGCCATCGTTGATAAATTCGCGGCCAATCAGCAGCAGGTTGACCTGGCCCATCAGCTTGTCATTCAGGCCCACAGTGAATTGTTCAGCCTGCATTTCAGCTAAAGCGCCGAAATGTACGGAGCCGGTGGCGGCGACCAGGGCATCGAAACTGCCGATCTCCTCGAACAGCTTACGAATCGAGGCCACATCGCGGATATCCACTTGGTAGTCGCCGCTGCTGCGACCGACGCGGATCACTTCATGACGCTCGGCCAGTTCACGTTCTACCGCTTGGCCAATGGTGCCGCTGGCACCGACAAGGATGATTTTCATGGCACTGCTCCTGATTGAGTGGCTTGCAGTGTAGGTCGACCTTTTGTGGGTGATAATCCCGCTAATTGGAAACCTTTGGTTCTCACTGGGAAACAATAGCCATGAGTGAAATGGATGATCTGGCCGCCTTTGCCACCCTGGTCGAGGCGGGCAGTTTTACCCAGGCCGCTGAACGCCTGGGGTGCAGCAAGGGGCAACTGTCCAAGCGTATCGGCTTGCTGGAGCAGGGGCTGGGTATCAGCTTGCTGTACCGCACCACGCGCAAGTTGTCGCTGACGGCGGCGGGCGCGGCGTTATTGCCTGAAGCGCAGGCGCTGGTTGCCCAGGCCACGCGAGCCCGGCAAACCCTGGCGCGCTTGCAGGAAGAAGCGGCGGGCAGCGTGCGGATCACCGCGCCGGTGTCGTTGGGCGATACCTTTTTCGATGCGTTGCAGCTGCAGTTCGCCCAGGCGTTTCCGCAGATCCGTATCGAGCTTGAGCTAAGCAACACTTACCGCGATCTGGTGGCCGATGGGTTCGATCTGGCGATTCGCAGCGGCGAGCAAATGGATGACCGCCTGGTGGCTCGCCCGCTGTTGTCGATGCAGGAGTTGACCTGTGCCAGCCCGGCATACCTCGCCGCCCATGGTGAGGTGCAGACGCCGCAGCAGCTGAGCGAGCACGTGTGCCTGCTCAACAGCCATTACAGCGGCGCCGAAGAATGGCTGTACCACCGTCAGCATGAGCTGACGCGGGTGCAGGTAACCGGTCCGTTTGCCAGCAACCACTACAGCCTGTTGAAGAAGGCCTGCCTGGGCGGCGCGGGGATTGCGCGGTTGCCGTCGTATCTGGTGCATCAGGAATTATTGGACGGCAGCCTGGTGTGGCTGTTGCGCGACTACCAGACAAGGATCAGCCCGGTGTTTCTGGTGCATGCCTATCAGCATGGGTTGCCCAAGCGCACGCAGGTGTTGGCGGATTATTTGTTGGGGTGGTTCGAGCAGCGGCGCAAGGAGTTGGACCTGCTTACAACCCCGTAGGGCCGTAGGATGGGTAGAGGCGCAGCCGAAACCCATCAATTCGCGTAACGATGGGTTTCGCCTGCGGCTCTACCCATCCTACGGTCTCGCATCAGAGGCGATTGTCGGCTTTAAGCAGCGTTTCCAGACACTGCTCCTGAATCCCGTAAAACGCCTTGATGCCCTGAATCTTTTCCATCATCTCGGCCGGGTTCACCGGCTCGGCGCGTTTCACGGCGAGAATCATCTTGTTCTTGTTGGTGTGTTCCAACGAGACAAACTCGAACACCTTGGTCTCATACCCGCAGGCTTCCAGCAGCAGCGCGCGCAGGCTGTCGGTGACCATCTCGGCTTCCTGGCCCAGGTGCACGCCGTACTGCAGCATCGGGCGCAGCATGCTCGGGCTGCTCATCTGCGGGCGGATCTGTTTGTGGCAGCAGGGCGAGCACATGATGATCGAGGCGTCGCTGCGAATGCCGAGGTGAATGGCGTAGTCGGTTGCCACATCGCAGGCGTGCAGGGCGATCATGATGTCGATGGCCGCTGGGGTGTAGGTACGCACATCGCCATGCTCAAAGCTCAGCCCCGGTTGCTCCAAGCGCGCTGCCGCATCGTTGCCCAAACGCACCATATCTTCACGCAGCTCAACGCCGGTGACCTTGCCCTGACGGCCCAGGCTATTGCGCAGGTAGTCGTGCATGGCGAAGGTGAGGTAGCCCTTGCCGGAGCCGAAGTCGACGGCGTGAATGGCTTCGTCGGCGCCGCGTTGTTGCAGCGGCGAGCTGGCCAGGGCGTGGGAAAACACTTCAACGAACTTGTTGATCTGCTTCCACTTGCGCGCCATCGCCGGCACCAGCTCGTGCTTGGCGGTGGTGACACCGAGGTCGGTGAGAAACGGCCGGGTCAGCTCCAGAAAGCGTTTTTTCTCGCGGTCATGGCCGGTGCTGGCGCCTTCGCGCTCCACGGCCTTGCCGACAAACAACCGGCTTTTGTTTTTCTTGCCGAAGGTCAGCTGCACGTCGTCGGTCAGCGACAGCAGGTGCGCATTCTTGAACGCGACCGGCAGCAGCTCGGCGATCAGCGCCAGGGCTTCGTCAACCGGGTGGTTCTTGGTGATATCGCGGGTTTTGTAGGTGTACAAAAACGACAGGCAGGCCTGGCCGCGTACCGTCACCGGGCGCAGGGTTAGGCGCTGCAGGTCGGTTTCCTCGCCCTGGTATTTGCTGAGCAGCACCTTGACCAGGGTGTTCTGCACCAGGCTCTTTTCCACGAGGGCGAGAAAGTCGCCACGGTCATCGGTGGCGGCGGCGGTAGCAACTTCAACTGACATGTACAGGCCCGGTTATCACTGGCTGGCGAGGGGCGGTAATGCTACAGGGTTCGCGCCGTTCTGTGGCGCCGCGCCAGCAGGTGGTCGATGGACAGCACGCCAGGACCACGGGCCATCAGGTACAGCAACACCGCCGCCCAGGTGCCGTGGGTGGGGTAGGCGTCGGGGTAGACGAACAACTGAATGGTCAGCGTCATGCCCAGCAGCGCCAGGGCGGAGAAGCGCGTGGCGAAGCCCAGCAAAATCAGCACGGGGAAAAAGTGCTCGTTGAAGGTGGCCAGGTAGGCGGCGGTTTCCGGCGGAATCAGCGGCAGGGCGTATTCGCTGCTGAACAACGGAATGGTTGAGTCGGCCAGGTGCGGGTTGTCGAAGACAAAGGTGCCACTGACCAGGTCGATGGCAAAGCCTTCCACTTTGGTCTGCCCGGATTTCCAGAACACCGCCGCAATGGAGAAACGCGCGATAAAGGCGATCAGGCTATGGGGGATTTTTTCGAATAGATCGATCAGACGGTTCATGGCGTCACTCGCAGGAGAGCGCGGTGATCGCGCCGTAATGGATAAGCAGCGCCAGGCAGGCGCTGAGGTCGAAGTCGGCTGGGCAGTTGGCCGTGGCGGCCGCAAACGGCTTGCCGGCCCGCAGGCGATAGATAAAGCCGGCGCTGGCGGCATCCAGTTCGATCACCAGCACATCGAGCTGTTGGCGCAGCACCAGGCAGTGTTCAGGCTGTTCGATCACGATCTGCTCAAGCGTCAATTCGCCCTGATGCGCCGCCCACAAAGAGCTTACGGCGTAGGCCGACGACAGCACGTGCAACGACGGATGCAGGTGAAACACCAGGCCGGGCAATTGCGCGGCGTCACTGACGGCGGCGGCCAGCTCTTCGGTGCTCACGGGGTCTACGTCGGCAGCGTGGTAGGCCTGAATACGCAGTGCTTCGAGACGCGCGACATCGGCCAGATAAGGCAGCGAGCGGGCCGGTTCAAAGTCGGCGATAAAGTCCGCCAGGTCATCGCCGTAGTGCACCAACAAGCGCGAGCGCGGCGGATGGTTGTGCACATACACCTGCGCCATGGCGCGGAAGAACTCGACGCCGACCAAGGCCTGCACTACCGGGTAACTGTCGGCCAGGGCATTGATCAGCGAACTCAGCACATTATTGCGATACACGGCAAAGCGCGCCGCCGGGTTGGAGCCATTGCAGGTGCGCAAGCCGCCGGGCGCCCTGGGCTCAATGCCGAGCAGGGCATGCTGGAAATCGGCTTGCAGGCTCATGGCGCGAGCACCCGTTCGGCCAACTGGGCTTCGGCCAGCAACTGGTGCAGGGGCGGTACGTCGTTGTCCCATTCGATAAGCGTGGGCAGTGGGCCCAGTTGGTCGATGATTTGCGCATAGAGCGCCCACACCGCGTTATCCACCGGCGCGCCATGGCTGTCGATGAGCAGACGGGCGCCAACGCTGTCCTGGTCTTCGGCAAAGCCGGCCAGGTGAATCTGCTGCACGGCGGCCAACGGCAATTCATGTAGATAGGTCTGCACATCGCGCTGGTGATTGATGCAGGAGACATACAGGTTGTTCACATCCAGCAGCAGGCCGCAGCCGGTGCGTTGCACCACCTCACGGATAAACGCCGCCTCGCCCAGGCTGGAGCCTGTGAACTCGACATAGGTCGCCGGGTTTTCCAGCAGCAGTGGGCGTTTGAGAAAGGACTGGGTGTGGTCGATATGGGCGCAGACTCGCTCCAGCGTCGGCCTGTCGTAGGCCACCGGCAGCAGGTCATTAAAGTAAGTAGGGCCATGGCTGGACCAGGCCAGATGTTCGGAAAAGACTTCCGGCTGGTAGCGCTCCAGCAGCACGGCAAGGCGTTGCAGGTGGTCGGTATCCAGCGGTTCTTCGCCGCCAATGGACAAGCCAACCCCGTGCAGCGCCAGCGGATAGTGCTGACGAATCTGCCCGAGGTAATGATGAAACGGGCCGCCGGCGACCATGTAGTTTTCCGCATGGATTTCAAAGAAACCAATGCTGGGCCGGCTGGCGAGAATGTCCTGGTAATGCTGGGATTTCAGGCCCAGGCCAGCACGCGCTGGCAGGCCGGTACGGGACGCACGAAGAGGCAGGGGCTGGTTCATGGTCGTGCGTCCCGACTGCTCAGGCTTTTTCTTTGAAGGCAGCCAGTTGGCCGAAGCCGGTCGGCGAGGTCGGGCTGGCGGTTTTTTCGCAGGTGCCTTTAGGAACCAGTTTCCAGGCGTTGCCCTGGAAGTCTTTTGCAGATGTGCCCGCGCAAGTAGTGCCGGCGCCCGCCGCGCAATCGTTTTTGCCCTTCATGGCCACGCCAAAACACTTGTCGCCTTTCTCATCGGCATGCGCCGTCATGGGCGCGGCGGCAATGCTCAGGGCGCTGCCCAAGGCCAGGGCGAGGGCGGCGGTGTGCAGGGGACGGTTGTTCTTGTTCATGGGGTTCTCTCTATTCACGTTGAAGGAGCAGGCCATGGCTGCCTGCTTAGTGAAGTAGAGAAAGGCGGGGGCGGGTTGTTACAGCGCGGGCAAATTATTTTGGCGAGGGAAGATCCAAAGCATCGAGGCTAAAGCCTCTCCCACAAAGGATCTCGGTCACCTGTGGGAGAGGCTTCAGCCTCGATAATTTCTGCGCCCATAAAAAAGCCCCGCCTGGCGAACCGAGCGGGGCTTTCGATTGGCACTATTATCAGCCGCCGAGATAGGCGTCGCGGACTTTGGGGTCCGTCAGCAGCGCTTCACCGGTACCTTGCATGACCACGTGGCCGTTTTCCAGCACGTAGGCACGGTCAGCAATCTTCAACGCCTGGTTGGCGTTCTGCTCCACCAGGAACACGGTCACACCATCTTTGCGCAGTTGTTCAATGATCTGAAAAATCTGCTGGATGATGATCGGTGCCAGGCCCAGCGACGGCTCGTCGAGCAGCAGCAATTGCGGCTTGCTCATCAGCGCACGGCCGATGGCGAGCATTTGCTGTTCGCCGCCGGACATGGTGCCGCCGCGCTGGTTGTAGCGTTCTTTCAAGCGCGGGAACAGGTGCAGCACCTTGTCCAGTTGCTCTTGATAGTCGCCTTTTTCGGTGAAGAAGCCGCCCATGGCCAGGTTTTCTTCCACGGTCAGGCGGGCAAAGATACGGCGGCCTTCGGGCACCACCGCAATGCTTTTGCGCATGATCTCGCTGGACTCCAGCCCCACCAGCTCTTCGCCCTGATAGCGGATGCTGCCTTTGGCCGCGCGCGGCGAACCGCAGAGGGTCATCAGCAGGGTCGATTTGCCGGCGCCGTTGGCACCGATCAGGGTGACGATCTCGCCCTTGTGCACTTCCACGTTGACGTTATGCAACGCCTGGATCTTGCCGTAGAAGGTGGAAACGTTATCGAAATACAGCATGAGTTACGCCTCCCCCAAATAGGCTTTGATCACATCCGGATTGTCGCGAATCTGTTCCGGAGTACCGTCGGCCAGGGGCGTGCCCTGGTTGATCACCACGATGTGGTCGGAAATGCTCATGACCAGTTTCATATCGTGTTCGATCAGCAGCACGGTGACGTTGTATTCATCGCGCAGCACGCCGATCAGCTTTTTCAGCTCTTCGGTTTCGTTCGGGTTCAGACCCGCCGCCGGCTCGTCGAGCATCAGCAGGCGAGGGCGGGTCATCATGCAGCGGGCGATTTCCAGGCGGCGTTGCTGACCGTAGGCCAGGGTGCCGGCCGGGCGGTTGGCGACGTCGGTCAGGTTGACCTTTTCCAGCCAGTGCGCGGCGAACTCCATGGCGTCGCGCTCGCTTTTGCGGAACGCCGGGGTCTTGAACAGACCGGCCAGGAAGTTGGTGTTGATGTGCCGGTGCTGGGCAATCAACAGGTTTTCGATGGCGGTCATGTCTTTGAACAGGCGCACGTTCTGGAAGGTGCGCACCACACCCTTGCGGGCGATTTCATGACCGGCCAGGCCCTGGATGGCTTCGCCGTCGAGCAGCACGGTGCCGGAGGTTGGCTTGTAGAAACCGGTCAGGCAGTTGAACACGGTGGTCTTGCCGGCGCCGTTCGGGCCGATCATTGATACCACCTGCTTTTCCTGCACGGTCAGGCCCACACCGTTAACGGCCAACAGACCGCCGAAGCGCATGCACAGGCCGCTTACTTCAAGAATCGGGCGGCTCATTGCTTCAACTCCAGGTGAGGACGCTGCATAGGCAAGAAGCCCTGCGGACGCCAGATCATCATGAACACCATCAGGGCACCGAACAGCAACATGCGGTACTCGCTGAAGTTACGCATCAGCTCCGGCAGCAGAATCATCACGATGGCGGCCAGAATGACCCCCAACTGCGAGCCCAGACCGCCGAGCACGACGATGGCCAGAATGGTCGCCGACTCCAGGAAGGTGAACGACTCCGGCGTAATCAAGCCTTGGCGGGCGGCGAAGAAGCTACCGGCGAAACCGGCGAAGCAGGCGCCCAGGGTGAACGCGGAAAGCTTGATCACCGTGGGGTTCATGCCCAGCGCGCGGCAGGCGATTTCGTCTTCACGCAGCGCTTCCCACGCACGGCCAATTGGCATACGCAGCAGGCGGTTGATCACGAACAGGGCGAGCAACACCAGCAACAGGGCGACCAGGTAAAGGAAGATCACCTTGTAGATGGAGTTGTAGGCAATGCCGAAATACTCGTGGAAGGTTTGCATGCCTTCGGCTGCCTTGCGCTCGAAGCTCAGGCCGAACAGGGTCGGTTTTTCGATATTGCTGATGCCGTTCGGGCCGCCGGTAAGGCCGGTGAGGTTACGCAGCAGAATGCGGATGATCTCGCCGAAACCCAGGGTAACGATGGCCAGGTAGTCGCCGCGCAGACGCAGTACCGGGAAGCCCAGCAGGAAGCCAAACAGCGCCGCCATCAGGCCGGCAATCGGCAGGCACAGCCAGAAACCGAAACCGAAGTAGTGCGAGAGTAGGGCGTAGCTGTAGGCGCCGACGGCGTAGAAGCCGACGTAACCCAGGTCCAGCAGACCGGCAAGACCCACCACGATGTTCAGGCCCAGGCCGAGCATGATGTAGATGAGGATCAGGGTGGCAATATCCACCGCCCCGCGCGAACCGAAGAACGGCCATACCAGCGCCATGACTACCAGAGCCAGCAGGAACCAGCGCTGGGTGGAAGGCAGGGTCAGGAAGTTGCTGGCCGAAGCCGGCACGCTCGGTACTTTCGGCACGGCGCTCCAGGCATCGCCCAACTGGCCACGGAACAGTTGCCAAAAGAACATGGCGATGGCGCAGGCGAAGATGGTCCACAGAATGGGGTCGCTGGCGCCGTGCACTTCGAGCTTGATGCCGACGATATTCAGCTTCAGGCCCAAAATCGGGTAGGCCACGGCCAGCACCAGCAGGGCGCTGAAAAACGCGGTCTTGAGCTGCTTGGCGTTAATAGAGGTACTCATACTTTCTCAACCTCCGGGCGACCGAGAATGCCGGTCGGGCGGAACAACAGCACCAACACCAACAGGCTGAACGCCACCACGTCTTTGTACTGGTCACCGAAGATATCGGCGCCGAAGGCTTCGGCAACGCCCAGCACCAGGCCGCCAAGCATGGCACCCGGAATGCTGCCGATACCGCCCAGTACCGCGGCGGTGAACGCCTTGATGCCGGCGAGGAAGCCCAGATTCGGGTTGATCACACCGTACTGCATGCCCAGCAATACCGCCGCGACGGCTGCCAGGGTGGCGCCGATGACGAAGGTGAGGGCGATGATGTTGTTGGTGTTGATGCCCAGCAGGTTGGCCATCTTGATGTCCTCGGCGCAGGCGCGGCAGGCGCGGCCCAGGCGGGAACGGGAGATGAACAAGGTCAGGCCGGCCATCACCAGGAAGGTGACGACGAAAATCAGCACCTGCATATAGGAGATGACCACACCGTTCATGGTGCTCTCGCCAAATACGAAGTTGCCGGGGATCAGGTTTGGAATCGCTTTGTCTTTGGAGTTCTGCGCGAGGAGCACCTCGTTCTGCAGAAATATCGACATACCGATAGCCGAAATCAGCGGGATCAAACGGTTGCTGCCACGCAGCGGTCGGTAGGCGACCCGTTCGATGCTATAGCCGTAAGCACTGGCGACAATGATGGTGGCCGCAAAGGCCGCAATCAGAATGATCGGCAGGCTGTCCAGGCCCAGCATGGTCAGACCGGCAATCACGATAAACGCGACGTAGGAGCCGATCATGTACACCTCGCCGTGGGCGAAGTTGATCATGCCGATAATGCCGTACACCATCGTGTAGCCGATGGCGATCAGGGCGTAGGTGCTGCCAATGGTCAAGCCATTAACCAGCTGCTGTAAGAAATGGTAGATGTCAGGCATCAAAACTCTCCTGAAAACTTGCAAAACCGGTTGCAGGGCTCGATAGCTGCGTCAGGTGGACGATTGCGCCATGCAGGGCCTGTAGGGGCTGCATCCCGCCGGGGCGGGTACTGTGCGCTGCGGTTTGCAGCGGAACAGGGGTGGTCAATCGCTACCATCACGAAGCACGCCTTGTGCTTCGCCCCTCACGGGGCCGGCTCGCGCCGTTCAGTCCTGCCTTGAGCAGACCTGCCTTGCTATTTAGCTTGGGAATGGGGTTTTGAAAGCTTTCGCGTGGGTGCCGCTCAATAGCTTTTGGCTGAGCGTGGACCCGTTTACCTCTTAAAACAAAGCCCACTGCACATGCAGTGGGCTTCGGGTTGCGGCTCGAAACTTACTTGGCTTCGGTTTTGGTGCCGTCAGCGTGCCAGTCATAGACTACAAAGCTGAAGTCTTTCAGGTCGCCCTTGGCGTCGAAGCTCAGATCACCGGTCGGGGTGCTGAAGGTGTTGGCGCGCAGGGCGGCAGCTACCTTGGCAGTGTCGGTGTCACCGGCTTTCTTGATGCCTTCGGCAATCACTTGTACCGCGGCGTAAGCCGGGAACACGAACGGACCGGTTGGGTCTTCTTTCTTGGCTTTGAACGCTTCAACCAGCGCCTGGTTTTTCGGGTCCTGGTCGAACGACTTCGGCAGGGTAACCAGCAGGCCTTCGGAAGCTGGGCCAGCGATAGCCGACAGTTCTTTGTTACCCACGCCTTCTGGGCCCATGAACTTCACTTTCAGGCCTTTCTCAGCCGACTGACGCAGCAGCAGACCGAGTTCCGGGTGGTAGCCGCCGTAGTACACGAAGTCGACGTTGGCTTGTTTCAGCTTGGCGATCATGACTGAGAAGTCTTTGTCGCCGGCGTTGATGCCTTCGAACAGGGCGACTTTCACGCCTTTGGCTTCCAGGGTCTGCTTGACCGCGGTCGCGATGCCTTCGCCGTACTGCTGCTTGTCGTGGATGACAGCAACGGTTTTCGGCTTGACGTGGTCAGCAATGAAGTTACCGGCGGTTGGGCTTGCAGGCTGTCCAGACCGATGGTGCGGAAGACCAGCTGGTAGCCACGGGCGGTGATTTCCGGGCTGGTGGAAGCCGCGGTGATCATCAGGATGCCTTCATCTTCATAGATGTCGGAAGCCGGCTGAGTGGAGCTGGAGCACAGGTGGCCAACTACGAATTTAACTTCGTCGTTGACGATTTTGTTGGCCACGGCCACGGCTTGTTTCGGGTCGCAAGCGTCGTCGTAAACCACGCCTTCGAGCTGCTGGCCGTTTACACCGCCAGCCTTGTTGATTTGTTCGATAGCCATTTTGGCGCCGATGAACTGCATCTCGCCGTATTGAGCGACAGCGCGGTAACCGGGCCAGCCAGGCCGATCTTGATGGTGTCAGCTGCTAGTGAATAGCTGGCGACGCCGGCCATAGCCATGGCAGCAAACAGTTGCTTAGTAGCCTTGTTCATAGTGCTCCACTCTTATGTGTTTCGTTTTTATAGGACCAATCCACGCTAGCGCGCAGAGGTTCATGCCTTGTTGGTCTTAAGTTGCAAAGTCAGGAAAAAACACCTGACTACAATCCCTGGCAACTTTAACGGCGGAGTTTAGAGTGCCGATTTATCCCTTGAAAAGCGGCGACTGATGCCGTCTGTAGGCAATGTCGCTAAATCGCAACAAACGTATAGAAAAACGGCGTGCCGCCTTTCGTGCTTTGTACGTCAGGTCGCGCTTGTTTCATTGTGGTGCGCCGCTATCATGGCCGCCACGAACGGTGGACCACCTTTTACATTTTGTCGAACAAAGAGCCTGCGATGACCGACGCCATCAACCCCCTGTACGCCAAGTTGCTCGGCGAAACCGCCGCCATTACCTGGGCGGAGCTGCAACCGTTCTTCGCCCGTGGCGCTTTGCTGTGGGTAACGCCGGGCATGGACCTGATCGAAGTGGCGACGGCCGTGGCCGAAGATAACGGCGCGCAAGTGGGGCAGTGGCTGCAAAGCTCCGCCATCAGCAAGGTAGAAACGGCATTGGCCGAAGACCTGCTGGCCCGCGACCCGCAGTTGTGGGCGGTGGTGGTGGCGCCTTGGGTGTTGATTCAAGAGCGCCCGGCCTCGTAAACATAAGGCGTCCAAACACCACCGTCATTCCCGCGCAGGCGGGAACCCAGAATAGGACAGGTATCGGTGCTGGCCAGGCAATCCTGGGTCTCGAGTCGTCGAACCGCCGCCTACGCGGGGACGACGGTGGTGCGCGCTTTTCTTCGTTGACCACAAGGTTAAGATGGCCGTCTTTCGCTGCAGCCTGCTTCGCTGAACTTTGGAGCCCTCGATGAACGCCGCCCTCCCTTCTATCGCCTTCGCCGGCATCGGCCTGATGGGCCTGCCCATGTGCCAGCGCCTGCTGGCTGCCGGTTACTCACTGACCGTGTGGAACCGCTCCCCCGACAAATGCGCCCCCTTGGTAGCCGCCGGCGCCCGTCAGGTTTCCACCCCCGCTGAACTCTGCGCCCACGCCGACGTGGTGATGCTGTGCCTGGCCGACACCCGCGTCGTGCGCAAGGTGGTATTCGGCGAGAACGGCGTGGCAGAAGGGGCGAAAGCCGGCCAACTGCTGGTGGATTTTTCCAGCCTGGAACCCGCCGCCACCCGCGAAATGGCTGCCGAGCTGGAAAGCCGCAGCGGCATGCATTGGCTGGATACACCGGTTTCCGGCGGCGTGGCCGGTGCGCAGAACGGCACGCTGGCGATCATGGCCGGCGGCCGTGAACACGATATCGAGCAGGTGCGGCCGATTCTGATGCACCTCGGCCAACGCCTGACGCGCATGGGCGCGGTGGGGGCAGGGCAGGTGACCAAGGTCTGTAACCAGATGATCGTCGCCTGCAATGCGCTGGTGATCGCCGAAGTGGTGGCGCTGGCGGAAAAATCCGGCGTCGATGCCAGCCTGCTGGCGTCCGCCTTGGTCGGTGGTTTTGCCGACTCCAAGCCGCTGCAAATTCTTGCCCCGCAAATGGCCGAGAGCCATTTCGAGCCGATCAAATGGCATGTTCGTACGTTGCTCAAGGATTTGGACACCGCGGTAAAACTGGCCCGCGAACATGACTCCAGCACCCCCGTCAGCGCCCTGGCTGCGCAACTGATGCGCCTGCATGGCAGCAATGTCGGCAATCTGGAGCGCGACCCCGCCACGCTTATTGAGCTGTACCGGGAGAAACACTGATGAAGGTGGTCGCCAATATTTCCCTGCTCTTTACCGAGGTGCCGCTGGTGCAGCGCATCGTGGCGGCAGCTGCGGCCGGGTTTTCTGCCGTGGAAGTGCAGTATCCCTACGACGTGCCGGCTATTCAGTTCAAGGAAGCGTTAGCGGCGGCGGGCTTGCCGCTGGTGCTGCTGAATATTGCTGCGCCGGATCTGGCTTCCGGCGGGCCTGGTTTGGCCGCGGTACCTGCGCGTCAGGCCGAATTCGAGCAAGCCTTGCAGGAAGCGCTGACCTACGCGGCCATGGTGCGTCCGCAATTCGTCAACGTGCTGCCCGGGCGGTTGGCGGAAGTGTCAGCCGCGAAGAGGCACTGGCCACATTGGCGACGAATGTGCGCCGGGCTGCCGAGGAATTTCGCGGCTGGGCATCAAGGTGCTGAGCGAGGCGATCAACCCGCTGGATATGCCGGGCTTTCTGATCAACACGCCGGAGCATCTGCTGGCACTGATTGAGGCCGTGGATCACCCGAATTTTGCCGCGCAGTTGGATCTTTACCATATGGCGCGTCAGGGGTTGGACTTGCCGACGGCGATTGCGACGTTGGCCGGCAAGATTGGTCATGTGCAGTTTGCCGATTGCCCCGGGCGCAATCAGCCTGGGACCGGAACGGTAGACTTTGCCGGTGCCTTGCAGGCGCTGGGCGAGGCGGGGTATAGCGGTTGGTTGGCGGCTGAGTATCGCCCTACGGCCAGTACCCAGGAATCCCTGGGTTGGCTGGCCGAATGGCGGGCGAGTGGACTGATCAGTCCTCAGTAGAGGCGTCGGCTTTCCAATAACCGGCGGCTTTGAGGAAGTCTTCATTGACGCCGAAATCATCCAGCAGCACCCGGCGTACGCGCCGTGAAATCTGCGATTCGGTGGCGATCCAGGTATAGAGCGAACCGCTCGGCAAGGTGATGCCTTTCACCGCGCTGAGCAGATCCTGCCCGGCCTCGCGATGCAGCCACCGCACCTCAACGTTCGCCGCGCTTTTCAGCTCCTGTTGCTCGGCCGCATTCGGCACTTCGATCAACGCCAGCACCTGCCGATTGGCCGGCAGCTCTTCCAGGCGCGGGCAATGGCGGGCAGGGCGGTTTCATCGCCGATCAGCAGATAGCTGTCGAACATATCCGGCACGATCATCGACCCACGCGGCCCGCCTATATAAAGGTGCTGGCCGGGCGTAGCCTGCTCGGCCCAGGTGGACGCCGGGCCGTCGCCATGGAGCACGAAGTCGATATCCAACTCGCCCAGCGCAAGGTCATAACGGCGTGGCGTGTAATCACGCATCGCCGGTTCGGGCCTTCCTTGTCGCCACCGAACGTCATGTTTTCCAGCGCGGCCTGTTGCTCGGGCGTTTCGGCGAAGAACAGCTTGATATGGTCATCGCTGCCCAGGCTGACAAAGCCTGCCAACTCCGGGCCGCCGACCGTGATGCGGCGCATATGGGGGGTAATGTCGGTCACGCGCAGCACGTCCAGACGGCGGCGTTTGATTTCGTGCATCACGCGGTGAATGCCCATCGGGTTTGCTGTCGTCATTGCGCGGTCTCCGCAGTGTTTTGAATGGGGGCAGGGCCGGCGGCGATGGCCGTGGCGGCGGCATTTAGCAGATCGCGCACGCGGTTGATTTCCGCCTCGCTCCACTGGCCATGGTGCAGTTGCAAGCGTGACGCAGGTTATGCACCGCCTCGTGAATCTGTGCCGGCCGGTCGTGGCCACGCAGGGCGCGCTTGCTGACTTCCAGGCGAACTTTCAGGCCGTCCAGCGCCACTTGCTGCTCAGTCATGAGGCCTGGCCAGCGCTGGTCGCGCTGTAGAGCTTTTTGCCGTTCTGCGCATCGCCAGAAATCAGGTCGCTTTCTTCGAGAAAGGTCAGGGTCGGATAAATGACACCGGGGCTCGGCGCATAGGCGCCTTCGAACATGTCTTCGATGCGGCGGATCAGGTCATAGCCGTGGCTCGGCTGCTCGGCGATCAACGCCAACAGCAGCAACTTCAGATCGCCTGGTGCAAACACACGTGGCCCGCGGCCGCCGCGCCCACCGGGGCGGCGCTCGAACTCATCGGTTTCGCGGATATGGGGTGATGATGGTGGGTGTGATGGTGGTCTCGCATCGTTTTGCTCTCGTCTTGGGTTATCTAAGATATAACTTAAGATATATCTTAGATGGCGCGCAAGCCCAAATGACAAACGGTCTTATCGAGCTCGAAACGGGGGCCCGCTGTTGTAGGGTGTGCTCCGCGCACCAAGCGGTTTGGCAGGAGATCGCTTGGTGCGCAAAGCACGCCCTATCGAAGCGGCGTACGGCTCTATATCGAGTTACATAAGGTTTACGAATATTCACAGACATACGTAGGCAGAGGCTCTAGATTGCACCCTGGTGCTTTGTCCTACAGCTTTTTGCGTAGAGGCCCGGCCGGTTTTATAAGAACAACAAAAGAGAACTCCGTTATGTCCAGTGCTACTCAGGCGAACAACGCCTGGCGTGTCTTGTTCTTGCTGTTCCTTGCCAACCTGTTCAATTTCTTTGACCGCAGCATCCCCGCGATCATCATCGAACCCCTGCGCCACGAATGGAGCCTGAGCGACCTGCAGCTCGGCCTGGTCGGCACTGCGTTCACCATCATCTATGCCATTGCCGGCGTGCCGCTTGGGCGCATGGCCGACACTGGCTCGCGCCGCAAAATCATGGGCTGGGGGCTGCTGGCCTGGAGTGGTCTTACAGCCATCAATGGCTTTGTTACCGGCTTCTGGAGTTTTCTTCTGGTGCGCATGGGCGTAGGCATTGGCGAAGCCAGCTACGCGCCGGCGGCCAACTCGCTGATCGGCGACCTGTTCCCCGCCAACAAGCGCGCCCGCGCCATGGGCATCTTTATGCTCGGCCTGCCGCTGGGCTTGCTGCTGGCCTTCTTCACCATCGGCGCGATGGTGGAAGCGTTCGGCAGTTGGCGTGCGCCGTTCTTTATCGCCGCCGTGCCGGGCATGATTTTGGCGATCTTCATGTTCTTCATCCGCGAGCCGCAGCGCGGCGCCGCTGAAGAAGTGCAAGTGGCGGCGGTGAAAGTTGACCGCCCGGTACGCAAGGTGCTGAGTATTCGCACCTTCTGGTGGCTGATCGTCGCCGGCCTGTGCTTCAACTTCGCCACCTACGCCTGCAACTCCTTCATGGTGCCGATGCTGCAACGCTACTTCCTGCTGCCGCTGGGCCAGGCGGCCGTTGCCACCGGCGTGATCGTCGGCGTGACCGGTCTGTTCGGGCTCACCATCGGTGGCTGGTTTGCCGACAAGGCGCACCAACGTTCCGAGCGCGGTCGCTTGTGGATGGCCGCCGCGTCGCTGGTGATTTCCACCGTGGCCACCGGCTGGGCGCTGAGCCTCGGCGCGGACAGCATTGCGCTGTTCGTGGCGATCTTCAGCGTGGGCTGGTTGTTCTCCTACAACTTCTACACCTGCGTATACACCTCGATTCAGGACGTGATCGAGCCGCGTCTGCGCGCCACCGCCATGGCCCTGTTCTTCGCCGGCCTCTACCTGCTCGGCGGCGGCCTTGGCCCGGTGGTGGTGGGCTGGCTGTCTGACCACTTCGCCCACTCGGCCATGTACGCCGCCGGTGCTGCCGAAATGAACGAAGCGTTCAAGGCCGTGGGGCTGCATGACGCCATGTACCTGATTCCAATTGCCATGCTGTTGACCCTGGTTGCGCTGGTACAAGCGGCCCGTCATCTGCCTAAAGATGCATTGGCCATGCGCCAATCGATGGCAGCCAACGCCGAATAAACGTTTGCGCTACTAACCAAAAAGCCCGCATCTGCGGGCTTTTTTGTTTCTGTTATTTGTCAATAGATGAATGTGGTGCTTGCTTGCTGGCTGGTAATGCTCTTGTGTTGTTGTGTGAGTTTTCCATTATTTGTGTGGGTTTGAAGTAAGAAGAATATATGTAGGCGTTGGAGAGACTCAGCTTACAAGGCTGGCTGTTTGGTCTTGTATGTTCGTTTAGTGGATTGGCGTAGCGTTAAGAAATTAATTAAAAAAGTAGTTACGCCGCCATGAGTACAATTAAATTCCCCCCGTTTGCTGCCCCAAGCTTTTTTATTAAATCCCCTATTCTCCATTTTTCCTGGTGTTGCGTCGGTGTCCTGGCGTTAGCCATAGCTATGAGCTTTTCGACGCACGGTGGCGCTGAAAGCCGCGTAGGAAAGGCGCCGCTCGTGACGCCCGTGGAAATAGAACAAGACCTAAAAAGTAAACTTCGCCTGCAAGAAAAAATAAAACACGAGTTAGAAGAAAGCAGACGGAAGATCTTGGAAAAGTCGCGGCGAAAGTCGGAAAAGGATGAGCGTGAAGTTCCTGTTTTATCTCCGCTGGAGAAGCGTTCGAACGAATAGCGTTTGCCGGGATGCGCTAAGCCAGCGTTGATAAATTAATACCGTTTTAATTGTTTGCAGCTGTGGCCGTCTTTTTCACTTAAGCGTGCTTCGTGCTGCACTGAGAGTGGGGTTTATATATGAACAAGCACTGTTTCCGCCTTATCTTCAGCAAGCCATTAGGCTGTTTAATTCCCGTCGCCGAAATCACCCGCACCCGACGCAAGGCTGGTCAGGACCAGTCATCTGCTTCTGCCACTCTCAATGGCCTGGCGCTTTCGCTGCTGCTGGCCGGCGTACCTGGTTGGGCGTCAGCGCAGATCGTGATAGACCCAAGCACGTCGTCCTCCCGCACTCAAGTCATCAGCGCGCCCAACGGCGTGCCAGTGATCGAGATCGCTAACCCCAATAACAACGGCCTGTCGCACAACCGCTTTACCGAATTCGATGTGAAAAGCCCCGGCCTGATCTACAACAACAGCATGGTCAATGGCACCAGTCAGTTGGGCGGCGCGCTGCTGAATAACCCCAATCTGTCGCGTACGGCGCGGGCGATTCTTACCGAAGTGACGGGCAATAACCCCAGTTCCATTTCGGGCACGTTGGAGGTGTTCGGCGACAACGCTGACCTGTTCATTTCGAAGGGGATTTATGCGCTACGACGTGCCACCCAAGCCTCGTCGTGCGATTGGTGGGGATGGTCGCAAGTTCGACGTCAGCAGCGCCGCTCCGCGAGCGTTGGTTGGTGGCAAGCGCCCAGCTGCAAAAGGGGCTGAGTCGCCTTACGTTGATATGTCGGGCGCCAAATCACTCGATACCGATTCTGGTGGTTACCTGCGCCAGCAAGATATCTACGTCTTAGGTGACGACAGAAGCCGCATGCCAGGACCTGACTATGACGGGGCTTCCAGCCTAAAACCGGCTGTGAAAGGCGCTGACGAAAGTGGCCGTTCGCAGGGGGACTTTACCGAACGTGATGCAGAGGCCGAAAGTATCTACGCCTCTATCGACGAGCTCCTTATCAAGCCGGTCCCTACCTATGCCGATAAGTATCTGGCCCCGAAGGACGCGTTCCAACAGAAGACGCCCCAGTCGGAAAAATACCAGGCCGTCGTCGAGGTCGACAAAGATCAGGTTACGCGGGAGGCCGCGCGCAACCTGGCGGGTAAACACCCGGAAAGCACCACGCACTACACCCGTAACCCCGATGGAAGTTTGCGTTGGGTGGGCGGGAAGCCCCCGGTGATACCGCCCGGCCAGACACTGAAAGTGCAGGTGGTGGGGCATGGCAATGCTGCCGGTACCCGAATTGGTGACGCCGATGCCCGCGATGTGTTGGACATCGTCAGCAACGTGCAAAACCAGTTTGGCCGGCCGGTCGGCAAGCTGACGCTGGCGGGCTGCAACACGGCGCAGTGCCTGGCGAACGAGGTACAGGCGCGGTTACCGGGCACCCAGGTGCGAGGCTTTGACGCGCCGCTGGCTATCAATAAAGACGGGCGCAAAGTTCACGATGCCGATCCACGGGTGCAGGGAACATTGGGCAACGACAAGCTGCCTGCCGCACAGCCTTCAAACGAGGCCTCCGGTTCAACTCAACGCGATAGCGTGACTGATACTGATACGGTGCCCGATTTCGATCGGGTGGAAAGGATGATCCAGTGGGCAGAGAAAAATCTGGTCATTGATGAAGAGCGGGGAGCGTTTTTGGCGCAGATCAGAAACCAGGTGGCCGAACAACTGCTCGACGGGCCGGTGCTGCTGGGTGAGGATCACAACTTTGCTGATGCCGCGATGGTAATCCAGCACTTGATTGCAGAAGGGAAGGTCAGGAATCTGCTGTATGAAGGCGGTGCACTGAGTAACGATCTAAAGGCTAACCAACAGGGTGAGGCGCTGGAAAGCCAAATAAGGGCGAAAGGTTACGAATCCATCGAAGACTATTTGAGCCGCTCATTTGTAGCCCCAGGTGTTAGGCAAGATGGGGAAATCATGCAGGGAATCTTGGATTTCTATAATAACGGCGGGGCGATGCCATGGGACAAACGCGTATTGAGCGACGCATTCAAAATGGGCGTTACCGTCCATCCCATTGATGCTCGGAATGAGACCAACGATGCCGCCGACGGCAGTGATGACTTCCGTAACCGGTACATGGCGTGGGCTATCCAAAAAATCCCGGGTTTGAACGGCCCCGGCACTATCGGTTCTTTTGGTAGCCACCATTTGCAACTTCATCAGAAGGATGGCCAGCTTTTACCTGCCTTACAGGATCTAGCCCATATCCAGAACGCCCGGGTGTATGACTTGACTGCAGTGTTTCAGGATTATGAAACAGGCAAGTTTTATCCCCGCTGGAGTGAGTTGAACAAAGGCACCGCCGATGGCTTGGCGACTCCCAAATCCTCAATGGAGCCATTCAGTGCTCAGCCGGTGACAACCGGGTTGCGCCGCTTGGTAGCGGGGAAAAATGCCTCGGTGGCCTACGTTCCAGACAAGTACGAGCACCGGATTGTGGTTGATTCGGTCAACAGTCCGGTTTCCGATCGTGCAGCCACTAAATTGCTGGATAAACACCCGGCCAACACGCTGTTGTTAAAGGATCGCGGAAAGGGTCGGCTGGAATATGCCGGGGTGAGTTCGCCGCCGACGATGTGAGCCTATTCAGAACTGCAAAGCTTTCCCTTGTGCAGAGCTCGAGTGGGTTACTAGGGGCGACGAGTTTGGAGGGCGTGATCGCTGCGCTAAACGAAAAGCTGTCTAACGAGATCGTGGTGAAGAAAGTGGAGAAGGTGAAGGTGGGTAACTACTCCGGACCCGCATTCAAGCCAAAGACTAAGTAGATCAACGTCTGGCATTGATAGCCCGCTCGCGGTTCCCCGCCAGCGGGCTTTTTTGTGCTTAGGATTAACTAACCTTCAACACCAACTTGCCAAAATTCTCCCCACTGAACAGCTTCAGCAAGGTTTCAGGGAAGGTTTCCAACCCGTCGACGATATCTTCTTTGCTCTTCAGCTTGCCGGCCGCCATCCAGCCGCCCATTTCTTTGGCGGCGTCGGCGAACTGGCTGGCGTAGTCCATCACCACAAAGCCTTCCATGCGCGCGCGGTTCACCAGCAGGGAGAGGTAGTTGGCCGGGCCTTTCACGTTTTCTTTGTTGTTGTATTGGCTGATGGCGCCGCAAATCACGATGCGGGCTTTTGGCGCGATACGGGTCAGTACGGCATCGAGGATGTCGCCGCCGACGTTGTCGAAATACACGTCCACGCCTTTCGGGCATTCGCGTTTCAGGCCGGCAATCACGTCTTCATTTTTGTAGTCGATCACGCCATCAAAACCCAGCTCGTCTTTGAGCAGCTGGCATTTCTCGGCGCCGCCGGCTATGCCGACCACGCGGCAACCTTTGATCTTGGCGATCTGGCCGACCACGCTGCCCACTGCACCCGCTGCGCCGGAAATCACCACGGTGTCGCCTTCTTTCGGCTGGCCGACATCCAGGAAGGCGAAGTAGGCGGTCATGCCGGTCATGCCCAGGGCCGACAGGTACAGCGGCAGCGGCGCGCGGCTTGGGTCTACGGCGTAGAAGCCTTTAGGCTCGCCGAGAAAGTAGTCCTGCACACCGAGGGCGCCGTTGACGTACGTGCCGACCGGGAATTTATCGTTCTGCGAGGCAACCACTTTGCCGACGCCCAGGGCGCGCATCACTTCGCCGATGCCGACCGGTGGGATATAGGACTTGGCGTCGTTCATCCAGCCGCGCATGGCCGGGTCGAGGGACAGGTATTCGTTTTTCACCAGAATCTGACCGGGACCGGGCTCGCCGACCGGGTTTTCCACATAACTGAAGGTGTCACGGCTAGGCAGGCCGACCGGGCGCTGGGCGAGCAGGAATTGACGGTTGAGTTGGGTGGTCATGGCTAAACACTCATGGCAGGGAAACAGTGGTGATAGACCGCTCACGCCCCGAGGGCAAGGTTTGATCACCAGCGGAATGCAGGCTTATCCATCTGCTAAATGCCTCGGGGCGCGCTTTTATCACTGCGCTGGATAGTCGTTCCTCGCGGCTTTAAATAGTGCTGACGCGCGGTGTGTGGGGCTGGCTAGACTTGCCCGCTACAACAATTCGATACCACTAAAGAGGGATAGAGGGATGAGCATGACTTTCTCCGGCCAGGTAGCCCTGGTAACTGGCGCCGCCAACGGCATCGGCCGCGCCACCGCGCAGGCGTTTGCAGCGGAAGGCCTCAAGGTAGTGGTGTCGGATGTCGATGTGGCCGGCGGCGAAGGCACCGTGGCGCTGATCCGCGATGCGGGCGGCGATGCCACTTTTATCCGCTGCGACGTGACCAAAGACGCCGAAGTACAGGCTCTGATGGCCGGTGTGGTCGACGCGTACGGTCGTCTGGACTACGCCTTTAACAACGCCGGTATCGAGATCGAAAAAGGCCGTGTGGCCGAAGGCACCGAAGCCGAGTTCGACGCCATCATGGGCGTGAACGTCAAAGGCGTGTGGCTGTGCATGAAGTACGAGCTGCCGCTGATCATGGCGCAAGGTGGCGGCGCCATCGTCAACACCGCTTCTGTGGCTGGCCTGGGTGCGGCGCCGAAGATGAGTATCTATGCGGCGTCCAAACACGCGGTGATCGGCCTGACCAAGTCGGCCGCGATCGAATACGCCAAAAAGAAAATTCGCGTGAACGCCGTATGCCCGGCGGTGATTGATACCGATATGTACCGTCGTGCCCATGAGGCGGATCCGACCAAGGCCAACTTTGTGGCCGCCATGCACCCGGTTGGTCGTATCGGCAAGGTGGAAGAAATTGCTGCGGCGGTGATGTACCTGTGCAGCGATAACGCTGCGTTTACCACCGGGCATTCGCTGGCGGTGGATGGTGGGTCTACTGCGATCTGATGGGCTGAGCGTTTAGCGTAAGCCTGACAGATTCTGGGTCCCCGCCTGCGCGGGGACGACGGTGATAGATGCCATTTCTTTGTCGTCCCAGCGCAGGCTGGGACCCAGAGTCTCGAGCCGTACGCCTCAGTTCAACGTTTGGTATTCCAGACTAAACCCCAGCTCACACGTCTCTCCCTTCGCCAACAACCGCAACCCCGGCCGCCCTGGCAGGTGGTGCGCGTTCACCGGGTGGCTTACCGGCTCGAAACAGAAAAACGGTTTATCCAGCGGGCAGAACAGCAGGAGAAACTCACTGCCGGTAGCACGCACTTCCAGCTGGTAACCCAAGTCCGCCTGCGTGATCAGCGCCCGACCATCCCACCCCGTAAACCCGTTATCCACCAATTCATTTGGCAACGCCGCGCCTGCGCGAAAATTCCACGCTGCCGGCAGCTCAACCAACTGCGTCGGCAATCGCCCGTCATCGCACAGCCACACCTCATCGGCATGCACCTGCAGTTTTGTGGCCGCCGTACGCGGCAAATACGGATGCAACCCCAGCCCATGCCAGCAGGGCTGGTCGGCTAAATGGGTGACTTCCAACTCAATGCTAAGCCGCCCGTTTTCCAGGCTGATGCGCTGCACAGCGCGGTAGGCAAACGGCACCTGGCTGTCCAGCCCAAGCACCAGCCGCGACGCGCCATGCTCAAGCACCGTCCACGCCTGCTGCCACGCGCTGCCATGGATCGGCAGCGGGTCGTTGCTGGCATTCGGGCTTAGCGCCAACCAACCGTCAGGGCAATCAAAACCCCCGTTGGCAATACGATTGGACCAGGGCGCCAGCGGGTAACAGCCCAGCTGCCGCGGTCCTTCAATGTCAGGCGGGCAGGGGCGCAGCAGATTCAAACCATCGCTCAGCCGCGTCCAGGCCACCAGGCTGCCGCCGATGGCAGGCGCCACGCTCAGGCGGGTGAGGGCGTCTTCGATGGAGACCAGGTCGTTGGCATTCATAGGCAAGGCACTCTGTAGGAAGTGGCGCACTCTTGTGTGCGAAAGGATGTCGTTATGCCGCAGCTTTGCGGCGCTTGCGGGGGTGTCATCGTACAACTGCTGGGATATGATGGCCGCCTGCCCGTTAGCCGAGAATGACCGTCCCCATGGATATCCCAAGCCCCCAACCACGTGTGCGCCGCAAGCATCGCAGCCTCGCTCAGGAGTTGGTGACCGAGCTGTCGCAGCAGATTCGCGACGGGCAGATCAAGCGGGGCGACAAGCTGCCCACCGAGTCGGCGATCATGGAAGCGCAAGGCGTCAGCCGCACCGTAGTGCGTGAGGCGCTGTCGCGGTTGCAGGCCTCGGGCCTGGTGGAAACTCGTCATGGCATCGGCACTTTCGTGCTGGATACGCCAAGCCCGAGCGGCTTTCGGATCGACCCGGCGACCATCGTCACCCTGCGCGATGTGTTGGCCATTCTCGAGTTTCGTATCAGCCTGGAAGTTGAGTCTGCCGGCCTCGCCGCGCAGCGCCGCACTGCCGAGCAACTGCAAGCCATGCGCGAAGTGCTGGATGCTCTGCGTGAAAGCGCGGCCCATTCCGGCGATGCGGTGGTCTCGGATTTCCAGTTCCACCTGCTGATTGCCGAAGCCACCGGCAACCGCTACTTCACCGACATCATGAGCCACCTGGGCACCAGCATCATTCCGCGCACGCGGCTCAATTCGGCGCGTATTGCCCATGATGACCAACGCCATTACATGGCCCGCCTGGAACGAGAGCACGAGCAGATTTTCGAGGCCATCGCCCGCCAGGATTCCGATGCCGCCCGCGCCGCGGTGCGCCTGCACCTGACCAACAGCCGAGAGCGACTGCGCCAGGCCCATGAAGCCGCCCAGGCTGGCCAGGAATAAATCACTTCAAGCACGTTTGCGGTACGTGAGCAGCACAATGCCGCTCACCACGATCAGCCCGCCGACAATCTGCCCCACGCTCAGCAGTTGCCCCAGAATCAGCCAGCCAAACACCAGGCTGGCCACCGGTTCCACATTCATCACCGGCGCATTGCGCGCCATATCCAGCCGCGTCATGCAGATAAACAGCAGCGAAAACGCGAAGCCATAAAGCACCACCAGGCAGGCGAGGGCGACCCACCCGGCGCTCGCGCTAGGCAGGCTGACGCCGCCGGGCATCACGCCGCTGAACCCCGCAATGGCCACGCTGGAAAATACGATGAGCATGGTCAGCATGCTGCGTACCGTGCCCTTCATGGCCGACAGCTTGTTGTCGGTGATCCACAGCGCCACGGCAAATACCGCGGCAGCGCCCAGGCCGAACATCACGCCTTCGAACCACTGGATGCCATCGTCCACACCGTTCAAACGTTCCGGTACATCCAGGGCGAATACCAGACCGAACAGAATCACACCCATCAGCACCAGCGAGCGCGGCGTCGGTCTTGCGCCGCCCAACGCCCAGGTCAGCAGCACCAACAAAATGGGCGCGATATTGACGATCAGCAGCGCCAGCGCCACCGGAATTCGGGCCACGGTGGAGTACACGCAGAAGCTCTGCGTGGCGATCAACAAGCCCAGCGCCAGCTGCCACGGCCAGGTGCCGACCGGCAGCTTCAGTGAATCGCGGCGCCACCAGACCAGGCCGGCGAGTACCAGAGTGGTGACGCCGGAACGGCAGAGAATCGCCAGTAGCAGGCCGGTGTCATGGTCGAAGGCAATGCGCGCGGCGATGTGGTTGCCGGCAAAACAGCTGGCGAGCAAGGCCAGGGTGAGGACGGCGATATGGCGGGGGAAGAGGGCGGGGGCAGAAGACATAACCATCCTTAGAAAAAAGCCGCACCCAATGTAACCGGGTGCGGCCGATGCAGCGTGAAACCGTACGAACCGTAGGATGGGTAGAGCGAAGCGAAACCCATCATTTTGCGAATCGATGGGTCTCGCCTCTGGCTCTACCCATCCTACGGGATCGTGTTAGAGCACCACGCTAGGGAGCCAGAGAGAGATTGCCGGGATATACGTCACAGCCATCAGCACGGCGAACAGCGCTACGTAAAACGGCAGCAGCGCTTTCACGGTCGCTTCGATGGACACCTTGCCCACCGCCGCCCCCACAAACAGCACCGAGCCCACTGGAGGCGTGATCAAACCAATCCCCAGGTTCACCAGCATGATCATGCCGAAGTGCACTGGGTCGACGCCGAAGTTGATCACCACCGGCAACAGAATCGGGGTGAGGATCAGGATCAGCGGCGCCATGTCCATCACGGTGCCCAGCAGCAGCAACATCACGTTGATGCACATCAGAATCACGTAACGGTTATCCGACAGAGTCAGAAACGCGGTGGTGATCTTGGTGGGGATTTCCATCAGGGTCAGGATGTAGCCGAAGCTGGCCGCGAAGCCGATCAGAATCATCACGATGGCAATGGTGCGCCCGGCGCGGTGCATCAGCTTGGGCAGGTCGCGCCATTTGTAGTCGCGGTAGATGAACATGGTGACGAAGAACGACCACAGCACCGCAATGGCTGCCGACTCGGTGGCGGTAAAGATGCCGGACAGAATGCCGCCCAGAATAATCACCATGGCCATCAGGCCCCACAGCGCTTCGGCGGCGATTTTCAGCGCCTGACGCATCGGAATCACTTCGCCCTTGGGGTAGTTGCGCTTGCGGGCGAAGATCATGCACAGAACCATCATCACCGCGCTGAGCAGCAGGCCCGGGCCGATACCGGCCATAAACAGCGAGGCAATCGACACCGTGCCGCCGGCAGCCAGCGAGTAGAGCACCGAGTTGTGGCTCGGCGGCGTCAGCAGGGCTTGCACCGAACCACTCACCGTTACAGCTGTGGCGAAGTCCCGTGGGTAGCCGGCTTTTTCCATTTCCGGAATCAGCACCGAACCCACCGAGGCGGTGTCCGCCACCGACGAGCCGGAGATGGCGCCGAAGAAGGTCGATGCCATGATATTTACGAGCGACAGCCCGCCGCGCACAAATCCTACGCACACGCCGGCCAGTGCCACCAGCCGCCGCGACATGCCGCCTTCGGCCATGATCGCGCCGGCCAGTACGAAGAACGGAATCGCCAGCAGCGAAAATTTATTCACCCCGCCTGCCACCTGAATCATCAGGGCATCGAACGGGATATCGATCCACCAGGCACCGATCAGCGCCGACAAACCCAGGGCGTACGCCACCGGCATGCCGATCAGAATCAGCACGATAAAACTGCCCAACAGAATTAGCGCATCCATTTATTTGGCCCCCTGGGCTTCTTCAACGTCATAGCTCATGACGCGGCGCTTGCTTTGGTCGCCGAGGAACAGTTTTTCCAGTACGAAAATCAGCGTGATCACGCCACCAATTGGAATCGGCAGGTACGAGATACCCACCCGCACGGACGGCATTTCACCGAGGAACTGGTTCCAGGTGCCGGCGCACAACTTGGCGCCCTTGATGATCATGAACACACAGATCAGCGCCATCAGCAGTTGCACCACAATTGCCAGCGCCTTGCGTGCCTGCAGGGGCAGACGTTCGGTGGCCATGCCGACAGCCATATGGGCGCCGGCCCGGTAGCTGGCCGCTGCGCCGAAAAAGGTAAACACCACCATCAACAAAATGGCGGTTGGCTCGGGCCAGCTGGACCCGCTGCCGAGTACGTAACGGGCAAAAATGCCCCAGGGAATAATCAGGGTCATGACCAGTACCGACATACCGGCGATGCCGATACAGGCGCGGTAGATCTGGTCATTGATGAGCAGCAGCGTGTTTCTCATGGGACTTCACCAGCGGCGTTATCAGGGTGGTGGGCTGTTTCTTCGCTTTCTATTTCAACGGTGTAAAAACGTAGCGAGCGAAGGTTAGGCAAGGCAAAGACAGATGAAAAAAGCGG
This sequence comes from Pseudomonas sp. CC11G, assembly GCF_056174845.1. NCBI lineage: Bacteria > Pseudomonadati > Pseudomonadota > Gammaproteobacteria > Pseudomonadales > Pseudomonadaceae > Pseudomonas > Pseudomonas sp. CC11G. Next base: position 86,487 of record NZ_JBWBZC010000008.1, read on the forward strand.
AGTTGGCTGTAGCCAATGAGCATTTTTGAATCTGTCTTTAACGCCGCCTAACCGAGCGCAGTAGTTTTTACTGGACGGCTTCGATGCGCTTGATCAAGTCTGCATATGGCGCGCCGTACTGGGCACGTACCGGCGCGGTCGCATCCACAAACTCTTTCTTCTCGGCGTCGGTCAGGGTGATGAATTCCACGCCCCCGGCTTTGAGTTTGGCTTCGCTGCTGGCCGATTTTTCATCCCACAATTTGCGTTCTTCGAACTGCGCTTCACGGGCGACTTTTTTCACCAACGCTTGCTGCTCAGGGGTGAGTTTTTCCCAGGTGGTTTTCGAGATCACCACCGGCTCCGGCAGAATCAGGTGACCGGTCAGGGTGTAGAACTTGGCGTTCTGGTAGTGGTTGTGTTCGAGCATCGTCGGCATGTTGTTTTCCGCACCGTCGATCACACCGGTTTGCAGGGCACTGAAGATTTCCCCGGTGGCCATCGCAATGCCGTTACCGCCCATTGCGTTGATCGTGTCGATAAACAACGGGTTGCCCTGCACGCGAATTTTCATGCCCTTGAGGTCGGCCATCTTGCGCACCGGCTTCTTGGTGTAGAGGTTGCGGGTGCCGCCATCCATCCAGGCCAAGGCCACCAGGTTGAAGTCGGAGTTGGTGATCTTGTCGAGGATTTCCTGGCCGATAGGGCCGTCGATCACGTCACGCATATGTTGATGATCGCGGAAGATAAACGGCATGTTGAACACGTTCACGTCTGGCACCACCGGGCCAACGATGCCCAGGCTTACGCGGGTCATCTGAATGGCGCCGAGCTGTACCTGCTCAACCACTTCCTTTTCCGAACCCAGCACGCCACCGGCAAACATCTTGAAGGTGATTTCGCCCTTGGATTGCTCTTCCAGCTTCTTGCCCATGGCTTGTTCAGCCACGACCGGTGGGTAGCCGGTGGGGTGCACTTCGGCGAACTTGATATTCAACGCCTGGGCGCTGCTCGACAGGCAGAACACCAGCGGCAGGGCGGCGGTGAGCAAGGTGCGTTTGAAGTTCATGGTTAAAGCTCCGTTTTGTTTTTGTTTGAGGGTGGCTTGGGTAGTGGTGTCAGGACGCGAACAACGGTTCCTCCAGACCCTTGACCCCCGGCTGCAAGGCGAACACGCCACCGGCCAACGGCTGGTCGCTGAGGTCGCCGCCGGGGCGGATCGAGGTGACGAACAAGGTGTCCAGCCCGGCGCCACCAAAGGCGCACATGGCCGGCTTTTTCACCGGTACGGCGAGGGAACGGTCCAGCCGGCCCTCGGGGGTGAAGCGGTGCACCAGACCCGCGTCGTTGCCGCAAATCCAGTAGCAGCCATCGGCGTCTACGGCAGCGCCATCGGGGCGGCCCAGGTAGTCATTCATATCGACGAAGAGCCGGCGGTTATGCGGCGTGCCGCTGTCGGTGTCGTAATCGAAGGCCCAGATTTTCTGCACGCTGGGGTGCGAATCGGACAGGTACATCGTGCGGCCGTCCGGGCTGAAGCCCAGGCCGTTGGGCACGATAAAGTCGCTGAGTTGGGCGGTCAGTGGCTCGGCCTGGCCGTCGTAGCGGTACAGCGCGCCCACCGGTGAACCGGCTGCCATGTCGAGTAACATGGTGCCGGCCCAGAAGCGCCCCTGGCGGTCGCAGCGACCATCGTTGAAACGCATATCGGCGTGGGCGTGTCTGACCCTGGCAAGCGGGCTGCTGGCGAGGCTGCCGTCTTCCTTGGCGCGCAGGCGGAACAGCCCGCTCTGCATGCCGGCCACAAAGCTGCCGTCTGCCTTGCGGGCGATGCAGGCGAGCATTTCCGGGGTTTGCCAGCTGTGGCTCTGGCCATCGCTGGCGCGCCAGCGGTGCAGGCGCTGGGCGGGAATATCCACCCAGTACAAGGCCTGCTCAGCCACGCTCCAGACCGGGCTTTCGCCGGTGGCATTGCGGGCGTCGACAATCAGTTCAGCATCCATGGCAGCGCAGTTCTCTGTTTGTTTTTATCAGAAGAGCGACAGCGTTAACGCGGTGGTGCGGTCAGTCGCCAAACGGCCCGGCGGCTACAAAGGCACCGCCCTGGTAGACCATCGCCGGGTCATCGGCGGCCGGCATCGGCTGGGCTTCTACCTTGGCGCGGAATACTTCCGAGCTGTCTTTAGGCGCGTAATTCAGGTGGCAGGCCAGGCGGTTATCCCACCACTGCGTGGCGTTGGCCGAGGCGCCGTACACCACGGTGTGGCCGACGTTCGGGGTGTAGAGGGCGCGTTCCAGCAACTGGGTGAGGTCGGCGAAACTCAGCCAGGTGTGCATCATTCGGCGGTTCTGCGGTTCCGGGAATGACGAGCCGATGCGGATGCTGACGGTCTCGATGCCGTAGCGGTCGAAGTAGAAGCTGGCCATGTCTTCGCCGTAACTCTTGGACAAGCCGTAGTAGCCATCCGGGCGGCGAGGGGAGGCGGCGTCGAGCTTCTCGTCCTGCTTATAGAAGCCGATCACATGGTTGGAGCTGGCGAAGATCACGCGCTTTACGCCATGGCGGCGCGCGGCTTCATAGATATGGAATACACCGCAGATATTGGCGCCGAGAATTTCTTCGAATGGCCGCTCAACCGACACGCCGCCGAAATGCAGAATCGCATCCACGCCTTCCACCAGTTGGTGCACGGCTTGTTTATCGGCGAGGTCGCACACCTGCACTTCTTCGTGCTCGCCGCTAGCCGGAGCCATTTGCGCAATATCGGAAAGACGCAGCACGTTGGCGTAAGGGCGCAAGGTTTCGCGCAGCACTTTACCCAGGCCGCCAGCGGCACCGGTAAGTAGAAGGCGATTGAACGGAGTGGGGGCGTTGGATTGACTGGTCATGACTGGGCCCTGAATTTCTTGTGTTTGTTTTTATGGGTTCGATCAGTGCCGATAGGTGTGCACAGAAGCCGTGCGCTGTTATCGGTTGTCGTATGACTTGGCTCGATTATCAACAGCCCTTGCAAAGTTTGTCAACGCGACTTAGGTAGAAAATTCGCTACCGGCCTGGCTGAGTAGACTACAGCCTGTGCTGGACTAAAGCCCGCTAAGGCTCAGGCGTTAAGGCGTGCGGCGGCAGGCGGAGCTTGAGTCAGCGGGCATTTGCAAGGCTAGAACACGGGCAGTCGCGTCGACCAGTACGCCTATAGTCGTAGATGAGCGGAAGCGAAAAGGGGATGACAGTCTTTGTAGTTGTACGATAACGTAACTCTGCGTTTGCGATTGAGCCCTCGGCCGTTTCTTCGGCAGCAGGGCAATCGGTCTGCCACGCCTTAATCCACTACGCGCTTTACAGGGTGTTCGAATAATGAATCCACAAGAACTGAAGTCCATCCTCTCTGCCGGCCTGCTGTCTTTCCCTGTGACTGACTTCGACGCTGCCGGCGATTTCAATCCCGAATCCTATATCCGTCGCCTGGAATGGCTGGGGCCATACGGTGCGTCGGCGTTGTTTGCCGCCGGTGGTACAGGCGAATTCTTCTCGCTGACCAACCGCGAATATTCCGCGGTGATTAAAACCGCAGTCGACACCTGCGATGGCGGTGTGCCGATTCTGGCCGGCGTTGGCGGCCCAACCCGCCAAGCCATCGAAATGGCCCAGGAAGCCGAGCGCCTGGGCGCCAAAGGTTTGCTGCTGCTGCCGCACTACCTCACCGAAGCCAGCCAGGAAGGCGTGGCCCTGCACGTTGAGCAAGTGTGCAAATCGGTAAAAATCGGCGTGGTGGTTTACAACCGTAACGTCTGCCGCCTGACGCCAGTGCTGCTGGAGCAACTGGCCGAGCGTTGCCCGAACCTGATCGGCTACAAAGACGGCCTGGGCGATATCGAGCTGATGGTGTCGATCCGTCGCCGCCTGGGTGATCGCTTCAGCTACCTCGGCGGCCTGCCGACTGCCGAAGTCTACGCCGCTGCCTACAAGGCTCTCGGCGTGCCGGTGTACTCCTCGGCAGTGTTCAACTTCATCCCGAAAACCGCGATGGACTTCTACCACGCGATTGCCCGCGACGATCACGAAACCGTCGGCAAGATCATCGACGACTTCTTCCTGCCGTACCTGGACATCCGCAACAAGCGCGCCGGTTATGCCGTGAGCATCGTGAAAGCGGGCGCCAAGATTGTTGGCTACGACGCCGGCCCGGTACGCGCACCGCTCACCGACCTGACCAAGGACGAGTACGAAAAACTCGCCGCACTGATTCACGCCCAAGGTCCTCAATAAAGAGGTCCGCAATAAGTAGCGCGACCCGCAAGCAACCAGCCGCTGAACACAGCGGCTGTGGTTTCTTTTTCAGGAGGCTTTTCCGTGGCCAACAGCGAACAAAAGCGTTTCGACAACTACATCGGCGGCGAATGGGTAGCCGGTGCCAGCTACTCGAACAACGTCAACCCGTCCGACCTCGCCGATGTGATTGGTGAATTCGCCCAGGCCGACGCCGCCCAGGTTAACCAAGCCATCGACGCCGCCCGCGCCGCGTTCCCGGCCTGGTCCACCTCCGGCATTCAGGCACGCAGTGACTCGCTCGATAAAGTCGGCAGCGAAATCCTCGCCCGCCGCGAAGAGCTCGGCACGCTGTTGGCCCGTGAAGAGGGCAAGACCCTGCCCGAAGCCATCGGCGAAGTGACCCGCGCCGGCAATATCTTCAAATTTTTCGCTGGCGAATGCCTGCGTCAGGCTGGCGAAGTGCTCGCCTCGGTACGTCCCGGCGTATCGGTAGAAGTCACCCGCGAGCCGCTGGGCGTGGTCGGCCTGATCACCCCGTGGAACTTCCCCATCGCCATTCCGGCCTGGAAAGTTGCCCCGGCGCTGGCCTACGGCAACTGCGTGGTGTTGAAGCCCGCCGATCTGGTGCCGGGCTGCGCTTGGGCTATCGCCGAAATCATTTCCCGCGCCGGCTTCCCGGCTGGCGTGTTCAACCTGGTGATGGGCGCTGGCCGTGTGGTCGGTGAAACCATCGTTAACAACACCAAGGTCGACGGCATCAGCTTTACCGGTTCCGTGGGCGTCGGCCGCAACATCGCCACTCAGTGCGTGGCCCGTGGCGCCAAGGTGCAGCTGGAGATGGGCGGCAAAAACCCGCAGATCATCCTCGACGACGCCGACCTCAAACTGGCGGTAGAACTGGCCGTACAAAGCGCCTTCTACTCCACTGGCCAACGCTGCACTGCCTCCAGCCGTTTGATCGTCACCGCCGGCATTCACGACAAGTTTGTTGAAGCGGTTGCCGAGCGCATGAAGTCGATCAAGGTCGGCCACGCCCTGAAAGCCGGCACCGATATCGGCCCGGTGGTTTCCCAAGCCCAACTCGACCAGGACCTGCGCTATATCGGCATCGGTCAGGAAGAGGGCGCGCGCCTGGTGGCGGGCGGCGGTCTGGTGACCTGCGATACCGAAGGCTACTTCCTCGCGCCAACCCTGTTTGCCGATAGCTCGGCCGACATGCGCATCAGCCGCGAAGAAATCTTCGGCCCGGTGGCCAACGTGGTGAAAGTGGCGGATTACGAAGCAGCACTGGCGATGGCCAACGACACCGAATTCGGTCTGTCGGCCGGTATCGCCACCACGTCGCTGAAGTACGCCAACCACTTCAAACGTCACGCCCAGGCCGGCATGGTGATGGTCAACCTGCCAACCGCCGGCGTGGATTACCACGTGCCGTTCGGTGGCCGTAAAGGCTCGTCCTACGGCTCACGCGAACAAGGCCGTTACGCCGCCGAGTTCTACACCACCGTAAAAACCACCTATATCGGCTAACCCCGAACAGCTGCTCCGTTCTGTAGGAGCGAGCTTGCTCGCGAACCAGGCAACGCCGCTCCGACAGAACATACAAACATTCAGCCAGTCCCCGCATAAAAATAAATAGGGAAACGGTCATGAACACAGCAAGCCACGGCCAGGCGATTGCCAGCGCGCCCGTTATTACCGAGCTGCAAGTGGTGCCGGTTGCCGGCCACGACAGCATGCTGCTGAACCTCAGCGGCGCCCACGGTCCGTTCTTTACCCGCAACATCCTTATTCTCAAAGACAGCGCCGGCCATGTCGGCGTTGGCGAAGTGCCGGGCGGCGAACGTATTCGCCAAACCCTGGAAGATGCCCGCAGCCTGCTGCTGGGCCAGTCCATCGGCAACTTCAACGGTCTGCTCAATCAGGTGCGCAAAACCTTCGCCGACCGCGACAGCGGCGGCCGCGGCCTGCAAACCTTCGACCTGCGCATCACCATCCATGCCGTGACCGCGCTCGAATCGGCGCTGCTCGATCTGCTCGGCCAGTTCCTCGGCGTACCGGTTGCCGCTTTGCTCGGCGAAGGCCAGCAGCGCGATGCGGTAGAAATGCTCGGCTACCTCTTCTATGTGGCCGACCGCGACAAAACCACCCTCGGTTACCGCAACGAAGACGACGCCGACGACGCCTGGTTTCGCGTGCGTAACCAGACCGCCCTGGACCCGGAAAGCATCGTGCGCCAAGCCGAGGCCGCCCATGCCCGCTACGGCTTCAACGACTTCAAACTCAAAGGTGGCGTGCAAGCCGGCGCGGCCGAGGTGGAAGCGGTGCGGGCCCTGGCCGAACGCTTTCCCGAGGCACGCATCACCCTCGACCCCAACGGCGGTTGGTCGCTGAAAGAAGCAGTAAGCCTGTGCCGCGATCTGCATGGCGTACTCGCCTATGCCGAAGACCCGTGCGGCGCCGAGAACGGTTTTTCCGGTCGTGAAGTAATGGCCGAGTTCCGCCGTGAAACCGGCCTGCTTACCGCCACCAATATGATCGCCACCGACTGGCGGCAGATGGGCCACTGCATTCAATTGCAGTCGGTCGACATTCCGCTGGCCGACCCGCATTTCTGGACCATGCAAGGCTCCGTGCGCGTGGCGCAGATGTGCAACGACTGGGGCCTGACCTGGGGTTCGCACTCCAACAATCACTTCGATATTTCCCTGGCGATGTTCACCCACGTGGCCGCCGCCGCGCCGGGCAAAGTCACCGCCATCGATACCCACTGGATCTGGCAGGACGGCCAGCACCTGACCCGCAACCCGCTGCAGATTGTCGGCGGCAAAGTGCAGGTGCCGCAAACCCCAGGGCTGGGCGTGGAGCTGGACTGGGACGCGCTGGCCAAGGCCAACGAGCTGTACCAGGGCATGGGTTTGAACGCCCGCGACGATGCCGTGGCCATGCAGTTCCTGATTCCGAATTGGACCTTCGATAACAAACGACCTTGCCTGGTGCGCTAAACCGCGCACCCGCTCGACAAGAACAAAACGTGGGAGCCTCGACTGTGCAAGACACCAAACCAACTCGCGTGCGTTACCTGATTCTGCTGATGCTGTTTCTGGTCACCACCATCAACTACGCCGACCGCGCGACCATTTCCATCGCCGGTTCCAGCCTGCAAAAAGACCTGGGCATCGACGCCGTCACCCTGGGCTTTATCTTCTCGGCATTCGGCTGGGCCTATGTGCTCGGGCAGATTCCCGGCGGCTGGCTGCTCGACCGCTTCGGCTCGAAAAAGGTGTACGCGGCGGGCATTTTCATCTGGTCGTTGTTTACGTTGCTGCAAGGCTTTGTCGGCGGTTTGCCGGTGGCCTGGGCAGTAACCACGCTGTTCGTGCTGCGCTTTATGGTTGGCTTTGCCGAAGCGCCGTCGTTCCCCGGTAATGCGCGCATCGTCGCGGCCTGGTTCCCCACCGCCGAACGCGGCACGGCCTCGGCCATCTTCAACTCGGCGCAGTATTTCGCCACCGCACTGTTCGCCCCGATCATGGGCTGGATCGTGCACGCCATGGGCTGGGAGCATGTGTTCGTTGTCATGGGCGTGCTGGGCATTATCTTCTCCGGCATCTGGATGAAGACCATCTACAACCCCAAGGAACACCCGCGCATCAACCAGGCGGAAATCGACCATATCGAAAGCAACGGCGGCCTGGTGGACATGGACCAGACCCGCAAAAGCGACGGCCCGCGCTGGGACTATATCCGCCAGCTGCTCACCAACCGCATGCTGCTGGGCGTATACCTGAGCCAGTACTGCATCAACGCGATCACCTACTTCTTCCTCACCTGGTTCCCGGTGTACCTGGTGCAAGAACGCGGCATGACCATTCTCAAGGCCGGCTTTATCGCCAGCTTGCCGGCCATCTGCGGGTTTATCGGCGGCGTGCTGGGCGGCATCATTTCCGACTACCTGCTGCGCAAAGGCCACTCGCTGACCTTCGCCCGCAAGCTGCCGATTGTCTGCGGCCTGACGTTGTCGACCACCATGGTGTTCTGCAACTACGTATCGGCCGACTGGATGGTGGTAGGGTTTATGACCCTGGCCTTCTTCGGCAAAGGCATCGGCGCGCTGGGCTGGGCGGTGGTGGCAGACACCTCGCCCAAGCAGATTGCCGGTTTGTCCGGTGGCCTGTTCAACACCTTCGGCAATATCGCCTCGATCACCACGCCAATCGTGATCGGCTACATCATCGCCAATACCGGTTCGTTCAAATGGGCCCTGGTATTTGTCGGCGCCAACGCCGTGCTGGCGGTGTTCAGCTACCTGGTAATCGTCGGCAAGATTCAGCGCGTAGAGTTGAAAGAGCCGCCAGCCAACGGCGGCCAGCAACGCGAAGCCGAACTTACGCCAGCCCACTCCTGAGGAGCGAGTGTCATGCAGTTGATTGAACATTCCGACTCGCCGCGCTACATCCGCCTGCACCCGCTGGACAACGTGGTGATTGTGGTCAACGACCAAGGGGTGCCCGCCGGCACCACCTTCGCCGATGGCCTCACCACCCTTGAGCGCGTGCCGCAAAGCCACAAGATCACCCTCGAAGATATTCCCGAAGGCGGGCGTATCATTCGCTACGGGCAAACCATCGGCTACGCGCTGAAGCCGATTGCTCGCGGCAGCTGGGTGCAGGAAGACCAGCTGCGCATGCCCACCGCGCCGCCCCTGGACAGCCTGCCGCTGTCCACCGAAGTGCCGGCTGCAGGGGAGCCGCTTGAGGGCTACACCTTCGAGGGCTACCGCAACACCGACGGCACCGTGGGCACGCGCAATATCCTCGGCATCACCACCACCGTGCAGTGCGTGACCGGCGTGCTCGACCACGCGGTAAAACGCATCAAGGACGAGCTGCTGCCCAAGTACCCGAACGTCGACGACGTGGTGGCGCTTACCCACAGCTACGGCTGCGGCGTGGCCATTACCGCGACCGACGCCTATATCCCGATTCGCACCGTGCGCAACCTGGCGCGCAACCCCAATCTGGGCGGCGAAGCGCTGGTGATCAGCCTCGGTTGCGAGAAGCTGCAAGCCGGCCAGGTGATGCATGAAGGCGACGCCTCGGTCGACCTCAGCGAACCCTGGTTGTATCGCCTGCAGGACTCCAGCCACGGCTTTACCGAAATGATCGAACAGATCATGGAATTGGCCGAAGTGCGCCTGAAAAAACTCGACCAACGCCGCCGTGAAACGGTGCCGGCAGCCGAGTTGATTCTGGGCATGCAATGCGGCGGCAGCGATGCGTTCTCCGGCATCACCGCTAACCCTGCGCTGGGTTTTGCCAGCGACCTGTTGCTGCGTGCCGGCGCGACCGTAATGTTTTCCGAAGTGACCGAAGTGCGCGACGCCATCTACCTGCTCACCTCGCGGGCGCAGACCAAGGAAGTGGCCGAGGAACTGGTGCGCGAGATGGACTGGTACGACCGCTACCTGGCCAAAGGCGAGGCCGACCGCAGCGCCAATACCACGCCGGGGAACAAGAAGGGCGGGTTGTCGAATATCGTCGAAAAATCCCTGGGCTCCATCGTCAAATCCGGCAACAGCGCCATCAATGGCGTGCTCGGCCCAGGCGAGCGCTTCGAGAAAAAAGGCCTGATTTTTTGCGCTACGCCGGCCAGTGATTTTGTTTGCGGCACGTTGCAATTGGCGGCCGGGATGAACCTGCATGTGTTCACCACTGGCCGGGGCACGCCGTACGGGTTGGCCATGGCGCCGGTGGTAAAGGTATCGACCCGCACCGAGCTGGCCCAGCGTTGGCCCGACCTGATCGATATCGACGCCGGGCGCATTGCCACGGGCCGGGCAAGCATCGAAGAGCTGGGTTGGGAGCTGTTCCACTACTACCTGGATGTGGCCAGCGGCAAGAAAAAAACCTGGGCCGAGCAGCACAAGCTGCACAACGACATTACCCTGTTCAACCCGGCGCCGATTACGTGAGCGTGGGGTAGATCAAGAGCTTCGCGAGCAAGCTCGCTCCTACGGTGTCCTGTGTAGGAGCGAGCTTGCTCGCGAACCCTGCAAACGACAATCTGCCAGGAGCACCCATGAGCAAGCCCAAGGTTCTACAGGTAGGCCCCCTGACCGACCGCTTCCAGCACAACCTCGCCGACCGCTACGACGTCACGCCCTTGTGGCAACAACCCGACCCGAAAACCTTTCTGAAAATGCATGGCGCCCAGTTCGAGCTGGTCGCCACCTCGGCGCGTTTCGGCTGCTCGGCTGAGCAACTGGCTGCTTTGCCCAACCTCAAGGCCATCTGCAGCTTCGGCGTGGGCTACGACTCGATTGCCGTGGACGCCGCTCGCGACCGTGGCATTGGCGTGAGCACCACGCCCGAGGTGCTCAACGACTGCGTGGCCGATCTGGCCATGGGCCTGATGATCGACACCTCGCGCAAGCTGGCGGCTTCCGAACGTTTTCTGCGCGCCGGTGGGTGGCTCAAGGGCAATTTTCCGCTGGCCCGTCGGGTGAGCGGCAAGCGCTTGGGCATTGTTGGCTTGGGGCGGATTGGTCAGGCGGTGGTAAAGCGTTCCAGCGGGTTTGATATGGACGTGCGTTACCACAATCGCTCGCCGGTCAAAGGCAGCCCTTACACCTATGAAGCCAGCCTGGTGGAGTTGGCGCGCTGGGCGGACTTTCTGGTGCTGACCTGTCCGGGCGGGGCGGCGACGCACCATATCGTCAACGCTGAAGTACTTGCTGCGCTGGGCCCGACCGGAATTCTGGTCAACGTCGCCCGTGGTTCGGTGATTGATGAGCAGGCGCTGGTGACGGCGTTGCAGAACGGCACGCTTGGCGGTGCAGGGCTGGATGTGTTCGAAGCCGAGCCGAAGGTGCCTGAAGCGTTGTTCACGCTCGATAACGTGATGCTGCTGCCGCATGTGGGCAGTGCGACCGAGGAAACCCGGTTGCAGATGGAAGAGCTGGTGCTGGCCAATTTGCAGGCGTTTGTTGAACGCGGCGAGTTGCTCACGCCACTGTGAGTTCGCGGGTTTGCCCGCAAACCGCGCTTGGGTCACAAGCCTGAGGGCGTTTCTCCCTAGAGCTGTTTGCAACACCCCAAGGTGCGCCACGAGCGCACCTTTTTTTATTTTTGGGGCGGGATTTTCAATCGTTCCGAAATTCTGGATCCCAGCCTGCGCTGGGGTGACGGTGATAGAGGCTCAAACCTCCGTCGTCCCGAATCGTCGGACCGCAGCGCAGGCAGGGACCCAGAATCTCCCGGTGTACGACAGTCCGCGAAAGCAGCCTAGAATCCTCCCAGACAAAATCACGGACGAGGATTTCCCCGGTGCCCACCCTCACCGAAACCCTGACCACCCTCTACCGCAACGAATCCCGCCGCGTGCTGGCCACGCTTATCCGCCTGCTCGGCGACTTCGACCTGGCCGAAGAAGCCCTTCACGAAGCCTTCCGTATCGCCATGGAGCAATGGCCCCGCGACGGCGTGCCCGCCAACCCCCGCGCCTGGCTGGTGTCGACCGGCCGCTTCAAAGCCATCGACAACATGCGCCGTCAGGCGCGGTTCGACTCGCTGGAACACCACGCCGAACAACTCGTCGCCCTGAGCACCGACGAGGCCGACGCCGACAGCGTCGAAGACGACCGCCTGCGCCTGATCTTCACCTGCTGCCACCCGGCCCTGGGCGCCGATGCCCAGGTGGCCCTGACCCTGCGGGAAATCTGCGACCTGAGCACCGAGGACATCGCCCGCGCCTTTCTCACCGCCCCCAGCACCGTGGCGCAGCGCATCGTGCGGGCCAAGAACAAAATCCGTGATGCCGGCATTCCCTATGAAGTGCCCAGCCGCGCCGAGCTGCCGGAGCGCCTGGAGGCCGTGTTGCGGGTGATTTATCTGGTGTTCAACGAAGGCTATTTCGCCAGTTCTGGCGACTCGCTGACCCGTAGCTATCTCTCCAGCGAAGCTATCCGCCTCGGTCGCCTGCTGCTGGAGTTGCTGCCAGACGCCGAAGTGATGGGCCTGCTGGCGCTGATGCTGCTCAACGAAGCACGGCGCCCGGCGCGGTTGTCGGCCAGCGGCGAGCCGATGCTGTTGAGCGAGCAGGATCGTTCGTTATGGCTGACCGAATTGATAGGCGAGGGCGACGCGCTGGTGCTGCAAGCCCTGCGCTCGCGGCAGTTTGGCGTCTATACCTTGCAGGCGGCGATTGCGGCGGTGCATGCCGAAGCGGCGCATAGCGATGCCACCGACTGGCAGCAGATTGTCGGCCTGTACGACGCCTTGCTGCAGGCCGCGCCGTCGCCGGTGGTGGCGCTGAATCGGGCGGTGGCGTTGGCCATGGTCGAGGGCCCGCAGGCGGCATTGCCACTGGTGCAGGCGCTGGCCGCTGGCGAACTGGCGGACTATCACCTGGCCCATGCCGCCGAGGCCGATCTGCACCGGCGGCTGGGCCAGACCGAGGCCGCCACTGCGGCGTACCGGCGCGCGCTGGCCTTGGCGCAGCAAGCGCCGGATCGGCAGTTTCTCGAAGGTCGGCTGCGCGAATTGAGTCAGCCGTAAAAATAATTGTCTGCCGATGTCGATTGGCCGTCTGGCCGTTCGACTACTGAGCACACCGCCCTGTTAAGGAGCCCGCGATGAAATACCTCTGCCTGGTCTACAGCAACGAACACGACCTCCACAGCCAGCCCGACAGCCCTAAAGACGAAGAGTGTTTTGCCTACGCCCAGGCCGTTCAGGAGAGCGGCCGCATGCTCGCCGCCGAAGCCCTGCACCCGGTGGAAACCGCCACCACGGTGCGCATGCGCGGGGGCAAGCTGTCGATTACCGACGGCCCGTTTGCCGAAACCAAGGAGCAGTTGGCGGGCTTCTACCTGATAGAAGCCCGCGACCTCAACGAAGCCATCCAGATTGGCGGCAAGATTCCCGCCGCGCGGGTGGGCAGTGTGGAAGTGCGGCCGGTACGGGAGTTGGACGTGTAGGAGCGCGCTTGCTCGCGAAGAATCCTGACGCGGTTTTTAGGGAAATTGCACAACGTTCTTCGCCAGCAAGCTGGCTCCCACAAATAGAAAATGAACGAGGTAACAATCATGAACGTTGTTAACCACGAACAATGGCTCGAAGCCCGCAAAGCTCTGTTGGCGCGGGAAAAAGCGTTTACCAAACTGCGTGACCTGCTCAACGAAGAACGCCGCCGCCTGCCGATGGTGGAAGTGACGGCGGATTACCGATTCGACGGCCCGCAAGGCGAAGTCAGCCTGGTGGAACTGTTCGCCGGCCGCAGCCAACTGCTGGTCTATCACTTTATGTTCCACCGCGATCAAGGCCAGGGCTGCCCCGGTTGTTCATTTGTGGTCGACAACATTGGCCACCAGGCGCATATGCAGGCGCGCGATACCAACCTGGTGCTGGTATCGCGCGCGCCGCTGGCCGAAATCGAGCCGTTCAAAAAACGCATGGGCTGGACGCTGCCGTGGTTTTCCTCGTTCAACAGCCGCTTTAACTACGACTTCCACGTGACGCTCGACGAAAGCGTGGCGCCGGTGCAGTACAACTACAGAGGCAAGGCCGAGTTGCAGCGCTTGGGCCTGGACCATCATGCGAACGGCGAGCAGCCGGGCGTGAGTGTGTTTCTGCGTGACGGTGAGCAGGTGTTTCACACTTATTCCACCTACGGCCGTGGCCTGGATTTGCTCGACGGCACCAACAACTGGCTGGACCTCACGCCATTCGGCCGCCGCGAAGGCTGGGATGGCATGCCCGACCTCAACAACGCCGGCAAATACTGGTGGAAGTTGCACGATCAATACGAGCAGCCAGCGGGCCCGGCCCACAGCTGCTGCAGCGAATAACCCCAAGGAGAGTGGTCATGTTGAGTTTTGTAGTCATCGCCCTGGTGGTGGCGGTTGTCGTGTTGCTGCTGGTGGTGTCGCGCCAGCCCGACACCTTTCATGTCGAGCGCTCGCGCAGCATCGCCGCGCCGCTGGACAAGGTGTTTGCCCAAATCAACGACTTTCACTTGTGGCAGCAGTGGTCGCCCTGGGCCAAGCTCGACCCGGCCATGCAGGTCACCTACAGCGGCCCGGATACCGGGGTCGGCGCCACGCAAAGCTGGGTGGGCAACATCCAGGTGGGGCAGGGCAGTTCGACCATCGTCGAGAGCCGGCCCAATGAGTTGGTGCGCATGAAGCTGGCGTTTCTAAAACCCTTCAAAGCCAACAACGATGTGGTGTTCACGCTGGTGCCCGAGGGTGAAAACGTGCGGGTCACCTGGGCCATGGGCGGGCCGAAAAACCTGCTGATGAAGGGTATGCATATGGTGATGGACATGGACAAGCTGTGCGGCCAGGCCTTCGAGCAGGGGTTGGCGCAGTTGGAAGTGCAGGCGCAGCAGGCCTAGTACTTACTTGTGCGGCTGGTAGGCCACGCGGTTACCGCCCTGGTTTTCGCGTGGTACATCGAGGCGTCGGCCTGCTTGAGGAGCTGCATCGGGGCATCGCCGTGCTCCGGGTAGAAGGCCATGCCGATGCTCGGCTGAATTTGCAGCTGTACGCCTGCCAGGTCCATCGGTTGGCCTAGCGCCGCCAGAATCTTTTCCGCCACGCCGAGGGCATGCTCCGGCAGGTCGACGTTCTCCAGCAGCAGTACAAATTCATCGCCGCCAAAGCGCGCCACGGTGTCCACGGCGCGCACGCAGCTTTTCAAGCGGGCGGCCACCGCTTGCAGCAACAGGTCGCCGGTGGCGTGGCCGTGGTGGTCGTTCACGGCTTTGAATTTGTCCAGGTCCAGGTACAGCAGCGCCACTTGCCCATACTCGCGGCGGGCGCGGGCCAGGGCGGTGTTGAGGCGGTCGTGCAGCAGGGCGCGATTGGGCAGGCCGGTGAGTTGGTCGTGCTGAGCGATATGCAGCAGGGTGGCGGTCAGCTGTTTGCGCTCGATGGCGGCGGCAATCTGGGTGGACACGAACTGCAGCAGTTCCTGGTGCTTATCGGTATACGGCGTGGCCCCGGCGTACCGCTTGAGCACAAGCGTGCCGATGATGCCGTGGTGCGAATGCAGCGGCACGCCCAGCCAGCATTGCTGACCATCGCTGCCCAGCAGGTAGTGCAGGTGCGCCGGCAACCAGGGTTGGGTTTGCGGGGTGAGCAATACGGCGTGGCCGCTGCGCAGAATTTCCTGGTTGAACAGGCTGATGTCGGTCTTGTTCTGCGCGTGGGGCTGTTCGTCTACGTGGTAAACGAAATCCAGCTCGCCAGTGCTTTCATCGCGCAGGCTCACCGAGAAATTCAGCGCCGGCAGCAGGGCCGCGATGATCTGGTGGATCTGCTCGAACAGCGCCGGCAAGTCCTCGGCCGCATGCGCTGCCTCGGAAATCGCATACAACGCGGCCTGCATCGATTCAGCCTCTTTACGCGCAGTGATATCCCGCGCCACGGCGACGCGCAGCTGATCGGCCGGCGACCAGCGCGCCGACCACATGATGTGCCGCACTTGGCCGTCTTTGCGCACGTAGCGGTTTTCAAAGTGCAGCTTGGGTAGCCCGGCCATGATTTCGCTGGCGGCTTGCAGGGTTTTGGCGCGGTCTTCCGGGTGCACCAGGTCAAGCATTTGCCGGCCGAGGATTTCCGTGGGGGTGTAGCCGAAAATCTGCTCGAACGCGGCGCTCACGTAGACAAAGTGACCGCTGCTGTCCACAACGCACACGGCGTCTAGCAACAGGTCGATGAAACTGGTCGAGGGCGCGTAACGATTGGGCATGGGGGTGAGCATAAGCTGCGAACGGGTGGGTTGCCATGTTCAGTGATGGCAGAGTGCTCACCCTCAACACCGTCGTCCCAGCCTGCGCCGGGATGACGTGTGGTTTTGCATAAAAAAAGCCCGTCACAAGGACGGGCTAAACGTGGTTCCACACGAGGAGAAAAGCGTGAGCGTTACAGCAGGGAAAGCGGGTAGCTGATAAAGATGCGGTTCTCGTCAAACTCGTTGGTGCTGTAGTCGCGGCGGATGCTCGCGTTGCGCCATTTGAAGTTGAGACTTTTGAAGGTGCCGCTCTGCACGGTGTAGGCGAGCTCGGATTCACGCCCCCATTCCTTGCCGTCGGTGATGGCGCCGGTGTGCACGTTATCGCCGCTGATATAGCGGTTCATCAGGGTCAGCCCCGGCACGCCGAGGGCGGCAAAGTTGTAGTCGTGGCGCACCTGCCAGGATTTTTCCTTGGCGTTGTCGTAGCTGGAGTTGTAGCTGTCATTCGCCAGGGTGCCGCCGCTGGTGCCGTTGACGCGCATCCAGGCGTTGTCGCCGCTGACTTTCTGCAAACCGACATAAAAGATGCTGCCGCCGTATTTGGCCGAGAGCATGGCGAAGCCGGTTTTGTTATCGAGGTCGCCGGCCAGTTGGCTGCCGTCTTCCTTGCCGATGAAGTAGCCGAGGTTGGCGCCCAGGGTGACGTCGCCGACCGGCTGGCTGTGCAGCACGTTGAAGTATTGCTGCTGGTAGATGTCTTCCAGCTCGGCATACCAGACGCCGATGGTGGTGCGTTTTTCGTTGAAGTTGTACTCGCCGCCACCGAAGTTGAAGCGGTCGGACAGCACCGTGCCCCGGCCCTGCATGGACATATCTTCCATGCTCGCGTCGTTGCGCGGGCTGTTCTGGCGGAATTGGCCGCCGTAGAGGGTCAGGCCGTCGATTTCCTGGGAAGTTACCTGGCCGCCGCGGAAGGTTTGCGGCAGGGAGCGGCCGTCATCGGAGCGCAGAATCGGCAGCACCACCATCCATTCGCCGACTTTCAATTCAGTCTTCGAGAGCTTGGCTTTGGCGGCCACACCCAGGCGGCCAAAGTTGTCGGCCGGGCGGCCGTCGTCGTGAATCGGCAACAACTGCGAACCGCCGGTGCCTTTACCGCCATCGAGTTTCTGCGAGTACAGACCCAGCACGTCCACACCAAAGCCAACCGGGCCCGGGGTGTAGCCGGATTTCACGTCGAGGATAAAGTTCTGCGTCCACTCTTCGGCCTTGTTCTGCGGGTTGGCGGCAGACGGATAAGCCGGGTTGGTGAAGTTGCGGTTGAAGTAGGCGTTGCGAAAATTCAGCGTGGCCTTGGTGTCATCAAGAAAGCCTTCAGCCTGGCTGGCGAGTGGCATTGCCAGCGCCATGCTGCCTGCGCCCAACAGGGCAAGTGAACGAACGGTGCGGGTGGTCATTGTTGTTGTGCTCCCATTTTTGAAAAAGCCGTTCCCCTGCGAGCCAAACCATGGCCTGCATCTGTGGTGGAACCGGTGATGCCCCTGTACCGGGACGTGGAACTTGAACCGCAAAAAAACGGCCAAGCCATTGCTGCGGGCTAAGGGCTAGCCGTCAGCGAATTCAATAGGGTGGGGTGGCCCGTGGGGGCGAACGAACGACCGGGCCGAGGGCTGGCGCGGTAAAGGACTGGCTATGGGGCGAGTCGTCATGGCGTTGTCCTGCAAATTTTGTTGTTGTTATATGTTGTCGTACAACTGTGCCGGATTATTTGCAGAGCTAACCGGCTTTGTCAACGCACTGTTAGACGAAAGTGCTAGCTGAATAATTTCGTTAGCTCAGTAACGACGCAGGTTTCAAGGGTGTCGGAGTGCCGCAGAGGCGGGTGCTGGCGGGGTTGAGCGGTCTAGAACGGATTTTGTTGTTGTGTGATGTCTGTTGTCAGCAGGCTGTCAGTTTGATGCGCTGCGATGGAGCAGCCTACGTGTCGGGCCGGTGCGCGCGCTGGGCGCGTATAAACCCTTGGCGTCAGTTTTTTGTTCTGAAAGCGACCCCGGCATAGCTATTTGCCATGCCCCGGGGTAAAGCCGCTTGTACAACGCTGCCGCGCGCCGCAACTTCGCACGAATCTTGAATGACAGATCTGTCGTTAAGCCGTCGATAGGGGACCCGCGCCATGATTTCCGCCTTGCAACGCCGTTTTGCCAACCTGGGTATGGCAAAGAAGCTGGGCACCGGCTTTGGCCTGGTGTTGGTGCTCACCGCCGTGGTGGCGGCCATTGGCGTGACTTCGTTGCAAGTCATCAGCCAGCGGTTCGACGGCCTTAAACAGATGTCGGCCATCAACAGCGCCGTGCTGCGTGTGCGCCTCGACGAGCAGGCGTTCTCCATTACCGGCGATGCCAAGGCGGCCGATTCGCTGCGTAAAGGCGTGGAAAGCATTCTCGCCGCCAGCGCCGCGCTCAAACAGCAGTCGCCGGCCAGTGCACCGGCGATGGACGCAGTGGAGCAGGCCGTGGGCGCCTACCGCACCTCGTTCGACCAGTTCGTCGAGCTGGCCCTGGCCAAAGATCTGGCGTTGGAAATGGCCAGTTGGTCGGTGACCAGCGTGGCCAATAACCTGGATTTACTGCAGGCCGGCTTGGCCGACGACGGCGCCTATGAACTGAAGGACTCGCAAGGCCAGAACGGCGCGCAGTTTATCGAGCAAGCCGGGCAGGTCAGCCAGGTGTCGCGCCTGATGCTGCAAGCCATGAACGAAGCCCACGCGCGCCTGGCCGCCAGTCGCAAGGCCGCCGAGGGCGAGGCTTTGGAGTCGAGCAAGATCGCCCAGGCCGATGAAGCGCTGAAGCTAGCCGACACCCTGAAAGGTTCGGTGACCGACGCCGGCTACGTGAGCGTGCTCAATGATGTGAGCACCAATATCACCACCTTCAGCGGCAAGCTCGCCGAATACACCGATCTGCTCGCCAAGGAGCGCCAGGTTTACGCGCAAATGCGCGAGCGCGCCGAGCAGGTGGTGACCGACGTCAACCAGGCATACGCCGCGCAAGACCAAGCCATGCAGGCGGAACTGAAAGCCAACTCGGTGCTGATTCTCGGCTCGTCGGCGCTGGCGATTCTGGTGGGCCTGTGTGCCTCGCTGCTGATCACTCGGGTGATCGTCAAACCGCTGCACAGCGTGATTCATGTTGCCACCCGCATTGCCGAAGGCGACCTCAGCACGCAGATTCAGGTGCGCGGCAACGATGAAGTGGGGCAACTGATGAGCGCCATGCAGCGCATGTCCGCCAGCCTGAGCAGCATGGTGGGTGGCTTGCAGGTCGGCATCAACCAGATCGCCACCTCGGCGCGGTCTCTGTCGGCCGTTACCGAACAGACCAACGCCGAAGTGGCCAGCCAGAAAGAAGAGACCGAACAGGTCGCCACCGCCATGAACCAGATGACTGCCACCGTGCACGACGTGGCACGCAATGCCGAGGAAGCGGCGGGCGCGGCGGAAACGGCGGATAGCAAAGTCGCCAATGGCCAGAACGTGGTGCGTCAGACTTTGGCGCGCATTGAGCAGCTGTCGGTGTCATCCAGTTCGGCGAGCGCCAGCATCCAGCACCTGAGCAGCGAAATTCACAATATTGTGGCGGTGCTCAGCGTGATCAAAAGCGTGGCCGAGCAAACGAATTTGTTGGCATTGAACGCGGCCATTGAAGCCGCACGGGCGGGCGAGCAGGGCAGGGGCTTTGCCGTGGTGGCCGATGAAGTGCGGGCCTTGGCCAAACGTACGCAGCAGTCCACCGAAGAGATCGAGCGGCTGGTGAGTGCGTTGCAAAAAGGCGCACAGAGTTCGGTCACCCAGATTCAAAGCAGCACGGCATTGGTGGAGCTGACCGTCAGCGATGCGCTGGAAACCGAAAGCGCGCTGGGCAGTATTGCGGCGGCGGTGTCGGTGATTCACCAGATGAACCAGCAGATTGCCGCGGCGGCTGAGCAGCAAAGCTCGGTGGCGGAAGAGATCAACCGCAGCGTGACCAATATTCGCAGCAGCGCGGATCAGTCGTCGATGGCAATGGAAGGCACGGCGGCTTCAAGCATCGAGCTGGCGAGCTTGAGCCATGAGTTGCAGGGGATGGTGGAGCATTTTCGGTTGGCGTGATGAGCAACCCACCACCGTCATTCCCGCGCAGGCGGCGGTCCGACGATTCGGAATCCAGAATTTCGCAGAAGATCACCGTTTGATGCGCCAGTACCGAACCTGGATCCCCGCCTGCGCGGGGATGACGGTGGCTTGATCGGATAGTTACGCCTTGCGCCAGTTGAGGATCAACAACGTCAACACCCCCGCCACAATCCCCCAGAACGCCGACCCAATCGAAAACAAACTCAAGCCCGAGGCCGTCACCATAAAGGTGATCAGCGCCGCCTCGCGTTCCTTCGGTTCGGCCATCGCATTGGTCAGGCCATTGATGATCGAGCCGAACAACGCCAGCGCCGCAATCGACAACACCAGCTCTTTGGGCAACGCCGCAAACAACGCCGCCAGGGTGGCACCGAAAATCCCCGCAAACCCGTAAAACACCCCACACCACATGGCGGCGGTGTAGCGCTTGCTGTGGTCTTCGTGGGCATGTGGGCCGGTGCAGATGGCCGCGCTGATGGCCGCCAGGTTGATACCGTGGGAGCCAAATGGCGCGAGCAGCAGCGAGGCGATACCGGTGACGCTGATCAGCGGCGAGGCCGGTACGCTGTAGCCGTCGGCACGCAGCACGGCGATGCCGGGCATGTTCTGCGAGGTCATTGCCACTACGAACAAGGGAATGCCGATGCTGATGGTCGCAGCCAGGGAGAAGCTCGGCGTGGTCCACACCGGCACCGCCACTTGCAGATGAAAGCCGCTGAAATCCAGCAGCCCCATAAACCCCGCCAGCGCCGTGCCCACCAGCAAGGCGGCGAGCACGGCGTAACGCGGCTGTACGCGCTTGACCAGCAAGTAAGTGAACAGCATCGCCACCACCAGGCCAGTGCGGTGCTGGGCGGCGATGAAAATCTCGCTGCCGATCTTGAACAGAATGCCCGCCAACAACGCCGCGGCCAGAGAGCCGGGCAGGCGTTTGACCAAGCGCTCAAAGCTGCCGGTGAGCCCGCAAATAATCACCAGCACCGCGCAGGTGATATAGGCGCCAATCGCCTCGCCATAACTCACATGGCCGAGACTGGTAATCAGCAGTGCAGCGCCTGGGGTCGACCAGGCCACGGTGATCGGCGTGCGGTAGCGCAGCGACAAACCGATGCTGCAAATCGCCATGCCGATCGACAGCGCCCAGATCCACGACGAGATTTGCGCGGTGGTCAGCCCGGCGGCTTGGCCGGCCTGAAACATCAACACCAGCGAACTGGTGTAGCCGGTCATCATGGCGATAAAACCGGCGACCACCGCCGACGGTGAGCTATCGGCCAGGGGGCGCAGCGGTTGGGAGGTGGCGGCTTCCATTCACACGTCCTTGAAGATGGGGTAGAGCGAGGCGACCAGCAGCAGCGCCATGGTGATATTGAAAAAACGCAGGGCCCGCGGGTTGCGCAACCAATTGCGCAGCAGGCTGCCGGCGGCGGTCCACACGCTCATCGTCGGGCAATTGACCAGGGCGAATACGCTGGCGATCAGCAGTACGTTGACCACGAAATTTTCTTGCGGGGTGAAGGTGGTAATGGCGCCCACGGCCATGATCCAGGCCTTGGGATTAATCCATTGAAAGGCCACCGCCTGGAAGAAACCGAACGGCTTGCCGCGTTCCGCGCCGTTGGCATCGGGTGGGCCTGAACGGGCGATTTTCCACGCCAGGTACAGCAGGTAGATAGCGCCGACATAGCGCAGCATCACGTACAGCATGGGCACTTTTTCGAACACCTGACCAAGCCCCAGGCCCACCGCCAGCACCAACGACATCAGCCCGATGCTAATCCCGAGCATATGCGGCACGGTGCGGCGAATACCGAAGTTCACCCCGGAGGCGAGCAGCATGGTGTTGTTCGGGCCGGGCGTCACGGAGGTGACAAAGGCAAAGGCGACAAAGGCAAGTAGCAGTTCGGGGCTCATGGTGGTCCACTCCAGATAAGCGTCCAGCCTAAGCGCGGCGCGGGTTGGCGTCCCGATACAGCAATTGGCGCAAATGGCCGTACAGTTGTCGCGAGTAGTCCGTTTTGCGTCGACTGTGCCTATTCTTCGCTAGTTGCTTGCCGCGCCAGCGCCTGGTTCACCGCAAACCAGCCATTCACCGCCTGCTCGCCGGTTTCATCGAACGCGCGGCGCAGCAGTTTTACCTGTTCGCGGCGCAGTGCGCCTTCCAGTTTCACGCCCTCAACGGTGAGGTAGAGCAGGCGTTTGCGCTTGTCGTCGGTGGCGGCGTCGCTGCGCGCCAGGTCCATTTCCAGCAACTGGCGCAGCGGCATATTCAGCGCCTGCTTGCTCACCCCCAACACGCCCAGCAGCTCCTTCATGCTCATGCCGGGACTGCGCCCGATAAAAAACAGGATGCGCTGGTGAACCCGGCTCAAGCCCCGGCGGGCGAGCATTTCATCGGCTTTGGCGGTGAATGCCTGGTAGCCGAAGAAAAATGCTTCCATGGCATTTTGCTGCGAGGTTGGTTTTTTAAGGTCAAGCATATTGACGTTGTTATCCGTATCGTCGTAGTTTCGGTTTAGCCGATTTCGGTCAAGCAGTTTGACTTATTTTTCCCTGCCTTTGCTACCGGTGACTTGCATGGTTTTCTCCGAACGTATCAGCCGTCTTAAAAGCTCTTTGATCCGCGAAATTCTGGCGGCTGCGCAGCGTCCGGAAGTGATGTCGTTTGCCGGCGGCCTGCCCGCCGAAGCCATGCTGCCGAAAGTGGACTGGGCCGAAATGCCGCGCGGCATCGGCCAGTACGGCATGAGCGAAGGCGAGCCCGCGTTACGCGAAGCCATCGCCGCCGAAGCGCGCTCGCTGGGTATCGCCTGCGAGGCCAGCCAGGTGCTGATCGTGAGCGGCTCGCAGCAAACTCTCGACCTGGCGGCGAAACTGTTTATCGATCCGGGCACCGAAATTCTTCTGGAAGCACCGACCTACCTGGCCGCGCTGCAGTCGTTCCAACTGTTCGGCGCCGAGTGCCTGAGCGTGCCGCAAGAGGCCGATGGCCCGCAGCTGGAGGCGTTGCGTCAGCGCCTGGAGCAACACAAGCCGGCGTTCGCCTACCTGATTCCCACGTTCCAGAACCCGTCGGCCGTGCGCTACAGCGAAGCCAAGCGCGACGCCGTGGCCGCCTTGCTCGACGAGTTCGGCGTCACCCTGATTGAAGACGAGCCGTACCGCGAGCTGGTGTTCGATGCCGGCAGCGCCACGCCCATCGTCAGCCGCCTGAAAAAGGCCAGCTGGATCTACACCGGCACCGTGTCGAAAACTCTGTTGCCGGGCCTGCGCGTGGGCTTTTTGATCGCCACGCCAGACCTGTTCCCGCACCTGTTGCGCCTCAAGCAATCGGCCGACCTGCACACCAACCGCGTCGGCCAATGGCAGGCGCTGCAGTGGCTGGGCACCGAGAAGTACAAGGCTCATCTGGCCGAGCTGCGCGACTTCTACCGTGTGCGCCGCGACGCTATGCAGCTGGCGCTGGAAGAACACTTTGCCGACCTGGCCGACTGGAACGTGCCGCAGGGCGGGCTGTTTTTCTGGCTGACGCTTAAGACGCCGTTGGATACCCGCACGCTGCTGGATGCGGCACTCAAGGAAAACGTGGCGTTTATGCCCGGCGAGCCGTTCTTCGCCAAGCCCGACGAGAACCACGGCTATTTACGGTTGAACTTCAGCCATATTTCGCCGGACCGTTTGGGCGAAGGCCTTTCGCGTCTGGCCAATGTTATCCGCCAAGCACAATTAAAAAACGCTGCTTAAGTTAAAGCTCGCGAATTATAGAGTGCGTGAAAACGTAGCGAGCGACGGGAAGGCAAGGCAAAAACAGGCGAAAAAGCGCAGCTGACACGCAGTCAATGAGCATTTTGAGCCTGTTTTTAACGCAGCCTGCCCTAGCGCAGTAGTTTTCACACAACCTGATTAGGAGGTTGATATGTACAAGGTTTACGGCGATTACCTCTCCGGCAACTGCTACAAGGTCAAATTGATGCTGCACCTGCTCGGCAAAGAGTCGAAGTGGGTGCCAGTGGACATTCTCAAGGGCGAAACCCAGACCCCGGAATTTCTCGCCATGAACCCCAACGGCAAGATTCCGGTGCTGCAGTTTGAAGACGGCACCTGTCTGTGGGAGTCCAATGCGATTCTGAATTTCCTCGCTGACGGCAGCGAATTCCTGCCAAGTGAACCGCGCCTGCGTACACAAGTGCTGCAATGGCAGTTCTTCGAGCAGTACAGCCATGAGCCGTACATTGCCGTGGCGCGGTTTATCAAGCTGTACCAAGGCTTGCCGGAAGAGCGCCGCGCCGAATACGAGGCCACGCGCAAGGGCGGCTACAAGGCGTTGAAGGTGATGGAGAAGCAGTTGACGCTCACTCACTATCTGGTGGGCGATCATTACTCCATCGCGGATATTGCGCTGTATGCGTATACCCATGTGGCGCATGAAGGCGGTTTCGATCTGGAACCGTACCCGGCAGTGCGGGCCTGGCTTGAGCGGGTGGCGAGCCATCCGAAGCATGTGGGGATGTTGGATTGATCCATAAAAAAAACCGGCCTTGAGCCGGTTTTTTTATTTCGGGTAATCAAATTTAACGGCCCCTCACCCCAGCCCTCTCCCGGAGGGAGAGGGGGCTGGTCGAGTAATCAGCCGCGCCTTGAATCTATTCCCCTCTCCCGCGTGCGGGAGAGGGGTTAGGGGTGAGGGCAGAGGCTTTACTCGGTCGTGTGATTAGCCGTTCGCTTCTTCCAGCTTCGCCAACCGCGCTTCCAGTTGGGCGATGCGCTCTTCCAACTCATCAATCCGCGACTGCGAAGGCGCCGGCCCGTCGCTGCTGCGCCCGCTACTGGCAATCGCCGCCGCCAACTCTTCCGGGCTGGCCAGCAGGTGCATATAGCGGTCTTCACGCTGCCCGGCCTGACGCGGCACCTGCACGGCCAGGCCACGGCTGGCCAGGCGTTCGAGCTGGTGTTGCAGCGCCTCGACGTCGTCAAAGTCATGCATGCGGCTGCTGCGGGTCAGCAATTCATTCAGCGTTTGCGGCCCGCGCAGCAACAACAGACTGAGCAGAATGACCTGCGCCGGCACCAGCTCCAGCGCCTTGTCGGCACGGTGTTCCCAGCGATCGGCGCGGCTGCCCATCACCAGACGGGCCATGCTGCGGCCTTCGAGTGCGCGCAGAGCTTGGGCGACCTGGCCCTGAGTAAGGTTCATCACCGGCTCGCGGCTGGTTTTCTGGTTGCAGGCCAGCACCACGGCATTGAGGGTGAGCGGGTAGCTTTCAGGGGTGGTGGCTTGCTTCTCCACCAGGCAACCGAGCACGCGGGCTTCGGTGCTGGTCAGGGGCTCTACGGCGGGGGCGGTATCGAGGGTTTCGACGTCGTGGCTCATGGCGGCAGCTCCAGCGGAAAAAGAGCCGTAGCCTAGCCTGAGATGGGCTGGCTGCACATGGTTTTGTCGTTTGCAGGAATCGCGGCTCAAGCCGCTCCTACAGAGCAACGCACCCGCTTGTAGGAGCAGCTTCAGCCGCGATTGCTTTCCCAACAAAAAAAGCAGCCCGAAGGCTGCCTTTTTTACTGCGTAACGCTGGGAATCACGCCACATCCACCAGGATGATTTCCGCATCCTCGACGGCGTTGAACACCAGCACATCTTCACCACTCACCGCGATCCCGTCACGGGCGTTGGCTTGAACGCCGTTGACGCTGATCACGCCGCTGGCCGCTACCAGATACGCCTTGCGGTCAGTGCCCAGGCGGTATTCGGTTTGCTGGCCGGCTTTCAGGGTGGCAGCGCTCAAGCGGGCGTCGGCACGGATGTGCAGGGCTTCGCTGTCGCTCTTGTCACCGCTGGCCAGGGTTACGAAGCTACCTGCACGTTCACCTTTCGGAAACGGCTTGGCACCCCAGGCTGGTGGCGCGTCGAACTCGGTGGGCTGAATCCAGATCTGGAAGATCTTGGTGGTTTCATCCTCGAGGTTGTACTCGCTGTGGGCGATCCCGGTACCGGCGCTCATTACCTGTACATCACCGGCCTCGGTACGGCCCTTATTGCCCAGGTTGTCCTGGTGGGTAATGGCCCCTTCACGAACATACGTGATGATTTCCATGTCCCGGTGCGGGTGACGGGGGAAGCCGCTTTGTGGCGCGATTTCGTCGTCGTTCCACACACGCAGTTGGCCCCAGTTCATTCGTTTCGGATCGTAGTACTCGGCAAACGAGAAGTGGTGGCGAGCGTTCAGCCAGCCATGGTTGGCACCACCCATCTGTTCAAAAGGTCGACGTTCGATCATGACTTGTGTCCTCCGTTGGTTAGCCAGTTGGCGCTCGTTGGGCCGCGCCGTTGGTGGCGTGGCGGTGGGATGCCGCTGGTGTTGGGTGCCATGATCTATCGGATTGTTATCGGCGAATAGCGCAATTTATGCCTGCTAATGATCGATTAAATAGATGTTTTGACGGCGCGATCGGCGGGCGTGAGTTACATGAGAAAGGGGGACTTAACGAGGCTTGCACTGCCGGAAAAACGGCCGCAATGGGCAGATTTATGCCTGACCAGCGGTGGTCATGTTCCCGCTATGTGACAGCAATGTTTTGCTTTTCGGTGATATCACGCTGCTGGCGGGGTGCCAGAAAATAGGCTGAAAGGTGCGTCCTAGAGCTTCTAAATGCATATTCCTATTCGGAGTAAAAAAGTTCCTTTGTCATAAAACATTTATATAAAAGCAACTGAGCTGAAATAACCCCCCGCCAGTATTCCCCCCAGCACAAACGAGCCAGCCGCTCGGGTGTATTTCAAAGACCAATAGGGGAATTCTTCGATGATCCGTAAGCACTTCGCCGGTTTTGCCGCCAGCGCCCTGGCCCTGGCCATTTCCGCCCAGGCTTTCGCCGGTACCGTTACTACTGACGGCGCTGACATCGTTGTAAAAACTAAAGGTGGCCTTGAAGTGGCTACTACTGACAAATCGTTCAGCTTCAAGCTGGGCGGTCGTGTTCAAGCCGACTACAGCAGCTTCGACGGCTTCTACACCAAGAACGGCGACAACGGTGACGCTGCCTACTTCCGCCGCGCCTACCTGGAACTGGGCGGTGTTGCGTACACCGACTGGGCCTACCAGATTAACTACGACTTCTCGGAAAACTCCGGCAACAGCTCTGGCGCTCCGAGCAGCGGTAACTTCGACGAAGCCTCCTTCAGCTACACCGGCTTTGCTCCGCTGACCATCCGTGCTGGCCGTTTCGACCCGGATTTCGGTCTGGAAAAAGCTACCAGCTCCAAGTGGGTAACTGCTCTGGAACGTAGCGCCGCCTCCGAAACCCTGGACTGGGTTAACACCCACCAAGACGGCCTCGGTCTGCAAGTGCAGTACCTGATCAGCAACTGGGGCTACGCCTCCACTAGCTTGACCAGCAAAGACGCCAACGACACCGACGGCGAAAGCGTTAAGCAATTCAACGGCCGTTTCGTGGTCGCTCCGTTCGCTGAAGCCGGTAACGTTCTGCACTTCGGTCTGAACGTCGCTCAGCGTGACCTTAAAGACGTAGCCGGTGCTGACGTACGTTTCCGCTCCCGTCTGGGCATGCGTGGCGTTGATACCAACGGCGGCAACGCTGCTGGCAACCTGGGTAACCGCGCCGTATTCGGCGGTACCAACAGCGCTACCCAGTTCTGGGACCAAGACAAGGCGTACGGTGTTGAAGCTGCCTGGGCAACCGGTCCTTTCTCCCTGCAGGGCGAATACTTCAACCGTAAGACCGAGTCTGACGGCGCTCAGGATGACCTGAAAGGCGACGGCTAC
Organism: Pseudomonas sp. CC11G; assembly: GCF_056174845.1. NCBI lineage: Bacteria > Pseudomonadati > Pseudomonadota > Gammaproteobacteria > Pseudomonadales > Pseudomonadaceae > Pseudomonas > Pseudomonas sp. CC11G. Next base: position 114,426 of record NZ_JBWBZC010000008.1, read on the forward strand.
TACGTTCAAGCCGCCTACACCCTGACCGGTGAAGCGCGTGGCTACAAAATGGGCAAATTCGACGCGGTGAAACCAGCCAACAAGGAAATTGGTGCCTGGGAAATCTACTACCGCTACGACAGCCTGAACGTGGATAACGACACCGCTGTAACGGCTACCACCGGTACCTTCCTGCGCGAAGCTGATGACACCTCGGCCAAAGTGCACAACCTGGGTGTGAACTGGTACGCCAACGAAGCAGTAAAAATCAGCGGCATGTACACCAAGGTCAAAACCGACAAGATCACCAACATCAATGGTGATGACGACGGCGACGGCTTCGTGATCCGCGCTCAATACGTGTTCTAAGTAGTAGCTCTACGCAACAAAGGTTCTGCTCCTTTTATAGCCCCGCTTCGGCGGGGCTTTTTTATGGGCGCAGTTTTTGATTTTGACTGTGCCAGGCAGCCTGCCGTTATGATGGCCAAGCCGTCTAACCCGCTGTGGACCCGCCCATGCCTGTGCAAATTCTCGACTCGCTGTCCGCTATCTCTGCTGAAGCCTGGGATGCATTACTGCCCGAGTCGCAGCCGTTTCTGCGCCACGCGTTTCTCTCCAGCCTGGAAGACAGCGGCAGTATCGGCGGGCGCAGCGGTTGGCGGGCGTCGCATCGGGTGTGGCTGAGCGAGCAGGGCGAGTTGCAGGCCGCGCTGCCGGCCTATTTGAAAAGTCACTCCTACGGCGAGTACGTGTTCGACCACGGCTGGGCCGATGCCTGCCAGCGCGCCGGCATTCGTTATTACCCCAAGCTGCTCGGCGCCGTGCCGTTCTCGCCGGTGACCGGGCCGCGCTTGCTCGGTTTGCCAGACAGCGCCTCGCAATTGCTCAACCAGTTAGTTGAAGACTTGCCGGCCCAAGGCCTTTCCAGCCTGCATATCAACTTCACCGATGACCTGGCCAATGCCTTGCTCGATGGCCGGGAGAACTGGCTGCAGCGCCTGGGCTGCCAGTTTCATTGGCGCAATCGCGGTTACCGGGATTTCGCCGATTTCCTCGACGTGCTGGCCTCGCGCAAACGCAAGCAAATGCGCAAGGAACGCGAGCAGGTGGCGGGGCAGGGGATTGGTTTCGAGTGGTACGAAGGTGCGCAGCTCAGCGAGGCGCAGTGGGACTTTGTCTACGCGTGCTACGCCAATACCTACGCGGTGCGCGGCCAGTCGCCGTATCTCACTCGCGCGTTTTTCAGCCTGTTGGCCGAGCGCATGCCTGAAGCCATTCGCGTGGTGTTCGCCATTCAGGGCTCACGGCCGGTGGCCATGGCCTTCAGCCTGGTCGGCGGCGACAGTTTGTATGGACGTTATTGGGGTTGCTTGGCGGAGTTTGATCGGCTGCATTTCGAGACCTGTTTTTACCAGGGCATGGACTATGCGATCAGCCAGGGTTTGCAGCGTTTCGATGCTGGCGCTCAGGGCGAGCACAAGTTGATTCGCGGGTTTGAGCCGGTGATTACCCAGTCCTGGCATTACCTCTGTCACCCAGGGCTGCGCGATGCAGTGGCGGGTTTTCTGCAGGATGAGCGGGAGGGGATTCGGGCGTATGCGGAGGAGGCGAGAAGCCTCTTGCCGTTCAAGCAGGAAAATACGGATTCGTAAAACGCGTAACGATGGGTTTCGCCTTCGGCTCTACCCATCCTACGGTTCATGGCAGGCGCTCAGCTGTGCTGCACGCGGCCGCCCCATTCCTGATACTTCAATTTGTGTACTTCGCCGAGGCTGTCTTCGTACACGACGATGACGGGCACGACGCCGGCTTTGTCGGAGTTGTCGGTACGGTGCAGCACTTTGGCGACATCGACTTTCATACCGTAATGGTAAGTCTCGGTCGGCAGGCCGGCACCGGGACTCGGGTTTAGGTCATCGGCAAATACACTCGGGGCGAACCCGGAGAGAACGGCTGTAACCAGTGACGCTATTTTCATGATGGTCTTTCCTCAACGGTCGGGGGGTCGAATGAAAGCGGCAACTGAAACCTTCGGGTACGGCGGGAAGGCTTGGATTGTGGCTCTCTTCACTGCTGTGGCTCTGGGTGCGACAAGTTGTCGCGCTTTGAGACTATGATCAATTGAAATCGGAAGCAAGCTATCTTTCGTCGGAAATGCCCGTGCTTGAGCCTTCGCTCGCTCTTTTAGCAGTAAGAGCGAGCAATGACGCGGCCTCTAGCTGTGGTCATCAGCGCCGCCGAGCTCCAGGTATTTAACTTTCTGCACCTGGCCGTGGCTGTCTTCGTAAACCATGGTCACCGGCACTACACCTGCGACATTGGACACGTCGGTCATCGACAGCACTTTCTTCACGTCCAGTTGCATGCCGTATTGGTACTCGACGGCTGGAATGTTGGCGCCGGCTTTGGCGGTGTTGGGCTGCGAGGTTTGCGCAAACACGAACGGGGTGGCGGCAAGCAGAGCAAAGGCGGCGATGGCAAGGGGTTTCATGATGGCGGTCTCAATAGCGGTGGAGATGGTGCTATCTGACCAGTTGCGGCGGCTTAGGAGAAATCAATGCTGGTTGTAGTGCAGATCACTGATATCGATATTGTTAGCAGGCTATCTAATTATACGGCCGTAGGATGGGTAGAGCTGTAAGCGAAACCCATCGATTCGCAAAATGCTGGGTTTCGCTGCGCTCGCCTAGGCGGCCCCACACATCGTGCGGGGCTCGATTGGCCTGCACGGGCAATCAATCAATCCCGACAAACCCACCCGTCTGGTGATGCCACAGCCGCGCATACAACCCTTTCTGCGCCAGCAGTTCCGAATGCGTGCCGCTCTCGGCAATCCTTCCTTTATCCAGCACAACCAAACGGTCCATGCGGGCGATGGTGGAGAGGCGGTGGGCGATGGCGATCACGGTTTTGCCTTGCATGAGGCTGTCGAGGCTTTCCTGAATGGCGGCTTCCACTTCAGAGTCGAGCGCCGAGGTGGCTTCGTCGAGGATCAGGATCGGCGCGTCTTTGAGCAGTACCCGGGCAATAGCGATGCGCTGGCGTTGGCCGCCGGAGAGTTTGACCCCGCGCTCACCCACATGGGCATCGAAACCAAACCGGCCCTGGGCATCCGACAGCTCGGGAATAAACTCGCTGGCTCGCGCTTTACGCACGGCTTCCCAAAGCTCGGCGTCGGTGGCGTCCGGCTTGCCGTATAGCAGGTTGTCGCGGATGGAGCGGTGCAGCAGCGAGGTGTCTTGCGTCACCATGCCGATGCGTTCGCGCAGAGTTTCCTGGGCTACTTCGGCGATGTTCTGGCCATCAATCAGAATCTCGCCACCTTCAATGTCGTACAGGCGCAGCAGCAGGTTCACCAGAGTAGATTTACCGGCGCCGGACGGCCCGATCAGGCCAATCTTCTCGCCGGCGGCAATCTCCAGGTTCAGCCCGCCAATCACGCCACTGCCTTTGCCGTAGTGGAAGTTGACGTTGCGCATGCTCACCGCGCCTTGCGGCACTTGCAGGCGCGGCGCCTGGGCGATGTCGAGCACTTGGCGCGGCTGGGCGATGGTTTGCATGCCGTCTTGCACGGTGCCGATATTTTCGAAAATGCCGGTGACCACCCACATGATCCAGCCGGACATATTGATCAGGCGAATTACCAGGCCCGTGGCCAAGGCAATGGCGCCGACGGTGATCAGCCCCTGGCTCCACAACCACAACGCGAGCCCCGTGGTGCCGACGATCAGCGCGCCGTTCATGGCCGTGATAACCACGTCCATCAGCGTGACCACCCGGCCAGCCATTTGCGTGGTTTCGTTCTGTTCCTTCAAGGCTTCGCGGGCGTAGTTCTGCTCGAAATTGGTGTGGGCGAACAGCTTGAGGGTGGCGATGTTGGTATAGCCGTCAACGATGCGCCCCATCAGTTTGGAGCGCGATTCGGAGGCGATGACCGAGCGTTCTTTTACCCGTGGCACGAAGTACACGAGCGAGGCGATATAGCAGACGATCCACGCCAGCAGCGGCAGCATCAGGCGCCAGTCGGCTTCGGCAAACAGCACCAGGCTGCTGATGGCGTAGATCAGCACATGCCAGAGCGCGTCCACGGCTTGCACAGCCGAGTCGCGCAGGGAGTTGCCGGTTTGCATGATGCGTTGGGCGATGCGCCCGGCGAAGTCGTTCTGGAAAAACCCCAGGCTCTGCTTGAGCACGTAGCTGTGGTTTTGCCAGCGGATCAGGTTGGTCAGGCTGGGGCTGATGGTCTGGTGTACCAGCAGGCCATGCAGACCATTGAACAAGGGCCGCAACAGTAGGGTAACCGCAGCCATCCACAGCAAGGCGGTGCTGTGCTGGTGGAAGAATTCGGCAGGGGGCGTGCTTTGCGCCCAGTCGACGATATCGCCGAGAAAACTGAACAACGCCACTTCGATCAGCGCGACGATCAGGCCGATCACCATCAGGGCGACGAAGCTGGGCCAGGCCTGGCGCAGGAAGTACAAGTAGAAGCGCCATACATCGGTGGGCGGCGCTTCGCTGGGAGCAGGGCGGAAGATATCAATCAGTTGTTCAAAACGGCGATACATTGCGTTGCTCTCTCTGTGCAGCAATGGCCCATCCATGGGCCATCTGGATTACAGGCGCTTGGCGGACAGAATCAGCACGGGCGTATTCGGCACATCGCTCATGCCGGCATAACGGCCGGTCGGCACCTGGGAAATCTTGTCGACGATATCCATGCCTTTCACCACCTTGCCGAATACGGCGTAGCCGAAGTCGCGGCCGCCGTGGTCGAGGAAGGCGTTGTCTTTCTGGTTGATAAAGAACTGGCTGGTGGCCGAATCGACCACGCCGGTACGGGCCATGGCCAGGGTGCCGCGCACGTTATGCAGGCCATTGTCGGCTTCGTTTTTGATCGGCGAGGCGGTGTTCTTCTGGCGCATATCGGTGTCGAAACCACCGCCTTGAACCATGAAACCCGGGATTACTCGGTGAAAAATGGTTTTGCTGTAGAAGCCTTTATCCACGTAGGCGAGGAAGTTGGCGGTGCTGATCGGCGCTTTGGCGTCTTCCAGTTCGATCTCGATTTCGCCGAGGCTGGTGGTGAGTAGAACGTGGGTGTTCTCTGCAGCGAACAAGTGGCCGGCAAACAGCACGGAGCAGGCGAAGAGGGTGGCTTTCTTGAACATGGGGGCAGACCTTGTTGGGGATATTTGTGTTGTTGTTTGGCGTTATTTCGGTTGCTGTTCGACTTCGGCAAGGAAGGCGAGTAGCGCCGTATTAAAGAACTCGGGTTGATCCATCGGTGTGGCGTGGCGGGAGTCTTCCACCACCAGCAAGCGGGCGTTGGGCAGTTCGTTTACGTAGGCCTGTTTGGCGGCCACCGGGGTGTAATCGTGGTCGGCCGTCACTACCAGCGTAGGACAGGTAATGCGCGCCAGTCGTTCCCGCACGCCCCAGCCAATAATGGCGTCGAGGCTGGCGAGATAAGCGCGTTTGTCGTTCATGGGCCAGCGCCGTTCCACCTTCAGGCGCAACTCCACCTGCTCGGGTTTGGGGAACAGCAAACGGCCTAGTTTCTTGCCGATAACTTCCAGGCTCACCAGGCGCGAGATGACCCAGCGCTGCGCCACCATCAGCGCATCTTTCGGTCGTTTCACTTTCACTTCGGGGCTGCTGTTGACGATGGTCAGACTTTTCAGCAACTGCGGGTAATCCACCGCCACCTGAAAACCGATCATGCCGCCCATGGAAATGCCCACCAGGTGCACCGGCGGCAGATTCAGGTGTTCGATCAGCGCCGCCACGTCTTCGGCAAAGCCGGCAATGCTGTATTTCTCGTTCGGCTTGTCCGAGCGCCCGTGGCCGCGCACATCCAGGCTGATGACCCGGTAATGCTTGCTGAGCACCGGCACCTGGTACTCCCAGTCCAGAGTGCTGGAACCCAAGCCGTGCACCAGAATCAGCGGCGATCCGGTTCCATGCTCTTTGAAACCGTAAGCCTCATAGTGAAGCTGGCATTCATCGTGGTCGAAATACGGCATGGGAGCCTCCTGGCGAGTGTCGTATCAGCCGTGCATGGCGGGGGCGGCGAAGGGTGCATCCAGCGGCGCGGCGTCGAAGTTGCGCAGCAGCTCGATAAGAATCTGCGTGGCCGGGCCCAGGGGTTTGTCCTTGTTCGTATAAAGGAAGAAGGTCGGGTGCCGGCTACCGCCGCGGTCCAGCGGCAATTCCTTGAGCACACCGTCGCGCAATTCACGTTCGATCAGGTGCCGCGGCAGCCAGGCAAAGCCCAGGCCGCTGGCCACGAAGGTGGCGGCGGTGGCTAGGCTGCCGAGGGTCCAGCGCTGCTCGGCGCCGAGCCAGCCGACGTCGCGCGGCTGCTGGCGGCCGGAGTCGCGAATCACCACCTGCATATGGGATTCAAGGTCGTGAAAAGTGAGTTCGCGGTGCAGACGGTGTAGGGCGTGTTCCGGGTGGGCGACGGCCACAAACTCGACCGGGTTCATTTCCGAGCCGAGAAAACCGGGCACGTTGAAGCCGCAGATGGCCAGGTCAGCGATGCCGTCTTTCAACACTTCTTCCACCCCCGACAACACCTCTTCACGCAAACGCACCCGGCAACCCCGGCTCTGCGGCATAAACGCGGTGAGCGCACGCACCAGGCGGGCGGTGGGGTAGGCGGCGTCTACTACCAAACGCACTTCGGCTTCCCAGCCTTGTTCCATATGGTGGGCGAGGTCTTCGAGCTGGCTGGCGTTTTTTACCAGTTGCCGCGAGCGGCGCAGCAGCACATCGCCGGCTTCGGTGAGCACGGCTTTGCGCCCGTCAATCCGCAGCAGCGGCACGCCAAGCTGCTCCTGCATGCGCGCCACGGTGTAGCTCACCGACGACTGCGAACGGTGCAAGGCTTCGGCCGCCTGGGCGAAGCCGCCGTGGTCGACCACCGCTTGCAGGGTTCGCCACTGATCCAGGGTTACCCGGGGCGCTTTCATCCTCGCTTCCTCTTGGCCTAAGCTGTGCTCCCTGTTGGAGACCAGCTGATGAATAAAAATAAGATGTTGTGCTTGGCCTTTGCCGCGCTGCCTTTCGCTGTATTGCCCCTGAGCGCGCAGGCTTTTCCCATCGAACTGGAAAAGACCCTGAATGGCGCTGAGGTTTCCGCTTCAACCCAGGAGGTCGACTTCAATATGGGGGCGGTGCAGTTGGTCAACTACGGCCAGAAAGCAGCGGAATGCAAAGCGGTGTTCCGCAACGGGCCGGAAGCGCCACGTACCCGTAAAGTCACCCTGCAGCCGGGTAAAGATGCATTACTCACCGGCCGTTTCACCTCTCAGGTGATCAAGATGCGCATCAAGGTCACGTGTAATCCTGTCTGAGTTTGAAGCCTAGAGTTTGCTTAGGGATAAATCAAATTAATAGATGGGTTGCAGCGGTTTTTTACGCTTTTTAATCAATATCTGTGGCCGTAGTCTTACTCCATCGAATGACAACGCAGATGGAGTCAGCCCCATGTCCCAGGTTTTGGTTATTGAAAGCAGCGCCCGCAAACAGGGTTCGGTATCCCGCGAACTCACCGCGCAATTTATCGCCCAGTGGCAGGCCGCTCACCCCGCCGACACCATTACCGTCCGCGACCTCGCCGTTGAGCAAGTGCCGCACCTGGACATGGACCTGCTCGGCGGCTGGATGACCCCGGCCGACAAGCAGAGCGACGCCGAAAAAGCCGCATTGGCGCGCTCCAATACCCTGACCAATGAACTGCTGGCCGCCGACGTGCTGGTGCTGGCCGCGCCCATGTACAACTTCACCATTCCAAGCACCCTGAAATCGTGGCTCGACCACGTGCTGCGGGCTGGCGTCACCTTCAAATACACCGACACCGGCCCACAAGGTCTGCTCACCGGCAAGCGCGCGTTTGTGCTGACTTCTCGCGGTGGCATCTATGCCGGCAGCACGGCCGATCACCAGGAACCCTACCTGCGTCAGGCGCTGGGGTTTGTCGGGATTCATGAAGTGAGTTTTATCCACGCCGAAGGGTTGAACCTGGGTGGCGAATTTATGGAAAAAGGCTTGAATCAGGCTAAGGCGCAGTTGGCGCAGGTGGCTTGACGGTTTTAACGGTGCGCTTCTTTAGATAGAGCCAAACCACTGGTTTGTTGCTCCTCCCTTCACACTCCTGCTCCTGGGTGTATCGGCCCGGTGGATTCCCCAATCTGCCGGGTTTTTTTTGCGCGTTGAATCTGCGTTTGCCTCAACCCTCTCCCCTAGCCCCTCTCCCGCAAGCGGGAGAGGGGAACTCAATCGCGTTCTTTCCGGCTAACTCGGTTTGCCCCCTCTGCCCGCTTGCGGGAGAGGGCTGGGGAGAGGGTTTAACTTTCGCAAAGTGTGCGCGGAGGTAACGAACCCGCACCGAGATGTGGCGATCCGTGCCTGTTTGATCTCCATCGCCACTAGCTCGATCTCTAACTAAATCCTTTAAAAACAATCGGATAAGTACTTTTAGTCACCCCTGGCCCACATCTTGCTAATTTGCATCTATGGATAATTGGATCCAAAAAGCCAAGAGATAGCCCCGCATGCACCTGGTCCCCACCTACGCGAAACAACCCATGACCGCCGAAGAAGAGGTGTACAGCTTTCTGCTCGATGCCATCTGCAAAGGCCAGTACCGCACCGGCGACCGCCTGATTGCCGAGGAAATCGCCACTGAAGTCGGCATGAGCCGCATGCCGGTGCGCGAGGCGTTTCGGCGCTTGGCGGCGGAAGGCTTGGTGACGTTGCGGCCCAACCGTGGGGCGGTGGTCAGTGGCCTGAATATCGAGGAGATGCACGAGGTCTTCGAAATGCGCAGCGCCTTGGAAGGCCTGGCCTTGCGCGTGGCGGTGCCGAAGATGACCGAGCGCCATTTGAACCGGCTTGAGCGCCTGCTCGATGAAATGGACGAATGCCGGGACGAAAGCGCCGAGTGGGTTAGTCGCCATCGGGTGTTCCACGAATACCTGTGCAGCCTGAGCGAACGCCCGCGGCTGATGCGCCAGATCACCGCGCTCTATTCCGTGATCGAACCCCATATGCGCCTGTGGCTGCAGCACGCGGAAAAGCCCATGAGCGCCCGCGAAGAACACAGCGAAATTCTCGATGCCATTCGCAGCGGCGATGCGGCCACGGCCGAGCGCGTGTTGCGTGACCATATCGAAGGCACCGTGCCCGAGCTGGTGCGGTTTCTTGAAGAAGGAGTCTGAGGCTCCTGAAACGTTGCTTACGGCTCCCCCCATCACCCGGTTTTTCTGTATTACCTCACCAAAGGATATTCAGTATGGGCTCGCGCACTTCCGTTTCACGCACACTGCTGGGCGCGTTCTGCGCACTGGCAATTCTGCCGGCTACCCAGGCGGCGGAGCAGACCATCCGCTTCTACAACTGGTCCGATTACATCGGCCCGGACACCCTCAAGAACTTCGAGAAAGACAGCGGCGTGCCGGTGCAGTACGACGTTTTCGACACCAACGAAATGCTCGAAGCCAAACTGCTCTCCGGCCATTCGGGTTATGACCTAGTGGTGCCTTCCAGCCAGTTTCTGCCCAAACAGATCCGGGCCGGCGCCTACCAGCCGTTGCAGCGTGAATTGCTCACCAACTGGAAGCACCTCGACCCGCGCCTGATGGCCCGTCTGGAAGAAGCCGACCCAGGCAACAAATACGCCGTGCCATATATGTGGGGCACCTTGGGCATTGGTTACAACGTCGAGAAAGTGCGCGCCGCATTAGGTGCCAATGCGCCGGTGGATTCCTGGGCGCTGGTGTTCGACCCGGCCAACCTCGCCAAGCTGAAAAACTGCGGCGTGGCCATGCTCGATGCGCCGGTAAAAATCATTCCGCAAGCCATGCACTACATGGGCATGAACCCCAATAGCACCAACCCGGACGACTACAAAAAAGCCTCGGCGCTGCTGCAGAAACTGCGGCCGTCGGTGACCTATTTCAGCTCGTCGAAATACACCACCGACCTGGCCAACGGCGATATCTGCGTAGCCATCGGTTATTCGGGTGATGTGATGCAAGCGCAAACCCGGGCGAAAGAGGCGGGCAAGAGCGTGGACATCCGGTACGTGATTCCCAAGGAAGGCGCGAACCTGTGGTTTGACATGATCGCCATCCCGAAAGACTCGACCAACGCCAAAAACGCCCATGCGCTGATCAACTACCTGCTGCGCCCGGAAGTGATTGCACCAGTGAGTGACTACGTCGGCTACGCCAACCCCAACAAAGACGCCACCGCGCTGCTCAAGCCCGAAGTGCGCGACAACCCCGGCATCTACCCGAGTGACGAAGTGATTTCCAAGCTGTTCGTGTCGGCCGATCTGCCGCCGGCGATTCAGCGTGTGATCACCCGTGAGTGGACCCGAATCAAGTCCGGTAAGTAAAAAACGGACGTACGTTTTTACCTTGTGTGAGTTCTGCCTATGTTGACGTTTTCTGCCCATGAATACCCCTATCCCTCCCAGCGCCAGAGCGTGTTCGCCCGGCGCGGCATGGTCGCCGCCTCGCAGCCGTTGGCGGCCGAGGCGGGAATTGAAATACTGCGCCAGGGTGGCAACGCCATTGACGCCGCCATCGCTACGGCGGCGGCGCTGACGGTGGTCGAGCCCACTGGTTGCGGCATTGGCGGTGACGCTTTTGCCCTGGTGTGGGTGAAAAACCAATTGCACGGTCTGGATGCCAGCGGCCATGCGCCGCACGCGTTGAGCATCGAGGCCATGCAGGCGGCGGGGCACGAAAAAATGCCGGTGTATGGCTGGGCGCCGGTGACGGTGCCGGGTTGTCCGGCGGCATGGGCAGAATTATCGCGGCGGTTTGGTCGGCTGCCATTTGCAGATTTATTGCAGCCGGCCATCAGCCTGGCGCGCGACGGTTTTCCGGTCTCGCCGGTGGTCGCGCACCAATGGCAGACAGCCCTTGAGGAATACACCCCCGAGCGCCAGCCGGTATTGGAAAGCTGGTTCTCGACCTTTCTGCTCGACGGCGGCGCACCGAAGGCCGGCGAGCTGTTTCGTAACCCGGCGCAGGCTGAAACGTTGGCCGAGTTGGCGGCTACGCAATGCGAAAGCTTTTATCGCGGCAGCATTGCCCAGCGCTTGGCCGCCCATTCGGAAGCCACCGGCGGCTATCTACGGGCCAGTGATCTGGAGAGTTACCGGCCAAAGTGGGTCGATCCGATTAGCGTCAATTATCGGGGCGTCGACGTCTGGGAAATCCCGCCAAGCGGGCAGGGCCTGATTGCCCTGATGACCCTGAAGATTCTCGAAGGCTTCCAGTTCGATCAGCGCGATAGCCAGCTCACTTGGCACCGCCAACTGGAGGCGATGAAACTCGCTTACAGCGACGGCTTGCACCACATCACCGACCCTGAGCATATGCGCGTGGCGGTCGAGCAGTTGCTCAGCCCCGGCTATATCGAAAGCCGCCGCGCGCAAATCGGCGAGCGCGCACAGCCACCGCTGCATGGCGACCCGCACGCCAGCGGCACTGTCTATCTGGCCACGGCGGATGCCGAGGGCAATATGGTGTCGTTTATCCAGAGCTGCTATCACGGCTTCGGCTCGGGCGTAGTGCTGCCCGACAGCGGCATTGCCCTGCAAAACCGCGGCTCGGAATTCAGCCTCGACCCCGGCCATGCCAACAGCCTGGCGCCGGGCAAGAAAACTTTTCACACCATCATTCCTGGCTTCTTGAGCAAAGACGGCGAAGCCCTGGGGCCGTTTGGAGTCATGGGCGGCTATATGCAGCCGCAAGGCCATGTGCAGATGGTGATGAACCTGGTGGATTTCGGCCTTAACCCGCAGGCAGCGCTGGATGCACCGCGCTGGCAGTGGTTGGGGGAGATGAAGGTCGGGATAGAGCAGGGCGCTTCGCGGGATTTGGCATTTGCCTTGGCGCGGCGCGGCCATCAGGTGGAGATTGCCTGTGATCTGACGGATTACGGGCGCGGGCAGATTATTTTGCGTGACCCGAAAACCGGCGTGCTATGCGGCGGGACCGAGCCGCGTGCGGATTCGCATATTGCGGTGTATTGATTGGGAACTGTAGGAGCTAGCATGCTAGCGAACCCTGCAAACATCGGTCGCGAATGTCGTTTCCAGGGTTCGCGACCAAGGTCGCTCCTACAAAATTTCACCGAGGCCATATAAAAAAAGCCCCGCAAAGATGCGGGGCAAGGTCTTGCTAAGCACACACAGATTCGATTTAAGCGGCGTTCGCCCCCTGCGGACTTTCGAGATACGTACTCAACCGCGCCTGCTGCCCCGGCGTCATAAACAGCCCGAGCTTGCTGCGGCGCCAGAGAATATCGGCGGCATCGCCGGCCCATTCTTCGCGGCACAGGTAATCCACTTCACGGGCATACAGCCCGGCGCCCATATGTTCGCCAAGGTCTTCCAGCGAATTGGCGCCTTGCAGAATGTTGAAGCTGCGGCTGCCGTAGGTACTCGCCCAGCGCCGCGCGACTTGGGTTGGCAACCAACCATATTGCCCACACAGCGCTTCCACCAACGCACTGCGGCTGGTCATCTGTTCGCCGCCGGGTAGCGGGGCTTCGGCTGTCCAGCTGCTTTTCATTTGTTTGAAGAACGGTGCCAGGTGGCCCATCGCCGATTCCGCCAGCTTGCGGTAGGTGGTCAGCTTGCCGCCAAACACCGACAGCAACGGCGCCTCGCCCGGCGAAGCAGACAGCGCCAGGGTGTAATCGCGGGTAACCGCCGAAGGGTCGTCGGATTCGTCATCGCACAGCGGCCGTACACCGGAGTAGGTGTGCAGAATGTCGGCCTGGCTGATGCTCTGTTTGAAGTGGGCGTTCACCACGTCCAGCAGGTACTGGGTTTCCTCGGCGGTAATCGCCACCTGCGCCGGGTCGCCCTGGTATTCCCGGTCGGTCGTGCCGATCAGCGTGAAGCGCTCCAGATACGGAATGGCGAACACGATACGGCGGTCTTCGTTCTGCAGGATGTACGCCTGCTCACCGTCGAACAGGCGCGGCACGATGATGTGGCTGCCCTGAATCAAACGGATGCCGTAGGGCGATTTCTGCTGCAAGTCATCTTTGATAAAGCGCGCTACCCACGGGCCGGCGGCGTTCACCAGGGCGTGGGCGCGAATCGAAAAGAGGCTGCCATCGGCCCGTTCCAGGTGCACATGCCACAGGCCTTTGCTGCGCCGGGCGCTCACGCAACGGGTGCGGGTGTGAATATGTGCACCTTGCTCGCGGGCGGCCATGCCGTTGAGCACCACCAGGCGGGCGTCGTCGACCCAGCAATCGGCGTATTCAAAACCGCGGGTGATTTCGGCTTTCAGCGGGCTGCCGGCACCAAAGCGCAGGCTGCGCGAGCCCGCGAGTTGTTTGCGTTTGCCAAGGTGGTCATACAGAAACAGGCCCATGCGAATCATCCACGCCGGGCGCAGGTGCGGGCGGTGAGGCAATACAAAGCGCATGGGTTTGACGATATGCGGCGCCTTGGCCAGCAGCACTTCGCGTTCGGCGAGGGCTTCGCGCACCAGGCGGAATTCGTAATGTTCGAGGTAGCGCAGACCGCCGTGGATCAGCTTGCTGCTGGCCGAGGAGGTGTGTTGCGCCAGGTCGTCTTTTTCGCAAAGGAACACAGAAAGGCCACGGCCCGCCGCGTCTGCGGCAATGCCCACACCGTTGATGCCACCGCCCACCACGGCAACGTCATAGATCTCGGCAAGGGAGCTGCTGGGTTTCTGGGTGGAGGGCATGGCCGGCCTCAAAAGTCGAAAGTGAACGTTTGAATGTTCGTTTCCGAAAATGGTAGCCGAATGTTTTGCCATTGGCCAGCCGGACGACCTGTTCGGTCGCCAAGCGGTCATTTCTTTTTAATGTGTAGGGATAAGCGTCAGACGAGCTTGAGCTGCACTTTATGTTGCGCAAGCAAGCGAGCAAGGGAAGGCGAGGGAGCGCGATCAGTAAACAGCTGGTTCACCAAGCCGATGGAGCCCAGGCGCACCACGGCGTTACGGCCGAACTTGCTGGAGTCGGCCGCCAGCAGCACGTGCCGGGCGTTCTCGATAATGGCCTGAGACACCCGCACTTCCTGGTAATCGAAGTCGAGCAGGCTGCCGTCGTCGTCGATGCCGCTGATGCCCATCAGGGCGAAGTCCACTTTGAACTGCTGAATAAAATCCACGGCAGTCTGGCCAACGATGCCGCCGTCACTGCGCACCGTGCCGCCGGCCACCAACACTTCGAAGTCGGCCTTGTCGCTGAGTTGAGCGGCCACGTGCAGGTTGTTGGTGATCACCTTCAAACCCCGGTGATTGAGCAGGGCGCGGGCGATGGCTTCGGTGGTGGTGCCGATATTGATAAACACAGAGGCGTGGTCCGGCACCTGGGCGGCGATGGCTTCGGCGATGCGCTGCTTCTCGTCGCGCATCAGCCCGGCGCGCATGGTGTAGGCGGTGTTCTGGGTGCTCGAGGCTTCGCTGGCGGCGCCGCCGTGGGTGCGGCGCAGCAGGCCTTGTCCGGCGAGCTGGTTGATATCGCGGCGAATGGTTTGCGGGGTGACGGCAAACGCCTGCGCCAGTTCATCGATACTGACGTAACCGCGTTCGCGGGCGAGGTCGAGAATGTCTTGCTGCCGGGGCGCCAGGGTCATGGGGGCTTCCTTGTTTTGCGCGGCATTATAAGCAGGTTGAGCAGCGAACCGGGCCGGGCGGCGCTGCTCGACTTTTGCCAGGTTCGCCTCTAAGGTACGCGAACTTTGCCAGATAATTTTCACATTCGAACATGACCCCAGCCATCGACTTGTTGAAAAAAGCCCGCGCCGAGCACCGCGTGCTGAGTTACACCCACGACCCCAAGGCGGCTTCCTACGGTTTGGAAGCCGCCGAGAAGTTGGGCCTGGACCCGGCGCGGGTGTTCAAAACCTTGCTGGCGGCCAGTGAAAAAGGCGAGCTATTGGTGGCCGTGGTGCCGGTGGCGGGCACGCTGGACCTCAAGGCGCTGGCCCATGCCGCCGGAGTGAAAAAAGCCGATATGGCCGACCCGGCCGCCGCGCAGCGTTCCACGGGGTACTTGCTCGGCGGCATCAGCCCGCTGGGGCAGAAGAAGCGTCTGCGCACCTTTATTGATGAAAGCGCCAAGCAATTTCCCTCCATTCATGTAAGTGCTGGGCGTCGCGGCCTGGAAGTGGAGCTGGCGGCCGAGGTGCTCGCTTCACATTGCCAAGGCGCCTTCGCCCCGATTGGCCGCGAATAAAACAGCAGGTTCGCCGCTGGCGATGTCATAACCAAAAATAACAAGGAAGCGCAGATGTCCCAGTACCTTCTTGCCATCGACCAAGGCACCACCAGCAGCCGCGCCATCGTATTCAGCGCCCAAGGCTCCCCGGTGGCCCGCGCGCAACAGGAATTCAAACAGTACTTTCCCAAAGACGGCTGGGTGGAGCACGACGGCGAAGACCTGTGGCTCAGCACCCTGAAAGTCTGCCGCGATGCGCTGCGCCAAAGCGGCCTGAACGCCTCGGAAATCGCCGCCATCGGCATCACCAACCAGCGGGAAACGACGTTGGTGTGGGACGCCGCCACCGGCACGCCGATCCACCCGGCTATCGTCTGGCAAGACCGGCGCACCGCCGACTACTGCGCCGGGCTGAAGGACGCCGGCCATGAAGCGACCGTCGCGGCCAAGACCGGCCTGCTGATCGACCCGTATTTCTCCGCCACCAAGTTGCGCTGGATTCTGCACAACGTGCCCGGTGCCCAGGAACGCGCCGAGCGCGGCGAGCTGCGCTTTGGCACCGTCGACAGTTTCCTGCTGTGGCGCCTGACTGGCGGCAAGTCGCACAAAACCGACGCCAGCAACGCCTCGCGCACCATGCTGTTCAACATCCATACCCAGCAATGGGATACCGACCTGCTGGCGTTGTTCGAGATTCCGCAAAGCGTATTGCCCGAGGTGCTCGACTGCGCGGCCGACTTCGGCATCACCGACACCAATTGGTTTGGCGCGAGCATTCCGGTGTTGGGCATGGCCGGCGACCAGCAGGCCGCGCTGGTTGGCCAGGCCTGCTTTGAACCGGGCATGGTGAAAAGCACCTACGGCACCGGCTGCTTCATGATTCAGAACACCGGCAAAACGCCGGTGGTATCGCAAAACCGTCTGCTCACCACCGTGGGTTATCGCCTCAAAGGCGAGGTGACCTATGCCGTGGAAGGCAGCATTTTCGTCGCTGGCGCGGCGGTGCAATGGCTGCGCGATGGCATCAAATTGATCAGCCATGCCCGCGACACCGAAGCGTTGGCCGAGCAGACGGGTGACGCCAGCGGCGTGTTTCTGGTGCCGGCTTTTACCGGCCTGGGCGCGCCGTATTGGGACCCCAAAGCCCGTGGCGCGATCTTCGGCTTAACCCGTGATACCGGTATCAAGGAAATCGTCACCGCCGGCCTGCAATCGGTGTGCTACCAAACCCGCGACCTGCTGGTTGCCATGGGCCAGGACGGCGCGGCTTCGCCCAGCTCGTTGCGGGTGGACGGCGGCATGGTGGAGAACAACTGGGTGATGCAGTTTCTCGCCGATATCCTCGGCGTGCCGGTGGAGCGCCCGGAAATCACCGAAACCACGGCGTTGGGCGTCGCCTACCTGGCGGGCCTGCAAGCCGGTATTTATCCCGATCTGAAATCCATTGCCCAGCACTGGCACCGCCAGCACCTGTTTAGCCCGCGGATGGCCACCGCGCACCGGGAAAAACTCTACGCCGGCTGGCTGGATGCCGTGAAGCGGGTGCGCAGCGAAGGCTAGCCCTGCTTCATGTAGGGCTGTAGCGCTCGAATAAGCGCCGGCTGTATCAGGCCGGCGCGATTCAATCTCGGTATCTTGGGCGCCTTTTATGCCAAGGAGCGCGCTCATGTCCCTCGACTTCCACCAGATCGACGCCTTTACCCAGACGCCATTTGCCGGCAACCCGGCGATTGTCTATCGCCTGGACAACTGGCTGGACGAGGCGCGCATGCAGGCCATCGCCGCCGAGCACAACCTGGCCGAAACCGCGTTCGTGGTGAAAGAGGGCGCGGTCTGGCATATCCGCTGGTTTACCCCGACCTGTGAAGTGCCGTTGTGCGGCCATGCCACCTTGGCCAGCGCCTTTGCACTCTTCGAGCTGCACGGCGAAACCGCGCCGCAGTTGGACTTTATTTGCCAGTCCGGCGCCTTGAGCGTTAGCCGCGAAGGTAAGCGGCTGGTGCTGGATTTTCCAGCCTGCCGGGGCAGGCGATCGAAACCAGCGCGGCTATCAAGGCGGCGGTGAATGGGCCGATTGTCGAGGTGCTGGATACCGGCAAGGAGCTGCTGGTGGTGTTGGCGAGCGAGCAGCAAGTGCGTGAATGCCAGCCCGATCTGGCCGCCGTAGCAAAGCTTCCGTGGCTGGGCATGATCGTGACCGCGCCGGGCGAGCAGCATGATTTTGTCTCCCGCTACTTCGCCCCGGCCATTGGCATTGATGAAGACCCGGTCACCGGCTCCATTCATTGCAGCCTGATTCCCTACTGGGCTGCACGGTTGGCAAAGCCGGAGCTCAATGCCTTTCAATGCTCGGCGCGCGGCGGCGAGTTGTTCTGCCGGCTCGACGGCGAGCGGGTAAAAATCGCCGGCCATGCGGTGCTGGTGGCCAGTGGCCGTCTGCATCTGTGACGCGATACCGCTGAGCAACCAAGCGCGACGGAAACGGCTGGTTATACTGCCCTAACGATCCTTACGGAGAAGGACCCGCTGATGCCGTCTCGCCAACAACGGTTGCGCGTACGCCGGATTCTCTTGGCAAGCAGTGCATCCCTGGGCTACCTGTTGTTGTGCTGGCTGGCGTTTGCCGGCGGGTTTATGCAACTGACAGTGGCCGGCATGCTGTTGCTGACCCTTATTGTGCTGGCCAGCTCCGCCGGCTTTTTCGCCCTGACCTGGTTCAACCTCAACCTGCGTTTTCACGACCCCAGCTTGACCTTGCCGCAGATGAGCTGGGCCATCGGCGTAATCTTCGTCAGCGTGTATTTCGCCGACAGCCTGCGTTCGCTGTTTCTGATGATGGTGCTGGTAGTGCTGATGTTCGGCGCCTTCCGCCTGAGCTTGCGCGGGTTTATCCGCATCGGTGTGTACACCGCGGTCTGCTACTGCGTGCTGATGGCTGCGCTGATCCACCGCGGGATGAATTTTGACTGGCAGATCGAGGCGATCCGTACCCTGGCGTTTTTCGTGTTGATTGGCGGGGTTTCGATGCTCGGGCTGGAGATGAGCCGTCTGCGCGACATTCTGCAAGAGCGCAACCGCGACCTGCAGGTGGCGCTGGAGCGTATCCAGCAACTGGCGATTACCGATGAGCTGACGGGCCTGTACAACCGCCGTTTCGCCAACGAAGTGCTGGACCAGCAGAAAGCCCTGGCCGACCGCGGCACCTACGATTTTGTGTTGTGCCTGCTGGACCTGGATTTTTTCAAGCACGTAAATGACGCGTACGGCCACCACGGCGGTGATGCGGTGCTGTGCCAACTGGCGGGCATTCTGCAGCGGGTGATCCGCGACGTGGATTTTGTCGCGCGCATGGGCGGCGAAGAATTTTGCTGATTCTGTCCAACACCAACGAAGCGGGCGCGCTGCTGGCCATGGAGCGGTTGCGCGGCACTTTGCGCGCCACGCAGTGGGAGGGTTACCCGCAGCTGCGGATGACGGTGTCGGTAGGGATCAGCCGCTATATCGGCCCGGAACCGTGGCAAACCACCATGCAACGCGGCGACCGCGCGTTGTATCAGGCCAAAGACAACGGCCGCGATCAGGTGGTAGCGCTTTAGAGCTGGCTGCCCGGCGCGGGGAAAGTAACGACCTGCGTGGCCGCCAGACGCACGCCGACGTAGTCGCCAGCCTGGCGCTGTACATGGCCGGGGAATAACGCTTCAACGTGCCCGCCGGTGGCCAGGCGCAGGCGATATAGGGTGTTGGCGCCGAGAAAGCTCGTACTCAGCACCAAGGCTTTTGCTCGCCATCTTCGGCAAAGTCGATGTCGTCCGGGCGTAGCAGCACATCCACCGGGCTACCGCTGGGCCAATCGCGCGGTTGGCAATTGATAACTCCCAACTCGGTCTGCACCGATTCACGGCTGAGCATTTCGCCGCGAACGAAATAGCCCTGGCCGATAAAGCTGGCGACAAAGGGCGTCTGCGGCCGATGGTAGAGGTTGTAGGGCGTGTCCCACTGCTCCAGATGACCTTCCTTGAACACCCCCACCTTGTCGCTGACGGCGAAGGCTTCTTCCTGGTCGTGGGTGACCAGTACGGCGCTGGTGCCACGGGCCTTGAGAATTTCCGCACCTCATGGCTCAAGCGGCGGCGCAATTCGTTGTCGAGGTTGGAGAAGGGCTCATCGAGCAGCAGCAATTGCGGGTCGGTTGCCAGGGCGCGGGCCAGCGCCACACGCTGCTGTTGGCCGCCGGAGAGTTCGTGGGGAAAGCGTTTGCTCAGGGTGGAAAGCTTGACCAGGTCGAGCAGCTCGGCGGTGGTTTGCGTGCTGTTGGGTTGCTGGCGGATGCCGAAGGCGACGTTGTCGGCGACGGTCAGGTGCGGGAACAGGGCGTAGTCCTGGAACACCATGCCGATGCGGCGTTTCTCCGGGGCCAGGGTAAAGCCAGCGCGGGAGATAACGCTGCTGCCTAGCTGGATTTCGCCGCCCAGCACCGGCTCGAAACCGGCGATGGCGCGCAACGTGGTGGTTTTGCCGCAGCCGGAAGGGCCGAGCAGGCAACCGATTTCACCGACATTGAGTTGCAGGTTCAGCTGCTGCACCACGGGATGGTCGCGGTAGCCGCAACTCAGGTCCCGCAGGCTCAGCAGCGCCGCCGTACTCATGCCGGGCGGTAGCCTGGCTCAACGAGCATTTCCAGCAGCGCCTTTTGCGCGTGCAGGCGGTTTTCGGCTTGGTCCCAGGCGGCGGAGCGTGGGTCGTCGAGCAGGTCTTCGCTGATCTCTTCGCCACGGTGCGCGGGCAGGCAGTGTAGGAACAGCACGTCGCTGGCGGCCTGGTCGAGAAGGGCGCGGGTGACCTGGTACGGCTTGAACAGCGCCAGGCGTTCGGCGGCTTCTTCTTCCTGGCCCATGGAGGTCCAAACGTCAGTGCTCACCAGATGGGCGCCAGCCACGGCTTCGCGCGGGTCGCGCACGATGGTCACGCGGTCGCCGGCCTGGGCGACAAAGGCCGGGTTCGGCTCATAGCCGGGCGGGCAGGCCACGCGCAGCTGGAAATCGTACTGCTGGGCAGCTTCGATGTAGCTGTTGCACATATTGTTGCCGTCGCCGATCCAGGCCACGGTTTTGCCTCTTATAGGGCCGCGCAGCTCGTGGTAGGTCTGCATATCGGCCAGCAGTTGGCAGGGGTGCAGGTCGTCCGACAGGCCATTGATAACCGGCACTCGCGAATGGGCTGCGAATTCGGTGAGGGTGCTGTGGGCGAAGGTGCGGATCATCACCGCATCGAGCATGCGCGACATGACGATGGCGGCATCGCTGATCGGCTCGCCACGGCCCAGCTGGGTATCACGCGGCGACAGAAAGATGGCCTGGCCGCCGAGCTGGATCATGCCGGCTTCGAAGGAGAGGCGGGTACGGGTCGAGGCTTTCTCGAAAATCATACCCAGCACGCGATTTTTCAGCGGCTCGAAAAGGATGCCTCGATGGCGCAGGCTCTTCAGCTCAATGCCGCGACGGAGCAGACCCAGCAACTCATCGGGCGTGCAGTCCATTAGCGAGAGAAAGTGTCTTGCGCTCATCATTAACTACCTTTTGTACAACGATTGCGCTGGTGAGCAAGCCTTGGATTTTCACAGAAAAAAGGGCTCTACCAGCGGCTGGGGGCCGCACGGTGCGACGAAATGGGGAGGCCGGATCTTATAAGGAAATGTCGCAGTCTTCAAACTTCGACCAGAAACGGCGGGGCCTGTAGGGTTGCAGCTATTTTGCCTGTACCAAAGTTGTACCAACTTGCCGGTTTTCCAGCTTATCCAACTCCGCAAAATCGGAAGTTGAGTTGAGCCACTTGGCGTAGGTCGAAAGCAGCATTTGTACACTGTGGCCAAGCTGGTTGGCAATGAAGGCGGGGTTCAAGCCGGCCATGAGACACATGGTCGCGTAGGTGTGGCGGGTGTCGTATTGACGGCGCCGGCGGATCTTCAAGGCCTTCAGCGCGTCGTGGAAATAGTCGGTTGTGGTGCTGGTGGTGTGGATGTACGGCTCGTCATCTGGAAACACCGCTGGCGCAAAAACATATGGGCTCCGCGCCTTGGTCAACGGCATGGCCTCACGCAAGGCATTCAGCGCCTGGCGGTTCAGCAGCACATGCCGGTTGTGCTTCGTTTTTACCCTTTCCTCGATCTTCCCCTTCACCAGCACGCGGCAGACGTGTGCACTCTTCGCGCCCATATCCACCTCATCCCAGCGCAGCGCCATGATTTCGCCCGGGCGCATCCCAGTGAAAAACGCGAACTCGAAAAAGCAGGCGTACACCCGCACCAGGCCTTTGAGGTTCTGGTAAAGGTGCGCGATCACCTCTTCGGCTTCCTCGCGTGTCAGCGGGTCCACGACCTTCTTTTGCAGCTTCGGCCGGGTGATGGATGCCATAGGGTTGCGAGCGATCAGGCCGTCAGCCACCGCCGACTTGAACACGCTCGACAGCTTGTCCGTGGCATTGCGCCGAACCCCTACCGACGTCCAGTCCGTTTCCGCAACGATCTTGCGCAGGTCCGCCGAGGTGATTTCATCAATACGCCGCGGCCCAATGAACGGCATCCAGTAGTTGTTCAGGGTGCCCCGGTAGTTGTCGCGGGTGCCTTTGACGATGATCCGGCTGTCCAGCCAGGTCTGGGCGTAAGCGCAAAACATCGGGGTCTGTTGCGACAGCACGTAGCCGGAGGCGGGGAACAGCTCGGCGTATTTGTCGTCCGTCATCACGCCGAGCTTGATCAGTTGTTTTACTTGAGAACGTAGAGCTGAGGCGGCTGCGATACCGGCCGAGGTCGGCGCGAAGGTGAGCGTTTCACAGCGCCTGGATTTCCATGTGAATCGGATGCGGACTGACTGCCCGACGACTTCGACGCCCTCGGGCAGGGCTCCCACAGACTTTCTACCCATTCTTCATATCTCCGAATGCTGTACATGACCCTGCCGTCTACGCGCTGCCACACTCCAAGGGGCGTGATACCGCGCTCGCGCTTTCGCTGCAGGGCCTTTGTGGTGGTTCCGATCAGTTCAGCCATGCGGGACTCCAGCACCTTGTCGTGCGCTTCGTCCTGCACCGGCATTTGGGTGGCTTTCAGGCCCATAGGCAATACCTCTGCGGGCCGCCCTATGGCGGCAGAAGGTGGGGAGGGGTTATCGCTGGAACTTCGCCAACAGTTCGCCGGCGTTCACCAGCGCTGCGCCTGCCTGCTTGGCAGATACTTCGCCTTGCGTTAGGGCTTTGCCGAGGCAGTCGGCCACCTGGGCCAAGGCCGTAATAAGGTCTTGCCGGTCGGCCGCCTCTTCGCGGGCGATCTGCCAGAACTGTTGCTGCCATTGGCCGTCGGGTGGCGGGCTCTTATCTTGGGCGCCCAGCATCATTGCCCCGATGATCGAGTCGCACAGATCGCGCTTGTAGGCGTTGTCGCCGTCGATGCTGAAGCCTCGGCGCCGCAGTGCACTCAGCACCTCGTTGTCATCAAGACCAATATCGCGGAGCACGATGTCGTGTTCGGGTTTGCCTGGTGTGTAAATGACGAGGGCGAGGCAAGCCCCCGCCGGGCTGTTCTTGCTGATTTCGCACAGGGCGTCATTCGCCAACTCGCGGAAGCGTTCAGTTGCAGACATGGAAATACCTCGCCCGCCGATCACCGGCAGGCTGTAGGGGAGTGGGGGGGGTTAAGGGGTTACTGCTTCCCAGAGAAGCTTTTGCCCTGGGTTTGTGGTTTCAACCCGCGGCCGACTTGGGCAACTCCATTGGCCGCCCCCGCGCACACCGATGAGTCGCCAGCCACTGGCGCGCAGGCTTCCACCTTCTTCGCTGGCGAGGGTGTAGGTGATCAGGCGGCGATAGCCCAGAGCGCGCGTTGCCCGCCACGCAGCGCCGTAAAGTTTGGAGCAGCCGTTGCGCACTCCGTCTGTGCAGCAGCGGGTTACCTCCAGCGTGGCTCCGTCATCAAGGTGGCGAGCGACTGGACGGCCAACGATCACAACGCCAACCACCGCGCCGCCAGCGGAAAGTCCCAGGCTAAATTTATGGCCTTGGACCTGGCGGTGGTGCCGGTGGTGGAGTCGAACAAACTCATTGGCTTCAGCCAGTGACATGGGGCAGATTTCGAGGCCGCTCAACCGTTCACCCGCTTGAACTCTACGACCCATACCCAGGGGTTGGCGTCCCAGGCATCTGGCCCATTGACCGAATTCCAAAGGTTGCCGAACGCCCAGCGCGGTGTGCCGAGGCATTGTTCATGACTGGTTGTCGCGTCCCACATCCAGCCATTGCGCTGTTGGTGGCCGGCCTGCGCTGGGCAATCGCCAACATCTTTCCAGCCGGTGCCACCGTGAAAGCACTGCCGGCCGTAGTCGGTGAAGAAACAGCCCTCGGCCTGGGCTTGCTCATCGCTGATGTCCTGCAGGCGTTCCACGCGCACGGCGGTGATTTCCAGCAGGATGCGAGAGCACCAGCGGGGCATGTGGATGCTGGGCCGCCACTGGTAACCACGCACTCCAACGTCGCAATCGGAAAGCGGGTCGGTTGCTGCAAAGCGGACGTCTTGGCCATAGCCTTGTCTGGGCTTTACCGGCTCGTACTGGCCTGCGCTAAGCGTGGAAAACGTTTCCCGCACCCACAGCCGATCACCTGGCTTTCCGTAAGGGCAGGCAATTGGATATTCCATGCCTTCCTGGTCGCTGGTGAAGTCGCCGAACGAGTTGTAAGGCCAAAAGCCTTTGCCGTGGTTCACCAACATGAAACCGTCGGCGTGAGCCTTGGTGGACTTCACCCGCCGCCGTGTGACTGTCTTCCTGCCTTCCAGGATGGCGCGCACCATAGGCCCGCTGAACAGGATGGGGCGTTCTTTCATGATTTCACCGCCTTCAGTTTCGAGCGGGAGACAGCGGCCACCGACTTTTTGATTTCGTCCAGAAGAGCGGCCGCGAAGTCCGGACCAACGTTTGCGGTCATGGCGCCGCAGGAACCGGCGAGGAAGCCGGCCCATAGCGAAACAAACTGGTCTTGCGTCGTGATGCCATTGTCGGCGGCCACCTGGTGGAACGTCGGCGAGAGGATCAGCCACATCTCCTTGCCGAGCTCCAGGTGATTATTTTTAGCCATGACTTCGTCCTTACCGCCGGCCAGTGCCGGCAGTTGATTGGATAAGTGGGGAAGGGGTTAAAGCGCTGCGCGGGCCTGCCAGCCGACCCAGGCGCGCTGCAGGTAATCTGCGCAATACTCGCCATAGCGCGGGTCGTTCTTCGGCAATGCGTCACGCACAAACGTCAGTGGTGCTTTTGGCCAGTCGGTCACGGCCCATTTTTCGAATTCTGCACGTTCATCAGTCACGCCAGCGGCAGCCCGCTCGGGAATGAAGGCTGGTGCCGCCTGCTTTGCTGGCTGCTCGATTTGATGAACGCTGACCCTGAGCAGTCCCAGCTGCGCGGCAATGTGATGCTCAAGCTTCGCGCCCTTGGAGTTGTGCCAGGCCGGCAGCAGGGCCAGGGTGTCGCAGGTGAGCAGCTGCGGAATGTCCTGGCGCATGTAGTCGGCCCATGATGCTTGTGGCGGGTTCTCGGCGGGGTTCACCACTTCGTAGCCCAGGTCGCGCAGTCGTGCGGCTTCGGCGTTGAATGCTGGGTAGTTGAAGTCGGGCAGGCCGGTCATGGGGCCGCTGAGGTAGATTCGGTGCACGGGGAATCCTCACCTGATAACGTGATGGGAAAGGGATTGTGGTCAGTAAGGGAGTGTCGGAATTGAAAGCTGATTCAGTGATATACGGCGGATGCGCGCTGTTATTGGTTTTGGGTGGAATAATAGGTAGAGCCGTAATTGGGGAAGGGTTCTTTGTTGTGACGAGTGTTCACGACTTAATGGAAATTTTCGCTGCAATAGCAACGATAGCTGCCGTCGGGGTTGCATACTCAGGAGTAAATACCTGGAGAAAACAAATAAGTGCAACCTCCGACCACGATTTGGCGCGAAAAGTAGCAATTACATTAAGTAAATACACGCGGGAGGTTATGTACCTGTGGAGCCATGTCCAATCCTCCGCAGAAGCCGTGGCTACCAATCCGGAAGGCCCGCCAATGATGCTTCATGGCTATTTCGAAGAAATATTAATGAAAAAGAGAGCAGAAGTTGAAGCCCTTGCGGCGGAGTTTAAGGGCCTTCAACTGGAATGCTCAGTTCTTTGGGGTGTCGAAGCAGGTAAAATGTTTGAGGCGGTCCTGCGCTTTGAATACTTGTGCTCGTCCGTGTCAAATAACTATACGAACTGGTCCAATCTTAATTATCCAAAGTTAAGACGTGGAGTATATGGTTTTGCAGTATCTAAAATTGCTACGGAGTTTAAAGACAAAGGATTGGTTGGCGAGGAAGAAACTCTAAGTTACGTTAAAGAAATCACCTCTTCGCTGAACGCTTTGGTAAAAGAAAAACTGCTCAGGTAGCCACTTTCCCTTCTGCCGCATCGGGCAAGCAAGTGCCGGGGGGATGTTCGGAATGCCCCTACAGGCAATAGTCAATTCAAGTGCTAGCTTTCTCGAACGTGATCGAAGCAGAGGAGAAGCGCATGGCCGACTTGACCGATACAGAGAAGAAGCTGGCGGTGCTGGTTATCCGTGAAATGGAAAAGAACCGGCGGAGCCTGAAAGAGTTGGAGCTCGGCGCTGATGCTGTGCTTCAGGTGTTCCGAAGAGTGACGGCAGGGCCCAGGCCGGCCTGGTGGAAGCGCCTGATGTTTCCGTTTGGCAAGCAGTGAACGCCCGGGTGGCGTGACAGTGGGTTATGGGGTAAATGTGCCAAGCCCGGCGATGTGCCGGTTCAAGGAGGAACAGATGGTCTGCATCGATTTGAAAGATTTGCTCCAGGGTCTTGCCGCCTTTTCGGCTATCGCCTCCGCAGTCCTTTGGGTGATATCTGCTAAGGCCAAAGTCGTAACTGAGGAGCGCCCACCGGCACCGGGTGGGATGCCCGACAACTTCTCCATAACCAGGGATGGAAGCAATGTTTTAGCCACTTTGCAAAAGCAAGCACTCTGGAATGCTCGAGCAGCCTGGGCCGCCTCGGTGGCGGCGGTTCTGCAAGGGTTATCCATGCTTCCGTTTGTGTAAACTCTCCTTCCGACCCGGCCGCATCGGGCAAGGAAGTGCCGGGGAGGGTTGGTTTGAGCCGATTAACTGGCGTATTCGGCTCACGCGGCGAGCCGGTTGTATAGCTCGATCAGGTCCGCCGCATTCGCCCGGACCAGCGCCTCCGCCTCGTCAGGACACACGCTGTTCCCTATCAGCCGCACCTGATCCGTCTTGTTTATCTCTCGCCACTCTTCAGCGCCGGTCACCGGATCAACGAACAAGCCGCGGTCGATGATGTAGTTCTCGTTGAAGCCTTGCGCGCGCTTCAGTTCCGGCGGTTGCAGCATCCGCAGCGTGATATCCACCAGCACGTAGCCGCCCACCATGACGATTTCGGCCGGGTCTTTGAAATGCTCCGGCAGGTGTTCGTGCATGAATGCGGCGCACCGGCGGGCGCCTTCCAGCTGCTCAGGTGTGAGCGTATTCGGCACCTGTACCGTCTCGACCAGTGCAATGCGGTCCTTGGTGGGCAGGGTGTGCATCGGCTCATGCAGCGACACACCGTCCTGTTCGGCGCCGTAGTACTTCACCAGGTAGGCGCTCACCAGGCGCTGGTTGGCGCCGGACTGACAGATAGTCGATAGCGGCGTGTCGGCAGCGCGCCCATCCCCATCGTAGAAGCCGCCGTTGGCCTGCTCGAAGAACGCCGCAGACAACGCATGGTGGCCGCTGCTGGTTGCGACAACGCCAAGTGGGCTGGCTACATCGGCGCCCACCGACCCCTTGCGCAGCGTGACCATGTTGGCCGCCACGACGGCGAAGTGGCCGCCCTTCACCTGGGCGACCTGAGTGCGCAGCGGCTCCTGAATATCGAAGTTCCGTTGCGATGACCCGTTGGCGCACTCGGTTAGGAAGGGCGCGGTGACCGGCTGAACCAATGCGTGATGCGTACCTCCGGCGCTGATGGTCGACAGCGCCTCGTCGGTGCCGTGGGTGCTGGTGTGCGCATCGGACGTGCCGCGCATTGGCACAATGAACGGCTTGGCGCTGGTGAGAACATGGCGCCACAAGCCTTTGGCCACTCGCCGGCGGGTGTTCAGGGCCATCGGCTTGTCGCGGAAGATCGTCCGGCCCAGATATCTCCAGTCGATACACTCGGCCGCAGTTCGCCAAGGTTGCTGTTTGCGCGTCGGCGCTTTGTGGCGCACTGGCTCCGGCCAGACAATCGCCTTCCCGTCGTTTCGCGCGACCAAGTAGAGGCGCTTGCGGATGGTTGGGGCTCCAGCGTTGGAGGCAATACGCTCGCGCCATTCGACGTTGTAGCCCAGGCCGCGCACCAGGGCCTGCATGGGCACGAACTCGCCTATCGACTCCAGTATCTCCGGCATATCCGGGTGATCCGCTGGCAGGCCAGTGCTCAGCGCAGCAACGAACGACTTGAAGGTCCGTCCACGCTCAGCCTTGATCGGCTGGCCGTGTTCGTCGATGGGGCCCCAGTCGCAAAACTCTTCGACGTTCTCCAAGAACATCAGACGGGGGCGGGTGGCATGTGCCCAGCGCACGACAACCCAGGCCAGGCCGCGAACTCCGCGATCACGCGGCGCGCCTCCCTTGGCCTTGCTGTGGTGCCGGCAATCAGGGGAGGCCCAGAGGATGCCTACAGGCTGGCCGCCGGTTGCCAACACCGGGTCGACCTCGAAGACGTCAGCCACATAGTGGGCCGTCTCGGGGTGGTTCGCGCGGTGCACGGCCAGGGCGATGGGGTTGTGGTTCACCGCAACGTCGGGTTCGCGGTACGCCCGGGCAATACCTGTGCTGGCCCCGCCGCCGCCGGCGAACAGGTCAACGACAAGTTCCCACTCCAACGGGAGGGGCAGGCTTTGAAAGGCTGTCATGCGGCTGATTCCTTGGAGTCGAGAAGGATGTCCATCTGCGCAGCACCATCGATCCAGGCTGTGTTCAGCCTGGCAGTGGCCAGCGCGGCGTATTCGGGATTGAGCTCGAGCAGAAGCGAGCACCGGCCTTCCTGCATGGCGACCAGGCCGGTGGTACCGGCGCCGCCGAACGGATCAAGCACAAGGCCTCCGCGCGGTGCGCCGGCGAGAATGCAGGGCCTGATCAGGTCAGGCGGGAAGGTGGCGAAGTGGGCGCCTTTGAAACTGTGGGTCGGTACCGTCCACACGCTGCGCTTGTTGCGCTCGCTGGGCATGATTGCCAGGGCCGAGTCCATGGAGGCGTTGTCCTTCACTCGGCCAGCGGTTCGCGGCTTGCTGCTGGTGTCATAGCCCCAGCCAACGCCGTTTGACTTCCTGGCCACCGCCTTCATGTTGCCGTTGGATTTGGCGCCACCGTTCGCCCGCTCGCTGCCGATCTGCTCCTGCACTGCCTGGGATAATCGGGCATGTGTGTTGGGTGAGCAGGGTTCGAGGATGGCCGCCTGGTCGTAGTAGTACTTCGGCGATTTGCTCAGCAGGAAAATGTATTCGTGCGACTTGGTGCACCGGTCGCGCACGCTCTCCGGCATTGGGTTGTTCTTATTCCAGATGATGTCCTGGCGCAGATACCAGCCATCGTCCTGTAGGGCAAAGGCCAGGCGCCAAGGCATCCCCATCATGTCCTTCGGCTTGTAGCCCTCGCTCTTCACCTTCTTGCCTTTGCGCAGGCTGGCTGCAACCTGCCTCGCGCTCATTGCTGAGACACTGATGCCCATATCTGCCCGGCCGTGTGCGCCCCAGCTTCCGGCGTAGCTGTCGCCCATGTTTACCCAGGCGGTGCCGTCCTTCCGGAGTACTCGGCGCACTTCGCGGAACACCTCAACCAACCGGTTGATGAACTCCGCCGGCGTTTCCTCCAGCCCAATTTGCCCGTCGATGTTGTAGTCGCGCAGCATGTAATAGGGCGGCGAGGTGACGCAGCACTGCACGGACTCGCTTGGCATCGCCCGCAGCAGCTCCAGGCAATCGCCGACCCGTATCTGGTGGGAGGGTGTCATGCGTTTCTCCAGGCAAAGCGCCGCCCAGCCGCAGCAGGTGGCGGAAAAGGTTTTCCAGAAAGGGGAAAGGTTTTTCAGGCGGCGGGGCGGATGGTTCGCGCGGCGCCAGTGGTGCGAGTGACCAAGCCTTTGCTGACCAGGGCGTCAATGCGGCCCTGCACAGCGTTACCGTGTACGCCGGCGATGGCCGCCAGCTCCGTGACGGTTGGCGAATAGCCATTGGCTTCGATGAAGCCGCGGATATGGCCTAGTGTTTCGGCCTGCTTCGGTGTTGGTTGGCTGCTCACGCTTCCTCCTTATCAAAGCTTTGCGACTGTCGGGCGCCTTCCTCGTAGAGCTTCCGCGCTACGTTTTCGCTGATGCGTATTTCGTGGCGCGGCACGGCGAAGGCGTGGGCCGAACCAGTCGGTCCAAGCGCATGCAGGTTCATAACCATCAGGCTCATGGCTTCCGCCGCGACCTCAACGCCATGCCATTCCATCAGGTCGGCCAGTTGGGCTTTGGTGCCTGGTGGTGTTGGTAGCCGCAGGATTTCGATTTGCTTCGCTGCGCGCTTCTCGGCCGCTTTCGCTGACCGCTGCTGCGTTGTCATTGCCATGGACAATCTCGCTTGGCGGCAGGGTGATGTGCATCCGCCGCCGGTGGTGTGGTGCTCGTTTCATCGTGGGCGCCCTGGTCCTGCTTTGGGGTAGTCGATCTTTCCGACTGCCAGTAGGCGGTCCATCTTCGTCAGGGAGATATCAAGCTTTCGGGCGCACTGCGTTTTGGTGACGCCGAGGCCTTTCATGGCCAGGATGCGCTCGATGTACCGGGCGTCTTCGCCGTCGTCTATGGCCGGGGTTGGCACGAAGCCGAAGCCTCGGCGGCGGCCGATATCCACAACCGTGCCCCGACTGAGCCCCAGCGCTTCGCCTATCTCGGGTGCCGTCATGGTCTTGGCCATTTCGGCGATCTTGCCGTCGCGTTCTTTTCGCGCCAGGTCGGAAAGACTGGGGCGCCTTGGCTTCTTTTCTTCAGGTGCTTTGGCGCGGCTCTTGCGCGCTTTTGATGGCGCAATGCGAGGCTGAATGAACGCGATGGGGTTGGGGTTGCTCAGGCCGTTGGGCACTTCATTCACGGCGCCGCCGCCGGCAAGAAAGCGGGCCATGGCTTCTTCCAGCATTGCCGATTCCGATTGCTTAAGCATATGGGAGTTGCAGCCGATCATGCGCGAAGCTCCCCGCGCTCCAATTGGGCGGCCAGCAAGCGTGCTTCGCTGTAGGAGCGGCGGAAGCCGAGAACGCGGCCGGTGTCGAGGTCTTTGACCTGAACCATGGCCTTTCCGTGGATGAACACCTGGGTGGCGCGCGGCGGTGGGAGGTGGCGCTTTTGTGCGCGGGCTGCCAGTGCCTGGCGGGTGTGTTCGATTGCATGGTCGATGTCGGGCGAACGGTTCATAGGTTGTGCTCACTCGGTAGTGTTGGTGTGGGGCCTTTGCGCCGTGGAATGAGGCGAAGCAGCTGGACGAGGACGTAGAAACTGACCGAGCCCCAGAGCGGGGCGGTGATCCACCACCATGACCAGTCGAGCAGGTCGAACAGCTTCAGCAGGACGAACACGATCAGGAGGGCGCTGTAGATCGTCATGGTTGGCACCTGGCCCCGCGGATGCAGGGCACGAATCAAGCCTTCGGGTTGCTCCCGCGTAGCCGGAACCAAAGCACGCCGCCGAGCAGCAGCCCCGAGAGGACGCCGACCAGGTAGGTGATGGACAGGAAGTGCAGGAGGGAAGAGGTGGTGAGCAGCAGGCCAACCACGATCACGGCCAGGGCGAAGCGGAGCACGTTAGCGAACCGCTTTGACGATGCCGTTTATGCCCTTGTCTACCGCGCGGCGCACTTCGCGCTGCTCTTTGGCTGGCAGGTCTTTGTGGTAGTCGTTGTTGTAGACGATCTGTGCGCGCAGGCAGTAGCTGTCGGCGGCCAGGGTGGTCGAGGTCTTCAGCCCGCTGGTTGCTTCGCCGCTGATTTTGCAGTGGGTGTAGAGCGGGTTGTTGTTGGCGTCCTTGGCGTTCTCAAAGGAGTCGTCGTTCACTTCGCCGATCATGATCTGCTTCGAAAAGTCTTCGGTGATGTCCGGGGTGATCTTGCCGGCGCGGCCGATGTACAGCATGCCGGCAATCTCGATGCGAACACCGGCGCGGGAAACGTAGCCCTGGGCGACCGCCTCGGCGGCGCTGTACCAATCGTCAAACTCAACGATGCGCGCGCCTTCGTAGTCCTTGTCGGTCTTGATCCAGTTGCGCACCGTCACCAGTGCACCGCTGCCGCTCACCGCCGCGAAGGCGTATTTCTCGGCCACCGAATCGTTTTCCATCTTGCCGAAGTCGTCGACGCCGGCCGGGCCGTGGAGCCAATACACCACCTCGGTGTGCGCATCCGACACCTTGATGTCGGCCGGCAGAGGGAGGCTGGTCACTGCGTCGGCCTGGATGATGGCGATGTCGCAGTCACCGTCTTTCAGGCGCTGGGCGTTCTCCACCGAACCGCCGGTGTTGATCACGTCCAAATGGCTGCCGGTGGTCTTGGTGATCGCCTTGCCGATGGCTTGGCCCAAGCTCTCGTAGAAGCCGCCTTCGCCGCCGGTGCAGAACTTCAGCTCAGCGGGTGCAGCGTTGGCCAGGCCGGTAAAGGCCAACGCCAGGGCGAACAGGATCGCTTTCTGTTTCATGGGTATTCCTCGGGGTGGGTTTGCGTGCATAGGTCGCCACCCTGTCCGGAAGAGTCTTCCGCAAGGTCCAACCGGTAAGGTGGCGGCGTATGAAGGCGGGGAGGGTGCTGCCGGGCGTCCGTGCCTCGGCGGCGGCCTTAACTCGTTGCGATGGTTGCTGCAGGTGGTGCTTTCGGATCGTTTAATGGCCCATGGCTAAACCCTCCGCTGAACGCTCACTGGGCAGGCAGTGGCCACCTATGAAATTGGTGATGCAGAAGGCCGGGCGCTAATCCGGCTATCCCCAGGCCAACAGTCCCCGCAATGGGGCTGATACAGCCTTGCTCTCTGCGGCGGTCGTGGGGCCGTTGATCCGCTGATTGCTTTACCCCGCCTGAATACGGGCACCACGTCTCCGGTTTTCTGAGTGCGCTCGGAGCTACGTTGCGCTGCGTGTCTGCTTTCCACGCCGCTTCTGCATCGGACAGTGATCGAATCGCCGCGTGTGTTGCCCGTCTTCACCTAACCAAGGGTGGAGGCCTTGGCTGTTGGCTCGGAGCAAGGTGGCCACCCCGCTGTCACAGGAGGCGCCGATCACTGTCCGATGCAGCCTGCCGAAGCAGGTATCGGGGCAGTTGTAAGCTGCCGGTTTACAACTCAGTCTGCGGGCAGCTCGGCCAGGCGAGAGCGCAAAAGCTTTTCCACCAGCGCCGCGACCTTCTCAGCGTCCTTTCCATCGAGGGCAAACTGCCCGTAGTTGGTGTGGATTTCGAAGCCGCGAGGCATTTCGGGTATCTGCCGGGCAAGCGCGTATTCGATCTGCAAGCGATCCATGCTGCCTCCTAACTGGCCGTGACCAGCTTCGGCTGCTGCAGCTTTGCTTCCGGACGCATGATTCGAACGTCCTTCGGCGCGGCGATGCCGATGCGCACCTGGTTGCCGTTCACTTCCACCACCGTGACGCTGATGTTGTCGCCGATGTGGAGGGTTTCGCCTACGCGGCGGGTGAGTATCAACATGTCCTTCTCCTTGGTTGGTTGCTTCCCAATGCACCCGGGTGAGCAGGTGCATCAGTGAAGCTTTCCGTACCGCTCGCATTGCTTACCGGGTCATTCGCGCCTGCTGGGCATTTCTCGGTTCAGCGTTTCGCTTCGTCCGCCGTCACAGCTATCTGTGCGTGGGCAGGCTTTCGGGCCTGTCGGATCGCCGGTCGCCAGTAGTGGCAATACGTTTTGTAACTCCCCCGGATTTCTGTCGCCCGCCGGTGGATAGCTCGGGCTGCCTCGCCCTTTCGGGCTAGCTGTTCATGGCGTTGGTTGTTAAAGAGCGTTCCGGGTTGCCCCGAGGCATCGCTGCCCTACATCAGGTTGATGGCCACGACGATTGCCGCGATGCACCACCAGCCCAGGCCGAAGCGTTGGTCAGTGGTCATCAGCAAAACTCGAAGGGGTCATCGGTGGTGTCGCGCTTGCCGCCGGCACGCTGCTGGATACGCACGACGCGGTGCGCCCGCTGCATGTGGCCGAGGTCAAGAAAGGTCTGGAATGCGCAGAGGCAGCAGAGAAGGATCACCAGCGGGGCAATGATTGCCTTGCGCATGGCTTCGGCTACCAGGGCGGCCCGGCGGTTTACGCCGAGCTTGAACATGGCGTTGTAGATGCGCTTTTTTACCGAGTCGCATGCCAGGCCAACCTGGCGGGCGATTTCTTTGTCGGTGGCGCCATTGGCTACAGCAAGGGTGAATTCCAGCTCGCGGTTGCTGAGGCCACAACCGGTGAATCCTTTCCAGTTACCGCGAGTGATGGTTTCCATTTGCTTTGCCCGTGTTCGTTTCCGATGGGGCAAATATAAGCCTACTAATACTAGGCGTCAATAAGTCTGCTTATCTTTTTTGATAAGCGAATTTATCAAGCTTTTTGAATGGGTGTGATGTGTGGAGAATGCGGGGTGCGCGCCGGTGCCGGCCGGCGATTCAAAGGAGATGAATATGCGGATTTTTGCGTTGCTGTTGCTTCTACCTGGACTGGCTTTTGGCCAAATATACAAATGCCCGAAAGCGGGAGGCGGATTCGATTTCACTGATCGCCCGTGCGCTGGCGCCGCAGATAGCCCCGACAACGCCATCACCGTTGATGCGCGACCGTCCCCAGACGCAGAGAGGGCAGAAGCTGCAAAGGCGGCGCAGATCGCAAAGGATAAGGAGATCGAGCACCAGCGCTATGTCGAGGTGCCCGCCAACGAGCTAGAAGCCGTCGGGCTCATGGCATCGTCCGATCCGCAGAAACAGGCTTTAGGTCGCGAGCTCGCATTGAGGGTTCAGCAACAGAAGTTGGCACTTGATCAGTACATTCGCGCCAGGCAGGCGCAGAAAGAAACTGCCAAGCGTTATGACGACGCTCGTCGGCAGTTGCTGCGATAACGCTTTAGAAAAGTGCCGCCGGCAGCTTGCCGTCGATGACGCGGCCGATGATTTGCACGTCCTCATCGATTTCTATCGTTTTGAACGCAGGGTTGAGCGGGGCCAGGTACTCCACGCCAGAGTCCCGCACGTACTGCTTGAACGTCGTCTCACCGGTGCTCAAGAGCTTCCCGATGTAGAACTTCCCGCTCACCAAGTCGAACCCTTCCGGTTGCACGAGAATGCGCATCGTCGGAGGAAAGCTCGGCCCCGATTGCGCAAACATCGACAGTCCTTTGACCTCCAACCAATAGCCACATTTCCCGGCATTGGCGTGAGACTCGATCCATTCCTCGGCATCACCGGGATTGAAGTTGTCGCACGATTCTTCCCACATCCCTGCAATGACCCAGCTGATTAACGGATAGCGCTGGGGAGCTTTGTACGGCTGATCGGTATTCGAAACGTTCGAATCACCGCCCACGATATAAAACTCCCGTCCCAGGCCATCAAGCATTCCACCAATGCCATCAGAAAGCCACTGCGGTGAAACGCCACAAGCAAGAGCGATTCGCGTCACGTGCGCGCTTTGAAGATTCGACCCGCCTTCGATCTGCGAAATGTTGGGCTGCGTAATCCCTGACTTCTCGGCGAGCTGTCGTTGGGTGAGGCCTGCGTGCTTGCGCGCAGCTTTGAGGCGTTGGGCTAGGTTCATGCCGCCAAATGTATAAGCGCGCTTATTGAGTTGCAAATTAGCCTCCTTATGAATAGGCTATAAGGACGCTTATCATGGGCCGCGAAAATGAATCCACTTATCAAAAAGCTCGTCGATCACTTCGGGGATCAGGTTCAGGCCGCCAAGGCCTTGGGTGTAAGCCAGCCTGCGGTTTCTCAGTGGCTTTCGGGCGCTACCAACATCAGCCCGAAAAGCGCTACACGCGCCGAGCAGGTGACCAAGGGAGCATTCAAGGCCGCAGAGCTTTGCCCCGACTTAAAAGACCTTACCAACTCCGCTGCCTGACTCATGAATCTGCCCTCGTTTCTGATGAGGCCAGATTACGCAGGCAGACCGATTTTGATTAGTCCGCTGGTGTTGCTGTAAGGGCATCCAGTAGTGAGAGGGAATATGGCCAACCAGTGGTTACGCCTCTGGCACGACATGCCAACCGATCCAAAGTGGCGCACCATCGCGCGCTTTTCCGCCCAGCCAATATCTCTTGTGCAGGCCGTGTATTTGCACCTGATTGTTGACGCGTCACGCAATGTCACGCGTGGTCACGTGACAGTCACGCAGGAAGATTTAGCCAGCGCCCTCGACGTGACAGAAGAACAAATCGCCTCGATTTTGTGCGCCATGCAGGGCCGGGTTTTGGATGGTGAAATGGTCAGCGGGTGGGCTGCGCGCCAACCTAAGAAAGAGGACCAAGGGGACGAGCAAACCGGCACGATGTCTGCCGCTGAGCGGAAACGACTACAACGGCAGCGTCAACGCGAAGCTGCGGAAAACAACCCCGGTCACGGCGAGTCACGCGAAGTCACGCCAGATAAAGATAAAGAAGAAGATAAAGATAAGAGCAAAGATCAAGAGCAGGGCGCGCCGAAAAAGACGGCCCGCCCGGTCGCTGCGAAATTCGATCCGCTCACAGCTTGCCCGCCAAACGTCAGTCAGGAC
The DNA here is from genome assembly GCF_056174845.1 of Pseudomonas sp. CC11G. Lineage (NCBI taxonomy): Bacteria > Pseudomonadati > Pseudomonadota > Gammaproteobacteria > Pseudomonadales > Pseudomonadaceae > Pseudomonas > Pseudomonas sp. CC11G. Next base: position 150,460 of record NZ_JBWBZC010000008.1, read on the forward strand.
ATTTGGGCCAGCTGGGTCCAGTTGCGAAAGGAAAAACGCAATCCCCTCACCGCAACCATGTGCGAGCACCAAGCCCAACAACTGGCAGGACACGTCAATCCCGACGAAGTGCTTCGCATATCGGTAGCCGCGGGCTGGACGGGCCTTTTCCCCGAAAAGGTCACCTCTGCACCGGGCAACGTCCACCCGCATCCCACGCTGGACCGCCACAACGACTTCGACAAACACAACTATCACGCAGGGTTGATCCCGCGAGGGGATGGCACGTATGGCATCTGAACCAATTCAGGCAGATTTCTCGATCAGCGCCGCTGAGAAGTTGGTGGGCGTCACGGCCAAGCACCTGGCCACGTGCACACGCCACGGCGAATACATGTCCTTTCAACACCGCCGCCGGCCGACTTCCAGCGGCTGCCCTTCCTGCGCCAAAGAAGCGCGCGCCGCTGGAGAGCGGGCAGAAGAGCTGGCTGCGAGCGTCGAGCGACTGAAGCAGCGTCTGGGCGACTCGCTGATTCCACGCCGCTTCGCCGGCAAGTCGTTTGACGGCTACCAGGCCGCGACCCCTGAGCAGCAGCTGTGCCTGGACACTTGCAAGAGCTACGCCGAGAACTTCCAGCGCCATAAGGCAGCCGGCCGCTGCGTCGTAATGACCGGCACACCAGGTACTGGCAAAACCCACCTTGCCGCCGCGACCGCGCAAGCGGTGATGGCTGGCGGCGATACAGCGGTTTTCCGCACCGTCAGTGCGATCCTGATGCTCATCAAGGGCTCCTACGATAAAGCGGCTCGGTACACCGAGGCGGACGCTTACGCAGCGTTGATTGAGCCCGCCTTACTGGTGATCGATGAAATCGGGGCGACCAAGCCGACAGAGTTTGAACTTGCCGTGCTGTTCACCGTGATCAATGGACGTTACGAGGAACAGCGTCCGACGATCATCCTCTCGAACCTTCCACCGATGGATCTGGAGCGCGCCGTGGGCGCTCGGGCATGGGATCGGCTGCGGGAGGGCGGGGTGATCGCTCTGCCGTTCAACTGGAAGTCCGCCCGTGCCACCGTGGAGGTGCGCGATGTCTGATTTCGCCGTTCCTTCTCACTGGCAGCCAAAAGCGGGTTTGGCCGCGCCGTTGTCGAATTGCTGGATCGCTGAGCACGGGTTCACCGTGGCATTCATCCAGCGCCCTACCTGTAAACAATTCGCACTGATCCGCCCTGATGACTCCATTCCCTTTGCCTACACCAGTTCGGTGAATGACGTTCCGGCGCTGATCGCGGCTGACCTCAAGGCTAAAACAGAAACCTCCGGGGTGCGCCAGTGACCCACACGGCCAAGGTTCAATTCAGTGACGCCGAAATCGCGCGCCAAGCCGCCTTGGGCGTGGCAGAACTGCGTGACGACCGATACCCCAAGCTTCGTTTCCGCTTCCTCACTGACCGCGCCAGAGGTTCATGGCATGTGGTGATCGATGGTAGGTGGAAGAAAAGCGCGGACTATCCAGCCTTGAAGGTGAAAACCATGCTCACGGTGTTGCCAAGCATCCTTGCGCGCCGCGCGGCCAACAGCGAAGCAAGTGCTGTGGTCGGAGAGTTCTACTCGGTGGGCCAGGTGCTCAGCTGGTACGGCGACCGGCTGCAGCGCGACCGAAGCCTTTCTGCCAAGCGCAAAGACACCTGCAAGTCGATCATCAAGCAGCACCTGTTCCCCCGGCTGCAGGAGCAGGAACTCGACACGCTGACGAAATCCATCATCGATACGGCGTTGCTCTGGCCGTTGCAGGAGACGCTTTCGGTCGCATATGTGCGTCAGGTGTTCGGGGTGCTGGCCACTGCACTGCGTACCGCAAACAGCGTCGGCAAGATCGCCGCCAACCCCATGTCTGGGATGAAGTTTGGCGACTTTGTGAAGGCGAAGATCAAGCCGAAATCCGCTCAGCTACGAGCCGGGCGCTTGGCTGAGTTACTGGAGGTTCTGGCCGCCGACTTCGAGCGCAAGCCCGTCGAGTGCATGTTGCCGCTGATGATGCTCTGCCATGGCACGCGCATTGGCGAAACACGTGTTGCGCGGAAAAGCAGCATCGACCTGGGCGAGCGAGAATGGGTCTTGCCGGGAATCACCACCAAGACCCGCGTTGAGCATGTGCTGCCCGTGACTGAACAGGTGGCCACCTTGGTCCGCCGCTATCTGGAGCTGCTAAAAGCCAAGGGCATCGAAGGGCCGTATCTGTTCCCGAATGAAGCGGGCAAGCCCCTTACCCATAAGCAGGCAAGTGAAGTCTTCCGCGCGCTTGGGAATGGCGAGTGGACAAGTCACGACCTGCGCAAGCTCGCCCGCACGTCCTGGCTGGAGCTGGGTGTCGATTACCTGGTGGGGGAATTGCTGCTGAATCACTCCATGGGCGCAACTGCTGCGGCCTACATCCACACCACCGCCGAAGAGTTGAAAAGGGCCGCCTTGGAGAAGTGGCACGACAGCCTAGATGGCCGGGGTTTCGGGGTGATTCACACCAACCCAGCGCCGAGATTGCACGAAACCACTAAAGCCGCTGAGGCCAATGATGGCGAGGCTTCCAGCGTTATTCCGCATCAATCAAAGGTGAGGATGCAGGGCGAGCAATTAGGGGGCGGAATGGTCAATAGTGACAAGTGGGTGAAGTTATCAATGGAGGATGGAGCCGCTGCTTACATGACCACGGAGCAAGTTGAGCAGGACTTTTTGCTTGGGCCCGGCTACATGGTTTCTGCGCTCCCGTGCGGCCTGGTGCCCACCGATACCCGAGCTCGTGCAAAGCGTCTCTGGTCTGATTTCGAAGCGATGGTGTCCGAGCGCGCCGCACTGAGGATGGAGGCGCAGCGTCAGCTTGAACTGCGTCGGCTGGAGTGGAATAGAGCGGAGGGGCTGCAAGCGCAAGTGAAAGCGTTGCAGTTGGAGATTGATCGGCTGAAGGGTGGGGATGGTCAATGATATTTGCCGGGGAGCCAGGTCAGCAGCAGGACACTAAAGACACGGAACGTCTCCTATGTCAGTGGGGTATGTGGGTGGTGCAGGGGTCTGGTGTGGCGTCGTGCTCGGTAAGTGGATTTCGGGCCACTCCAGATATCACCGATGACCAAGCGCTTCTGGTCGATAGGCTGGTCGGCCGCCTGGGCCACCGCTACCCAGAGTGTGGCGAGGTGATCTTGCGCTACTACACCAGCGGCATGCCTTTGGACTCGCTGGCTAAGAAACTGGGCATGGGAAAGGAGAAGGTGCGGCAGTTGTGGAAAGCGGGCGTTGCGTGGATTGATGGCGCGTTGGAGAGCCGCCGCGAGGCCGCTTGACTCGACCGGTCGAGAACTGTAGATTTCCAGCTACTTTGCGGTTTTACCGCTTGAAAAGCCCTGGCCTAACCGCCGGGGCTTTTTCGTTTCTACCCTCTCCGTTTGCTTCCCCAGCGACGGACTTGCCCGTTCACACCGGGCCTTTTCTTCATGGAGTCCGCGATGGCTGAGCCGAGCACAGCGACTGGAGTTGTTGCCGGCGCAGTCGGTGTAAGCGTCGTCGGCCTGGTTGCATCCATCGATGTATATGCCGCCATCGGCGCGCTGTTCGGTGGATTGATCTACTTCACTACAACGCGCGAACTTCCCATCTGGCAGCGAGTCCTCTTCTTTGTCGCATCGGTGGTGATGGGTTACCTGTTCGTGCCGGCGATAACCGAGGTCGAGCTGTGGGGTGTACGCCCCTTCAAGTTTTCAGCGCCGGCTGCATTCGTTTCATCTGCTCTGGTGGTGACACTTACCCTGTTCGCCATCAAGCGCCGCGGTGTTGATCCTGACCCTAGGTCCGGGGTTCAACCCCCGGACATGAGGCAAGGGGATCCCGATGCTTAGCGCTGTCCTTACGCAAGCAACGTTCTGGCTATGTGCCGCAGTGTTTGTGCGGCTGTTCACCTACAAGCGCGGCAATGCCCGCTTTAAGTTGCCTGTGTCTATTGGCGCCCAGCTCGTTATGGGTTGCGCTGGCTCCACCATGCTGTACATCGCCAAGGGCAAGTTGGTCCTGCCCGTTGAGGCGTGGCCGTTGATTTGCCTACTGGTGTTCTTCACCTGGTCAGTGTTCCGCGCGACGGCAACCTGGCCGGCGTGCTCAGGTCTGAAGCATGGAACGGGGCAGAGCGCCGCACTCGTACTGATCCTTAATGCCCGGTCGTCCACTCAAACCATGCGCCACCCCAGGCTGCAGGGAGTTAGTACGTGGGTCACCACATTGCCCAAGGCACCAGGCGCAGGGCCGATGCCAAGCGTGCACAGCACATGAAGAAGGTGCACAAGGACTACAACGGCCGGCGCGATAGCAGCGACGACTTCTACAAATCGCAGGCCTGGGTTCGCTTTCGTGCTGCTTGGCTGCGTGCAAACCCCCTGTGTAGTGAGTGCGCTCGGTACTCCAGGGTCAAGCTGGCGGTGATTGTTGACCACATCGAGACCGTGAAGAAGGCACCAGAGCGCGCACTAGACCGCACCAACGTCCGAAGCCTATGCAGGGCCTGTCACAACAGGGTCGGCGAGCGTGTGGGGCTCACGGAAGGGGGGAGGGGTGGGTAAAAACTCTAGGGCTTTCACGTCCCGAACGACGGGGGGAGCCTTTTTTCCGTTTCTCCAAAATCGCGATTCTCAAAAATGGGCAGACCAAGGACGCCGACCAACGTGCTCGACGCCCGTGGGTCGTTCAAGAAACACCCCGAGCGCCAGCGTGAAGACGCCCAGGCCGCCGGCGAACTCGGCGACGCGCCGTCATATTTTTCACAACAACAACTTGGCACCTGGTCGGAACTGATCACCGCCGCCCCGCGCGATGTGATTACCGAGTCCGACCGATTCGCCCTGGAATTGGCGGCAGTAATGCTGGCCCAGTTCCGCAATGACCCGCCGAATTTCCGGCGACAAAGTTGGTTCGCCTTGAAGCTCTGCTCGGCAAGTTCGGGATGACCCCGGCCGACCGGGCGCGCATTGGCGGCCGCAAAGACAAGCCGCAAGGCAACCCTTTCGAGAATCTTTAATGGCGTCGCGTCCGAGCTATCCGCTGGTAAGGGCGGCGGAGAGTACGCCCGCGATGTGGTGAGCGGCAAGATTCTGGTTTGCAGCTTCATCAAGCTGGCCTGTCAACGCCACATCGATGATCGGAAACGCAAGGCATCCCCGTCGTTTCCGTACGTGTTCGACCCGGCGAAGGCCGAGCGGGTGGCCAAGTTCCTGCAGCTGCTCCCCCACACGAAAGGCAGTGGGCCAGCAAACGCCAGTCCGTAAAGCTTGAGCCCTGGCAGCTCTTCGCGATTTGCATCCCGTTCGGCTGGGTGCACCGCAAAACCAGGCTGCGAAAGTACCGGACGATTCTGATTTTCGTCCCGCGCAAGAACGGCAAAAGCCTGATCGGCGGCGGGGTTGGTAACTACATGTTCACCGCAGACGGTGAGTTCGGTGCCGAGGTCTACTCGGGCGCCACCACCGAGAAGCAGGCGTGGGAGGTTTTTCGCCCCGCGAAGCTGATGGTGGAGCGCACGCCAGAGCTTCGTGACCATTACGGCGTGGACGTGAACGCTTCGAACATGTGCCGGGTGGAAGACGGCTCAAGGTTTGAACCCGTGATCGGTAAGCCTGGCGACGGTTCAAGCCCGAGCTGTGCAATTGTCGATGAGTACCACGAGCACCACGACAGCACTCTTTTCGACACGATGGAAACCGGGATGGGCGCCCGTGAGCAACCGCTGATGCTGGTCATCACCACGGCTGGCTCCACCATTGGCGGCCCGTGCCACCAGCTCATTCGCGATTCTGAAAAGATGCTTGAAAAGGTGAAGGGAGCAGACCGCCCCGACCTGTGGGCGATCCTCTACACCATCGACAAGGGCGACGACTGGACCACTGAAGCGGTTCTGCGCAAGGCGAATCCGAATTACGGCGTGTCCATCAACGGCGATTTTCTGGCTGCTCGCCAGCGCGATGCGATGCAATCGGCCAGCAAGCAGGCAACGTTCCGCACCAAGCACCTCAACGAATGGGTGGGCGCGAAAGCTTCCTGGCTGAACATGCTTCGCTGGGCTGAAGCCCAGGAACGGAAAAGCCTTCACGAATTGGAGAACCGGGCCTGTTACATCGGCTTGGACTTGGCTTCAAAGATCGATATCGCTGCCATGGTGCTGGTGTTTCCGCCGATTGAGGACGACCCGCTTTGGCACGTGCACGGCCGCTACTACCTGCCGGAAGCCCGAGCGATGGAGTCGGAAGACACCAACGCAATGCGCTATGCCGAATGGGACAAGTTGAAGCTGCTGACCCTTACCGATGGTGAGGTGATCGACTTCGAGGTGATCAAGGACGATATGCGCGAATTCGCCGGCCGCTTCGACGTGCGTGAATTCGACTACGACCCATGGCAGGCCACCCAGCTTTCGCAAGAAATGGAACGCGAAGGGATGGTGATGGTTGAGGTGGGCGCCACCGTCCGCAACTTCAGCGAGCCTATGAAAGAGGTCGAAAAGCTGGTTGCACAGCGCCTTCTGGCCCACGGCAATTGCCCGGTACTCAGCTGGATGGCGAGCAACGTCGTCGCCAAGACCGACGCAAAGGACAACATCTACCCGAACAAAGAACGCCCCGAGAACAAGATCGACGGGGTGGTGGCTTTGATCATGGCAATGAACCGCGCAATGACCAGCGTCGAGGCTGGTGATGCGTCCGGCTTCCTGTCCAACCCCATCATCATCGGTTAATCGAATGTCGAAGAAGACGAAAGCCGCGGGGCAAGGTCTGATCAAAAGCACGCTGTCGCGCCTGTTTAGCGGAAGCTCAATCTCCCTTCGCGACAAAGAGTTTTGGCGGGCCTACTACGGCGTTGACTCCGCATCGGGGAAAACAGTAAGCCAACAAACCGCGCTGCAGCTGTCGACCGTATGGGCTTGCGTTCGGCTGATTGCAGAGACCCTGGCCACTCTGCCGATTGATTTGTACCGCCGTGGCGAAGGCGCTTCGGTCTTGGCGGAAAACAATCCGCTGCATGACCTGGTGGGCCGCACACCCAACGCGGATCAGACGGCTGTGGAGTTTTGGGAGTGTGTTCTCAGCAGTCTGCTGTTGCACGGCAATGCTTTCATTGAGCTGGTCCGCAGCGGTGGCGTAGTTGTCAGCCTTGAGTTCCTGCTCCCCAGCTGACCACCTGCCGCCGATTGACCGACGGCTCTATCGAATACAAGACCATCGGCCAGGACGGTCGATCCCGCCTGATTCCCGAAGTTTCGATGATGCACGTGCGCGGGTTTGGCGTTGACCCGCTGGAGGGTCTGAGCCCCATTGCCCTCGGCAGAAACGTGTTCGGCGCTGCAATGGCTGCTGATGAGTCGGCCAGCAAGATGTTCGCCAACGGGATGAAGGTAGGCGGCGTGCTCTCTACCGACCAAGTGTGGACGCCAACGCAGCGCAACGAGCTGCGCAATGACATGGCCACCCAGTTCGCCGGCGCCACTAACACTGGCAAGACAATGGTATTGGAAGGCGGAATGAAGTATCAGCAGGTCTCCATGACGCCTGAAGACGCGCAGATGCTGCAAACGCGCGCGTTCAATGTTGAGGAAATCTGCCGGTGGTTCCGGGTGCCCCCTTTCATGGTTGGGCACACCGCTAACTCCACTTCCTGGGGGACCGGGATGGAACAGCAAATGATCGGATTCCTGACGTTCACCTTGCTGCCCTGGATGAAGCGAATCGAGCAAGCGGCGAATCGCCGACTGTTGCCGATTGCTGAGCGCCGTTACTACTTCTTCAAGTTCAACGTGGAGGGCCTGCTCCGCGCAGACAGCGCCGCCCGTGCAGCCTTCTACAGCGCTATGACCCAAAACGGTATCTACACCCGCGATGAGTGCCGCGCCAAAGAGAACCTGGCGCCGCGCGGCGGCAATGCCGACAAGCTCACCGTACAGACCAGCATGGCCCCAATTGATGAACTGGCTGGCGGCGGTACAGACGCACAGAAAGCCAAGGCCGCACTGACTGCCTGGCTCAACGATGACCAGCAAACCGGAGTGCCGGAATGAAACGCAAAAATCGGCCGATGCAGATTCGGTCATTCGACTATCAGGTCAAAGAGGTCAGCGATGCTGGCCTTTTTTCTGGCTACGGTTCTGTGTTCGGCGTGGTCGACTCGTATAACGAAGTGGTCGCACCAGGTGCGTTTATCGAAAGCATCGCCGCGACCAAGGCCAAAGGCCGCACCTTCCCTGTGCTCTGGCAGCACCGCACCGACTCGCCCATCGGCAACTGGGACATCGACAGCCTGGTTGAAGACACCCACGGCCTTTTCGGTAAAGGAAGCCTTTGGCTTGGCGATGCGCCAAACGCGAACGTGGCTCAGCGCGGCATGGCGTCGAAGGCCATCACCGGCCTGTCCATCGGGTATTACGTGCTGGACGACAGCTACGACGAGAAGACGCGCATTCGTACGCTGAAAAAGCTGGAGCTGATCGAGATATCGATTGTGACTTCGCCGGCCAATGACGACGCGCGAATTGATGAGGTCAAGGCGAAGCTCGCTCACGGCACTCTGCCAACCCTCCCCGAATTTGAGCAGATCCTGCGCGAGGCAGGCTTCTCGAAGACCCAGGCCGCGGTCATTGCGAACCGTGGACTGAAGCACCTGCTGAACCGGAGTGAGTCCGGTGGCGACCCGCAAATCGAAACCGAATCCGCTAAAGCGCTGGTAACTCAGCTCGGCAGCTTCTCACTCCCTAAGTTCTGAGGAATACCCCATGCACCAGAAAAACCCAATCGCCCGCTCGATGGAGCGCAAGGATGACCGTGAAGGGCGTCGTGACGAACAGCTAGAACTGAAGTCGGTGATGGATGCGTTGAACACGCGCGATATCGAAATCAAGGCCTTCGCCCAGAAGGCGAACGAGGAAATCAAAAGCCACGGCAAGATTCTCGACGACACCAAGGTGATCCTGGACGGCCTGTCCAAGTCCGGCCTTGAGCTGATGGACCGCCTGAAAGAAGTTGAGCAGAAGCTGGCGCGCCGCGGCGCTTCCAACGATGAAGACTTCAAGTCGGCGGGTACTCAGCTTTCGGAGAGCGCCGGCTTCAAGAGCCTGTCGGAATCCGGTCGCGGCACCGCGCGACTGCGCCTTAAGGCCGTTACCAGCATTACCAGTTCCACCACCGGCACCGGTGGCGTGGGTGACGCGATTCAGCCAACCCGCGTGCCGGCATCATCACTGGCCCTGAGCGTCCGTTCACCATCCGCGACCTGATCATGCCAGGCCGCACCTCTTCCAACGCTATTGAGTATGTGAAGGAAAGCGGCTTCCAGAACATGGCGGCCGGCGTTGGCGAGACCCTGGCCAAACCACAGTCGGACCTGTCGTTCGACCTGGTAACCACCACCGTTAAAACCATTGCCCACTGGTTCCGTGCTTCCAAGCAGGTACTGGCGGATATCCCGTTGCTGCAAAGCTATATCGACGGTCGCGCCATCTACGGCCTGAAATACGTCGAGGAAAACCAAATCCTCGCCGGCGACGGCACCGGTCAGAACCTGCTGGGCCTGATTCCGCAGGCAACGCCGTTCAACGAGTCGCTGCGTAAATCGGGTGATAACAAGTTGGACATCCTGCGCCGCGCGATTCTGCAAGTGCGTATCGCGGAATACCGCGCGAGTGCTATCGCGCTGAACCCAATCGACTGGGCGGACATGGAGCTGGCGAAGGACACCACCGGTTCCTATATCTGGGTGAACGTTCAGGAAGGTGGCCAGCCTCGTATGTGGCGCCTGCCGGTGGTGGACAGCAACGCAATCCCGGCTGGCCGCTTCCTTGTTGGTGCGTTCGACATCGCTGCCCAGGTGTTCGACCGCGAAGACGCAGCTGTGGAAGTGTCGACCGAAGACGCCGACAACTTCACCAAGAACATGGTGACCATCCGCGCTGAAGAACGTTTGGCGCTGGCGGTTTACCGTCCGCAATCCTTCGTTGAAGGCCCATTCACCGCGCCGTAAGCCTGCGCGTAACAGGAGGGCGCCCGGTATTCCGGGCGCTTTTGTCTATGTCGGAAGAACAAGTGAAGGTTTTGCGAGGCTTCAACAACGGCGCCGAATTCGCGGCCCCAGGCCAAAGCATTTCTGTAACCAGCGTTCGCGCTCAGGAGTTGGAATTGAACGGGTTAGTTGAACGCACTGGCGGCGCCAAAAGCGCGCCGGCTCCTGAAAACAAAGCGAAGCCTGATCCCGCCAACAAGGCCAAGGCTGAACCGAAAACCAAAGAAGCTAAGGCCTAACCATGTCTGTCATCGCCATCGATGTTGCAATGAATCACCTGCGGGCCGATGACGATGCCCAGGATATGGTGCAGATGTACCTCGATGCGGCGGAGCACGCCGCATCCCAATTTATGAACCGTGGCATTTACGCCGATCAGGCTGCCTTGCTTGACGCTATGGATGACGCGGTTTTCGCTCTGTCTGACGCCAGCGCCGTTCGCTCGGCGGCTTTGGCTGCTGCTGAAGCCATCCAAGATTGCGAGTTGCGCGGCGTGCAGATCGGCTTGATCGAAGCAAGCTACGTTGAAGCCAAGGCCGCGCACGCAATGGCCATTCGCGGAATCGTCCTGAATCCGTCGATCACCGCCGCCTGCCTGCTGAAGCTTGGCCACCTGTACGAGCACCACGAAGACGTGGTGTTGAGCCAGGCGCCCATGGTGCTGCCCATGGGTTCGCAGCACCTGCTCCAGCCGTTCCGCATCGGGCTGGGTGTCTGATGCGCTCGGGCGAATTGAACCGGCACGCCACCGTATTGGTGTTCGGGTCTGACCTGGTGGCTTGCGACCTGGGCAAGGTGTGGCTTGGCATCGTGAGCAAAGATGCTGCGGACCTTGCCCCGCAAGTTGGCGTGCGGAGCCTGGCCCGTGTCGATATCCGCGCCAGGTACAGCGAGCGCCTACAGCAAGGCCGCTACTTGAAACACGGAGACCGCCTGTTCTGCCTTACCAGCGTTCGTGACGCCATGGGCACCAAGGCGGAGTTGCGGTGCTCGGCGGATGAGTTCGTTGGCGAGCGAGCGCTGTGTCGCGCCGCGGGCCGTCCGGAAGTGGCTTGCCGCATCCAGCTTAATTTCGAAGCGCCGTATTTGGACCAAGACGGGCAGGCCACCTCCTACCGCATCCGCGGCGAAGTGGTTCTGATCGAAACCGGACGGGTGCAGGTGGATGACCAATTCGCCGTCGGCGCCGAGGTGTACACCGTGATCGCGTACGACGAATCGAGCGACGACGGCATTGTCCGGGCGCTGTGGCTGGAGCGCATCTGATGCAGGTCAATGTCCGTGTGGTGGGTGTCGAGCTGGCAACTCAGCGCCTCGCCGCGCAGGGTAAATCAGTAGTGCCAATCTTGCGCGGCACGCTGAACACTGGTGCCACCGAGACGCGCAAACAGCGCTACGTCAGCCCGCTTCGAGGAACAATCCGAGGCGCCCAGGCGCGCAAAGCGCTGCGGGTGAAACGGGCGAATACGCGGCGATTGAACAGTCGAATTATCGCGTCCTCGTCTGGCGTCTCTGTGCTGAATTATGAGTCTTGGGGCTACGACTCTGTCGACGCCACCAGGGCGCGGCTTTGGGTCAAAGGCCCCAACGGCCGGAAGGTCGCGGCTGGGTTCGTAAACCCAGGCAGCGCCGCCAAGCTGCCCCTCAGCAGTAAAGGAAAGAAAGGCAAACTCACTGGTAAAGGATCGCTGCGCGCCGCAATGGGGCCTTCGGTTGCTTACTGGTTCAAGCAGTTGAGCGGCGCCGATACCGTTCGCTGGACCAATATTTTCCTACAGCAAGAATTCGAAAAGCGTGTTCGGCGCGAGCTGGCGAAGGGCTGATCCCACGCATTCTCTGGAGTTATCAAATGTCCGTCGCAACCGAACTGACCCGAGCTATCGAGGCTCGGTTGCAGGCTATCGCACCAGTGAATGGCTATAGCACTGCGCTCAACGGGGTGTTTCTCCGAAAGGTGGTAGAGGACAAGCAGTCGCTCCCTTATGTGCTGCTGCGCATCAGCGATGACCAGACCCTGGAGCGCGTACTACGGAACGTTCGCCGTAACGCCACCTTTGAAATCGAGGGCGTTTTCTCTCGCACGGCCACCCTGCCAGAAATGCAGCTCTTTCATGCTGACGTGCTGCGCGCGCTGGGGTGGGCTGGCGGCGTGTTTGACCGCCCCATTCCAGGCGAGTGCAAGCAGGACAGCGTCGAGTTTCCCAATGACCCACCCGCCGACCGCAGCCGCGTGATCGTCACCGTCGATGTCGAGTACGTCGAGAAGTACCAATAACCGGGCGCCGCCCACAGGAGATACAAATGAGCTTATTTACTGGCCTGTACTACGGCCGCGTACACGTGCGCCCGAAAGGTTCTACTTTGCCACCCTTCGAGTTCGGTCCTTTCCGCACTATTGGATTCACGCCGGCGCTGACCGAGTTGAGTCTGGCCGATCCGCGCAGCCGCACCAACAGCGAGTTGGACGGCGTGAGCCGTGCATCTGGTGGCACCCTCGAAGGTGAGCTGCTGGAACTGCCACCAGAAAGCCTGGCCGCGCTGCTGGGCTCCATCAATGTGCAGGTGCTCTCCGGCACCGTAGCTGCCGAGACCAAGGCGGCCATGGTTGGGCGCACCATCATCACGGACAAACTGCCGCTGGCTATCACCAGCCTCACCAGTGCCGACGGTACTGACGAGTATGAAGCTGATGTCGATTTCGTGAAGACGCCTGGTGGTATCAAGGTCCTTCCTGGCGGCCAGCTTGCTACCGATATCGCGGCGACTGTGGCTGATGCCGATGGCAACAAAAGCCTGCTGGTCAAGTACGCCTATACCTTCCCGAATACCAACCTGGTGGAAGCGTTCATTCAGGGCCGCAAGTATTACGAAGTTTTCATCGAGACCACCAACGAGGCGGGCGAGCTGCAAAATCGCCGGGTCTCTATTCGCCGCTCTCGCATTGCGTTGTCCGGTGAACTGCCGCTGATCAACCGCGAAGACTTCGCCGTGGTGGGCGTGACCTTCACTCTTTCGGAAGACCCGGACTTCTTCGGCGCCGGCCAGTCGGCCCTGCTGAAGTGGGAAGAAACCAACCCGGATTAATCCCTCGCTTTCTCCCATCCATAGCCCGCCCCGTGCGGGCTTTTTCATGGAGTTCGTATGTCCGATTTGGAAGTGCTGTTCCCTGAGCAGCAAATCGTTTTGGTGCTGGGCAAGCGCGTCCGCATCAAGCCCGTCACGCTCGATCACTTTGAAGAATTCTCGAAGATGGGGGCCGCCGTGTTCGCGTTACTGGCCGAACCCGCGCCGCTCAAATACTTCGAGTTCAGCAAGAACACCGCTTTGCTTCGCGGGATTCTGGCTTGCTGTACCACGCTCAACTGGTGGCAGCGCCGCAACATGCCGGCCGCTGTGGCGTTTGAACTGGTGCTCCACGTGTTGCGAGTCAACGCCGATTTTTTCGACCAGGCCCTACTGGCTCAGGCAAATCAGCTGGTTGGGCAAGTTCAATCCAAGCGCTGATCAGCGCCGGCCACCCCTGGGCAGACGTGAAGGGCTACACGCTCGCGCAACTTGAGCTTTGGGTGGGCGCAGTTGAAGGGCAGCGGAGAAAGGCCGAGCGCTCTATGGCAACCGCCGCTCGATACGCCAAGGCAAAAGAGCAGGTGTTCTCCCAATACATTCAGAGGCTGACCAATGGCCGGTAGCAAGGTAACCACGCAGCTTGTCATTGAAGGCAAGAACACATCGCAGAAGGCCTTTTCCGAAGCCACCGCGTCTTTCAGTGATCTGAGCAAAACAGCCGTCAAGGCGGGCGCAATCATCGGCACATCGCTGGCCGTCGGCGCCGGCGTGTTCGCGGCCTACGTAAAAAACAGCATTGACGCAATCGACAAGACCGACGAGCTGGCGGAGCGCGCCGGGGTATCTGCGCAGGCTTTCGCAGGTCTCCAGTACGCCGCTAAGTTTGCGACTGTCGAGGGCGATGCACTGTCGGTCACTCTGGCAAAGTTGAGCCAGAACGCGGTCAAAGCCAGCGAAGGTTCGAAGACCCAAGCCGAGGCATTCGCTTCGATTGGCGTTTCCGTGAAGGACGCCACCGGTAACGTAAAAAGCGCTGACGTACTGCTGGTGGAGCTGGCGGACAAATTTGCCCAACTGCCGGACGGCGCGCAGAAATCTGCCCTGGCGGTGGAGCTGTTCGGTAAGTCCGGCGCCAAGCTGCTGCCGCTGCTGAACCGGGGCGCCGATGGCATCAAGGCTTTGACCGATCAGGCGAAAGACCTAGGCCTAGTGTTGGACCAGGAAACCTACTCGGCGGCCGGTGACTTTAACGACCAGCTCGACGTGCTCAGCACTGTGGCTGAGGGCGTTGGCCAGCAAATGGCAGCAAGCCTGCTCCCCTCGCTGACTTCGGTCAGTGGGTTGATGGTCGACCTTTCGACCAACAGTGACTCGGCATCGACCTCGGCCGGCGTGCTAGGAACAATTTTCAAGGCTCTGACAGCTGGCGCCATTCTGCTGGGGGCTGGGTTTAAAACGATTGGCGACATGCTGGGAGCTTTCATCGCGGCATCCGCACAACTTGCTAGCGGTAACGTTACTGGCGCCATGGACACGCTTCGCCAAAGCGTGACCGACTACGCCGCGACAACCTCCGATGCTGTGGCCCGAGTGACGAAACTGTTCAACGGAGAGTACGAAGAGGCCGGTAAAAAGGCCTTGGAAGTAGCAAACAACCTCAAGCAGGGATTCAACCAAGCGGCGAGCGGCATGGGAAAGAGTGCGGCAGAAGCCAAAACCAAGGCTGACGCAATGAAGGCTACTTTGGATCAATTGGCCAAGGACACCCAAGCGTCGCTAAACAAACAAGTCGCCGCCCAGCGCAAGGCTAATCAGGAGCTGAGTGCAGCTAAGGCCGCCCAGGTCGAGACGGCTAAACGGTACGCAGAAGCCCTTGCCGAAATTAATAGCGGCAGCGGCGGTGAAGCCAGCTACGGACAGGCGCAGGACCTCCGGTCGAAAGCCGCCGCCGCTCTTCGCTCGGGCGACGTTGAGGCCGCCAAACAAAACGCAAACGCGGCTTTGGACGTCCTGAAGAAGCTCAGCCAGGAAGGGGCGAACACCTATGGTTTTGAAGGCTTCGTTAAGGAGCTGCAAACCATTGAGCAGACCGCCGACCAGATCAGATTCGACAACGCCCAGGCGAGCGTGGAGGCAACCACCAAAACAGTTGACGCCCTGCAGCAGAAGCTCGATGCGCTGAAAAAGGTCGATATCACCATCAACCTTTCTCCAGATGAAATCGCGAAGATCCAAACCCAAATGCAGGAACTGGCCAAAACAATCGGCCAGACGTTGACCATCACCCCGACGGTTCTCGCAGCTGTCAGTGGAGACCCCGCTGCAACTGCCGCAGTTCCTGGGTACGCAACCGGCACCGACAGCGCACCACGAGGTATGGCCTGGGTCGGGGAGGACGGGCCCGAGCTCATGCAGATGGGCGGCGGTGAGCGCATTTATCCGGCCGACATATCCCGGCGCATTGCCTCGCGCATGTCCGGGCTGAACACCCCCAGCATTCTCGATAGCACGTCGGCGGCCGCTGCCTCGGTGACGCCAGCAAGCGGCCGCGACCTGGGAACGGTTCACCTGAACGTTGGCGGCCAGGCCGTTACGTTGCACGGCGAAGCCGATGCCCTCCAGCAAATCCAAACGCTCCGCGTGAAACGCGGCCGCACTCGTTCCTGATTCCCCGGAGTATTTAGATGGAGCCCGATTACCCACGTGTTGAGCTGGGCGGGGTGCCTATCGTCATTGATTCGGGGGCGCCGGACCAAAGCAGCAATCCTATCTTTGGCGAGTCGGTAGTACGCCTCGGGGAAGGGGCCGGCGTAAAGCTGAGCCACTGGGGTAAAGCCTCGGGGAGCATCAGCGCCGAGGGCTTATTCTCTTCGGGGTTGGATGGTCTGGATTACTCCGGGCCGCTCTTGCTCAAGCTGACCATGCCCGAGTGCATCACCGCCGTTGGCCGGGTGATTGAGCTTACCAGCGTGCCGCGCGATGACGTGGCCCCGTGGGGCTACGCCCTAATCGACGGGGAGCTGGAGCGCACGCCATGCGCTGTAACTGATGGAGTGGTCACGCTCGACGCCGTGCCTGGCGCCGATAGATACATGGTGGAGTGGATGCCGATGTATGTGGTGTTCGCAACGCGTCCTCCAAAAAGCTTCAGCCACGGCGCGCGCCGGTACAGCTGGCAAATCGACTGGGAAGAAGTCTGATGCAGTTCAACGGATCGCCTCTAAACGGCCTGCCGCTGAACTCGCTGGCCGTCGCCGTTGCTGCAACTGTTCCAATCGTCAAAGGCTACGCGTTCCGCTGGAAACTGTTGGTGCTGGTAGGCGGGGTCGATATGTCCTCAAGGCTGACTGGCACCGTAACCGTTGACCGCGAACGCGGCTCGGCCGGCGTGGCTGAGTTGGTGCTGCAGCTTTTGCCCGGCGCCGTGGTACCTGCGGACTGGATTGGGCGCACGGTCACTATCCGTTATGTCAGCACCGCGCTGGGGCTTACTGCCACGTCCCTACGCTTCACCGGTCGGATTGTGAAAACCGATTGGGACTCGCTGAACCGCATGCTGAGCTGCCAGTGCAGCGACCAGTTGCAACAGCGCGTGGAGGCCCTGGAGATTGCCGCCATCGATACGCTCGCCGGCGGCTACTGGTCGCCTGACGTGTTCGAAGCGGTTGAAGGCCGTAGCCGGTGGGATTACGCCATGGAGCGCATGGGCACGATTCCGGCCAGCCTGGATTCCGCAACCGACGGAACGCTGCGCGTCAGCTCCTGGTATGCAGCTGCTACCCCTGATTTCGTGTTTGGTCCGGACACCACTGTTTACGAGTCTGTGCGCGTTTCCTATGCAGAGCTTAGCAACCTCACCAACACGGTGAAGATCGAGGCTGACTACCGCTTCGCTCGCTTGTGGCAGTGGAACGTCAACTACACCTGGATTCACCCGGACATGGGCGGCTCCGCCGGCGAGGCCGGTTTCTGCCTTTGGCGCCATGACGACACCGAGCTGCCGGACGTGGAAATGGTGGAGTCTGCTACCGATTCGAGCGGGCAAACCCTGCTCAACCCAACCTATCAGCGCCTGCCGCCAACTGGCGTGTATTGCGACCCACCCCAGGCATGGATCAACGGCTACACAGAGTTGCTGTTGGCCGCAGGCTGGACCGGCGCGCGCCGCTGGAATCAGCCGGTAACCATGCAGTACCGCTTCAACGTGGTGGCGGAAGAAAGTGTGACCGCCGCCGGCGAAGTGATTGGCCGGGAGCGAATCGCGCTCGAGGTCGAAACCGACGCCAGCAACGATTGGGAGTCGAGCGAAATCAAGGACGGCGTGACCGGGCAAAGCGATGTGATTGACGAAGGGCGGCGGGGCTCGGCCATCAACTGCATCCTCAATCAGTCGGCCACCACGATCATCAGCGCGCACACCCAGACCGAAGTCAGCTGGGATGTTCCCACCAGCATGGTCATGGCTGTGGACCTCACGCACACCCTGCGCCTGGAAGACCAGGGCGTCGGCGCTCAAGCGCGCTGCAGCCGGGTAAACGACAACTTCGACATGGCCAGCGGCCTGGCAATCACCACCCTGAGCATTTCCGTGATGCGCGGCGGTGGGTCGGTCAGTGATCCGCTCGTAGCGCCGGCGTTCCCCGGGTACACCCCATCCGAGGGCGACCCGGAAGACGTGACCAAGGTATTGCCCACCCAGCTGGGCGGCCGCAACACCAGCCCAGCATATGACGAGGACAAGCTGGGGTTTTCCGGCAACTACTCCGAAAACGACTTGGACATAAACCCCGACCTCGAACTGTTCCCGCGCCGCATGGACCTGGAAGCGCCGGAGATTTCCGAGGCGCTGCGTGACGAGAAGGCAATTGAAGTGCCGCTGACGTACCGCGTGGTGGTACCTAACGACTGGCTGGAGCTTTGACATGGCATTGGGAGACGAGCGCAGGCAGGCCGGCCGCAACATCACAACGTCGCGTAACGCATCCAACCGTGAAGCTGAGCGCCAGGCCATCCAGCCGCGGAACACTTCGGAACGCCGTGGATCTTCGATCCAGGACGACCTCAACAGCTTGGTTCGCCCGGAGAAGCAGCAGGCCAGCCTGCGTACCGTGGAACCGCGCGGCTCACTGCCGGCCACCCGAGGGTCGGCCACCTACAAGGCACCCACCGGTGGCACTGGCGGTGGCGGTCTGGCCAGCCCGTTGACGGAGACCAGCCGGACCTACTACCCGGCGGGCTTCAAAAGCAGTGACGGCCTGCTCACCTTGCCGGCCATTCAAACGCTGAACATGACCGACGCCAACGGCGACCCGGCGGTGTTGCAGCTGGCCAACCCAGCAGGTACTGCCTGATGGCTGCGATTGTTGTTCCGCCCTGGGGTTGCCCGTGGCATGGCCTGGTGAAGGATTACAGCCTCTCGCTGCCCAACGGCACGGCAATGACCTTTCCCCAGCCTTCTGGCTCCATGGGCTGGCAGCAGGGTTCTACCGCGCTGATCCAGCACCCGAATGCCCCGGACGTTGTGCGGAGCCCGGAAGAAGCCGCCGCAGATGCAGCGGCCGGCCGGCAGTGGTGGAACAAGGCCATCTTGTCGGGAGACTCGCTGTATGGGCGCGCGCTGAACGGGTGGATATACATCGACCCGGCCGGCGCCTGCTGGTGGGTGAGCACCACGCTTTCAGATGAGCATGTGGCCGGCGGCGTGGCCACGGTAACGCTCAAGCGCTTTGGCGTCTTGGGCGGCGCTCCAGAGGAATACACCTACAACGTCACCGTGCCGAACATGGGGCAGGCAACCCCGGCCTTGGAAGGCTCCAGCGGGTCTGTGCGCGTGAGTCGGTACCACACAAACAAGGTGGGCTCGGCTGCCGTGTTCGAAGTGTCGACCCAGTTCCCTGGCGACCTTTACGGCTACTGGAGCTGGCGGCCATGCGGCTGGGCAGAGCTAAAGTTGGCGGGGCTTGGTGCTGCGTGTGTCGTTACGGCCAGCACGGTGAAAACGCGGGCGCAGACCCTGGGCACTGCCAGCAACTCACCGCTGACGCGCGTGGATGATCACTGGTACCTCGAAGAAAAAATCGGCGGCGGTACCCGGCTGACGCAAACGCCGACGGGTGACACGACCTACTACCGGTTGGTGCAGCACGAAGCGATTTCCGGGACTGAGTCGAGCGGGTACACCGGCTATGTGGTGGGCATGTTCTACGACAGCACCGGCTTGCACGAACTGACGCTGAGCGAGCAGGCGCTGACCAACTACAGCTCGCCTCCGGCGGTTCACTCGGGCCCGACCGATTTCGAGCCTAACGAACCCGTAACCGGTATTTGGGCCAGCACCACCAACTTCGATACGACCCTGACCATCACCTTTGCGAAGGATGGCGACGAAATCTGCTCCTACGTGGCAACCGCTACGCAATCATCGACCGAGACCGGGACGATTACGGATGGCGGGGACAGCAATGTTTATAGCTGGAACGTGGATTACAGCCCCGGCGGAAGCCGTGGTGCCAGCGGGACTCTCCCATTTCTATATGACGGCAAGGGGGGGCTTGGCGGGCAGCACACGGAGCTGATGGCTGCCGCCTCTGCCCTGAGTTGATACCTCGGGATATGGGCGGCAATGCCAACGGATATACGTGGAGTTTTGGCACGAACCAGCCCCAGTACCTCTCCTTCATGGTGCAGCGTCACGCGAACGCCCTGTTTGGCCTTTGCCATTGGGTCACAGGCACGACCCCCACCACAACGAACTACCTGCCAGAGGTGGCCACCTTCGGCGGGGCCATAACGCTGCCCGCGTTTTCTGGCGGGTTCGATCCAAGCTCCACCCCTGTCTACGGCAGTTGGTGCCCAGTCACCAACCAGGCTGCCCGTGCCACGCAACCTGTTTGCTGGGTCTAACCGAGGAACACCATGAACTTTGTAAACAACTGGAGCCGGCCCATTGAATTGGACGCTGGCGAGGAAAGTGTGGCCGATCTTACGGGCCTGCCGGATGGGGATTACACGCTGACTCTGTCCGACTCGGCGACAGCCCCAACCAGGTGGGAGATTGTCCTGGCCACAGTTGCATCAGGTGCCGCCACCCTGCAGCGTGGCAAGGAAGGTACGACGGACCAGGCTTGGCCGGCAGGCAGCATCATCTATTGCGCGCTCACTGCTGGAGTTTTGACGTCTTTGGGAGGCGTGACCGCGGTCGCCGCCTCCGTTCCTCCATCTGCGCCGCCCTTGGCGATAGGCGTGCAATACGTTGACTTTGCTACCGGCACAGCTTTCATCGCCATGGGAACCGAAGAGGTAGGAGACTGGTTGTTAACGACTGAGGGATATCAGCAATACGTCGTCGCTCTCACCACTTCCCATTCGGCAGAAATAGGGCCGTTTGCAACCTACGTCACGGCAGCTGTAAGAGGCGATATTTCGATCGCTGATCCTGTTATCGCGCTTCAATTTCCGGCCTATCGCCAGACTGTTAGAAACGTGATGCTTGATGTTTTTGTGTCTCCCGGTTCGACCATGCAACTGACTCTGGACTTCAGTTCGGTCGCAGCTTTAGGGGATGTCTACTTTGCGGTTCCGGAAGGAATGTCAGCCACTGCCAGCGGCCCGCTTATGGTTTGGGAGCTAACGACGTCAACACGGGCTTCCATCACAATTTCCTCGTTCGGTGACGAGTTCGATGTGCGCATCGAAACGCACGCAACCATCCCTACCGTTTATTTGTGACATCCACCATTGGCCAGAGCCCGCCGCGCGCGGGTTTTTTTACGTCCGGAGAAACCATGCAGCCCGCTCAGGTAACGCTTCAAATAACGCAGGGTGCAACCCTGCGCGAGTCGTTGCGCGTCATGCAGTCCCAGTTTGAATATCGGCCAATCACGGCGATTTCTAACACCGCCCCGGTGCTGTTGACCGTGGATCACGATCTGCCGAAGGACTGGCCTGTTTGGGTGCAGGGTGTCCAAGGCCTGCAAGAACTTAACCGTGCTTCGAATCAGGCGCCGCTGCTGGCCATCGTGCTCGATTCCTCGCATCTGGAAATCAACGCCGTCTCGGGGGCTGGTAGGAGTGCTGTGGGCGGGATGCTGGTTTACCACCCGGCTGTTGACCTGACCGGAACATCTGCGGTGCTGCGCGTACTGGATGACAAGGGCGAACTGCTTTTGGAGTTCGCTCCTACGGTGAATGCGGCCGGCTGGATCGATATCGAAATGACCCCAGAGGAAACCGCAGCATTAGCCTGGCGTAAGGGCGTCTGGCAGTTGGACGTTACTTTTACCAATGGGGATGTGGTTCGGGTGTTCACCGGGGCTGCTGCGGTCTTGGCGCCAGGTGCGACTCCGACCGTGTGCGGCAACTGGCCAGGCTGGGTCTTCACTTTCGGCACGCAGGGCCCGCCTGGTGCAGGCGGCGAGGGTGGCGGTGGTGGTGGGCTGGTGAGCTTCAATGGCCGGACCGCGCCGGCGGCGGTGCTCATCGGCGCCGATGTAACAGCCGCTCTCGGCTACCCGCCAGTCAACTCCAGTTCGCTTTCGCCTGTGGCGTTTAACGGCAGCTACCTTTCGCTGTTCAACAAGCCATTTATCCCGACCACCCCTGGCGATATCGGCGCGGCCACGGCGGAGCAGGGCGCCCTAGCGGCAACCGCAGTGCAGCAGGCTGCACTAATTGCCGGCCTGGCGGCGAAGGTCGACAAAGTCGCGGGCTATGGCCTGTCGAAGAACGATCTGACCGACGCGCGGGCCGCCAAGCTCGATGCGATGGAGTCGCAGCACTGGAAAGGAACCCACACCACGCTTGCCGCTTTGCAAGCCGCATTGCCCACGGCTGTCGCTGGCGATTACGCCAACGTGGACGCTGGCGCCGGCTCGAAAGCGCTTCAGTACATTTGGGACGTAAGCGACCAGGAATGGACGCCGAGCGGGTCTACTGCCACGCCGCTGACCGCCGCGCAGGTGTTGGCCCTGTATGAATCCAACCCGGATCGCAATGCCTTTACGGATGCTTTCAAGACCAAGCTGACCGGCATTGCGACCGGCGCCACCAAGAACAGCAACACGGATGAGCTGCAAGAAAGCGCCACGCCTACGAACAAGTGGTTCACCAATGCTCGTGCGCTGGGTGTTCTGCTGACTGGCCTATCGCTCTCAACTGCCGGAGACCTGGAGGCGGCCGACACGGTGCTCGTCGCCTTCGGCAAGCTGCAGCGTAAATGGAATGACCTGGCATCGATGCTTTCGAGCATGGTCACTGCCATCAACCAGAAGCTAACCAACCCGATGACCACCGCTGGCGACCTTATCGTCGGCGGCGCGAGCGGCAGCGCGTTGCGGCTCGGCATCGGCGCCGAGGGCAAGGCGCTTCGGGTTGTCGGCGGTGCTCTTGCGTACGCCGACCCAAGCCGCTGGGACAAGTATCGAAACATCCAGTCTTTTCGGCCGGGTAGCGCCAGTGCCGTGGGCGCCCAAATTGGGCTGGCGATCTCTACGTCGGGGACCACCACCCACCCGACACAAACGTCGGGATCTTTGCAAAGCGCCATTCGCCGAGCACGCTGGGCTTCCGCGCTAACCGCTGGCCAAGGCGCTGGCATGTACGAAAACCCGCCCACAAAAATGCGGGGTGACGTTTCTGGTGTGGGCGGGTTCCTGGTGGAAATCACGTTCAGCTTGGCCAGCAACGAAAGTGGTCACCAAGCTTTTATCGGGCTCACCTCATCGACCACCGCAATCGGTGGCAACCCGACCACTTATACGAACTGCATCGGGATTGGCTATGAGGACACCGACCTTGCGACGGGCAACTGGCAAGTAATCCGCAATGACGCGTCCGGGTCAGGCGTACGGGTTGATGTACCGCTAGCACCGCGCAACTCCACCGACGTTTACAAGCTCACTCTTTCCGCTAGTGCTGGCGGGCCAGAAGTCTCCGTGCGTCTCGACAACGCTTCCTCGGGCGTTGTCTGCCTGGATACAAGCTTCACGACCGAAATCCCCGCCGGCTCAGCTTTACTGGGCGTCCGGGCAAACGCGCGCAATGGCGCCACGACCACTGCCGTCATTATGGAACTGGCCTGCATCGATGGCGGTTTCACCGTTTGATAGCTCACCACCGCTGGAGAAAGCTATGCAACTCACCCCGCAGCAGCTACTGCTGATTCTGCCGAACGCCCGCCAAGCCGCGGGCGTTTTTGTTCCTGCACTCAACCAGGCGATGGCGCGTTTCGGTATTACCTCGCCGGTACGCGCCGCGGCCTTTCTCGCCCAGGTCGGCCACGAAAGTGGGCAGCTCACTCGGTTGAGCGAAAACCTCAGCTACAGCGCCCAGGGCTTGGCCAATACCTGGCCCAATCGGTTTCGCGGCGCCGACGGCAAGCCCAATGCCTTGGCGCTGCAACTCCAGCGCAACCCCGAAGGTATCGCCAATTCGGTTTACTCCGGAAGGCTTGGCAATGGCGCGCCGGAGTCTGGTGATGGCTGGCGCTTCCGTGGGCGTGGGCTGATCCAGACCACCGGCCGTGCGAACTACCGTGCCGCCGGCCAAGCCCTGGGCGCCGACCTGGAGCAAATTCCGCAACTGCTCGAACAGCCGCTGTACGCGGCACAGTCGGCGGCTTGGTTCTGGCAGGAGCACGGATTGAACGAGCTGGCCGATGGCGGGCAGTTTGAGGTGATCACTAAACGCATCAACGGCGGACTGAACGGCCAGGCCGAACGCGTGGCGCTGTGGGAAGTGGCCAAGCGGGTGCTGGCTTGAACACGCTGCTGCTGAGGGTTTGGCCGTACGCACTTGCTTTGGCGCTGGTGTTTGCCGCGCTTTACGGAGCCTACAGCCACGGCGTGACCGTCACGGACAACAAGTGGGCGAGGGCTGACGCTGATCGGCAACTGCTACAGGCCAAGGGATTGGCGGCGGCAACGGCCGGCGCGCGGGAAACCGAACAGGACTGGCAAACGAATTCCAACCAGGTGGGAAAAGATGCTCGAGCACAAAGCGCGGCTGCGGCCGCTGATGGGGTTGCTGCTGATACTGCTGGTGACAGCGTGCGGGACGCAGCAAACAAACTGGCAGCCACTGCCGGCAACGTGTCCTGCGATACCGGAGCTATCCAACGAGGCGCGTCAGCCGCCCGTGCTGCCGGTGTGCTCTCCGACATGCTCCAGCGCGCTGACAAAAGAGCGGGAGAGCTGGCAAAGATCGCTGACCAATCCCGAATAGCGGGAGAGGCCTGCGAGCGCGAGTATGACTACCTGAAGAACCGGAAGGGGTAGGGCTACCGGAAAGTGAGGCTGCCGCGGTTCTGATACTCGATTACGCCGTCGCGCACCTTGCCCCCGTAGCTGACCTTGATAGTGGTGGCATCGGTCGGCACCAAATCGGCCGGAAGGTGTATGGAAAACATGCCAGGCATGACTTCCTGCAAGAGGATGTCCACGCCGGGCAGCACCGCAGTGGTGAACTCTGTGGCAATCGACACGTCGGCCGTGCCGTGGTGGTGGATATTTCCGCGCATAGTGCTCCCGAGATAATAACTGTATGCGCATACAGTATTCGGAGCGGGTCTGGTTTTCGAGCATGGTCTGACGAGTTGCAGTAGGGAGGGGTGACGCGGCGCCCAGAACGGGCTGATGGCTGTACCACTTTCTGTACCAATGCCTGGGGAAAGCAGGGGGGAAGGGGTGGTTTTGCTGAGAGGGTGCAACGGTGGAATGGGCCCTACAGGCCCCCATGACCCCCGAGGGGCATCATAAGGAAATGTCGCGTGATGTCATCTTTGAAAGCGGCGACGTTTGTATCAGATGTCTCATGCCAGGTGTGTAATGCGCCAGGCATTGCCTGGAGGGCAGCCTTTGTACACTGCCGCCAAGTGGCTTGGCAAACCTGCCTGCGGCATCGGGAGGGCAGGGAACGACATTTTTCAGGCAGAAAAAAACCCCGCCGAAGCGGGGTTTTTTTGAAGCGCGGGGAGTCTTAGACTACCTGTACTTCTTCAGCTTGCATGCCTTTCTGGCCTTTGGCGGCCACGAAAGATACGGTCTGACCTTCTTTCAAGCTTTTGAAGCCATCGGATTGGATAGCTTTGAAGTGAACGAACAGGTCAGCGCCGCCGTTGCTTGGAGTGATGAAGCCGAAGCCTTTTTCATCGTTGAACCATTTAACGGTACCAGTTTCGCGATTAGCCATGGTGTAGATCCTTGAACAGAGTGGATTGCGGCGGGCTACAGGCCCAGCCAGTACTGAGTGCAAAGAGTTATCGGAATACGTGTAGATGGTTGGATCGAGATCTAAACACCAGGTTGCGATTCGCGGTACACATGCAGCACAGTGGCCTAAAGATACGCACTTTGTTTGAGTAATGCGACTAGCGAAGCCGTTGTTATCGATATAAATGGCATATATCTGCCGAAACGCGCCCTGGTTGGCAGGTCAAGAACGCTGTAGTCGCCGTCTGAACCGGTATATGGAATCTCCTGATAGGCCCCGATTCACGGGGCTTAAGCCTATGGCGAAGCTGCTGCGCGCACTCCATAGTTCGTGCTTACCGACCTGATTAGTCGCTCCAAATAAAAAATGAGGCTAGGCCATGACCAAGACCCTCCATCACCGTGCTTGCCACCTCTGTGAGGCCATTTGCGGCCTGACCATCGAAACTGAAACCCAATCTGACGGCAGCCAGCAGATCCTTTCTATTAAAGGTGATGCGCAGGACAGCTTCAGCAACGGCCATATCTGCCCCAAGGCCGTAGCCCTGCAAGATATCCAGCACGACCCCGATCGCATCCGCCAACCGATGCGTCGCGTTGGCAGCGAATGGCAGGCCATCGAGTGGGAAGAGGCCTTCGCTCTGGTTGCCGAACGCCTGGCCGATATTCAGGCGCGTCACGGGCAGAACTCGGTGGCGGTCTATCAAGGCAACCCTAGCGTGCACAACTACGGGCTGATGACCCACAGCAATTATTTTCTCGGCCAGCTGAAAACCCGTAATCGCTATTCAGCGACCTCGGTGGACCAGCTACCCCATCACCTGACCAGCCACCTGATGTACGGCCATGGTTTGCTGATTCCGATCCCGGACATCGATCACACCGACTTTATGTTGATCCTCGGCGGCAACCCGCTGGCGTCCAACGGCAGCATCATGACGGTGCCCAACGTGGAGAAACGTCTGAAGGCCATCAAGGCCCGTGGCGGCAAAGTGGTGGTGGTCGACCCGCGCCGCAGTGAAACGGCCTCGATTGCCGACCAACATATATTTGTACGCCCAGGCGGCGACGCGGCGCTGTTGTTTGGCGTGCTCAATACCCTGTTCGAAGAAGGCCTGACGCGCACCAGCCATTTGCCCATCGACGGTATAGAGGACGTACGCAAGGCCGTTGCCGACTTCACCGCCGAAGCCATGAGCGTCCGCTGCGGCGTGCCGGCCGAGACCATTCGCCAACTGGCCCGCGACTTTGCCGGCGCTGATAAAGCCGTGTGCTACGGCCGCATGGGCGTGTCCACCCAGGTATTTGGCACGCTGTGCCAGTGGGTGGTGCAGCTGATCAACCTGGTGACCGGTAACCTCGATCGCGTGGGCGGTGTGCTGTGCACTGAGCCTGCGGTGGATCTGGTGGCCACCACCTCGGGTGGCCATTTCAATCGCTGGCAGAGCCGGGTGTCCGGGTTGCCGGAATACGCCGGCGAGCTGCCAGTTTCCGCGTTAGCCGAAGAAATGCTGACGCCGGGCGAGGGGCAGATTCGCGCCCTGGTAACCGTGGCCGGGAACCCGGTGCTGTCGACGCCCAATGGTCGCCAGCTGGAGCAGGCGCTGGATGGTTTGGAGTTCATGCTGTGCGTCGACTTCTATATCAATGAAACCACGCGCTACGCCGACCTGATTCTGCCGCCGACCGCGCCGCTGGAACACGATCACTACGACACCACCTTTAATGTGTTCGCCGTGCGTAACGTCACCCGGTTTAACGAGCCGGTGCTAGCCAAGCCGGCTGGCGCGCTGCACGACTGGGAAATTTTCGTGGGGTTGGCCAAAGCCTTTGCGGCGAAGACCGAAGCGGTACTCAAGCCGACCATGGAGCCGGCACAGATGATCGATATGGGCCTGCGTTTTGGTCTGTATGGCGATAAGTCCGAGCATCAGTTGTCGGTGGCCAAGCTGCGTGAACATCCCCACGGCATCGATCTGGGCGCATTGAAACCCAATCTGCTGGAACGCCTGAAAACCCCAAGCAAAACCGTGTTGGCCGCTCCGGACATCCTGCTGAATGACCTGGCGCGCTTTGCCGCGCAGCCAGCGCCCAAGGCAGACGAACTGGTGTTGATCGGCCGCCGTCACGTGCGCAGCAATAATTCCTGGATGCACAACTACCACCGCTTGGTGAAAGGCAAACCGCGCCACCAACTGCTGATGAACCCGCAGGACATGGCCAGCCGGGCGCTCACCGATGGCCAGTTGGTGAGCGTGCGTTCACGGGTCGGCATGATTGAAGTGGAGGCGGTGGGCAGCGACGAGATGATGCAAGGCGTGGTCAGCTTGCCTCACGGTTGGGGCCATGGCCGGCCGGGCGTGCAGATGGCGATTGCCAGTGCGCAGCCAGGTGCCAGTGCCAACGACCTGACAGATGAGCGTCAGTTGGATGTGCTGTCGGGCAACGCGGCGTTGAATGGCGTGCCGGTGGTGGTTGCGGCTGCCTGATTTTCGGAATCGGACTACGACGATAGGAGGGTCGCGCCAATTGCGCGGCTTTCCGATACAATGCCCGCAACCATGTCGGCCCGTGAGTCGGCGAGTTGGACAGTCAGATAGGCCTTAGTGCTGAGGTACCCATGGATATCATCGAAACCATCAAAGAGCAGATCGCTAACAACGCCATCCTGCTGTACATGAAAGGCTCGCCGAACGCCCCACAATGTGGCTTCTCGTCGAAAGCCGCCCAGGTTGTCATGGCATGTGGCGAGAAGTTCGCCTATGTCGACATCCTGCAAAACCCGGAAATCCGCGCCAACCTGCCGAAATACGCAAACTGGCCTACCTTCCCGCAGCTGTGGGTTGGCGGCGAGCTGGTTGGCGGTAGCGACATCATGGTTGAGATGTTCGAAAACGGTGAGCTGCAAACTCTGGTCAAGGCAGCTTCCGCCAAAGCGGACGCTTGATTGAACTGCGGTAAATAAAAAGCCCCGCCGAAGCGGGGCTTTTTTATGCCTGACGAATTACTCGTCCATCTGCGACTGCAGGTAGTTCTGCAGGCCCACTTTGTCGATCAGGCTCAGTTGGGTTTCCAGCCAGTCGATGTGGTCTTCCTCGGAGCAGAGGATTTCTTCGAGCAGTTCGCGGCTGGCGTAGTCAGCAATTGTCTCGCAGTAGGCGATGGCTTCTTTCAGATCGATATGCGCTTTGTGCTCGATCTTAAGGTCGCACTCCAGCATTTCCTTGGTGTTCTCACCGATCAGGATTTTGCCGAGGTCTTGCAGGTTTGGCAGGCCTTCGAGGAACAAGATGCGCTTGATCAGCTTGTCCGCGTGTTTCATCTCGTCGATGGACTCGTGGTACTCGTGCTCGCCCAGCTTTTTCAGGCCCCAATCTTCATACATGCGCGCATGCAGGAAGTATTGATTGATGGCGACCAGCTCGTTGCCGAGGATTTTGTTGAGGTGCTGGATGACTTTCTTGTCGCCTTTCATGTCGGGGTCCTGCCGTGCGGGGGAGTGATAGCGTGAGAGTCTGACCCTGTGGTTTTCGGCTGTCAAATGTAAGTGTTTGAATTTAAACGAAAATTAAAACCGAATACGAATGTTTAGATTCTGCGTCTTGGCGCTAACTGCTTGAATTGCAGGCATAAAAAAACCGGACACTAGGTCCGGTTTTCGGAAAAGGACTACTTTAAGCCATTACAAAATTTGCTGGGTAGGCGAGGGCGGCCTGGCTGCTTTGCACTTCAGTGAGGGTTTCGCGAACCACTTGCTTGGCCAGGGTCGCGCACTTGCCGCATTGGCTGGCGACTTCCAGTGCGTTACGAACGTCGCGGTAGCTGCAGCAACCTTCGTTGATTGCATCGCGGATCTGACCGTCAGTGACACCCATGCAAAGGCATACGTACATAAAAGGCCTAACACTCAAAATGGCTTGATGCGAAGGATACTAATGTTAATGAGAACGCTTGTCAAAACGTGAGAAGGATATTGGCGCCGATAATCCCGCGCACCGATAAACGGTAAAGGGCCATTCAATGGCCCACAAAAAACCCGGCACCAAGGCCGGGTTTTTTGTGGGCTGCAAACGCGATCAGTCGTCGAAATCCTGCCAGCCGCCCAGTTCTTTCCAGCGGTTGACGATGCCGCAGAACAGCTCGGCGGTCTTCTCGGTGTCGTAACGCGCCGAATGCGCTTCACGGCCATCGAAGTCCATGCCTGCTGCCTGACAGGCCCGCGCCAGCACGGTTTGCCCATAGGCAAGGCCGGCGAGGGTGGCGGTGTCGAAGCTGGAGAATGGGTGAAACGGATTGCGCTTCAAATCGTTGCGCGCAACCGCGGCATTGAGGAAGCCCAGGTCGAAGCTGCTGTTATGCCCCACCAGAATCGCGCGCTTGCAGCCATTGGCTTTCAGCGCCTTGCGAATGCCGCGGAAAATATCGGTCAGCGCCGACTCCTCGCTCACCGCCATACGCAGCGGGTGATCGAGCTTAATGCCGGTGAACTCCAGCGCTGCCGCTTCGATATTGGCGCCTTCGAACGGCTCGATACGGAAGAAGTAGGTGTGTTCAGCAAACAGAAAACCTTTTTCATCCATGCCGACGGTGGTTGCGGCAATTTCCAGCAACGCGTCAGTGGCCGAGTTGAAGCCGCCGGTTTCGACGTCGACAACCACTGGCAGATAGCCGCGAAAGCGCTCAGCCATGGGGTGGCGAGAACCGCTACTGCCGCCACCGCCTTCCAGTTCGTCGTCGTAGTTGTCTTCACTCACGCAGTTTGCTCCAGCAGGCGCCAGCGCAGTTTTTCACCGGCGCGCAGCGGGACGACACTGTGCTCGCCAAGCGGCAAGCTGGTCGGGGCAGTCCATTCTTCACGGACCAGGGTAATGGTGTCGGTGTTGCGCGTCAGACCGTAGAAATCCGGGCCGTTCTTGCTGGCGAAACCTTCCAGCTTATCCAGTGCATTGCGTTGCTCGAAGGCCTCGGCGTACAGCTCGATGGCGGCGTACGCGGTGTAGCAACCGGCGCAGCCGCAGGCAGCTTCCTTGGCGTGCAGCGCGTGGGGCGCCGAGTCGGTGCCGAGGAAGAACTTGGCGCTGGCGCTGGTGGCGGCGTCCAGCAGGGCTTCCTGGTGCACGTTGCGCTTGAGAATCGGCAGGCAATAGAAGTGCGGGCGAATACCGCCGACCAGCATGTGGTTGCGGTTATAGAGCAGGTGGTGCGCAGTGATGGTGGCGCCCACGTTGGCCGAGGCACTGTTGACGAACTGCACCGCATCGCCGGTGGTGATGTGTTCGAACACAACCTTCAGGGTCGGGAAGCGCTCGACCACACGGGTCAGGTGCTCATCGATAACACCTTCTCGCGATCGAACACATCGATCTCGCCACGGGTCACTTCGCCGTGTACCAGCAGCGGCAGGCCAACTTCGGCCATCACCTCGAGTACATGGAAAATCTTGTCGACGCTGGTGACGCCAGAATCAGAGTTGGTAGTTGCACCGGCCGGGTACAGTTTGGCGGCATGTACAAAGCCCGAGGCTTTGGCGGCGCGCACGTCTTCCGGGCGGGTTACGTCGGTGAGGTACAGCACCATCAACGGCTCGAATTGGCTGCCGGCCGGACGCGCGGCGAGAATGCGCTGGCGATAGCCATCGGCCTCAGCGGCGTTGCGCACTGGCGGCACCAGGTTCGGCATGATGATGGCGCGACCAAAGGTGCGCGAGACGTCGGCGACCGTGTGCGGCAGCACTGCGCCGTCGCGCAGGTGAATATGCCAGTCGTCGGGACGCAGCAGGGTTAGGCGGTCAGTCATGGGGGCAATACCAGATCAGCGAAATTTGTGCGGTGAAAACTGCTGCGAATGCTACCGGAAAAGCCTGAGAGCGGCACTCGCTATCAAGTTTTGCCAATGCCAACCGATACCCCGTGAGAATGCAGTAAATCCTTGTGGAGCCTACCGTGCGCCAGCGCTATCTCGCTTTGTTCAGCTTATTCGCCAGCCTGCCGGCCATGGCGATTACCTTTCAGACGCGCCTGGAAAAGGTCGAATGGAAGGTTGATGGCGATCAGTTCGAGTGCCGTTTGTCGCAAGACATCACCGATTTTGGCCAAGGCCAATTCGTGCGCCGTGCTGGTGAGCAGGTTACCTTCCGCCTGCAAGCCCGCGAACGCTGGCTGGGCGCCGGCTCGGCAACGCTGGTGGCCGCCGCCGCGCCTTGGCAGCCGGGTCGTGGCGATATCAACCTGGGCATGGTCAATGTCGCCGACAACGGTCCCATGCCATTCAACAGCACCCAGCAACAAGGCACGCGCTTGCTCACTGGCTTGCTGGAAGGGCGTAGCCCCTTGGTCCGCCACCGCACCGCCGATGGCAGCGAAGGCGTTGAAGTGCGCCTGATGCCGGTGAAATTCAACAAGGCCTACCACGATTACCTCGACTGCACGACCAAGCTGCTGCCGGTCAACTACGACCAGATCAAGCAAGCGCAAATCAACTTCCCCGGCGGTGGCGCCGACCTCGACGATGTGTCCAAGGCCAAGCTAGAAATCATCCTGCAATATATAAAGGCCGATCCGAGCGTTAACCATATCGAGCTTGATGGGCATTCCGACAACGGCGGCAATCGTCTGACCAACCTCGATATGTCCCGCCGCCGGGGCCTGGCCGTGACCGAGTACTTCAAAGCCAACGGCATTCCCGAATCGCAGATCGTTTTGCGTTTTCACGGTGAACGCTACCCGCTGGTGCCCAACACTAACGCCGCCAACCGCGCGAAAAATCGTCGGGTAACGGTGCATTTGTCGCGTGATCCCATTCCGCCGGCGCCCACCACACCTGCGACAGCTCCGATAAAACCGGCTGCCACGTCCTAATACGTCCGTCGTTTAGACGAAAGAATCCGTCGCTTCATCGTCATAAGCTGTCGCGCCTCTGTAAATTGTGCCGCGCGGGCAGTAGAATCGCGGGTTTTCCGTAGAACCCCGTGGAGTGATGGCATGGCGGACGTAAAGAAGGTTGTCCTGGCGTATTCCGGTGGCCTGGACACTTCGGTAATTCTCAAGTGGCTGCAAGACACCTATCAATGTGAGGTGGTGACCTTCACCGCCGATCTCGGTCAAGGCGAAGAAGTTGAGCCTGCTCGTGCCAAGGCACAGGCCATGGGCGTCAAGGAAATCTATATCGACGACCTGCGCGAAGAATTCGTGCGTGATTCGTGTTCCCGATGTTCCGCGCCAATACCGTGTACGAAGGCGAGTACCTGCTGGGTACTTCCATCGCTCGTCCGCTGATCGCCAAACGCCTGATCGAAATCGCCAACGAAACTGGCGCTGACGCCATTTCCCACGGCGCCACCGGCAAAGGCAACGACCAGGTTCGTTTCGAGCTCGGCGCTTATGCGCTCAAGCCTGGCGTAAAAGTGATTGCTCCGTGGCGCGAGTGGGACCTGCTGTCCCGCGAGAAGCTGATGGACTATGCCGAGAAACACGCCATTCCGATCGAGCGTCACGGCAAGAAGAAATCGCCGTACTCCATGGATGCCAACCTGCTGCACATCTCCTATGAAGGCGGCGTGCTGGAAGACACCTGGACCGAGCACGAAGAAGACATGTGGAAATGGACCGTCTCCCCGGAGAACGCT
The DNA here is from genome assembly GCF_056174845.1 of Pseudomonas sp. CC11G. Taxonomy (NCBI): domain Bacteria; kingdom Pseudomonadati; phylum Pseudomonadota; class Gammaproteobacteria; order Pseudomonadales; family Pseudomonadaceae; genus Pseudomonas; species Pseudomonas sp. CC11G. Next base: position 183,416 of record NZ_JBWBZC010000008.1, read on the forward strand.
CCAGACAAGCCGACCTACCTGGAACTCACCTACCGCAACGGCGACATCGTCGCCCTCGACGGTGTGGAAATGAGCCCAGCTACCGTACTGGCCACGCTGAACAAAATCGGCGGCGAGAACGGTATCGGTCGTCTCGACATCGTGGAAAACCGCTATGTCGGCATGAAATCCCGTGGCTGCTACGAGACGCCCGGCGGCACCATCATGCTGCGCGCTCACCGCGCCATTGAGTCGATCACCCTGGACCGTGAAGTCGCTCACCTCAAAGATGAGCTGATGCCCAAGTACGCCAGCCTGATCTACACCGGCTACTGGTGGAGCCCTGAGCGTCTGATGCTGCAACAGATGATCGACGCCTCCCAGGCCCACGTGAACGGTGTGGTTCGCCTGAAACTGTACAAAGGCAACGTGATCGTTACGGTCGCAAGTCCGAAGGCTCGTTGTTCGACGCCAACATCGCCACCTTCGAAGAAGACGGCGGCGCGTACAACCAGGCCGACGCGGCTGGCTTTATCAAGTTGAACGCCTTGCGCATGCGCATCGCCGCCAACAAGGGCCGCAAGCTGTTCTGATAAGCTTGCAAACGCCTGAACAAACCCCGGCCATGAGCCGGGGTTTGCATTTCTAAGCCCGAGACTACGGGCACCGATGAGGAAAAGACTGATGAGACTGCTGCACACCATGCTGCGTGTCGGCGATATGGATAAATCCATCGCGTTCTATACCGAAGTGCTCGGCATGACCCTGCTGCGCCGCAAAGATTACCCGGATGGCCAGTTCACCCTGGCATTCGTGGGCTACGGCAACGAAGCGGACAACAGTGTGATCGAGCTGACGCACAACTGGGGCGTTGAGAGCTACGAGCTGGGCACGGCTACGGTCATATCGCCCTGGAAGTGGCCGACGTTTATAAAGCCTGCGAAGACATCCGCACCCGTGGCGGCAAGATCACCCGCGAGCCGGGTCCGATGAAACACGGCACCAGTATTCTGGCGTTTGTGGAAGACCCGGATGGTTACAAGATTGAGCTGCTGTCGCCGTCGCGCGGTGACTAAAGGCAGACCTACAAGAATTAAGCGCCCAATAAAAAGCCCGACATCAAGTCGGGCTTTTTATTGGCTGATCACAGATCGAAATCGTATTCCGCCAGTTGTTTGTGCAACGTCGCTCTTCCAAGAGGTTGTCGATGATGCGACGTTTGGTCAGGTGGTCTTGGCCACTTCAACCGGGGCCTCCGCAACCTCATCGCCATCTTCGCTCACTGCGTCTTCGTCGAGTTCCAGTTCTTCTTTGCTAGTGCTCATTGACGTCCACTCCCGGCTACAGGGCCATTGGCGCACCTTATATCGGCAAAACCCTGAGCGGTAAAAGATTTTTCAATCGACCCATAGCAAGAACACAATTAAGTCAATCGTCCGACGTTTTCGCCTTGTATTCGCACAGGTCTTCAATCCGGCAACTGCCGCAGCGCGGCTTGCGCGCCTGGCACACGTAGCGGCCGTGGAGGATCAGCCAATGGTGCGCATCCAGCAGAAATTCCTTGGGTACAAATTTGAGTAACTGTTTTTCCACCTCGACCACATTCTTGCCGGCGCAATATTCGTGCGGTTGGCGACGCGGAAAATATGGGTGTCTACCGCCATCGCCAATTGCCGAACGCGGTGTTCAGCACCACGTTTGCCGTCTTGCGGCCCACGCCGGGCAAGGCTTCCAGCGCTTCGCGGTTGTCCGGCACCTGCTGCCGTGCAGCTCGATCAACAAGCGGCAGGTTTCGATCACGTTCTTGGCCTTGCTGTTGTACAGGCCGATGGTCTTGATGTATTCGCTCAAGCCGTCGACGCCCAACGCGTAAATCGGGGGTATTGGCCACGGGATAAGCTTGGCCGTGGCTTTATTGACCCCGACGTCGGTGGCCTGCGCCGACAGAATCACCGCAATCAGCAATTCAAACGGCGTGGTGTACGCCAGTTCGGTCTTCGGTTCGGGGTTGTCTTCGTGCAGACGGCGAAAGATTTCGAAACGCTTGGCGGCATTCATCAGGCTTTGGAATCCGGGGAAAGGAGCACGCTGCGGGCGACTGCCCAGAGCACGCCCAACAAAATAAAGGCACCGGGCACCAGGGCAAACAGGTGCATTCCGGTGAAGCCGGGCAGGTGCAACGTCCAGCTTCCCGCCGCCGGGCCGAACAACCACTCGGCGTGGCTCAGCAACGTGCCGCTGCCCAGGCACTCACGCAGCGCGCCGAGCAGCAGCGCCACGGTGGTAAACAATGCGCCCTGACACAGCCCCTGGCTGGCCGTCAGCGGCGGTTGAAGCAGCGCCACCAGCAACAGCGGCAGAAAAATCCCCAGGGCCGTGCGCAGTTCCAGTGCCCAGGCTTGCAGCAGCAAGTCGGCCAGGCTCAGCACGGCGCAGGCCACCAGCAGCAACACCAACATGCGCAGCTTGGCGTCCAGGCGCTGCAGCAGCGTGGCGAGCACACCCAGCAGCGTCAGCAACGGCAGGGCGACCAGGCTCAGGCCCAACGCTTTGATCAACAGGTCGGCCGCGCCCAACAACGGCGCCAAGGCAACCAGCATCACTGGCCTCATGGCGTCACCTGGTTGAGCAGTAACGGCTTATGCGCATCGAAGTAACTCAAACCTTGCTGGACCGCTTTGCTCACCGCGCGGGACGTCACCGTGGCGCCGGCCATTTGGTCGAACTGCCCGCCATCAGCTTTCACCCGCCAATCGGTATCGCTGGTGCTGTGGCCGAAAAAGCCCCGCAACCACGGGCTTTTCGCCGCGCTGCTAAGGTCGCCAAGGCCAGGCGTTTCGTGCTCGCTCAACACCTTCACCGCCAGCAATTGGCCGGCTGGGGAGATAGCCAGCAGCAGGTCGATACTGCCTTCGTAACCCGCGCCACGGGCCGGCAGCAGCACCGCGCTGGCCATGCCGTCGCGGCTAGCGAGGTAGGCAAAGGCGGGCGCTGGCAGGCCGAGTTGCTCGCTGTCTGGCAGGGCAATCGGGGCGGCGAGGGGATGGTTGTCGTAGCTGCCGGGCGCCAATAGATCCAGCAACGCACGCTCCTGCGCCGCCTGCCGCTCGCTGGCAATCTGCTCGCTCAGCAGGCGCTCGACACCGACTACGGCGACTATCAACGCCAGCAGCACCACACCCACCATGGCCAACGAACGTTTATTCATGGGCCATTTTCTCCAGCCGGCGCGCGGCATGCCGTTCCAGCACGGGCACCAACAGATTCATGCCGAGCACTGCAAAAGCCACGCCGTCGGCATATCCGCCCCAAGTGCGGATCACATACAGCCACAGCCCCACGCCAACCCCGAACAGCAGCCGCGCGCGGTCGTTGGTCGGGCCGGACACCGGCTCCGTGGCAATAAAAAACGCGCCCAGCATGGTCGCCCCGGAAAACAGATGGAAAAACGGCGAGCCATTGGAGTCCGAGCCCGAGCCGTTCCAGCACAGCAGGCTGGCGACAAACAACGCCCCGAGCACGCCCACAGGCGTATGCCAGCGAATCACCTTCTGCTGAATCAACAGCAACCCGCCAAGCAAGAACGCCAGATTCACCCAGCCGGCGCTCCAGTGACTAAACGCCGGGTTGCGCGCAAAAAGTTCATCCACCGTCAGGCGGTCGTTGTGTTTCAGGCTGTCGAGCACGGTGGCCTGGCTCCAGCCATCAACGGGGTTTTGCCCGATAAACACCTGCTGCAACCCGGCCAACAGACCCTGGCCGCTGCCCGGTGCCGGCCACTGGCTCATATGGGCGGGGAAGGCCAGCAAGGCGAAGGCGTACCCCAGCATCGCCGGGTTAAACGGATTTTTGCCAAAGCCACCAAACAGCGCCTTGCCGACCAGATGGGCAAAGGCCGCCGCACTCACGCTCAGCCACCAGGGTGCATACGGCGGCAACGCCAAAGCCAGCAGGACGGCGCTGACCAGCGCACTGCCGTCGCCCAACAGGGCAACGTCGGCTAGCGCCGGGCTGGCTTTGCGGCGCATCAACGCCTCACACTCCAACGCCGTGGCCAGGCCCAACAGCAGCTGCAACAACGTGCCCCAGCCAAATTGCCAGCTCAGCACCAACGCGCCGGGCACGCAGGCGAGCAACACCCATTGCATGCTGGGGCGTGGGTCGAAGGCGAGGTTAAGGGGCGTGGTAGGCATTGAGCCGCGCCTCGGCGTCACGTAGACGTTGTTTGGCCGTCGCCAGCGCCGCCTCATCGAGCGGCTGCTGACGCTCGAGTTTGCTGACATCGGCGCGGGCATAGGCCAGCTCGGTTTTCAGCGCGCGGGATTGAGCGTCTATCGGCCGCTTGTCGATACGTTGCAGGTTCGGCGCCGGCTTGTTGCAGGCCGCTTCGGCCTGGTGCAACGCCTGTTCGGCGGCGCTAAGGGTGGCTTGCAGGGGGGCCAGTTCGGCACCGTCGCGCTCCGCCGTTTTCAAGGCGGCGCGGGCGACGGCGAGGGTGATCTTGGCTTTTTTCAGGGCGATCTGGCTTTCGTCAGCAGGCGCCGCAGCGTTGGCTGCTTGTAGCGTCGCCTGGGCGGTTTCGGCGACCTGCCGCAACGCCTCCACTTGCTGCTCCAACTCGGCCGTTCCATAGGTCGCCAATTGTCGTTGCGCTTTGCTGTACGCCACCTGAGCCATGGCCGCTTCGATTTTCAGACGTTTGTGCTGATCATCGCCGCTGGCGGTTTTTTGCGCCTTCACCCGTTCAATAGCCGCTTGCACCGGGTCGAGCGTCGCGGCGGCAACCGGTTTGGCCTGCCGCTCAGCACGTGCCGCCTGCCGTCGCGCGTCTTCACGCTGCAACCGGGTTTGATGGTTTTCATGGCGCAGGCGGAAATGGTCGGCACGCAAACGCTGCTCTTGCGCTTGCGGCTCGGGCAGCGCAATCAGGTCAATGCAGTCGACCGGGCAGGGCGCCACACACAGCTCGCAGCCGGTGCATTCATCGGCAATTACCGTGTGCATCAACTTCGCCGCGCCGACGATGGCATCCACCGGGCAGGCCTGAATGCACTTGGTGCAGCCAATGCACTCGGCCTCCCGAATCACCGCCAGTTGCGGCGGGATCGGCGGCAACTCCGGCGGCAGCACCGGCACCTTGAGCAACTGCGCCAAGGCCTCGATAGTGGTTTCGCCGCCCGGCGGGCATTTGTTGATCGCCTCGCCCTGGGCGATGCCTTCGGCATACGGCATGCAGCCTGGGTGCCCGCATTTGCCGCATTGGGTTTGCGGTAGCAGGGCGTCGATGGCGCGGACGGAAATCAGGCTGGTCATTGCGGGGCCAATCCTTGCAGACCCAGGACCACCAGGCCAAGCAGGCCAGCGCAGATCAGCAGCAGCGGGGCGCCGCGAAAGGCGGCGGGTACGGCGGTGTGGTCAATGCGTTCAAGCAGGTCGGCAAATACTTTCAAAGCCAGCCAGAAGCCCAGGCCGCCGCCAATGCCCTGAGCCAGGGCGTGAACGAACGACTGCTGTTCAGCGAGCAATAGGCTGCCTAGCGCGGCGCCACTACCGACCAACCACGGACGTAGGAGCGAGCGGGCCGCGATCGGTCTTGCTCGCGAAGGGCTCGACGCGGTTTCACGGGTAAGCGCATCGCCTGGTTCGCGAGCAAGCTCGCTCCTACCAAGAGCCAACCGCGTTAGCCACGCTAACGCCGCCAACAACGGCACATACCCAAACAACCGCAGATAGCCAAGCTCCAGCGGCACCAACACCCCACGAAACAGCAGCCAACCGAGTGGCGTCGCCAGCGCAATCAGCCACGCGCTCGCCGGCCCCAACACCGCCACCTGCGCCGGCCGCGCCTGCACGGCGTCGGCGCCAGCGGGCAGCAGCACCAGCAGGTTATTCACTAGGGCGGCGCCAAGCAGGGCGAGGAAAAAGGCGGTCATTGCGCGGTCGTTGTGTTGCCAGAGAGGGGCGCCATTATCGGGGATGGCGCCCGCTCGGTACAGCCGGGCGTGCCAGGCGGAAATAAAAACGGGGCTGAAAATTCAGCCCCGCTGGATACCGCTTTACTTAACCCGCTGTCCCGGCTTCGCGCCGCTGTCCGGGCTCAGCAGGTAAATCTCTTCGCCGCCTGGGCCGGCCGCCAGCACCATGCCTTCAGAGACACCGAACTTCATCTTGCGCGCCGCCAGGTTGGCCACGTAGAGGGTCAGGCGACCTTCCAGTTTGCTTGGGTCCGGGTAGGCGCTCTTGATGCCGGAGAACACGTTGCGCTTGGCATCGCCGATATCCAGGGTCAGGCGCAGCAGCTTGTCGGCGCCTTCGACGAACTCGCATTTCTCGATCAGCGCAATGCGCAGGTCGACGGCGGCGAAGGCGTCAAAACTGATTTCGGCGGCCAGTGGGTCTTTGCTCAGCTCGCCGTTACCGGCAGGGGCGGCAGCGACTTCGCTGCTGGCCAGGTCTTCTTTCGAGGCATCGGTCATGGCTTCCACGGCTTTCGGGTCGATACGGGTAATCAGCGGCTGGAAGGCGTTCAACTGATGGTTGGCCAGCAGGGTCTTGTGGTCGTCCCAGGTCAGCGGGGCCACGTTGAGGAACGCTTCGGCGTCCGCTGCCAAGGTCGGCAATACCGGCTTGAGCAGAATCACCAACTGGCGGAACAGGTTGATGCCCAGGGCGCACACGGCCTGCACTTCGTCCTGCTTGCCTTCCTGTTTGGCCAAGGCCCACGGCGCCTTGTCGGCGATGTAGGCGTTGGCGCGGTCGGCCAGGGCCATGATTTCGCGCATCGCACGGGCGAAGTCGCGCGCTTCATAGGCATCAGCGATGCTCGGGGTGGCAGCGAGAAAGGCCTCGGTCAGCTCCGGCGCAGCGTTTTCGCCGACCAGCACGCCCGCGTTGCCTTTGTGAATAAAGCCCGCGCAACGGCTGGCGATGTTCACCACTTTGCCCACCAGGTCGGAGTTGACCTTCTGCACAAAGTCTTCGAGGTTCAGGTCCAGGTCGTCCACGCCGCGGCTCAGTTTGGCCGCGTAGTAGTAACGCAGGTATTCCGGCGACAGGTGATCGAGGTAGGTGCGCGCCTTGATAAAGGTGCCGCGCGACTTCGACATTTTCTGCCCGTTCACGGTGAGGTAGCCGTGCACGTTGATGCCGGTCGGCTTGCGGTAGCCCGCGCCTTCGAGCATCGCCGGCCAGAACAGGGCGTGGAAGTTGACGATGTCTTTGCCGATAAAGTGGTACAGCTCGGCGGTCGAGTTCTTGTTCCAGAACGAATCGAAGTCCAGCTCCGGCGTGCGGTCGCACAGGTTCTTGAAGCTGGCCATGTAGCCAATCGGCGCATCCAGCCACACGTAGAAATACTTGCCCGGCTCATCGGGAATTTCGAAGCCAAAGTACGGCGCATCGCGGGAGATATCCCACTCCTGCAGGCCGGAATCCAGCCACTCGGCGATCTTGTTGGCCACGGCGTCTTGCAAGGTGCCGCTGCGGGTCCAGGTTTGCAGCATGGCCTGGAAGTCGGGCAGCTTGAAGAAGAAGTGCTTGGAGTCTTTGAGCACTGGCACGGCGCCGGAAATGGCCGAACGCGGGTTTTTCAGTTCGGTCGGCGCGTAGGTGGCGCCGCATTTTTCGCAGTTATCGCCGTACTGATCTTCCGTGCCGCATTTCGGGCAGGTGCCTTTGATAAAGCGGTCGGCCAGGAACATGCCTTTTTCCGGGTCGAAATACTGGGTGACCGAACGCGTGGCGATATGGCCTTTGTCGCGCAGGGCCAGGTAGATCGAGGTCGACAGCTCGCGGTTCTCTTCCGAGTGGGTGGAGTGGAAGTTGTCGAAGTTGACCAGAAAGGCGGCGAAGTCGGCGCTGTGCTCGGCTTTGACGTTGTCGATCAGCTGCTGGGCGGTGATGCCTTCTTTCTCGGCGCGCAACATGATGGCCGAGCCGTGGGCGTCGTCTGCGCAGACATAAATGCATTGATTGCCGCGGTGCTTCTGAAAGCGCACCCAGATATCGGTCTGGATGTACTCGAGCATATGGCCAAGGTGAATCGAACCGTTGGCATAGGGCAGGGCGCTGGTGACGAGGATTTTGCGGGGCTCGGACATGGTAATCGGCTGCACTGGCATTACGAGGGAAGTCGGCAACTATAAAGGCCTGGGCGATTTTTTTCACCCGCCGCAGCCCGTTGGGCTTCGCCTGCGGCTCAACCCAACCTACGGTTGCGGGGTAGGTTGGGTTGAGCAACGCGAAGCCCAACGCCACAAATCGATTGGCGGTGGAGTAATATGCCCGCCTGTTTTGCTCAGTCTTTCGGAGTTGCCCCATGAGCGCCGTTACCCGCCAGCTGGTCGAAGCGACCCTGCGTCAGTTCACCGATCCCAACCTCAATCAAGACCCCGTAACCGCCGGTTGCCTGCGCGATGTGAGCATCGACGGCAGCAAGGTGCGTGTGCGCCTGGAGCTGGGTTACGCCGCCGACCTGTTCAAGAACGGTTGGGCGCAGATGCTGCAAATGGCCCTGGAGAATGTCGATGGCATCGACAGCGCCATCGTGCAAATCGACACCAACATCGCCGCGCACAAAGCCCAGGCCCAGGTGCCGGGCTTGGCCAATGTTAAAAACGTCATCGCCGTGGCCTCCGGCAAAGGCGGCGTCGGCAAGTCCACCACCGCCGCCAACCTGGCGCTGGCGCTGGCCCGTGAAGGCGCCAAGGTCGGCATTCTGGATGCCGATATCTATGGCCCGAGCCAAGGCATCATGTTCGGCATTCCTGAAGGCACGCGCCCGCAGGTGAAAGACCAGAAGTGGTTTGTGCCGATCAAGGCCCACGGCGTGGAAGTGATGTCCATGGCGTTTCTGACCGACGACAACACGCCCATGGTCTGGCGCGGTCCGATGGTGTCCGGCGCGTTGCTGCAGCTGGTTACGCAAACCGCCTGGGGCGATCTGGATTATCTCGTGGTAGACATGCCGCCCGGCACCGGTGATATCCAGCTGACCCTGGCGCAGAAAGTGCCGGTGGCCGGCGCCGTTATCGTTACCACCCCGCAAGACCTGGCCCTGCTAGACGCCCGCAAAGGCGTGGAAATGTTCCGCAAAGTGAACATTCCGGTGCTCGGCGTGGTGGAAAACATGGCCGTGCATATCTGCTCCAACTGCGGCCATGCCGAGCACCTGTTCGGCGAAGGCGGCGGCGAGAAGCTGGCCGCGCAATACGACGTCGACCTGCTGGCCTCCATGCCGCTGTCGATGGCTATTCGTATGCAATCCGACGGCGGCAAGCCGACCGCCATTGCCGACCCGGAAAGCCAGATCGCCATGCTCTACCAGGAAGTCGCCCGTGCCGTTGGCGCGCGTATCGCACAAAGCGGGCAGGCGTCGCAGGCCATGCCGAATATCGTCATTTCCGACGACTAAGGGCAAAACAGCCGTTGCAATGCCGCTGCGTTATCGTTAAAGATGCGAGCCAATCTCATCTGTAGCGATTCCGGCGGCATGTCTACCGACACCTTCTTCCCTCAGCACAGCGTGGAAAGCCTCTACGGCGAACACCACGGCTGGCTGCAGAAATGGCTGCGCAGCCGCATCGGCAACTCCGCCGATGCCGCCGACCTCGCGCAAGACACCTTCGTGCGCCTGCTCACCGCCCGCACCGCACCGAGCATCCGTGAACCGCGGCACTACCTGACCACCATCGCCCGTGGCCTGCTGATCGACCTGTTCCGTCGCCGCGCCGTGGAAAACGCCTACCTCGATGCCCTGGCCGCGCGGCCCGAAGCGTACGAAGAAAGCCTGGAAACCCGTCACCTGATTCTGGAAGCGCTGCTAGCCATCGACACCATGCTCGACGGCCTGGGCGCGCGTACCCGGCAAATCTTCCTGCTCGCCCAGCTCGAAGAACTCAGCTACGTAGAAATCGGCCAGCGCCTAGGCGTATCGGTGACCACGGTAAAAAACCACCTGAGCAAAGCGCTGCTGCAATGCCTGCTGCTGGTGGAAGACTGATGGCCACTTCAGCGCCTCACGCTATGCCGCCTTCCTGCCTGGAAATGGCCGTGCACTGGTACGTGCAACTGCACGACGGCGCCGTCAAGGAAAGCCAACGTCAGGCTTGGCAAAGTTGGCTAGCCGCCTCTCCGGACCACGCCCGTGCATGGGCCCGGGTGGAAAAACTGCAACGCCAATTGCGCGGCGTACCGCTGGACCTGGCCATGCCGGTACTTACCCAGGCCGGCGTGGAAAGACGCTTGGCCATGAAATCGCTGCTGGTTTTTGCCGGGCTGGGTCTGGCGGGCGTCGGCTACGAATATTCGCCGCTGGGCGCCGACTACTACACGGGCACCGGGCAACTGCGCCACGTGCTGCTGCCCGATGGCGGCCGCCTGGACCTCAACACCGACACCCAGGTGGATGTGCACTACAGCAGCACCGAGCGGCTGATCACCCTGCGCCACGGCGAAATCCGCCTGCTCACCGCGCCGGACCGCCTGGTGCCGACGCCGCGTCCGTTGTCGGTAGTCACCCCGCACGGTCGGGTGCGCGCGCTGGGCACCGACTTCAATGTGCGCCTGGGCGAAAAAGCCACCGCCGTTACCGTGCTGGACCACGCCGTCGAAGTGCGCAGCCGCCTGACGCCGAACATTGCCCAGCGTCTGAATGCCGGCGAGCAGCTGCAGTTTGATGCGCGTCAGGTCGGTGCGGTGCAGGCGGCTGATTCCAATATCAGCGCCTGGTCGCGCGGCATGCTGGTGGCCATCGACTGGCGCCTGGGTGACTTTGTCACCGAACTGTCGCGCTACCGGCCTGGCCATTTGAGTTGTGCGCCGCAAGTGGCCGATCTGCGGGTTTCCGGTGCGTTTACCCTGAACGACACCGATGCCGTGTTGGCCAATCTGGTGGCCTCGCTACCGGTGCAATTGCGCAGTTTTTCCCGCTACTGGGTGCGGATCGACGCGGCGACTGCCTAAACGCGGGCAAAAAAAAGCCCGTCGTGTGACGAGCCTTCCAAGCGTTCAGCGCCGAGCCAGCCGTTGCAAAGCCCGCCACTCACAGCACAGCACCGCCCCCGGATACGCCATGGCGTGGCGCAGGCCCCTTTCGGGATCGGCCTGCCAGCGTTGCATGGCCTGTTCGAGCAGCCGTCCATGGGCGTCGATGGCCAGTAACGCTGCCGGTCTATCGCCGTGGTGCAGGGCCAACCAGGCCTGATCGGCCGGTGCACTGGCTGCCAATACGCTTTCTTCGATCAGGTACTCGATATCGTCCGCGCTCCAGCGCGGCTTCTCGCGGTCCGGTAGCGCCAGGGCGATTTCGCCGCGTGCACGCAAGGGCCAACCCGGCTCAATCCACGCCGGGGCCGCCGCCCAGCACCGGTCAAGCTGTTCCAGCCACGTGTGCTCAGCCAGGGTTATTGCCAGGTGCTGGCAGTTCACCAGACTGTCGAAGCGCTCGGTCAGGGCCTGCGAGTCGCCCACCCGCAGGTCTGCCCAAACCTGGTCAGGTGCCTGGGTCAAGGTTTGTAACGCGGCGGGGTCCGGGGTTATCGGCATCCCTTCGGCCAGGGTATCCAAGGCCGCCAGCAGCCAGAGCCGCTCCAGTGGCGCGCAGGCCAGCGGCGCGGCGCGCCGTTGTGCGGCCAGGTTGGCCAGGTTCATCGTCGAGCCTCTTGGCTAAAACAGGTTGTAGATACGGTCACCGATTTCCTCCCCGACAAAAAAGCCAGCCACGCCGCCCACCAATGCCCCAATGCCGCCGGTTACCAATAAACCGGGACCGGACTCTATACCCAGCGCACCGCCCAGCAGCGCGCCGGCCTTGGTGCCCACCCACACGCCACCCAGGCTGAATGCCCAGCCGCCGGCTTCACGGCTGGCCACGCGCGGGCGGTCGGCCGGCGCGGCGGTGGCGATATTGGCGATGGACAACCCCACGCCCACCACCACCAACACCCGGCCGCCCCAGCGCAGGTAGCGCACGTTGCGCAGCAAGGCGCGCTCGGCGGCCACGGCCTCGCTCAAGGTCGCGCCCTCCACCGGGGTTACCGCCTCGGCCGGAATGCTACCCACGCCGTGGCCCTCCTGAAAGGTCAGGGTGTATTCGCGGGCGGCGCGCAGGGCATCCAGGCGTCCCTGCAAGCGGCGGATATGGTTGGCGCCGCGTCCGGCCGCCTGGGCCTGCTCCAGCTCGGCGACCAACTGGCGCTCCATGGCATTGAGGTCGAGCTGAATCTCCGGGTGTTCCAGAAACTCGGCGCCCAAACGGCGGGCCGCCGGAACGTCGACGCGCACCATCTCGCCGGTGCCACGGTCGCGCAGGATGGTCTCAAAGGCTTCCAGCGAACGTGCCGTCGATACCCGGTCGGTGCCCACCTGAGGCACGTTGCCGTTGGGCCGCGTATGGCGAAAGGTCATTTCTGCCCGTGACGCAGCGGGTTCGAACGTGCGTCCGGGGTTCGGTTCGCGTGGCACCAGGTCGGCGCCGCCGCTGATGCCGGCGGCTGTCGGGTCGGAGGGGGTGAGTACGCGGTAGTACCAGAGCGGCTCGGGGATATACAGGCCGCCTGCGGCGCCGCCGGTCAGCGCGGTCTGCATCGGCGTGCTGCTGACATCCAACCCCGTGGCGGCGGTAAATTCAGCCTCGCTGAGGTTCATGATCGCCACGCCATTGGCAGGTCCGATCAATTGCCGGCGCTGCAATTCGCCTTCCACCGCCGTCAGGTAGCGCCGGTCGCCACCGCCGGCGGCTACATCCATCGCCAGCCCGAGGGCGAGCACCAGGTCTTCCACCGACAGCCGTTGCAGGGCATCAAGCAGATCCAGGCCTTCGGGGGCCGTGCCGGTGCTTTTGCTGAAGTCCAGTGCGCGGGCGCGCGCCGCGAGGGCGAGGGCGCGATCACTGCCCGGTGCGGCACTTGGGGCGGAGCCGGAACCGGAGGGGGCCCGAGTGGGCGGCGGCGCTTCTGGCGTGCCGATGGCGAGCGGGTCGTCGAAGGTGCCCGAGGCGGTTTCCGCGGGCGGAATCTCGTAATTGAGCAGGTGGTCCTGGCTTTCAAACAGGTCGTCGTGTGGAGTCGGGCAGGGGTAGCGGGCAGCGTCGATGGCGATCAGGTTCGAGTCGCCAAACAGGTTCTCCACCGGCAGGCCATCGAAGGGGTTGGCGCTCGGGTTGTCGCGGAAACGGTTGGCCATATAGGCGAAAAACCCGCCCGTTTCGCCGGGCATGCCAGCCAACGGGTCGTGGCTATCGGCAAACGCATAATCCATCCACATCCGGTCGCTGGTTTCCTGGCGTTCCCAGGCGCTGCGCAGCCGGGCAAGCATGCAGGCATTCTCGGCGCGGTAAGCGGTGATCAGCGGGTGGGCGCGAATCGCGATGTCGCGCAGGCTCAAACGGTCCAGCTCGGCGTCATCGCCCAAGGCACTGGGTGCCGCCAAACCCCAGTGCTCGCCAACGGAGGGAATGCTCGCAGGCTCGCGGCTTTTCTCCGCCTCGGCCGCCGGCGTAATGCCTTGGTGCGCGGCGATCAACGCGCCCAGCCGCTCGCGGGCCTCATGGCCCACGACAAAGAACTCGGCGGGAATGGCGCCTTGCAGGCCAAATACGCGGGCGATATAAGCGCGTTTTTCCTCATCCGGGGCGGGCATCAACTCGGCAGGCAGGAAGTCCTGCTGCACCAGAAAGTCGAAGGCATCCTCGGGCGTGCGCAGCAAGTCCGAACCAATCGGAATGGTTTCATAACCCTGGAAATCCCGCGGCGCCCACACCCACGCCTGGCCGCCGAAGAAGGACCGCAAGCCCTCCAGCGCGTCATCCGATTGGCCGAGTTCGCAGCCCCGCACCACCACGCGGGTGCTGGCATCCATCAGCGTGCTCACCACCGTATGGCGCCGGTCGCGAAAGCGCGCATGGGCGCCTTCCTGAAACTCCTCTTGCAGGTCGTCCAGGTCCCACGGGGTGAAAAACCGGTGACGGGCCACGTCACTGCGCGCCAGGGGAATGCGCATGCCGCCATGCATATTGGCGTGCGTCACCACCACCAACTCACGCAGGTGCACCTGGTGCCCGCGCGGCACTCGACGGGTGTCGGTGTACAGGCGGTCGAACATGTCCTCGAAACTGCTCGCCTGAATTACCCGGTGAGTGGGGTAGTAGCGGCGGATAAAGGCGCGCGCTGACTGGCCATAGATATCGCTGGGAAAGATAAACGCGTAATCCAGCTCATCGACATCCGGACGCGGCGGGGGCGTGGGTTCGCTGACCTCGGTGGCGGCGTCCAGATCGGTATCGACATCCCGCTGAATCAACGCCGCTGCGCCGCCATCGAGCACATGGGCCAGTTCATGGGCCAGCAATTGTTGGCCGCTGGGCGTGCCCGGCGCATACCGCTCGCGGCCGAACACAATGTGCCGGCCAAAGCTGAACGCCTTGGCTGCCAGTGAACGTGCGGCGTCGCCAGCTGCGGCGTCGGTGTGCACGCGCACGGCACTCAGGTCGCTGGCAAAGCGGTTTTCCATCGCGGCTTGGGTGGTCGGCGCCAGACGCTGCGCCGCGCCCACCGGCAAGCCGGGCAATTGCTCCGGGCCGCTGCGCACGGCCGCAGCCGCCATCGGCAATCCGCCCAGGGCCCGTTGGGCGCTGCGTTCTGCGCGCTGTTCGCTGGCATCGCCCGGTTGCGAGGTGGGCAATTGGCAACGCGGGCATCCGCCGCCGCAGGCGCACGCGCCGGCGACTCTCACCGGGCCTGGCGTTGCCGCCTGCGCGCTCGGCGCCGCCGCGCTGGCGGACGGCTGCCGCGCGGGGGCGTTCTGGCGTTGGTGCTGGGCTGAGGGTGCGGCAGGCATGGCGGGGTCACTCAGGCATTGGCGTAGATGATGAGCTTCTGCGCATCCGTCAGGTTTTCACCGGTCGACGTATTGGTCGGGTGCATCAGGTTGTCGGTGGCTGCGGCGTGGCCGATTTCATCCAGCAAGATATGCCCGAGCTCATGGGCCAGGGTGCGGCTGGCGCCGCTGTTGGTGACCGAGATCATCCCGGTGAGCGGGGCGCTGTTGCCCTTCTTGGCGCAGCCCGGCGAGTAGCTGTCGCCACGCGCGCCGCTGGCAATGCTTTTCACATAGAAGGCGCGCATGCGGCTGCTGAATTTGTGGGTGGTGGCCGCGCCGTTCCAGGCGGCCAGTTCTTCGGCGGTGGCGTGGCCGCAGGTGCCGGTCAGCAGGTCGGTGTCGCCGCCCAGCCAGCTATCGGAGTCGGCGGTGCTGGCAGTGGCGTTGTTCACCAGGCTGAACTGCACATTGGCCGGCCGGAACACGGTGTTGGCAAAGGTGACGTCGGAAGCCGGGTCGCGGGACGCCGCGCGCAGTTTTACCGCGTCGATGGTCAGGGTTTTGGTGGGCATCGCGGCTGCTGCCACGGCGTTGCCGACACCCACCAGCGCATCGGCAATGCCGCTGCCAATGTCACTCAGCCAGGAGCCGACACCGGGCTCACCATCCGCCGCCTTGCGACCGCTGCTCTGACAGCGCGGGCAGCCGCCGCCACAGGCGCAGCCCGACGGTTTGGGGCTGACCGCTGCCTGCTGGGCGCCCGGCATATCGGCTGACTTACGCGTCTGGCGGCGCTGTTCATCGCTGATCTGACCTCGGCTAAGGCTTCTCATGGGGGGCTCGCTATTGCTTGGGCGTTGGTTGTAAGCGTCTTGCCCGCCACGGCGTTGCGCGTCGGGATGGACATCTTGTCTTCTGGCATATGGAGGTTTTCTTCATTACCGCGCGGTCTTAACGTTGCGAGGTTTTTGTAGGGTGTGCTGCGCGCACCAATGCGATTGTTGGTGATCGGTTTTCTTATTCGTTACCGCGTTGGCTGAACGTTTTGTTTCGCGCCTTACGCGCGAGTTTCTTTTTCCAGTCGCCGAAAAAGAAACCAAAAAGGCTTGCCCCCACCTGGGGTTTTCACTGCGTGAAAACTCCCCTCGCTACGTCGCCGCTCCAGGGGCCGGGCTGAGGGCCATCCATGGCCCCAGCCCTCTCCGCGGCTCCCGGCCGCTACGACCCCTTACGCAACGACTTCGCTCGGCCTGGCGCTAAAGGGGCGGGTAGGTCAAAGGCGGAAGATCAACAGCCTGATCAACCGCCAGCGTCCCGTTCCTCAGGCGCAACGCGTGCTATTTCTTCGGTGTTGTTTTTTTCACGATGGTTCGTTTGACCACGGCGTCTTTCGCTGGAAGCGCGATGTCGGTTTTCGGTGTCTTGCCCACCACGGCTTTACGCGTCGGGATGGCGACCTTGTCGACCTTCACCTCGCTCTTCACCTCCGTCGCCGCGGTTTTGCCGCTGGGTTTGGCGCCGTCCAGCACGCGTTTGGCACGCTCCAAGAGGGCCTGGGCTTTCTCTTCGCTGCCGAGCACTTTGGCCAACCGGTCGCGGTCGGTTTCCAGTACGCCTTCAACGTCGATCACTTTCAGGCGGGCCAGCTGTTTCAGCGTGGCTTCGTCCAGTTCGAGCTTGCTCAGTGGCGTGCGTACTTTGGGTTCGGGCTCGGTGGGTGCCGGTGGCTCAACGGGCGGCACGTTGGGTGGCGTCGGTTCGGTCGGCGTGCTCGGCTCGGTGGGTGGTGGTGGTGGTGGTGGTGGTGGTGGTGGTGGCGAAGGTGGAGGCGGCGACGTGTCGCGGGTGCCGAAGATCACCGTGCCATCTTTGACCACCGATTTGGGCACCACCTTCAGGGCCACCGTCAGGGTGATATGCAGCTCGGCGCCGGCGCGAAATTGCAGCGGGTTGGCGTCTTTCAGCAGCACTTTGCCGTTCTCGTCGCTCACCTTGGCAAACAGCGGGCTCTGCTTTTCCAACGCGGCGGTCTGTTCGCTGCTGAAGCTGGCGCTAAAGCTGCCGTTGCTCGCACTGACCCCAACGTTTTCCACCACGCGCCCATTGCTGGCGATCAGATCGATGGTGTAACCGCCCACGCCTTGTTGCCGATCGTTCAGCAACCGGCCGCTGAAGTAGGCGCCGTCGTTGCTGGTTTTGCGTGCCTCGCGGATGGTCAGGGTTCCTGGCTGGTGGCGAGCAACTGGTTGCTCTGCGCACTGGCATAGGCCTGATTTTTCATGCTCTGCACCACGGGGTAGTCGGTGCCGTGTTTCATCTCCAGGCGGTAGGCCTCCATCTGGTAGAGCTGGGTGGTTTGCACCTGGGTGGCGTGGATTTGCCCCACGGCTTCGGCGGCCGAATGCTGGGTGAGTTCGCCCAGCTGATCACCGCTAAAGGCATCGCTAGACAGGTTGCCGCCCAGCTGCGCGGCGTTGGCTTGCAGCACCTTCACCAGAAACTGGCCGATGGCGGCGGGCGAGGAAAACAGCTTCTCGCAAACCTCGCGGTCGAGCACCTGATTGAGCTGGTTGATGGTCGGCAGCGGGCTGGTTTCCACCTCGGGCAGGGTGACGATGCAATGGTCGGCCTGGTTCAGCGCGGTCATGTTCATGCGCATGCCGATGCTGAGCAGTGACAGGGTGCGATTCACGTCTTCGCGCAGTCGTGAGGCGGTGGCACGCACGCTGTCGCCGAGTACCAGGGCATTGGCGAAAAACGGGTCGCTGCGGTACACCGACGAGGTGTTCGCCGAGTAGCCCAGGTCGTCCAGCGAACCGAGCACCTGCGAGGTCAGCGAGCGGTTGTTCTGGCCCAGGCGAATGTAGTTATCGTTGAACAGGGTTTCGCCGCCGGGCAGGGCCTGTTCGGCGGCGGTCACGTAACGTTTTTGCCGTCGCCATAGAAGCTGGTGCCGGCCCCCGAGGTTAGCGGCGGGGTGTCCAGGTACTTGCCCAGCACACGGGCCAGCAGGCGATGAATACCGCCGAGGTTGACCAGCAATACACCGCCGACAAACGTGTCGATAAACCCGTGCAGCCCGGTCAGCTCGCTATTGAAGTGGTTGTTGCCCACCGACACCGGGCCAAAGGCAAAGGCGGTGAGGGCCCGGCCTACTGGCTGCTCGATACGGTTGTCGTGCACCCGCAGCGCAGCATTGCGCCCGCTGGAGCTGGACAACTGGCTGGTCAGCGCTGCCGCAAAGCGCAGGTACAGGCCGCCGCGCAGGCCGGCGTTGCGTTTGTCTTCGTAGTCCAGGGTGTCGGCGCCGTTGGCGCTCAGGCGGTTGTCGCTGATTTCGATATTGTCGCCATAGCCGACAAACACTCCGCACACCGGGTCGGCGGCGCGCGGGCCGTTGTCGTGAATATGGTTGCCGCTGATGCGCGCGGCCTCCACCAGCGCCAGGGAAATACCGCCACGGCCGATAAATTGCGCCTCTTTGAGCAACTGTTCGGTGAACGGGTTTTGCAGGTTGTGGTGCAGGCGGTTGTTGAGAATCAGCAGGTCGCGCACCTGGTCGGTGGCGCGTAATAACGGGGTGAGCGAGAGGTTGAGCAACAGCGCATCGATATACGCCATAACCGCGGCTTTGGGGTCGTTGGCCGGTATCTCCCGCGTCTCGCCCAGCAGCGAGGCGCCTCGCCGGGCGGCAAAGCCGATGGCCGATAAACCCATCAGCGAGATGTCGTTCGCCTCGATGATGATTTCATGCAGAAAGCCCCGGCTGGCCTTGCGCGGGTTGGCGGTCACGGTGATGGCATTCACCAGCGTGCCCTGGTCGCGCGCTTCGCTTACTTGCACCACCTGATACTGCGGCGCCACCTCGATGCTGTAGGTGCCCGGCGCGGTTTTGATGCTGGCCATGCCTTGCGCATCGGTGCGGTCCGTGGCCACCTGCGCGGCTTGCAAATACAGGTCGAGGTCCGGCACGGCTTTGCCTTTTTCGTCCTGCACCAAGGCGAGGAATTGGCCGTTGTCGTCGACCGTCACGCTGGCCAGTTTTTCTTTTTTGCTGCCAGTGACCACCACGGTGTCGCTGCCACTACCTTCAGCGGCCACGGCGACAGCGACCGGAGACTTATCAGGATCGGCCTCGCGCACGGTCTGGCCATCCAGCTCACCACCCAGGGTGATGCCGTTGCCGGCGCCGCCGACAATCTGGTTTTCCAGCATCCGCACCCGCTCGCTGCCGGCGCGTACATGAATGCCGCCCAAGGCGCGGTAGGGTTGCTGTGGAATCAACTGCGCCAGCAAAAAGCCCCACACGGTATAGGCGTAGGTCATGACCCACAGCGGATACAGGTACAGCACGTCGGGTTTGGCGCAGGGGTCGGCCGGGTCGCGGGTGGGGTCGTCGTCGGGCTGGTCCGGCTGGTCGCCTTTGGGTTCGCTAAAGGGCAGCAGCACCAGGGTGTTGCGCTCCAGCAGCACATCGTCGGCGGCCAGCGAAATGGTCGCCAGGCCATCGACGGTATCGAGCAGGTGCAGGCGGTTGCTGGTGAGGGTGACGGCGGCGGCATGGTCGACGCGAATGGTGTTTACCCGGGCGATCATGCGGCAGTCATGCACGTTGATATCACGGCAACTGCCTTCGCGTTCGCCACGAATCAGCACGGCGATGCTGTCGTAGGTCACCAGGTCCAGCTCGCACACTTCAATGCCCACGCAGTTGCTGAACACCAGCACCGGCTCGTCGCGTTTTTCGGTGTGCGGCAACACGAGCGTGCGCCACCGGCAGCCATGAATCTTCACATTGTGGCGCCCCTCCAATTCCAGGTTGGCGCGGTGCAGGCCGGGCAGCAAACACAGTTCGCCGCCCGACGCCGGCAAGTGCTCGGCCGCTTCTTCCAGGGAGTTGAAGTCGCCAAAGCTGGTGATGCCATTGCCCACCAGCCAGGTGCAGCAGACCTTCTGGTTCACCAGCGGCCGAAAGCGTTTGCGGCAGTCTTCGAGGGTGCCGCTGATTTCGGTGTTGCGCCGGCCGGTCCAGTTGATTTCCGCCAGTGGCGCGCGGTGGTAGACGATACCGCTGGGGGGCGCGTGGTCGACCAGCACCTGCGGGTTATTGATCTCGCCGGCCCGCACGCTAAAGGTCCAGTAATCGCCGGGCCGGTAGTTGGTGGCGGTGGCGGCATCGAAGGCCAGATGAATGCCGTCCTGCAATTCCACCGGATTCGCCACGTTGGTAAAGGCGGCGATATCCGCCAGGCCATTCCACAGGCGGATAAACACCGAGTCGCCGCTGCTGGGCAGAGTGCCGAAGGTAGCCGGTGCGGCCAGTTCCAGGTCGTGGTCGGTATTCAGGGTGGCGCGGCTGCCGTACACCACTTCCCAGCTGCCGCTGGCCTCGCTGTATTGCAGCGCTTCCAGGTAAAACTCGGTGAGCCCGGAATTGACGATGGCCGCGCGCCCGGCATCCAGGTACACGCGGTCGGGGTCGGTGCTCGCATCGAACCGGCCACGGCCCACCAGGCCGCCGTTCCATTGGCTCCACTTGAAACGCGGCGTACTGCCCTCGGCGATTTCGACGCGGTACAGGCAATGTTCAAAACCGCTGTAACCGCCGCCGCCGACCACCGGGCAATCACCGGCAATGGCCACTTGCGGGGTGAGGCTTACGCTCAGGTGGCCTTTGCTCGCCGGGTCGTCGCGCAATTTGCCGAGGATGCTGGTGCAGTCTTCGCCGGCGCCCAAACGCAACAGCCGCAGACGAAAATTGACGAAGGCACGCTCGGCGGTATCCGGGCCGCCGAGGGCCGGTTCCAGCAAGCGCTGGGGATACTGAAAGCCATGCAGCGCCTCTTGCGACACCTCAAGAATCACCGCGTCGCGCACGTCATCGCCGATATCACTCGGCGTGGTCGCGCCCAGGTACGTTGCTTGGCGGGTGACCAAATCCAGTGGCGCATCGGCATCGCCCGCCAGGCGCGTGAGAATGCCATCCACCCAGGCGCGGCCCGGGCGCAATTGCACCTGCACGGCGCCGTCTAGCGCGGCGGCCGCTTCCACGCGAAACCCTTCCGCCTCACTGGCCGGCACCGCGCATACGCCGGCGCCGATAATGTCGCGCCCGGCCTGGCCGGCCCAGGCCAGCTCCAGCAGTTGGCTTTCGGTGAGGTCGGCATCGGTGGTTACCCGGCCCTGTTGGTGCAACACGCCCGCGAGGTTGCGCAGCAGGCCCTGGTCAGGCGTGCTGACCCCGCGCTCGTGCTCATGGGGCTCGAAATTGAGCTTGGAAAAGTCGCCTTGCATGGTTCCCTCCGTCAGCTGATCGGTACCACTAACGGCCGCACGCCAACGGGCGTGAACTCCCTGAGCCGCACGTGCAAATTGGTCCACTTGTGCGCTTCCAGCAGAAAGCCGAAAGCCCCCATGGCGTCGTCGTCCGGCCCGAGTTCTCGGACGCGGCGGTCGGTTTCGCGTTGCAGTTGGGCATACCCCGGCGCGTTGAAACGCTCGGCGGCAAATACGATGCGTGCGCCTTGCACGCAGAAATGGTTGGGCGGTTTGCGGTTGGCGGTGTCAGCAAACGCGCTCCACTTGATGCAGCCGCGCTGGTTATCCAGCACCTCGAAACGCTGGGTAAAAATGCCGCCGCTGCCACCCACGGCGGCCACCCGCACGGCGCCAAAACAGGTAAGGCCGGCGAAGTCCAACGGCGCGCCCCAGGCAGTGCTCGGGTCGGTGGCCGCGCCGATGGCCAGCAGGCCGGTCGGTGCGTCGTTGAAGCCGAGGCCGGCGTCCACCACGCTGTCCTGAATGTCCAGGCGGTAGCGGCTGTCCACCGCCAGGGCGCCGACCATGCTGCGTTGAATGACGATATCCGGGGTCGGCACAAAAGCGTCGACATCGGCTGCGCTGGCAAAGCCATAACCGTCGAGCAACCGCAGCGCCGGTTGCATCGGGGCGCGGCTGCCGTCGCGCAGGCTATGGCCGCCGGGCGCCAGGGTGCAGCCGAGCAGTTCCAGGCGGGCGACGGCGACGCGGTCGATCAAGGCCGCGCCGGCGAAGGTCGCGGCGGGCGCGAGATACAAGCCTTGCAAACGCACTTGCGGGTATTCCGGCGTGGCCGCAGCGGCATCCACCGGGCGCAACGACAGCGGTTGAGTCAGCAGCACAATGGGCCGGTGTTCACCCATGGCGCGAATGGTGAGCGACTGTGCGAGGCGCAATGAACGGGTGCCGTCCACCGAGGTGCCTGGCAGGGCAGTGAGGTCCAGCGGATGCACCAGGCTGTCGTGGATTTCGATGATGACCGGCGTGGTAGCACTGTCCAGATCAGCCAGCGCCGCTTGCAGCGTAAGGCCGCCAGCGATGGCGCCGACGCGACGGATATCAGCAGCAGGCGGATCGGTCGGCACACTGCGCGACACCGGTTGCGCGCCCACCGGGCCGACGGCGGCGTAGGTAAAGCTGGTGTACAGCCGCGAGGTCAACTCGCCGCTGTTATCGGTCACCAACTGGTTGGCTTGCGCGGTGGTTTGTAGGCCGATCAGTACTCGGCCAATGGCGGGGTCGATGACGATTTCACCCAACTGCAACGGCCGGCGCAAACCGCTTTCCCAGGCGCATAAATTGTCGCCGCGAAAGCGCCATATCCAGTCCGCCGGCAACAGCGCTTGCAAGGCTTGCGGCATAAAAAACTGCAAGCCCCCGTCAGCCAGATCGAAGCCGCTGAGTGGATCGCTAGTCGCGTCGTAATAGTCCACCTGCACGTAGGCTTCGGGGTGGCCGTCGATACTGCCGGTGGTCAGGCGCGGCGCGAGCATCGGCCCCGGCACGGCATCGGCCTGGGTCAGCGCCTCGCCGGTTAAAAAGCCCGGCCGCCCGGTATTGAACAGCTGTACAGGAATATCCAGCGGATGCAGATCAAACCGCAGCGCGCGACGCGCCAACCCCGCCGGCAAGGTGCCGAGATTAGTGACCCCTTTGCACAACGGCAGCACGCGCGGCAGGCGGTAGGTCGCCAGGCGCCAGAGAAAAATCGCCAGGTTGGGCAGGTTGATCAGGCGGTTGCCGTCCTGGGCAATCTTGCAGTCGGCTGTATAGGCAAATCGGTCGAACGGCGTGCCCAGCAATGCCAGCGCCGCGGGGTCGCGAATCGGCGCGGTGCCGCCATGGGGAATGTCGAAGCGCGTGCGGTTCGGGCTGGCGTACGGTGGCGCGCCGCCCGCATCCGGACGTTGGTGATTGAGGTGCTGGGTCCAGCTTAAATTTTCCCGCAACTCCACGCTGCGACAGGCCCAACCGGTGAGGTTGAATGCCAGCCGCTCGATGGCGCCGAGGGTGCCTTTGCGTCGGCGCAGGGCGATGGTGTCGGCCACATCGGCGCGCAGCGTGCGTGGGTCGCCGCTCAGGTGCGAGGTACCCAGCAGGTCGGCGAGATAAGGAATTACCCAGTCTTCGCAGGTGTCGATAAACAGGTTGTCGTAAAGCCGCTCGATATCGGCATGCAACGCACTAAACGGCCCTTCGATGGCGCCCAGGTACGCACGCAGCTGGTTAGGCGGCGTGACCTCGGCATCGCGGGTGCGGTAAATCTCCGGCAGGCGTTCGAACAGAGGTACGCGGGTCATGGGCATTCCCCTGCGCTGGGCTCGGCCAGGGCGGTCAGGCTCAGGTGTGGTGCGGCCAGTTGCAGCAGTTCATGGCTGCTGCACGCCACGCTGGCGGCATAGCTGCGCGGGGCGTAGGGCAGGGTGGCGGTCAGCGGGTTTTGCACGCTGTTGGCCAGGCGGCCAAAGGCGGTGACCTTGCACCACAACACCCCGGCCACGTTCTGCACCACGCCCTCGACGGTGCTGGCGTATTCACGTTCCCCAAGCCGACGTTTATGCAGACCAAACAGCCCGCTGCGCGCCTGCGCGTCATCGGCCACCAACCCTAGGGCCGCGCGAATACCGGCCTCGACATCGGCTTGCAGGTAGCTCGGCACGCGGGCGTAACTGAGGTCGATAAACACATAACGCAACAGCGCCTGCTCCACGATCAGCGGAAAACGGTCCGGCCCGCGACAGCGCTGGGCATGGCTGAGCGTGGTCTTCACGGCGGTGAATTCCGCCTCGCGCCCGCCCTCCAGCAACACCCGCAGAATCACCGCCGGCACCCCGGCATGCAGGTCCCAGGCGGCGCTGGCGGTGACCACGCCGGGGATGCCGAGGGTCTCGCTTTCATAGTCCTGAATACTCACCAGCCGGCCCAGGCTCTGCACTTTGCCGGGCGCGGTCACCCGGGCTTTTTCCGCCGCTTCCGGCGCGGCGCCGCCCGACACAATGCCGGCCAGCCCGAGCTTGTCGAAGCCCGGCGGCCGCTCGCTGGCGGTGGGGCTGGCCCCGTCTTTCAACGGGCCGAACGCGCCGCTGCCACTGCGATAATTCGCCACCACATTGTTCAACCCAGAGGGCAGCCGCGCGCCAGTTTCGCCATCGCCAAACTGCACAAAGCTTTTGCCCTGCGCATCTTCGCGCACGATATAAATCGGCTCCTGCGGGCCATGGCCAAAGAAGCTGTCGACCTGCTGCCACAGGCGCCCCTGCACCCAGATCTGCAACGCCGGCTGTTGCGCCGGCACGGCGGCGGGGGCAAGAAAATAGGTCAGCGGCGCCTTGGCCAAGGGGAAGGTTTGCCAGGCCTGGCGGTGGTCGCCATTGCCGAGCACCACCTGGGTTTCGCTCTTGCCTTGCGAGGCATCGGCCAGGTTGCCGAACACCGTCACCCGTGGCGTCACCTCATCGAAATCGGCGCGAGTAAAGGGGGTGGGCGGGCGGTCGAAGCTCAGCCACCACAGGCGCGGCACGGTGGGTTGCGACGTGGTGAAGCTGGCCACGCTATTGGTGCAGATCAACTCCACCTGGCGGCCATCATCGCCTTGCAGATACAGCCGTCGCCCGGCGAAGGCGCGCGCCTGGTCTTGCGTGCCGTAAAAGTGCAGCGCACTGGTGCCATTGGCAAAACTGCCATCGGCGGGGCTGTTCACCGGTTTGAGGGTCAGCGGCGGGCTGGTGACTTCATGCACGATCAGGTCACGCACGTCGCTGCCCGGCTGGGTGCTCATGGCATGCCGGATCAGCGGCTTGTCGAGAGTCAGAAAGGTGCTGGCGCCATTCAGGTTGCCAAAGGCCAGGCTCGCGCTGCGCACACTGGCCACCCGGCGCACCACACTCAGCGGCACCGCCGTGCTGGTGTTATCACTGGTGACGCGCGCCTGCACTACCACGCGCATGCCGGCGTGCAGGTCGCTGAACTCGGCATCCAACGGCAACAGTTCCGGGTCCAGGGTGATGCTGGCGCTGGTGTTGGTGCAGCCATGGCCGGCGTACAGATGGCGGAAAAACGTGGTGCTGCTTTCGGTGGCGCCGACGATATCGCTGCCGCTCTTTTTGCTGCTCACGGTTTTGGCCGGCGCGTTATGGCCGAAGTGGCGGAACGAACGATTCACCCGGTACGCCGCCAGCGGCTGGCTCCAGGCTTGCTGCAACGGCGTATCGGTTTCCACCACGACACGGCCGAGCAGGGCGGTGACGGTTTTCACCTTGATAATCTGCGGGGCTTGTTGCGCGCTCAGCGTGGTGCCGGCACTGGTCCAGTTCGGTTCCGGCGCTTGCAGCAACAGGCGGTCGCCGGCTTTCAACGGGAAGGCGGCCAGGCTTTGGCTATCGCTGTAAAGGTCCACGGTATTCAGTTCGAAGCGGGTGGTGCCGATGGGCAGCGTGGGCGCATAGGTGCGCGGCCGGTACAGATGAAAACGGCCCAGGTGCGGCCAGGCTTGTAGCTCGGCATCGGTTTGAAAGTCGGCCGGGGTCGGTTGGCCGGTCAGCTCAGCCTTGATCGGAAAACCACTGCGCAGGGTCACCGGTTTATCGCCGCGCACCTCGAACGCCAAAGTCGCCCTGCCGCCGATACCGGGTGCCAAGCGATAGCCCGTCAACCGCACCAACTCTGCCACGCTTTCCCGCCACGAAGCGGTGCGCAAGTACGCCTCGTTGGCGTAGTGCTCCTGATAAAAACTGAGGATATCGCCCAGAATCGCCGCGCCTTGCAGCAGGGCGATTCCGGGGTCGTCGGCCTCGCGGTGGGTCCAGGCCGCCAGCTCGGGCGCGGCGTCGATGCCACGGGTCATGGCTTCGACAAAGTCGCCATAGCGGCCAATGCGTACGGCAATGCGCGACAGCCCCGGCCGGTTATCGGCGCGCAGCGGAAACACGAAGGGGTCGGTAATCAGTGGGTTGCAGGCCATCAGCGGCGCCCTCCCTGTACGGTAAAGCGCAGCAGGCCGCGCTCCAGATGGTCGGGGTCGTTGGCCAGTACCAGCACTTCATCGCTGGCCATGGGCAACTGTTCGGCGCCGAGCTGCGCCGGCAGTGGCGAGGCAAAGCGCTTCATGCTGATGCTCACCACATGGGCGACGCCGGCAATCGCCAGCAGCCGGCCTTCGATCAGGCTGCGGTGCAGGGCCTGGCCGAAGGTCCATTGATCGGGGTGGAAAAAGCCCGGACGGCCGTCGCTGGTCCAGTGCTCGGAGAACTCCTGTTCCAGCACGAAGCGCAGGTCTTCGCACCAGTAATCGGCGGCGGCGCACACCACCACGTTGATCTCCAGCGGCACATAACGCGGCGGGCGAATTTCCAGGTCTTCGCCAATCAGCCGCACGGCTTCAAGGTGCGCGGAAACCTGTGGCAGCAAGTCGTCCCACAAGGCTTGCGAGCGCTCATCACCGAGGGCGGTAAAACCTGCCGGGTCGAGGGTGATACGCACCGTGCGCCAGCTGCCGGTCCAGGCGTAGCGGGCCACGGCGCGGGAAACGCCGGGCACTTCTTCAGCGCGCTTGATGTAGTCGGCGAGGGTGACAGCGCGCAGTTGCCGCGCGCGAAACGCTTCCGGCGCATTGCGGCGAATCCGTTCGGGAGGCTCGGGGCCACGGCCGTCTTTTACGTCGAAGGGATTGGTGGTGGCCGTTACCGCGCCGTTCAAGGCGCCTTGCAGGGGTTCGAAAAACTGCAACTGATCGGCGCCGATATTGCCGGCCGGGCCAACGCCAATCTGGTAGCGCGCCTGCACCGTGGCGCCGAGCGGCAGCAGGCGGCCGTTACTGCCATTGCCAAAGCGCAGCAGGCTCTGCTGCAGCTCATCGGTCTCGACCATAAAGTGGTCGCCGTTTTCCGCCGAGTCATCGCTGTGCACCAGGCTTTCCACTTCGTCCCAGGTTTCCTGGGCGCCGCCTTCGGCTTCCACTTCCACCCATAGGGTTGATTGCGGGGGATTTCCCCGGCGCGTTGCGCGGTGGGCAGGTAGGCGAGCGGGCCGTCATCGGGCAGCTCGGCCAGCACCCAATCGCGGCCGTCCTGGTTGCGATCCAGGCGTTGGAAATAACGGTGCTTGAGGGCGGCCGTATCGGTAGGCAACAGACTGCCCGGCTCATGAAATTGCACCGTCAGCGGCTGCCCGGAAAACACCGGCAGCAGGTTGCCGTAAAACACCGATACATCGGTGATCGTTTGCGGCGGCGGGCCGGGGCAGAAGGTGCTGAAGCTGAAGTCGAACCGCAGGGCATCGTCGCTGCGCCAATTCACCCGCACCAGCCATACGCCGAGCAGCGGGTCGAACAGGGTGTCGGCGGCATCGTTGCCGGTGAGTAAGCGCAGCAACTGGCGCTTGCCTCGGTGGTAGCCGGCGGCTTGGCCGGTGAGGGGATTAAGGCGCTCGGCGATCAGCAGCTCGCGCCATTGGCCGGTGCGCACCAGGTCGCGCAGCGCATCGGCTTCGGCTTGGGTGGCCAGGCCATCGAAAGGCACCAGATCGGCGCTGGTGCTGCCCGCAGCCAATGCCGGTTGGGCGTCGCGCCAGGTGTACAGGCGCAGGCGATTAAGCAGCGGGTCCAGACGCTGCCGCTGCGCCGCTGGCAGACGTTGCTGACGGCTGGCGAAGTACGCCGAACCGTCGCCCGTGCGCGCCACCAGTTCCTGATCAGCCAAGGTAAACGGCGCCTGCCCGGCCACCACATCCACCGCCAGCCAGGTGCTGGCCTGATTGCCCTGGTGCAGGTGGTAATCCATCAGCCGCGCATGACGGGCCAGCGACACGCGTTTGCGCGTGCTGCCCAGGTACGCCTCGGCCATCACCCGGTCCTGGTAATCGCTGAGTTCATCGGCGGCGGCGGCAAACAAATCGATCAGCACTTGATCGTGGTCGGCCTCGCTGGTGCTGGTCCAACCCGGCACGCGCTCGGCCATCGCCACCATCAGGGTGTGGCGGAAGGAGTCGTAGTCTTTAGCCAGGTAGTCGATGCCGGGGTTGGGCAGCGCCGGGCGGCCGCGCTGTTGCGGCGCGCAGTCATTGGTAAAGCAGCCGGGACGGAATTTAAAGCCGATGCTGCTGAAAAATGGGTCGATCAGATTGGCGTTCCACACCAGCTCCAGGCGGTAGGTGGAGTAGTCGCCGACCGGGGCAATGCGCAGGCTCAGACGCGTGGCATCCACCGCGTTCACGCCGGTTACCTGCACCTGGCCCGCCGCATTGCCGGCCACCAAGCGGCTGCCGCCACGCAGGCGAAACACCTGGTGCACGCGGCTCGGGTCGGCACCCAGATCAGCCAGAATCGCCGCCAGGTGCAGACCATTGAAAAAACTCAGCTCGATATCGGCATACGCCGGATTGGCCCCTGGCCCAAGGCTGACCAAGGCCAGCTTCAACCCATCGAGCCCATGGCTCTGCAGCACATCGGCGCGGTCGTCGACCAGATCGGGAAAGGTAATGGCAGGCATGGTTTAACAAGTCCTTGTTGGTCGCTCACGGGCGACTTATTTGGAACTGCGTTGAAACTTCACGACCCGTGAATCCGGGCTGCCGGCAGGGCGGTATTTCACGGTTACTTCCAGGGTGGCGGCGCTGTCGTCCCAGGTGACGTCGATCAGCTCCACGGTCAGCCGCGTGCCCAGCCAGCGCGACAGGCCATTGGTAATGCGCGCCTTCACCACGCCGCGCAGCGCCTCGGACGCCGGCTCGAACACCAGCTTGCGCACGCCGCCGCCAAACTCCGGCAGAAACAGCCGTTCGCCGGGGCTGGTGAGCAGCAATTGCAGCAGCTCGTCGCGCACCTGCGCGGCGTCATCCGCGGGCGCGGCGCTGCGGCCATCGCCGCCGATATGGAAGGGGAAAGCCAGGTGTCGTCCGTTGGAAAGTGCCATGTCAGATCCCCTTGGCTTTCTGCTGAACCTGCACCACCACCGCCGTGCCTTGCGGCGCCATGGCGGCGTTAAGGCACAGGCCCACGCTGTTTTGCAGCAACACCGGAATGCCATGCAGGTTGGTTTGTGCCGCCGCCGTGACCCACTGAATGCTCAGGCAGGGCATGGGCACGGTGGTAAAAAACGGGCAGCCGGCAATCAGGTGGCGGTCGGTGATCAGCAGCATGTGGGCACCGTCCACCTTGGCCTCGACATTGCTGGTCATCAGTACCGCTTGCCCGCCGTGGGGGCATATCACCGTGCTGGCTTCGGTGAGGATCGGGATCATGTCGGCGGCACCCCGAAGGTCATGGCGCCATTCACCAGACTGACGCCGGCCAGGCCGACCTTGATCAAGCCGTTGTTCAGCGAGATGGACTCGTTGCTGATCTTGATTTCGCAGGCGCCGCAGCTGATCACAATGTCGCTGGCGGTCAGGGTGATGGTCTTGGCGATCAGGCTGTCGCCATGGACGATCTTCACTTCGTTGGCCGCGTCATCAAGGATCACCTGATGCCCGGCCTTGGACACCAGCACCCGCACCTGGTCGCCCTGCGGCTGCGGGCGTTCGCCGCTGGCCCACCAGGCGCCGCTCCAGATCGGGTTATCCAGTTGCCCGGCCTCGAACTCGATCCACACCCCGGAGCCGATCTCCGGCAGGAGCACCATGCCGTGCCCATCGCCGGCAAACGGCACCGCCGGCAGCGCCCAGCCGCTGGGGTGTTCGCCCAACACCGCCGGCACTGTGGCGCGGATACGGCACTGATTCTTGGGGTCGCCAACATCGGTAACCACACCGCGGTACTTGCCGAAATACCGCCCGCCCACGCGCTCCACCAGTTGCGCGACCACGTCTTCCAGATTGGCCTCCATCAAAAAATCCCCACACTGACCGACACGGAAAGATTGAGCCCGCCGCCCAAGGCCTCGGCCACCGCTGCGCCAGAAACTGCGCTGGTGGAATTGCTCTTGGCGACAAAGGTCTGGCTATAGGCCGACGGCGTGATGAGGTGCACCACGCGGGTCAACAGGTACTCGCCGCTGTACGGCGTGGCGCCGGCGTCCACGCGCACTTTTTGGTACGGCGTGAGCACCGCCGGGTAGCAGCCGCTGACCACTTCGCTGCTGAGCCGATACACGTACCCACTGCGCCGCGCCTGGGCGGTTGCGGCGGCGGTGGGGTCTTCGCGGCTGTTGTCGCTGGGGTTGAGCAGACGGCGCGGGGTCAGGTCGGCTGGCAGGGCCGGCAGGTTGCGCATCAGGCCGAGGTCGGCGGCGCTGGTTTCAAAATGGGTCACGCCCTGATCGTCCACGCGCAGCACTTGCGCCTGGGTGCGTTCGCCGCCGTCCGGGTCTTGCATCACCGTGGCATTGGCCAGGTTGCGGTTGGCGCCAATCAATACCAGCGGCGGCAGTGCGGCCGGGTCTTCGGGGTCGGCCTTGAAACAACCGATGCTGGCGCCGGCGGTGTCGCCCGGCAGAACATAGGCATGGCGGTCATTGGCTGCCGCCAACTGATGAAGAAACTGCAACACCGTGCCGCGCCGCGTGGTGGTTTCCGGGCTGCTGTCGGTGGCCTCGATCTGGGTGCTGCCAATCTGGCTGAAGCGGCCAAACAATTCGGTGGCAATGGCGCTGGCGCTGCGGTGTTCGAAGGGCGGCTCGGTTTCTTCATCGCGGTTGAGAAAAGCGCTGTCATCGCGCACCAGCAAGGTGGCCGTGCTGCGCCCGGGCAGGGCATCCAGCGCGGCGTCGATGCTCACCAGCGGGCCATCGATAAGCGGCACAAAGCGCCCGTCGCCGATATCCAGTTCCACCCGCACCCGCGAAAACGGCTCCTGCGTATCGCCCGGCCAATGCAGCCAGGCGCCGTTGGCGTCCAGGCACAGCACCATGCGCAGTTGGGCTTCCCAGCAGGCGTCGATTTCCTGCGTGACCTCAATCTGCTCCACGCGGCGCAACTGCTCGGCGCTGGCGGGCGTGGTGCCAAACCACAGGCGAAATTGCTGCTCGGCCATGCTTAGCTCCTGGGCACCACAACGGTGTCGCCGGGCTCGCCGGTGAGGGTGCGGCTGTCCAGCGCGGTGTTGGCATCAGCGATATGCCAGAACTGCGTGGCGTCGCCGTTCAGGGCCTGGGCGAGCAGGTCGAGGCGGTCGCCGGCTTGCACCATCACCGGGTCGCCGCTCTGCGGGCTCAGGTAGCGCAGTTTGAGTGCGGGGCCGGCCGGGGTTTGGACGGTGGCGACGTTGGTGTAGCGGGAGTTGGGCAGGAACATTGGCTATCTCCAAATGAAACACGTCATTCCCGCGCAGGTGGCGGTCCGACGATTCGGAATCCAGGCTTGCGGATGGGACGAAGAAATGTGCCCGCTTCGAAATTCTGGATTCCGGCCTACGCCGGAATGACGGTGTTGGGTTTTACAGCGGGATCAATTCCACAATCTGCTCCGCTGTATTGGCCAGATTCGCGATGGCCTGCGCCTCTTTGGCCAGGGTCGAATATTCGAGTGCGCCTTTGGCGAGGATGTCGTCGGAGCAGTCGTCCACGGCGATCACGCTCAGTTGCAAATCCACTTCGGCGCGGGTGGGTTGAGCAGGGCGTCGTATTCGAGTTCGTTGATGCTCATCGAATCGATGGTCACCGGCAGCACGCGGGTCAGGCCCCAGATAAACAAGATGCGTGGGTATTTTTCCCGGGGATAGGCTGGGCCGGCGCGCTCTCGCCACCGCCACCCAGGGCGCTGCCGATGGCATCCAGCGCGGCGCCCAGCAGGCCGGCGAGTTTGGCGCTGGGCAATACCATTTTTTCCAGGGCGGCCAGTTGCGGGCCGATGCCGAATAGCTGGGCCAGCACCTTGCCTTCGTCGAGCATATTGGCGGCGCTGAAGTGGGCTTTGAAGGTGATTTTCTCGTAGGTTTTCTCACCGGCCTGGGTGGTTTCCCGTGGGGTGGCGCCGCCGGGGCGCGTGGGGATTTCCAGGGAGCGGGAGAGGGATTCCGGGTTGAACTGGAAGATCACCACGTTGGGGATCGGGCCGATAAGGCTGGTGCCGTATTCGATCAGGGCGCCGCGTAAGAGGGTCATGGTTTCAGGCTCCCCAGGCGGCGGGCGAGTTGGTGGGCGATGGCGCTGGCGACTTGCTCGGGGGTGCTGGTGCCAGTCAGTTGTATGTCCTGAGGGTGGTGCAGGGCGTTGGTCAGGGCAGGGCCGAGCAGCTGCACGGCGGCCTGGGCGGTGGCAGGGGAGATGCCGCGCAGGTCCAGGTGTAGCGCGTCGATGGAAAAGCTCGGGGCTTCAGCCGCGATGCTTTTGATGTTCTGGTCCATTTGGCAATCTCGTTTTTCTGCGAACGGCTCTTGTAGGAGCGACCTTGGTCGCGAACCCTGGAAAAGGTATTCGCGAATTGTGTTTGCAGGGTTCGCCAGCAAGCTGGCTCCTACAAAAAAACGCAGCGGTGTGGGTTCATCGGTCCACCCTCTGTGCTGCCACCAACTCGGCGTACGGCCCAAATTGATCAAGGCTGTTAGCGCGGTCGAGCTTCTCGTATTCGCGTTGTATGGCCCTTACCACCGCTGGCATTTCCAGCCGTTTCTCGGCGCCTTCGTGAGCGCTTTGCAAACAGGCGCTGAAGACGATGCCGCGGATATGCCCGCCTGCCAGGGCAAAGCGCTGCGCAAGAAAGTCGAAGTCGATGGCGCTGGTGTCGATGTTTTCCGGCACCACGCTTTTCCAGATGCGCAGCCGCTCGGCTGGGCCCGGCAGCGGGAATTCGATGAGAAAGCGCAGCCGGCGCAAAAAGGCGTCGTCGAGGTCTTTGCGGCGGTTGGTGGCCAGAATCGCCAGCCCTTTAAAGCGTTCCATGCGTTCGAGCAGGTAGCTGATTTCCAGGTTGGCGTAGCGGTCGTGGGCGTCTTTGACTTCGGTGCGTTTGCCGAACAGCGCATCAGCTTCGTCGAAGAACAGAATCAGGTCGGCGGCGTCGGCGGCATCGAATAAACGCCGCAGGTTTTTCTCGGTTTCGCCGATGTATTTGTTCACCACTTGCGAGAGGTCGATGCGGTACAGCGGCAGTTGCAGTTCGCTGGCAATCGCCTCGGCGGCCATGGTTTTGCCGGTGCCGGGCGGACCGGCGAATAGCACGGCCAGGCCACCTTCGCTCCACGGGCGCGCGGTGCCCCAGTCGTGGTGGGTGCGGGTCAGGTTGTTCATCGCAGCGATGATTTCCTGCACCTGGCCGGCTTGCGCGGCGGGCAGCATCAGTTCGTCGAGGGTAAAGCGCGGTTGTACCGGTTGGGCCAGGGCGCCGAGGTCTAGGTCGGCACGGGCGGCGGCGAAGAGTTGCTGGGCGTCGGGTGCTTCGAGCATGGCGTTTACTTCGCCGGCCACGCGGGCAATCGTCGCCTCTTCGCAACGAAAACGCCGGGCCAGTTCGGGCAAGGCTGGAGCGTCGGGCAGGTACGCCTGCCACATCATCAGCCGTTGCGCGTAGGTCAAGGGCGGCACTATCAGCACCGGCAAGGCATTAGGCAGGCCTTTGAGGCTGGCCGCATCGTGCGCGCCGACCCAGAGCACCAGGGGCAGGGCAGGCAGTGGCAGGGTGAGCCTCGGGGCTTCATGGCTGTGGTCGTCCCTCAGAACATCGACATCGATGTACAGCGAGTGGCTGCGTAGCCAACACACGGTCATCGCCGCACCCAGGTGTTCGCGCGGCACTGCGTTGCTCAGTTCCAGCACCTTGCCGCCGGCACAGGCGTTGGCGACTACGGCCAGCCTTGCGTCGCTGACGCCGAGCATGGGAATGATCTGCACGCCTCGTGCGGCTTGCGATGAGGCTGTGTACAGCCGCGCCTTCGCCGGGGCCGGTAACGGGTAGTCCAAGTGGCTGACCGTCGCCAATGCCCACGGCAGGGGGATGCCGGGAAGCAGCAGCTCGCGGGCGACCATGGCCGGTACGTGCAACGGCGTATCCCAGCCGCTGATGGGGTTCAACACGCCGTGACTGAAGAGTGGGTGACCGGGATCGAAACAGCGCAGTAATTCGTCCGGCTGGTTCCACAGACGCTGGGCCAGGGCCAGGTTCGGCGCCTGACGGTTAGGGTCGTTCTGGCAACACGCAATGACGGCGCCTGCCGCGCTATCGAAGCTGGGCAGCAGGGCCAGGGCCAACACAAAACGCTCCACCGGTTTCAGCTGCAACCGCCCGGCCATCGCCAGGAAGGTGCTGGCCACAAGTGCTGTGCTGGGCGGCTGATCAATTTGCTCGGTGAGGTAGCGCGCCGTCACGTCGCTGCTGAAGAACTGCTGTTTCTCATAGTGATAACGCTGCAGGTCGAGGGCAAAGGCCGCGGGGTTGATCTCCCCCGGCAGCACGGCATTGCCCTGTTCGCCGCGCTCACGCCACAACCAGCAAACTTCCCGACGCAGGCGCAGGGTGACCTGATTCAGCCAGTACAGGGTGCCGGCGTCGGTGGTCTGCAGCCCAGGCACAAAGCCGCTCATGGCACGCTCACCACGGGGCTGCCCAGCGCCTGCTGGTTGTTCACCCGCAGAATCACGAGGTAGTCGCCACCGGGTACCGCTGCGGCGGCGCCGGGAACGGTCAGGGTTTGCTGGTCGGCGCTGGCGCTAAAGGTGTCGAACAGGTGCACGGTGGTGCCGTCGTTTTGGCGGTAAAACAGCACCGTTACATCGTCATCCTGTTTGCCCAGCAGCAGACCGTGTAGCTGCAGATCGCCGCCGGCCAGAGCGGCGCTGGTCAACGTTGGCAACAGCGTGGCAGCGAGCAGGTTGCTGGAGCGAAACCGGTCGTTGCCCAGACGCCGCCGCACAATCAACGGCAGCTCGCCGGCCGACAGCCGCGTGCCGCTTTCCAGGGTGGCGCCACTGGCGGCTTGGGCCTGCACGCGCAGCCGATCCGGCGCGCGTTCGAGGATGGTCAGCGGCACAGCGCCGAGCAGCACCTCATGGCTACTGGAATTCAGGTCATCGCCGTAAATCGTAAACGTGGCGCCGATTTCTACCCGCGCCGGCTCCACGCGCATCAGCGTCGCGCCCATGGAAGCAGTGACGTCGATCTGTACACCGTCACGGCCAATCACGGTCTGCGGCGCGGTGCTGTAGTTCACGCCCACCAGCAGCGCACCGCGGGGCAGGGCGGCGGGCACGATCATCACCGGACGAATCTGAAAGGCTATCGACAGCCGATAACGCTCGTCGCTGCCTTGCATGGTCTTGGCGATGAGGTCGACGTGGGCGTCGTCAAAGCTCAGCTTTAGCGGCTCGGGGTTGTTCTCCAGGGCCTTGCGCACGTCCAGCGGTACCAGTGCGTCCAACCGCAAAAAAGCCAGCTCCTGCAGCGCGGCGATGCCTCGGCCGAGCAGGTCGTGGGCGGCGGCGCTGTCGCTGTTTTCGCCGACGTCGAAGGCGGTCAGCAGGTACTTGAGCACCAACCAGATCGGCGGCGCTTCACCGTCGCGCAGCACCTGGTTGCGCAACTGGCCATCGAAGGCGGTTTCGAACAGGTACAGGTTGAGTTTCTGGTCGCTATTGGTTTTGGCCGCTTGCTCGGGTTTGCCCACGGCCACGTCGAAGCCCCGGCGAATCAGCAGGTCTTGCAGCAGGCGGGTGACAGCGCCGATGGCGCGCCCGGAATCGGCCAGGGCCATGGTTAGAACGACCTCAAGGCGCGGCGGCTCAGGCCACTTCGGGCGGGTGCATTGCTGGCAGCTGCGGGTGCGGGTTTGGTCGTGGCGGGTTTAACGGCGGCCGCTGGTTGCGCCGGGGCGGCAGGGGCGTCCACGCGCAAATGGATAGCGCCGATGGACACGGTGATGGGTTGCTCGACGGGTGCGGCGGAGACCTCGGCTGGTGCGGTGGTTTGAAGTGTGGCGACCGGGTTGGCTGCCGGCAGCGCAATGCTTGGCGCCGGTAGCGGTTTGGCCACTGGGTGGGCGGCGGCAACGCTGTGGGTTTCGTTGGGCGCGGCGAGCACAGTTGGGCTGGGCAGAGGTACAGCGGGTGCAGGCTGTGCAGCAGCAGAAATCTGCGCGTGAGTGGGAGCAGCCACGCGATGTGGCGCAGGTTCACTGACAGCGACTTCAGGTGCTTGCTGCGGATCACTGGCCACCCACTGGAACACCGATTGCAGCAGCGCTTGTTGCGTAACGGCAGGTGATCCGCCGCTGTAATCGCCTCTGGAACCGACGGCTGAGGTGTGGCGAGCGTAGGTTGAGCAACAGGTGCACGGCTGGCCTCAGTTACCGTCGCTCGCACCTCTACAGCCGTCGCCGGCTCAACGTTTTTACGCATGATGGGCTTTGCGGCGGGTGAGGTCGGCGGTGTAGTCGTCTGGCCAACAGCTGGTGGCGGCGCGGTAAACGTATCCACCACTTCCAAACCCGCATCGCCAGGTGGTGCAGCGCCAGGCGCGCCGGTCAGGCCACTGGCCGTAGCAGCGCGGCAAAATAATCACTCATAACGTCTGCTCGATCAGGGCCAGATACTGGGCACGGCGGCTCGCCGGAATGGCCAGCACCTGGGCTTCGCTCCAGCCATAGCGGCTGGCAAGTTGATGGATATCCAGCAGCAACGCGCGCTGACGCTGGTGCAGGCGGGCGAGGGCAGCGGCATCGAGGTCGATATCCACCTCGCGCTCGGCACCGCACGCCGGGCATTGGCAGGCCACGGCAAAGGCCGCCAACGGGTCGGCATCGGCCAGCGCAGCAGCCAGCGGCCCATGGTCGTCGGCCTGCACCTCGCCTTCGAGCAACAGGCTGTCGAGCATCAATTGCACGGCCTGTTCCTGGCTGCCGGGCTGGGCGGCGCGCCACTGGCGCAAGTCGTTGCCGGTGGCGCGCCGAAGGGCCAGGGTGCGGCTGTGCAACTGCACGCGCAGCGGCGTGGGGTCGATGGGCTCGGCCAGTAACGGCGCCAGCGGCAAGTCGAACTCGAAAGCCTCGTTGCACTGGCTGCATTGCGCGGTAAAGGGCAACACGCTCAACCCTTCACTGCGTGCCGCCAACTGCAATAGGGCGACGGTGCGACTGCTCACCGGCTGCGCCCACCAATACGCGGCGTCGGCCGTCTCGCTGCATTGGGCCAGCAGTTGCGTGACCAGCTGCGGCCGGTCGGCGCTGGCAAAATCCAGGTCGAGGTCTTCCACCGCGCCAAAGGCCCGCGCCGTCATGGTCAACCCACCAGCGCCGGTTCGCTGGGCTCGGCCACTTCGCTATCGCGCTCCCAGCCCTCGTTTTCCAGCTTGAGGGTTTGAATGGCGATGGCATTGGCGTTGGCATCCAGGTCCGGCAGCGCCTGGAATTCCGACACCCAGCAGCGGAACAGCTTGTAGGCCAGCACCACTTGCCCGGCCTCGTTGTACACCTCGAGGATCAGGTCTTTGCGAAAGTCCTTGAGGCTCACTTCCGCGCCTAGGCCGGTGCCGATATGCCAGACCTTGTTGGCCCAGGTCTCGAATTCCAGATCATGGGTAACCCCACGTTCCAGCGTGATGGCCTCGTACTTGGTCCGCCCCGGCGATTTGCGCGAGGTGGAGGGGTCGCCGCCTTCACGGTGCTCCACCACTTCGGTGGTGCGCTTGAGGGCGCCGACCTTGCTGACGCCGGCCACGTAACGGCCGTCCCACTTGATGCGAAATTTGAAGTTTTTGTAGGGGTCGAAGCGATGGGTGTAACCGCGAATTGGGCCATGGTCCGACTCCTTTATTGCAGATCGCCAGCGATCTGTTGAATGGTCAGGACGACAAATTCCGCCGGTTTCAGCGGAGCAAAGCCGACCTGGATATTGACGATGCCGAGGTTGCGGTCGGCCTGGGTGGTGGTCTCTTTGTCGCACTTCACAAAGAAGGCTTCCTGCTGGGTTTTGCCCTGGAAGGCGCCCTGGCGGAACAGCCCGTTCATAAAGGCGCCGAGGTTAAGGCGGATTTGCGCCCACAGCGGTTCGTCATTGGGCTCGAACACCACCCACTGAGTGCCGCGGTACAGGCTTTCCTCCAGAAACAGCGCCAGGCGGCGGATGGGGATGTACTTGTATTCGTCGGCCTGGGCGTCGCCGCCTTCATCGTGCGCGCGCCCCAGGCCACGCGACCGTAGGCAGGAAAACTGCGCAGCACATTGATGCCCAGCGGGTTGATCTGGCCGTTCTCCAGGTCGTTGACCGGCAACGCCAAATCGAGAACCCCATTCAGGTTGGCGTCTGTGCAGCCGGTGCTTTCCATACGCCACGGGTGGCGTCGGTACGCGCATACACCCCGGCCAGGGTGCCGGATGGGGCCATGGCGCGCGGTCGCAAACCATCCAGCGGATCGACAATGCGCACCGCTGGAAAGTAGGTGGCCGCATTGCGCGACTGCGAGGCGCCGTTGGCCCAGCTGCCGATATTGGCCAGGGTGCGATTGGCCGGCGCATCGACGATATAAAACGCCCGGCGCGCTTCGCACAGCGCCACCGCCGCCGGAATAATCCCGGCTTCCTGGCCAGCGGTCATCTCGAACGTTTCCGGTATCACCAGCAGGTTGAACAGGTCGGCATCGAGCAGCGCATAGATGCCGGTCTTGCCCGACTCGCTGCCCACAAGATCGGTGGCGCCACCGCGAGCACCGTCGACGCCGGCCGAGGCGGGCGCCACATTACTGACCACTGCCGGACGGTGTTCGGCGGCGCCGGTAAATTCCCGTCCGCCATTGGCCGCGCCGAGTTTGGCCAGGGCGCTGAGGCCGCCAAATGCGCCGCCGGCAATCACCACGCTGGAGAACTCGCCGGTGGTTAACGATTGCAGCGCCAGGTGATCGTTGCCGGCCTGGCCGTCTTCGCCGGTTTCCGAGGCTTGCAGGGTGGCGGCCAGGCCGGCAGCGACGATGGCGTCGTTGGTGGCAGACACCAGGTCGCCAATGTTCGCCCACGGCGCGCCTTCGAGGGTCAGCAGAAACGGCGTGGTGCCGTCCAGCGTGCCGCCGAGCGTGCTATTGGCGGGGGCGAGGGGGAAGGTCAATTCGGCACTTACCGCCGCGCCATTGCCGGCAAACACCAGGGCGCCGTCGCGCTCCACCTTGATATAGGCCGAGGCGTTGTTCACCACCGACTCCACGTACTGCGGCGACTTGCTGTCCAGGCTCAGGTTGCGGTGGGTTTCCACCGGCACCAGGGTGGCGCCGTCGGGCTGCAGTTGCAGCACCACCAGGTTGAAGTCGCTATCGGGGTTGCGCACACCGGTCTGCTGTACGCTCAGGCGAATGCCATTACCCCAGCCGCCAGGGCTGGACGTAGTGACGTTCAGGGTGGCCGCCGCCGCGCCGTCGTTAAGTACCCAGCCGGCAGTGGCATAGCCGGTGGCCACGCGCACGATCAACGCCTGGGTGCCGCCATTGAGAAAAAACTGGCGCACGGCGTACGACACCGGGCTGTCGCGGTCGAGCCCGCCGTAACCGCGCTCGAAGTCGGCAAAGCTGGTGATGGCGACTGCTTTGTCGGGCACGCCTTTGCGGGTGTAGCCGACGAAGGCGGCCACCGAGGTGGCGACACCGGTGATGGTGCGCACGCCGCTGGCTTTCTCGACGATATACACACCGGGATAACTGACTTGAACCATAACGCCGACTCCTATGCGATGCAGAGGACCCGCCTGACGGCAAGTACGACAAACACTTCCTTGGCAGGTGTTTATATGTAGCGGGGTGAACTTGCGGGAATAACTTAATTACTTTGCGAACTGCGGGGATATTCAGGTCGTTGGTAAGTAAAGAATGGTACGGAAGTTCCAGGGCGTGGTTGTAACGTTGGATTAACACTGTGGCTAATAGCCACTGGTTGGTTGGTTGCTTAGCGTGCTTTCTTATTTAATTAACAGATTGATAGATATGGTTTTTATTTGGCAAGGCTACCGCCATTCGCCGTCATGAGTTCGGCGAAAAGTTAAGTTGGAAGTTGTGGGTGCACAGATCCTTCTGCTGCATTTGATGGCACTTTGACTTCAGTTAAGTGCGGGCAAATAGGGGGATAAGGCAGGGCCATCGACAGGATAGTCGGGCATTGTCTATGCACCATTAAATAGGTAACTGGTTTGTTACATTCCGACCGGTGGTTAAACTTAGTTTTGATTTTTTGGTCTTGGGAGGTATTCATTACCGTGGGTGCAGGGAGTTTTTGTTTCGCGCCTTACGCGCGAGTCACTTTTGTCATTGCGACAAAAGTAACCAAAAACGCTAGCCCCCACCTGGGGTTTTCACTGCGTGAAAACTACCCTCGCTCCATCGTTGTTCCGGGGGCACGCCACGACGGGCCGTCCCTGGCCCATCGTGCCTCTCGCGGCATCCATGCCGCTCAACCCCCTCCACAACGACTCCACTCGGCCTGCGCTCAAGGGGCGGGCAGAGCAAGATCAAGATCAACAGCTAAAACGCGGTGCTCTTGGCATTGTCTTTTCCAGGAATCGAGGCTGAAGCCTCTCCCACAATGGACCGCATCCCCCTGTGGGAGAGGCTTCAGCCTCGATTTTTTGATCTGGTTTTTGATCTGGTTTTTGATCTGTCCGCCCCTTTAGCGCCAGGCCGAGTGGAGTCGTTGCGTAAGGGGTCGTAGCGGCCGGGAGCCGCGGAGAGGGATGGGGCCATGGATGGCCCTCAGCCCGGCCCCTGGAGCGACGACGGAGGGAGGGGAGTTTTCACGCAGTGAAAACCCCAGGTAGGGGCAAGCCGTTTTTGGTTACTTTTTAGGGCGACTGCTAAAAAGTGACTCGCGCGTAAGGCGCGAAACAAAAACGCCCAGCACACGCGGCAATGAAGAAAAACCCGCTCTCCAAAACACCCCCCAACAACCTCCATGATTTAATCCCCAGATGAAAATATTTCCCATCTTGGTTGCCGATTCCAAATCTCGTCCGGCTCAAGCAATAGAGCGGCCAAACCGCCCCTAACTCTGCTACCGCCACAAGGATCGAGATTAATGACCCCGCCGCGCCACCCATTGCCCAAAGCCATCCGCCAGGCCCTGTTCACCCTGGCCCTCGGCACCCCGCTTCTGATCACCACCGTATCACCCGCCTGGGCCCAAACCGACACCACCCGCATCACCTACACCATCTCCCCCGGCCCCTTAGGCACCGTACTCAGCCAATTCGCAGCCGCCAGCGGCGTAATGCTGTCGTTCGCATCCGCCCAAACCGCCGGCCTCAACTCGCCAGGCCTGCAAGGCGAATACTCCCTCGACGAAGGCTTCACCAAACTGCTGACAGGTAGCCGCCTGCAAGTTCGCCAGGAAGGCACCGCCCGCTTCAGCCTGGTGAGCCTGCCGGCAGACTCCCTGGCCCTGGGCGCCGCCGAAATCAGCGGCAACAGCCTGGGTGAAACCACCGAAGGCACCGGCTCCTACACCACCGGCGCCGTCACCATCGGCAAAGGCGCGCAAAAGCTCAAAGACATTCCCCAGTCCGTCACCGTGCTCACCCGCCAACGCATGGACGACCAGAACATCACCTCGCTCACCGAGGCCCTGATCAACACCACCGGCATGACCTCCACCAAGTCGCCAGGCCCCGGCATGTTCATCTTTTCCCGGGGCTTCGATATCGAAGCGCTGCAATACGACGGCGTACCCACGCCGCGCAGCCTCTATTCGCTGGGCAGCTACCTGACCGAGTCCATGGTCATCTACGACCGCGTGGAGTTCCTGCGCGGCGCCGCTGGCTTGCTGCAAGGCGCGAACAGCCCAGGCGGGGCGATCAATCTGGTGCGCAAGCGCGGGCAGGACAAGCCGACCGTCACCATTACCGGCAAGGCCGGTTCGTGGGACAGCTATGGGCTGCAAGTGGATGCCGGCGGGCCGCTGAATAGCGAAGGCACCATCCGTGGTCGTACCGTCGTGGACTACCAGCAGGCCGATTCCTTCGTCGATTACAAATGGAACTGGGACCAGGTCATTTACGGTGCGCTGGATTTCGATCTGAGCGACAGCACCACGCTGGGTGTGGGTTTCAATCACCATGAAGGGCATTACCGGCCGTATTTCCTTGGCATGCCACGTAATGAAGATGGCAGCGACCTGGGCTTGTCGCGCTCGACGTACACCGGTTCCACCTGGAACCGTGGCATGAACGACCAGACTTCGGTGTATGTGGACCTTGAGCACCGCTTCAACGACGACTGGAAATTCAAAGCCGCCGCGTTTGGCATGTTTGAAAGTAATGAGGCCACCTATCAGTACATGGTCGGACGCGTCGCCCCAGGCGGCGGTGGCTCGGCTTATTTCGACTACAACACCGACTACCAAAGCAAAAACCGCGGCATCGATATGTACGTGGATGGCAAGTTCGATGCCTTGGGCTTCGAGCAGTCCGCCGTGCTGGGCGCCAACTACTCCAAGTACACCAACGAGGGCGCTTACGCGGCATACCGCACCTGGACGGCGGATCTGCTCAACATCAATAACCACCGGCCCTATGAGGACCTGCAAAGCATCCTCGCCCAGCCGGGTGGTAGCTATAACCCCAGTACGTACGATGTTCGCCAGAAAGGCATCTACGGCACCTGGCGGGTAAAACTGCTGGACCCGCTCACCCTGATTCTCGGTGCTCGCACCAGCTGGTACGACTACGAGTACACCGCTTACCAGGAAAAACTCGGTGTCCGTCAGCCCGGCTGGGACGTGGATTCGCAAACCCAGAGCACCGGCCGCGTCACGCCCTTTGCCGGCGTGGTGTATGAGCTGAC
This sequence comes from Pseudomonas sp. CC11G, assembly GCF_056174845.1. Lineage (NCBI taxonomy): Bacteria > Pseudomonadati > Pseudomonadota > Gammaproteobacteria > Pseudomonadales > Pseudomonadaceae > Pseudomonas > Pseudomonas sp. CC11G. The sequence continues at coordinate 226,196 of NZ_JBWBZC010000008.1, forward strand.
GCCGGACTGGTCGGCCTACGCCAGCTATTCCGACGTGTTTATTCCGCAAACAGAACGCACCGTCAGCCAGGGCATGCTCAAGCCGATTGAGGGCAGCAACTACGAAACAGGCGTGAAGGGTGAGCTGGCTGATGGCCGCGTCAACGTCTCGCTGGCGGTGTTCCGCTACGACCAGGAGAACCGCGCCACCCTGGATTACTCCGACGTCGCTTATTCCTGTGACGGTTGGTACTGCTCGCGCGCCTCGGGCAAGGTGCGCAGCCAGGGGTTTGAAGCAGAGGTCAGCGGTGAAGTCGTGACCGACCTGCAACTGTTTGCCGGTTACACCTATAACACCACCAAGTTTCTGAAAGATCCCGACCAGGAAGGTCAGATCTTCAGCACCTGGACCCCCAAACACATGCTGCGCGTGTGGGCCAATTACAAACTGCCGGGGGATTTCAGCCGCGTTAGCGTGGGTGCCGGGGTTAACGCCAGCAGCCATACGCCGAGCCAGAACCACGAGTACGAGCTGCCTGGGTTGGCGATCTGGAATAGTCGGGTTGCTTACCAGGCCACCGACGAGATTGGCATCGCCGTGAACCTCAACAACGTCTTCGACAAGAAGTACTACATTCCTGCGTACAACGATCAGGACGGCGGCAACTACTACGGCGACCCGCGCAACGTGATGTTCACCGTCAAATACACGCCGCAGTTTTAAGGCGAGGCGGTGAAGCGGCGGATACGCCTTTGGCGTATTCGCCCCACGGCCGATTGCCCGAAAGGGCGAGCCGGCCTTTGAACCCGGCCGTGGCTCCCGGTAAGATGCCCACACTTTTTCACCTCGCTATTCAGGACACCTTGCCATGAGCATCAAATCGGATAAGTGGATTCGCCGCATGGCCCAAGAGCACGGCATGATCGAGCCCTTCGTGGAGCGCCAAGTGCGGGCCGAAGGCGCCAACAAGCTGATCTCCTACGGGGTGTCCAGCTACGGCTACGACGTACGCTGCGCCGACGAATTCAAGGTGTTCACCAACATCAACTCGGCCACCGTCGACCCGAAGAACTTTGATGAGAAGAGCTTTGTCGACGTTAAAAGCGATGTTTGCATCATCCCGCCGAACTCCTTCGCCCTGGCGCGCACCGTGGAATTCTTCCGCATTCCGCGCGACGTACTGACCATCTGCCTGGGCAAAAGCACCTATGCGCGCTGCGGCATCATCGTCAACGTCACCCCGCTGGAACCGGAGTGGGAAGGCCACGTAACTCTGGAATTCTCCAACACCACCACCTTGCCGGCGAAAATCTACGCCAACGAAGGCGTGGCGCAGATGCTGTTCCTGCAGTCGGACGAAGCCTGTGAAGTGTCGTACAAGGACCGTGGTGGCAAGTACCAGGGTCAACTGGGCGTTACCTTGCCCAAGGCGTGAGGATTTCGCTGCAATAAAAAACCGGGCCATGTGCCCGGTTTTTTTATGGGTTTTGCGCAATCTCCCGACGCTCACACCGTCATCCCAGCGAAGGCTGGGATCCAGAGTCGTTCAGGGGAATACGTTCGCCGGAACATTCTGGGTCCCAGCCTGCGCTGGGACGACGGGGAGTTATTTGAGATTCCCGCTCAAAAACTGCCGCAACCGATCGCTCTGCGGGTTATCCAGCACATCCTTCGGCGCGCCTTGTTCCTCAATCTTGCCCTGGTGCAAAAACACCACCTGGCTCGCCACCTGACGGGCAAAGCCCATTTCGTGGGTCACCAGAATCATGGTGCGGCCTTCTTCGGCCAATGCCTGAATAACTTTCAGCACTTCGCCCACCAGCTCGGGGTCGAGCGCCGAGGTCGGTTCGTCGAACAGCATGATTTCCGGTTCCATCGCCAGCGCCCGGGCAATCGCCACGCGCTGCTGCTGGCCGCCAGACAGAAACGCCGGGTACTGGTTGGCCACGCGCTCCGGCAAACCGACTTTTTCCAGATAGCGGCGGGCACGCGCCTCGGCTTCTTCCTTGCTCACGCCCAGCACCCGGCGCGGGGCCATGGTGATGTTTCCAACACCGTCATATGGCTCCACAGGTTGAAGTGCTGGAACACCATGGCCAGGCGGCAGCGGATGCGTTGCGCTCGTCTTCGTCGGCCACGCGCATACCGCCACGGTCGGCGACCATGCGCACTTGCTGGCCATCCAGGCTCATCGCGCCGTCGTTGGCTGCTCCAGAAAGTTGATGCAGCGCAGAAAGGTACTTTTGCCCGAACCGCTGGCGCCGATCAGGCAGATGACGTCGCCGCTTTCGGCCTTGAGCGACACGCC
>NZ_JBWBZC010000009.1:0-62034 GCF_056174845.1 Pseudomonas sp. CC11G
TCGGCCTGATTGTGCCCATCGGGCATTGGATTGTTCGCGAAGCGGCGGTGTTGCTTGACGGCTGGCAAGCGCGCGGCTGGTCGTTGTCGCTGGCCATCAACTTGTCGGCACGTCAGCTGCGCGACGAACAATTGTTGCAGGTATTGCGCGACAGCATGGCGCAGTGCGCGGCGCCTGCCGAGTCGTTGGAATTGGAGGTAACCGAATCCATTCTGCTGGAAGATTCCGCGTTCGCTCGTCAGCGCCTGCAAGCCTTGCGCGATGCCGGCTTTCGCATTGCCCTGGACGACTTCGGCACCGGCTACTCGTCGCTGAGTTACCTGAAGGAACTGCCCCTGGACCGGGTGAAAATCGACCGCAGTTTTATCTCCGATCTCGAACAATCGCCGCGCGGGCGCGCGCTGTTGTCGTCAATCGCCGGGCTATGCCGCGCGCTGTCGCTGCAAACCACCGCCGAGGGCGTAGAAACCTCGGCGCAGCTGCAACTTGTGCAGGCCGAAGGTATCGACGAAGTGCAAGGTTATTACTACTACCCGCCGCTCAGCATCGAGGCCTTCAACCGTTTGCTGGAGACCTTGAATGGCGCCGACGCCACGCCCGGCAATGCCACTTAGCGCGCGCCAATCCCCGCGATAATCTGCGGCCACAACGCGCGCGGCAGGTCATGGGCCATGCCTTTTACCAACTGCAATTTCGCCCCACCAATCGCCCGCGCAATCGCCTTGCCGCCGGCCGGGCGCACCAGCTTGTCGGCCAGCCCGTGAATGACGACAGTCGGTGCCTTGATGCGTTGGCTGTAGCGGCGCAAATCACCGGTCGCCAGAATCGCGGCGAACTGCCGGGCGGTGGCTTTGAAGTCGGCGCCGCGGGCGATTTGCAGGCGGATCAGGGCATCGAGTTCGGCCTCCGGCATCGGGTGCGCGGCGCTGCCGATGGCCAGGAACAGCTCTTTTTGCCGCTGCACAATTTCATCGGCCGAGGCGCCTTTTTTCGGTGGTGAGATCAGTTTGCGGAACACGCCGAAGGCCGGCGGTGGCAGCAAGGGCTGGTTGGTGGACGAGAACAGAATGGTCAGCGCCCGCACGCGCTCAGGATAGGTCGCGGCAAACACCTGGGTGATCATGCCGCCCATGGACGCGCCGACCACATGGGCCGAAGAGATTTCCAAGTGGTCCATCAGTTGCGCGACATCGTCGGCCATGTTTTCCAGGGTGTACGGCGCCGGCGATTGCAGCCCGAGCTGGGCGCGGGCCAGCAGTTTCCACATCGGGGTGTTGAAGGGTTTGTTGATGCGGCCAGACAGGCCGGAGTCGCGATTGTCGAAGCGGATCACGCGAAAACCGCGCTCGACCAGCTGCTGACAGAAGCCATCCGGCCACAGCACCATCTGCGCGCCGAGCCCCATGATCAACAGCAGCGGCGGCGCGCTGCTATCGCCCCAATCTTCATAAACCAGATCGACTTCTTTGCAGTGGGCAGTTCCTGTGCGCATGGGGGTTCCTGGTAAGTGGTGGCGTTGGGCGGCAATGAAGCGCCCCGACTTTAACCCAGCGCAAGCAGGTGCTGTTGCAGGGTCAGTTCCAATTGCTGAATGCCGAGTTCAAGCGCGGTGACCTGCAACCTCAGCGCTTCCCTGTCGGCGCCCTGCCGGCAGGCTGCTTCGAGGTTTTCACACAGCGCCACCAACGCCTGGTCGTTGAGCAGGCGTGCGCCGCTTTTAATCTTGTGTGCCTGCCGGGCCAAGCCGCCGCGATCAGCGTCGGCATGCAGTTGCAGGAGCGTGGCAAGGTCATCGTGGTTGGCGCTGATGCTGCCCTGCAACAGTTCCCGGGTGATACCGAGGTCACCACCGGTTAGCGGCTCAAGGTCGCCCAGCGTGAAGGCCGCTGGCGGCGCATAGCCCTGCACGCGCTGCCTGAGCTGGTCGAGGCTGATGGGTTTGAACAGGCAGTCATCCATCCCGGCCAGCTTGCAGCGCTCGATTTCTTCACGTTGAGCATTGGCGGTAAAACCGAGGATGGTGCACGGCGCCTGGCCGCTGGCCTGTTCAGCGCTGCGGATGGCCCGCGCCAGTTCGAAGCCGTTCAGGGTGGGCATATTGATGTCGGTAATCACCAGATCGAAGTGGCCGGCCCGCCAGGCTTGCAAGGCCTGCGCGCCGTCGTGGGCAGCGTGGGTGTGGTGGCCGAGATAGTCCAGTTGCCGGGTGAGCAGTTGGCAGTTGGGCAGGTGGTCATCCACCACCAATACGGTCAGTGAGCGCAGCGTTTCTGCCGGTTCGCTGGCCGGCTCTGGAGAGGTTTCTATAGCCGGCAGACGTGGCAGCACGAGGTGGACGACGACCTGTGTGCCTTGGCCCAACTCGCTAGCCAGGGTGACGCTGCCCCCCATCATCGCCGCCAGGGTCCGGCAAATGCTCAGGCCCAGGCCGCTACCGCCACGGGCGCCCTGTTCGGCGCCGTGCACCTGGGTGAACGTGGCAAAGAGCTGCTGCTGCCCCGCTTCGCTAATGCCGATGCCGGTGTCCGAGACCTTGAGTTGCAGGTGCAGCACATCGGCTTCGGACGATTCGGCTGTCAGCTCCACGCGTACCTGCCGTGGTCGGTGAACTTGATGGCGTTGCTGATCAGGTTGCTCACAATCTGCTTGAAGCGCAGCGGGTCGATCAGCACGTCGGTATCCACGGCCGGCTGCACGTGCAGCTCCAGCGCGAGCTGTTTGTCCCGCGCCAGGCCGCTGAAGATGGCTACCACGGCGCTGGCCAACTGGCTGGGATTGGCGCGCTGCGCCTGCAAGGTAAAGCGCCCGGACTCGATCTTGGCGATATCCAGAATGTCGCCGAGCAGGGCCATCAGGGAATTGGCCGACTCGTACGCGATCTGGATCGGCTCGCACTCCCACACGCCGTTGTCGGCTTGGCGAAGGGCCAATTCGAGCATGCCGATGACCGCACTGATCGGCGTGCGAATTTCGTGGCTCATGGTGGCCAGAAACGTACTTTTGGCCAGGCTGGCCTGGTCGGCCTGCGCTTTGGCGAGGCGCAGGTCCGCCAGCAGTTGGTAGCGCTCGGTCACGTCTACCCAGCCGCCGATCATGCCGGCCACTGTGCCGGCACCATTGCGGTACGGCACCAGCAGGCGTAGGCCTCGATGGCGCGCTCGCCCACTTGAAAACGCAGGTCAGACACCAGCGTCTTCTCCTCGCGCACGGCGGCTTCGTAACGCTGCTGGTAAAGCGCTGCATCCGCCGGGGAAAGCCAGGTGAGTTCGGTAATGCGTTTGCCCAACAGGTGTTCGCGGGACGTTTCCAGGGCCTCGCACAAACTGCGGTTGGCGCCGAGCAAACGGCCCTCGCGGTCGCGCACATAAATCGGCTGCGGCATGCCGTCGAACAGCGTTTGCTGGAACAGCAACTGGTCTTTCAAGGCGCGCTCGGCGGCTTTGCGTTTGGCCACTTCCTGGCGCAACCGCCAGTTCCAACCGAGGATCAACAACAGCGCCAGCACACCCAGCACCAACAGCCGGTAGTTGTGCACGCCGCTTTGCTGCCACAGGCTGTCGGCGGTAGCGGCGCATACGACTGGCGCCGTTACGCTCAGCGCCAGCAGGACTGCCAGGGCCTTAGAGATAGTCGCCATTGCGCTGGGCAAAGCCGATCAGGTCGACCAACGAGTGGGCCTTGAGCTTGAGCAACAGGCGGGCTTTGTAGGTGCTGACGGTTTTATTGCTGATCAGCATCTGCTCGCCAATCTCCTTGTTGCTCAGGCCAGACGCCAGGTACTTGAGCACCACAATTTCGCGGTCGGATAACGACTGCAACATGACGGCGTCATCCAGCACGCCGTCGCTGCGGCGCACCGACAGCAGCGTGGTGTCGGGAAAATACTTGTTGCCGGAAAGCACCGCCTTGGCCGCCCCTACCAGCTCGCTGAGGTTATTGCTCTTGGCCACAAACGCCGAGGCACCGGCCAGCATGCAGCGGCTAGCGTAAATGGCCGGGTTCATGGAGCTGAGCACCAGAATTTTTGGCGGCGCGCTCAGGGCTTGCAGGCGGGGAATCAGCTCCAGGCCGTCGAGCCTGGGAATGTAGATATCCAGCACCACCAGGTTGGGCTGGGTGTCACGGGCCATGGCCAGCGCCTCGACGCCGTTGTCGGCCTCCCCCACCACTTCATAACCGGCACGCTCCAGCAACACGCGCGCGGCAAAGCGGATCATGGGGTGGTCGTCGACTATCAACACTCGGCTCATGGCGCTTCCCTGGCCGTATGGGACACGCCCAGAAGCATAGTTGGCTTCGCTGAAGCGTCAGAAATTTCCTACAACTAACGGGAAATTTTCTACAGGCCGCACCAACAGGAATTGCAACGCTGTCGCCATCAACTTCAAGCGATGGAGACAGCCATGAAAACGTCCTTTAAAAAATCCCCGCTGGCTGTGGCGATTGCCACGCTGTTTGCCGTGTTGGCGTGCGATTCGTCACGCGCCGCTGGGCTGCAGGTCGATAACAGCCATCAGAGTTCGTCGGGCAATACGTTCGACAGCGCCAGCGGTAGCGCGGTGCGCATTACCAACAGCGGTCAATTGCAGGCCGAGGACCTGATCATCAAGGCCTATGGCACCGGCTCGACCGACTATGGCGTTTTCATCGACAAGAACGGTCGGCTTATCGGTAGCAATCTGAACATCACCACCGCGGCCGCCTTCGGTGTGCGTATTGGCACTGGAGGCAGCGCGACACTGACCAACTCCAACATCAAGAACAGCATTCAGGTCGGTGACGTCGGCAGCACCCTCGATATTCGCGACAGCACGGTGTCCGGCGGTATTGTCGTCGTCTCACAAGGCAGCGCTGTTGTCGACAAGGTAACGGTGGAGGCAGGCAGCAATGGCGCAGGCTTTTCTGTAGCCAATGGCAGCCAGATCACAGCGAGCAACAGCACGGTCGGTGCCTACGGTACCAACTCCATCGGATTAGTGCCCAAGGCGCCACCAGTGGCGGCCTCAATAGCACCGTAAACGCCGACCACGTGGCCATCGAGGTCGACAGCCTCAATGACGGCGCGCGCTTCGGCAGCCACGGCGTGTACACCGCAGCGGCGGCGTGGTGCAACTCAGCAACAGCACGGTGGCCACCCGCAGCGCGAACACCAATGGCTTTACCGCCAGCGGCAATACGGCAGCTGCGACAACGCCATCGACCATCAGCGCCACCAACGTGAACATTGAAACCAGCGGTGCGGCGTCTAACGGCCTGGGCATCGACAGCGGCGCTCGCATCAACCTGACCAACAGCCAGGTAGTGGCTAAAGGCAGCGATGCCCATGCGCTATTGGCCAGCGGAAAATCCCTGACAGGCGTCAGCAGTTCCGCCCTCAATACGGTAACCCTGACCGACAGCGACGTGCAGGCCGATCAGGCCAGCGTGGTCCGCGCGGATGGCGCCAAGCTCGACCTGCGCGTAGACGGCAGCCACCTGCACAGCGCGACCGGCATGCTGCTGGAGGCGGATAACGGCAGTACCGTGACCCTGCGCAGCGAAGGCAACTCCGCGTTGGTCGGCGATATTCGTGCCGATGGCAGCAGCGTGGTGGACCTGCTGATGAGCAAAGGTGCGCTGACCGGCGCGGTCACCCACGGCGGCACGTTCGCCCTGAGCGATGGCGCGGCCTGGAACGTTACCGGTGACTCGGACGTAAAAGACCTGAACCTAGACGCCGGTGGCGTGCACTTCGTACCCGGCGCGGCTTTTAAAACCCTGACCATCAATGGCGACCTGAGCGGCAGCGGGCAGTTCTTTATGAACACCGACCTGGCCGCCAACGCCGGCGATCTGCTGCTGATCACCGGGCAAACCAGCGGCCAGCACGAGCTGGTTGTGGCCGACACCGGCCACGAGCCGGCGCCAGTGGCCAGCAACTCATGCTGGTGGACGCCGCGGGTGGCGCGGGCCAATTCAACCTGTATGGCGAGCACGTCGACGCCGGCGCCTTCCGTTACACCCTGGAGCAGCAAGGTGAGGATTGGTACTTGCGCAATACCGCGCAGGTACCCGCTGCTCCCGGTGGCAATCTGGCTAACCAACCAGAAAGCCTGAGCACGGGCGCCAATGCGGCAGTGGCCAACGTGGCCGCAACCGCCACCTTGTGGAGCGCGGAAATGAACGCGCTGAACAAACGCCTGGGCGAGCTGCGCATGGGTGACGACGAAGGCGGTCTGTGGGTACGCGGCATCAACAAACGCTACGAATTTGGCGAGCACTCAAGCCGCGCGTTCGACCAAGACGTATCGGGCATGGAAATCGGTGCCGACGGCGCTGTAGCCGTAAATGGCGGCAAGGTGTTTATCGGCGGCATGGTCGGCATGGCCCAGTCCGATAACGACTTCGGCGAAGGCGCCAGCGGCAAAACCGACAGCAAGCTGCTGGGCGCCTATGCCACCTTCCTGCACGACAGCGGCTGGTATGTCGATGGCGTAGTGAAATACAACCGCTTCGACAACGAGATCAAATCGACCAGCAACATGGGCCAGCAGGTGAAAAGCAACTACGACGCCGATGGAATCGGCGCGGACGTGGAAGTGGGCAAGCACATCAAGCTGCAGGACGGCTGGTTCGTTGAACCGCAGCTCGAAGTCACCGCCACCCCACCACCAGCGACGCCTACCAAGCCAGCAACGGCTTGCGGGTGAAACCCGGCGACGTCGACTCCCTGCAAAGCCGGGTAGGCACGCTGATGGGCCGCAACCTGAAGCTTTCGACGGCCAGGAAGTGCAGCCCTACGCCAAGATGTCGTACGTGACCGAACACGGCAATGACAGCGAAGTGAACGTCAACGGCCACCGGCTGGACAGCGCCATGCCCGGCAGCCGCACGGAAGTGGGCGGCGGCGTGGTGCTGCAGGTGAGCGCAAAGCAGAAGGTGTACCTGGATGTGGAACATGCCAACGGCGACGACTTTGAGGAGCCGTGGGCCGTCAATCTGGGCTACCGCTATCTCTGGTAGAAAAACACTGCCCGGCCCAGCGCCGGGCTTTTTTTGCCGGGGTTGGCGCAGGTTCTGCAAGCTGTTTGCGGCAAACGCCAAGGGCGCCGCCGCGCAAGACGCCGTCCAGCGTAATAGAGCAGCGCTACCCGGCTTAAACCGGTACAGTCGCGTCCTTTTTTGCCCCTCCCCCTGGATTCCAACCGTGATTTCTACCGCCAACATCACCATGCGATAAGCCATGGGTATGGGTGGGGGTCTATGAGTAGGAAACATGGGGGTTCCAGACACGTGAGTCCTCAGCAAAACACACTGATTGGTATCAAAATTGGTATCGGATTTGCGCTGTTTGAAACCCTGCCAGAGCTGTTCAAAGTGGCTCATTTTCGCTCCAACGCCGCTCGCCATTCTCCTCGTCAAAAAACGACCTCCGCCTGACCGCCAAAGCACCTTTCTAAGCTCGACTTGCAGTTTTCAGAATCACTGGAAACTGGAAATGCCAGACCAATCTGGCATCCCCATTCCGGGACATTCAAGTCGAGGGAATTGTCATGCTGAAAAACCTGATCGCCAAATTTGCCAAGAGCTTCCTTCAACCGGCTCCCCACCTCGGCTACCAAACCAGAATCTACCCAACGATGGGCGAAATGATCGTTGTGCATGACAGTCTGGATTTCGGTTCGCTCGCAACGGATGAGCAATTGAATCGAGCGGCGCAGTTTTGGGAGCGCGATGAGGAACTGAACTTTCCTCAAGCCCCAATGAGCTTTGTCACTCAAGGACTAGGGAATTGCTCCACGTTCGATGTCAACCCAGGCAGCGGCATTCCGATGATGTGCGGCACACTGGACGCGATGGGGAATCCCTTTGGGTGGAGCGACACGGATACAGGACTTACTCTCTAGATATGGCTGGTGTTTGCCCAGGCGGCTCCCGTCCCAGAGCAGATTGCAGCTCGGCCTGTGGAGCGGGCGCGGGTGGTCCAGAGCGTGCTTCCCAACTGCCGTGCGCGCAGACAACGTTGTATGCAGAACCCACCCTCCCCGACTCTTCCTTGCCCGACGCGGTCGGATTGGGAGGTGTGTGTCATACATAACGCAAATACGCCCAAGCTTACCGACTCAAGACTCGCAGCAAAAAAATTGCTCATATGATCGCCCCCTGCCGATTCGCTAGATTCCTTGCCTATGGCACAAGAATTTTTTGAATGGCCGGCGCAATGATTCTGACCAACTCCGCATGCTCCGCGGCCACCAAGATGGGCACGCCAACCACGCGCCGGCCTACGACCATACCAATCAGCAGATAGGACGCCAGCCCAACCCGCAGCCCCGCATCAGGCCCCAGCCGTTCGCTGGCGGCGGTCAGCAATCGGGATTGGATAAAGCCGCGCAATTGATCACGGGCATGGTCATTGACGAACGCGCCCATCAGCGTGGCCATCAAGGGTGTGGACTCTTCAGCAAGCCCTTCCCACGCGGTTAGAAAAGCGCGAACGACGCGCTCGCCCAGATCCTCATCCGGCCCTTCGTACAGCGTGTCGAACCGCGCCAATGTCGACGCCGGAATTTCCATCACGGCGGCAAACAGCTCGTCCTTCGAACGGAAAAATTGCATCACCTGAGCCACATCGACCCCGGCATCCGCAGCGACCAGGCGGATGGTCGTGCGCGCGTAACCGTCACTGGAAAAGCGCACACGCGCGGCGTCCAGCACGGCTTGGCGCGTGCTGCTAGTGCCAGGTCGGCGACCGCGACGGGCCGGATAAGGGGTGTCTTTTTCCATGGATACGCTCTGATTTTTGCGTAATCCTGACATATATCAACACGTGTTGATTAATTTATTTGGCGGTCGTACCTTAGGCGCATCGGTCTCGCAACCAACAACAAAAAGGAGTCAACATGACTGACTGCCCAAAGATGTTCGTGCCGTCTCACCCGCTACCGCCTGCTCGTACCGGTTTGCTCACCGCCTTTGAACCGGGCACCCGCACGCTGAAGGCCGGCTTCCAAATCGCGCCGCCCTTCCGCCCCATTCCCGTCGATATCGTGTTTGAAAAAGACGTGGCCGTGACCCTGCGTGACGGCACCACCATCTACACCGACATCTTCCGCCCCGCCGGCACCGAGCAGGTTCCGGTCATCGTTTGCTGGAGCCCCTATGGCAAAGGCCAAGGCACATCCGTCAGCGTGATGGGCGTGTTCGGTCTGGTTGGGCTGAGCAACTCGGTGGTCTCCGGCCTGGCTAAATTCGAAGCGCCGGACCCGGCCTACTGGTGCGCCCAGGGCTACGCCATCTGCAACCCCGACGTGCGTGGCGGCGTGGACTCCGAAGGCAACAGCGTGTTGTGGGACCGTCAGGAAGGCCAGGACTGCCACGACCTTATCGAGTGGCTGGCCGAACAGAGCTGGTGCACCGGCAAGGTCGGCATGAGCGGCACGTCGTACCTCGCGGTATCGCAGTGGTTTACTGCTGCTGAACAACCCAAGCACCTGGCCGCGATCAACCCGTGGGAAGGCGTGAGCGATGTGTACCGCGACCTGGTAATGCGCGGCGGCATGCCCGACCTGGCCTTTGGTGGCCTGCTGCAGAACGGCAGCTTTTTCGGCAAGAACCAGAAAGAAGACATCCTCTCTGAAGCCAAGGCTTACCCGCTTATCAACGAGCTGTGGGCGAACAAGATTCCGGACTTTGCTCGCATCACCGTGCCGGCGTTTGTGGTTGCCAGCTACTCCAACACCCTGCACACCGCCGGCACCTTCCGCGCCTGGCGCCGCCTGGCCTCGCAAGACAAATGGCTGCGTGTGCACAACAGCCAGGAGTGGCCGGACTACTACGACGAAGCAAACGTGGAAGACCTGCGCCGCTTCTTCGACCGCTACCTGAAAGACATCGACAACGGCTGGGAAACCACCCCGCGTGTGCGTTACGCCATCCACGATTTCCAGGGCGGCGACCAGACCAACGTGCCCGCCGAGTCGTTCCCGCCGAAGGAAGCCGTGTCGACCAAGCTCTACCTCGACGGCGCCACGCGCGCCCTCAGCCCCAACGCACCGGCCAATGAAGTACCAGCCACTTATGACGTTGGCGCGAGCCCCGAGGTGGTGTCCTTTATCACCCGTTTCGACAAAGAAACCGTGGTGGTGGGCTATCCCAAAGCGCGCCTGTTTGTCGAAGCACGCGGTAGCGATGACATGGACCTGTTCGTGCTGATCCAGAAGCTGGATAAATTCGGCAGCCCGCTGCAGCAGTTCACCTCGCCGAACCAGAACGCGCGCATCCACGACCTCACCGACCACGGCGCTACCGTGCTGCGTTACAAGGGTTCGGATGGCCGCTTGCGCGTATCGACGCGTCACCTCGATGAAGCGTTGTCGACCGACGACGTACCCGCCCACACCTTCGACCGCATCGAGAAATTGTCCGAAGGCGAAGTGGTGGCCATCGAAATCGATTTGCTGCCGCTGGGTTGGGCCTTCCATCCGGGTGAGCAGCTGCGCTTTATCATCAGCTCGCGCAACCTCTCGGGCACGATCATGCCCGGCATTCCTGAATACGTCGGCGCCAATAGCGGCCAACACGTGATTCATACCGGCGGGCAGTACGCCTCCTATCTGCAACTTCCGATTATGGCGAACTGACCCATGAGCCACTCTCCTGCTCCCGCTTTGGGCCCGATTCTGACCGGCGTATTCGCTGGCCCTATCGCGGGCTTGAAATACCAAACCCCGACGTTGTCGGGCCTCACCAACGAAAAAGGTGAGTTCCAATACCGCGCCGATGAAGCCATCTCGTTTATGGTCGGTGGCATCGTGCTCGGCGCCCACGGGGCGCAACCACGCTTGAACCTGGCGCACCTGGCCAACCGCGTAGACGGCAAACTCGACAAGCTACTCGACCCATCGGTCACCAACCTGGCGCGCTTTGTTCATACCCTGGACCAGGACGGCAACATCGAGGCAGGCATCACCATCGCCCCGATCGTGCATGAACTGATCGGCGCCACACCGATCAACTTCACCCCGCAAGCGATGGCCATGGGGCATGGTGCGGTGGGCTTTGCCGACGACCCGACCGTGCTGGCGATTATCGACGTATTGAACGCCACGCCCGGCGTGTTCACGGCCAAAACGCCGCGCACTTTGTGCGATGGCGCTACCAGCCGTAACGAACTGCGCCGTAATATTCGCGGCATCATCAAAACCACCGATGTCCGCATTCCGTTGCGCGATGGCTCCTACGTGTGCGCCGACGTGTTCCGCCCTGACACGCCAGGGCCGCACCCGGTGGTGATGAGCAAGGGTTTCTACGGCAAAAGCTTCTATCACGACTGCATTGCCAACGACGCCGACGCCCTGCGCAAAGAGGCCATGGAAGACCGTTTCTTCTCCGGCAACCCGGACGGCGCCCAGTACGAAAACCACGAAACCGTGGACACCTCCGTCTGGGTACCCGAAGGCTATGTGTGCATTCGCGTCGACGCTCGCGGCGTATGCAACAGCCCAGGCCGACAAGCGCCGTTCAGCGTGCAGGAAGCCGAAGACTATTACGACGCCATCGAGTGGGCCGGCACCCAGTCCTGGTCCAACGGCAACGTCGGCTTGTGGGGCATGTCGTACCTGGCCATGGGTCAACACAGCGTGGCCAGCCTGCAACCGCCGCACCTCAAGGCCATGGTTGCCCAAGGCACCGACTCCGACATCTACAACGAAGCCCTGTACGGCGGCGGCATCTTCGGCGCCGGGTTCTGGAATTGGTGGTACAAAATCTGGTCGGGCAACAACCACTGCGGCGTACGCTCGGAAACCGACTGGATGGCCCGCGTGCTGGCGACACCATTCAACGACAGCACCGCCTATGGCCCGAACGGCAGTATCTTCATGATTCCCGACATGACCAAGGCAACCGCGCCGGTGTGGATCGTCGGCCCGCAAGTGGGCGCGATCATTCACCAGTTGGGCAGCACGGAAACCTACATTCGCTCCACCGCCTCGAAAGCGCGCAAATTCGATTTTGCCGATGCCTGGTTCCCCGACTCCTACAGCGAGAAGTCGATTACCGAGCACATGCGCTACTTCGACTACTGGCTCAAGGGCATCGACAACGGCGTGATGGACGACGCCCCGGTGCGCATTCAAGTGCGTACCGGCGATGGCGCGCATTTCGTGTTGCACGAGCAGGAATTCCCAGTGGCGCGCACCCAATACCGTCGCTGGTATCTGGATGCCCGTCCTTCGACCTGGCAGAAAGATGGTCGCCGGCCGAACGTGCTGCGCATCAGTGAAAGCGTGCCGACCGAGCAAGGCAGCGCCGAGTACGACGCCCACCTCGACCTGGGTACGCCAACCATCGCCCCAGGCGGCTCCAGCGATGGCACGCCGCGCTGGTCGACGGGCCTCTCGTTCGTCAGCGAGCCGGTGACCGAAGATATGGTGCTGGCCGGATATATGAAGGTCGGTCTGTGGGTGGCCTCGACCAGCGTGGACATGGATGTGTTTGTGTCGCTGCGTGTGCTGGACGAAAACGACAAGGAAATCCGCTACGAGTCCGTGGTACTCCCGGTAGACCCGGTGCACATCCACCCGATTGGCCACGGTTTGCTGAAAGTGTCGCGGCGCAAGCTCGATACCAACCGCAGCACCGAATACTGGCCGGTGCACACCCACCTGGAGCAGGACAGCGCGCCGCTGTCGAACGGTGAAATCGTGCCGGTGGAAATCGGTTTGAACCCAAGTACCGCGTTTATCCGCAAAGGGCATCGCTTGCTGGTAGATATTCAGCCGTATGCCCCGGCCGGGGTTCCCGTTCGCGCCTACGACAAGACCTACCACGAGGGTGCGGTGAACCGGGTTTATACCGGGCCGCAGTACCCGAGTTACGTGCAATTGCCGATCGTGCCGTAAGCAGTAGCGTTTTAAAAAGTGGAGGCCGAATCGAATGGCCTCACCCCTCTCCCACATGGTCTCGGAAAGTCCGGTGGGAGAGGCTTTTTCCTCAAGCCTTCAGATGTCCTCGCCCGCCCTGGGCAACCTATTCCTGCGATGACCACAATCGGCGCCAACCTGCGACGTCGACAGTGGCCACACCAAAAACAACAAAAAGGAGCCGTTCAATTGACCCAGCTTCGTCGTCTCGGCACTACCGACCTGCACATCGCCCCCCTTGTTCTCGGCGGCAACGTTTTCAGCTGGACCCTGGATAAACAGGCCAGCTTCGCGGTCCTCGACGCCTTCGCGGCAGCGGGTGGCACTCTTATCGATACAGCAGACGCCTATTCCGTTTGGGTTCCGGGCCACGTCGGTGGCGAATCGGAAAGCCTGATCGGCGAGTGGCTGAAAAAGTCCGGTAAGCGCAACACCATGCTCATCGCGACGAAGGTCGGCGAACTGCCCGGTGAAGGCGGCGAGAAGCTGGCACCGGCACGCATCGCCGCAGCCTGCGACGCGTCGCTCAAGCGCCTCGGCGTTGACCAGATCGATCTCTATTTCGCCCATCACGACGACGAAAACACGCCCCAGGAAGAAGTGCTTGCCGCATTTGCCAAGCTGGTCGAGGCCGGTAAGGTCCGCGCCCTCGGCGCGTCAAACTTCAGCGCGGCGCGACTCAAATCGGCCAACGAAATAGCGCTGGCCAATGGTCTACCTGAGTTTCAGGCGTTGCAGCCCGAGTACAACCTAGTCAGCCGTCACACGTTCGAGGGCGACTTGCAAAACTACTGCGTCGCGAAAACGATTGGCGCGGTTCCGTACTTCGGTCTCGCGGCCGGCTTTCTCACCGGCAAATACCGCAGCGCAGCCGACCTGGGCAAGAGCGTGCGAGGCCGGCGGATGGCGCCATTTCTCGAGGGCAAGGGCTTGGCCGTACTCGCCGCCATGGACGCCATCGCCGAAGACACGGGCGCGACCCTGGCGCAGATTGCGCTCGCCTGGCTCGCAGCGCAGCCGGGCATCACCGCGCCTATCGCCAGCGCCACCAGCCCTGCGCAGGTGGAGGAATTGGCAGGCTCCATGGCGTTTGCTTTGAGCGCCACTCAGCTTGATGCGTTAACCGTGGCAGGCGCGGGAGCGTCACTGTCTGTGATGTAAACCTGGTCGGTATTTCACCCTCATTTCCTGCCTGGACAGGAGGGTGAAACCGTTCGGTTATTTATCGGCCATCGCGCCTGCGCCATTTGGCAACAGCGTGCTCTGAATTCCCGGCGCAACCATTGCCACCAATGTATCCAGCTCCGCCGCCGCCAACACCGGCACGCCAATGATCGTGCGCCCGGTCACGATGCCGACCAACATGGATAACGCCAAGCCCGCCCGCAGCCGCGCATCCGGCCCCAGCGTTTCGCTGCCGCCAGTCGCCAACCGTGACTCGATGTAGTCACGCAAATACGTGCGCGCCGCCTCATTCACCATCGCATTTCTCAGCATCGCCATCAGCGGCTGCGATTCCTCTGGAGCGCCTTCCCACGCCTGCAGAAAAGTGCGCACCACGCGCTCACCCAGATGCTCGTCGGCGCCTTCAAATACCGAGCCCAGCTTCGTCAGTGCCGACTGCGGAATATCCATTACGGCCGCAAACAGCTCGTCTTTCGAGCGAAAAAACTGCATCACCATCGAGACATCGACACCGGCATCGGCGGCTACGCGGCGCATGGTGGTCGCGGCAAACCCATCGCTGGAAAAGCGCGCGCGAGCCGCGTCCAGCACGGTTTGCCGGCTGCTGCCCGAGCCGGATGGCCGCCCAGGTTTGCGGGGCTTGGGTGCTTTTTCGCCTGTCATCAGTCCTCCAATTGTTTGCCGTGTTTTGGCCTAAACGCAGATTATCCGAATTACTCAACACGTGTTGAGTTAATTATTCAGTCGTCCTACACTCGCCTCAACTTCACGTTCTGCACAACAACAAAAGAGGTTCTCGTCATGAGCGACACCCCGCAGGCAGTCCGCACCGGCCTATTCTCGGGGCCCATTTCCGGCCTCAAATACCAGACCCTACCCTCAGCGGCCTAACCGACAAAAACGGTGAATTCCACTACCGCGACGGCGAGCGCGTTGCCTTTCTGGTCGGCAACACCGCTATCGGTTCAGCGGTTGGTGCACCGCGCATCAACCTGGCCGAACTGGTCAGCCGGGTAGACGGCAATATCCATAAATTGCTCGATGCCGGGCTTACCAACATCGCCCGCTTCGTCTGCTCGCTGGACCGTGACGGCGACCTGAACGGTGGCATCGACATCGACCCAGCCGTGCACGCCATCCTCGGCAAACACCGCATCAACTTTCGCCACGACATTTCCTTTGCAGGCCTGGCCCTGAGCCCGGTGCAAGAGTTCGAACAAGACCCGCTGATCGCCGCCCTGCTCGCCGAGCTGTCGGCCGCTGGCGTGTTCACCGAACGCACCCCACGCCAGCTGTGCAAAGCCGCGACCGCACGTAATGAAGTACGCCGCCATATCCTCGGCATCCGCCGTTTTAAAGACGTAAAAATCCCACTGCAAAACGGCCTGTACGTGTACGCCGATGTGTTCCGCCCAGCCAAAGACGGGCAGTTCCCAGTGATCATGAACTGCGGGTCCCTATGGCCGCGCCTTCTACCACCACTCCATCGCCGACGACGCCGACTTCGACCCACGAGGACATGGAAGAAGGCTATTTCCACGGCAACGCTGACGGCCAGATTTTCGAAAACCACGAAACCGCCAACACCGTGGACTGGGTGCCGCATGACTAGTGCTGGTACGCGTCGACGGCCCCGGTTCAGGCAAAAACCCGGCACCTTGGCGCCCTTCGGCATCGAGACTGCCGAAGCCTTTCGCGATGCAATCGACTGGGCCGGCGTGCAGAGCTGGTGCAACGGCAACGTCGGGCTGTGGGCATGTCGTACTACGCGATGAGCCAACACGCGGCCGCCAGCCTGCAGCCCAAACACCTCAAAGCCATGATCGCCATCGGCACCGACGTCGATCTGTACGACGAGGTGGCCTACACGGGCGGCATTCTCAACGAAGAGTTCTTCACCCACTGGTACAAGGCTGGCGTACTGGCCGCCGTATGCGGCGAACCCAACGCCATCGACTTTATCGGTCTGCTCAAAGCAGCCACCTTCAGAGACTCCGACACCAGCATCGCCTTCGGTCCGCGCTCCACCATTCTGATGAGCCCGGACATGAGCAACGTGAAGTGCCGCTCTGGGCAGTGGCCTGCACCACCATATGGCGCACTTCCACCAATTGGGCAGCAGCGAGGCGTACCTCGCCACGCCACCTCTGCGAAGAAAATCGACTTCTGGGAAGACTGGTTCACCAAGCCCTACTCGCGCGCCGCCATCGCCGACCACCGCAAGTTCTTCGACCATTGGTTGAAAGGCATCGACAACGGCATCATGGACACCGCGCCGGTACGCTTGGAAATCCGCAGCGGCAATGGCGCTTCGTACCTTCAGAGGAAAACGAATGGCCGATCGCGCGTACCACCTACCCGCAATGGTTCTTCGACGCCACGCCCGCTGACTGGCCCGGCGACGCCTACCGCAAAGACTTTCTGCGCCTGTCGCAAACCCCGCCGACCGTCGCCGGTCAGGCCGAGTATTCGGCGGAAATTCCGCTGGAAATGCGTACCGGTATGCCGCCCTGCTTCCTGCCGGTAAAACCACCGGCCGTGCTGGAAATTGGAAGACCGGCATCGCGTTTATCAGCGAGCCAATGACCGAAGACATGGTGTTCGCCGGCTATGGCAAAGCCAAGCTGTGGGTGTCGTCGAGCAGCGACGATATGGACATCTTTCTGAGCCTGCGGGTGCTGGATGAAAACGGCCAGGAAATCGACTTCGCCGGCCCGACCACCATGGGCATGAACGTGCCCAACTACCCGCTTGCCAAAGGCTGGTTGAAGGTGTCGCACCGCACCATCGATACCGCGCGCTCCACCGCCTACACCGTCAAGCACACCCACCGCAAAGCCGACTACGCGCCGCTTGCAAATAACGAGGTCGTGCCGGTCGAGATCGAGATCATTCCGAACACCGCGCTGATCCGCAAAGGCTACCGCCTGCGCGTGGACATTCAGCCATTCGACGGCGTCGATCACGGCCCGCGCCACGGCTATGACGCCGCCTACCACGACGGCGCACGCAACACGATTTACACCGGGCCGGATCAGCCGGGCCTTATCCAGTTACCCATCGTTCCAGCCAAACACGCCTAACCCAAACAAGTACAAAAAAGGAGAACACCATGACCCTCGAAGAACTCGCCGCCCGCACCGAAATCCACGATGTGCTACTGCGCTACTGCCGTGGCCTGGACCGCATCGATATGTCCCTGGTGCGCGGCGCCTTCCACAAAGACGCCTATATCCACTTTCCTGAAAGCCTGCATGTCGGCGGCGCCGAAGGCTTCTTCCAGTTTCTGACCGATGAAATGCCACGCTTCAACCGCACCCAGCACTTCCTCGGCAACAGCCTGATCGAATTCGACGGCCCGGAAACTGCCTTTGTGGAAACCTACCTGCAAGCCGACCACGCGGCCTCCGACCGGCACCACTGGAAAGGCGAAACGGTGAAATTGTGGGCGCGTTATTTCGACCGATTTGAACAGCGCGATGGTGTGTGGCTGATTGCCGAACGGCGATTGATGGTCGACCTGATGTACCGCTACCCGAACAAGGAAAACTGGTTCGACGATCACTCTGATGCGTCAGGTAGCCCGCGTGATGGGACGGATCGCGTGCTGCGCAAAGTGGCGGGTTTTGCCGGGACACCGATTGGGCAGAAGTCGCTGAAAGACGCTTGATTTAGATAGGGCGTGTCGTGTGTAGACGTTCATCGCGCACGACACGCCAGAACAGATTCGTGACCCGATAAAAACATTCATTTTTTTGGCTGGTGGCTGGGGTTTATCACAGGCTGCAATCAGCCAAAAGCGGACCTTCGATCGTTATGTAGCTACAGTGCCAACAACAAGCCTAGTTCTGATTTCACTTTGCATCCTACCCATGCGACTAGCACGCTTGCGTGAGAGAAAACAGCGGGCGACCGGAGAAATGACTGTCTGCTGATAACGATTTTCACACTTTGAACCGCGCCACCATCCCATTAAGCCCCACCGCCAAGCGCGACAACTCCTGGCTGGCGGCTGCCGTCTGGTTCGCACCGGCCGAGGACTGCAGGGACAGGTCACGAATATTAGTCAGGTTGCGGTCTACCTCGCGCGCCACTTGCGCCTGCTCTTCCGAGGCGCTGGCGATCACCAGGTTACGCTCGTTGATGGCGGAGATTGCCACGGCGATTTCGTCCAGCGCCGTGCCGGCGGCACGGGCGACGTCCAGGGTGGTGCGGGCGCGTTCGGTGCTAGTTTGCATGGCGTGGACTGCGTGATCAGTGCCTTTCCGAATGCCACCCACCATGTGCTCAATTTCCTGGGTGGATTGCTGGGTGCGGTGCGCCAGCGCCCGTACCTCGTCTGCGACCACGGCAAAGCCGCGCCCGGCTTCACCGGCACGGGCCGCTTCGATGGCGGCGTTGAGGGCTAACAGGTTGGTCTGTTCGGCAATGGAGCGAATCACGTCGAGCACTTTGCTGATATCGCGCACCTGATTGGCCAATGCTTCTACCTGGTTTCCAGAAGTGGTGACGTCATCGGCCAGGTTGGAAATGGAGTTCACGGTTTGCAGCACTTGCTCGCGGCCCCGCTGGGTGGTGCGGTCGGTGTCGCGCGAGGCCTCGGAGGTAATAACGGCGTTGCGCGCCACCTCCTCCACCGCTGCTGTCATTTCGTTTACCGCGGTGGCGGCTTGTTCGATTTCGCCGTTTTGCTGGTGCAGGCCACGGGTGGAATCTTCGGTCACGGCAGTCAGTTCTTCAGAAGCGCTGGCCAGTTGGTTGGAGGAATCGGCAATGCCTTGAATGGTGCTGCGCAGGTTTTGCTGCATGGTTTTCAGAGCTTGCATCAGGCGGGCCGGTTCATCGGTGCCCTCTGTTTCGATCTGCTCGGTGAGGTCTCCGGAGGCCACCACTTGCGCCACGCCTACAGCGCGCAACAGCGGCCGCACAATGCTGCGGGTGAGCAGCATGGCCAGAATCACGGTAATGATCCCGGCCAGCACCATCACCACCACCATGCCCGCGATGGCATTAGCATAAACGTCGTCAGCCTGGAGGTTGGCGGCGTCGGCGCCCGTGGTGTTGATCGCGGTCATGGTGTCCAGTTCTTTGGCGACGGCTTCGGCCAGGGGCACCAGGGAACCGTTAGAAACTTCCATGGCCTCGTCAAATTTCTTCTGCCGGGCAAACTCGGCCAGCTTGCCCCGCTCCACCAGGTAGCTTTGCAACGCGCTGGAAAAGCGTTCATAGGCGGCGCGCTCCTCGGGGCCTGAAATCAATGCCTGAAAGTCTCGCTGATGGTCGGCCAAGTCGGTGATCAGTTTGTTGGAGCGGTCGGTGTTTTTCTGTTGATCTGCATCGCTGCGGTTAACCGCCAGGCGGAGGGTGACGGTGCGCAAGCGCAAGGTGTCTTGCGCCATCAAGTTCAAGGCGACAATGCTCGGCAGCCAGTTATCCGAAATTGCCTCGGTGTCAGCACGCAACTCAGCCATTTTCAGCAAGGCAAAGCCGCCCAGCAGAAACACCATGAGCGCCAGCAGACCAAAGCCCAAGCCTGAACGGGGTGCGATATTTAGTGTTCGTAACATAGCTACTGCCTTCTTGTTCGCAACGCAGGTGGACTCATGCCCGCATAGTAGTGAAGAGCCATTGGCAGGCACTTTCACGGGCAATGCTTAAGCAATACTTAAGATGATGGCAAAATGACTTCCACCCGCTCAGTCGCGCTTGCGCTGCTTGGCCACGTACATGGCTTTGTCCGCCTTATCCAGCAGTTGCTCGACGCTTGAGCCATCATCAGGAAAACGGCTGACCCCGACGCTCACACCCACGTGCAGAGAGTGGCCGTCAATGTCGAAGGGCTGCGAGATGGCCTGGGTGATTTTCTCGATCAGACGGCTGAGTTGTGCGCCGGACAGTTCGGCAACCAGCCCAATGAACTCATCGCCGCCCAGCCGAGCGAGCACGTCCGTGCGGCGAATGGTGCCCTGCAGCCGTTGCGCCACAGCGACCAGCAGTTTGTCGCCAACAATGTGGCCGTAGGTGTCATTCACCTGTTTGAAGCGATCCAGGTCCATAAACAGTAGGGTGAACGCTCGCTTGGCAGAGTAGGCGTCGACAATTTCCTGCTGCAGTAGATCGAGTAAAAGCGCCCGATTTGGCAGGTTGGTCAACCGGTCGTTAAAGGCCAAGCGCTGCATGTGCTCACGCTCGCCCCCGACACTGTCGTTGCTGTGCTGGATGGCGAGAAAATGCGTGATGGCGCCATCCCCGCACCGCAATGGCGAAATCACTTGCTGCACCGTGTACAGCTCACCGGCCTTGTTTCGCTCGACCAAAACGCCTTGCCAGGCCTTACCCGCGAGGATGGTTTGCCACATATGGCGGTAGAGCTGCGCGTTAGGTTGCCCCGAACCGAGCAGGCGCGGCGAATGGCCGATCAGTTCCTCCAGGCTGTAGCCACTTTGCCGGCTCATGGCCGGGTTCGCCCAGACAATCACCCCATTTCTGTCCGTGATCAGAACCGCATTACCCGCGCCCTCCAATGCGCGCACCAACAATTGTTCATGCTCGCTCATAGCGCTTCACCCCCCTGCGTCGTCAATGGCTACGACAGAGTTGAGTGGAAACCTTAAGCTAGTCTGAGGCTGCAGCGTGTCGTCCAGAACCGGGCCAGCAACCACCTTCAGAAACCCTTAAGGTTGCCCCCGACATACTGCGCCCGACGCCACGACAACCCCTGCCGTGGCGCCCAGAACGTCCCTTATGCCCCCTACTTCTGACAATCAACGTATAAAATTGAAGTCGACCAGCTGCGCATTGGCATGTACGTGACGGAGCTGGACCGCCCCTGGGGCCAAACCGCCTTTTTGTTTCAGGGGTTTCTGCTGCAAACCACCCACGAACTGCGCGCCGTGCAAGCGGCGTGCGATTACGTGTGGGTGGACGGGCAGCGCTCCCACAGCGCCGAGGAGTGGGTGTTTGCACAGGCGGTAGCGCCGCTATCTGTACACGCCAAATTCGCAAAGTGGATTTCTTTCAGGAACTGGCCACCGCACTTCCCGCCTGGAACGCCGCCCATGCCGAGTCACTGCGCATTCTTAATGCCGTGCATTTGGGGTTTGAGCTGGACATTGCAGCGGTCAAAGCCGTGGTTAAGGAATGCGTGGAGAGCATTTTGCGCAACCCGGCGGCGCTGCTGTGGTTGGCGCGCATCAAAAACAGCGACCTCTACACTGCCGAACACTCCCTGCGGGTAACCATCTTTGCTATCGCCCTGGGCCGCGAGCTGGGCATGTTGCCGGTGCAACTCGAAGAAATCGGCGTGTGCGGCATGCTTCACGATGTGGGCAAAATCAAAGTGCCTAGCGAAATTCTGAACAAACCCGGCGCCCTCACCCCCGACGAGCTGGTGATCATGCAGGCGCACGCCGACCACGGCCGTCGGTTACTGCTCAGCAACCAGCAGGTCACCCCGGCCACGGTAGACGTGGCGTATTCGCACCATGAACGGCTGGACGGCAACGGTTACCGCGCGGCCTGCAAGCCAGCCGCATTCCCTACAGCGCCAAGATTATTGCGGTGGTCGATGCCTATGACGCCATCAACAGCGACCGCATTTACAGCAAGGGCAAGTCCAGTCTGGAAGCGCTGCGCATTTTGTTCGAAGCGGCCGGCAGCCATTTTGACGAAGACATAGTCGGCACCTTCATTCGCCTGATTGGCATCTACCCGCCCGGTGAAATCGTCGAACTGAGCAGCGGTGAAGTCGGCATCATCATTGGCTGCCGCCCGACAACAAACTCAAACCGCGCCTGCTGGTGGTGCTGGGCGCTGACAAACAGCCGTGCCACGAGCGGGTAGTCGACCTGGCGCGCACGCTCCAAGACAGCGATGGCAGAGAACTGCGCGTGCGCGCGGTGGAATGCTCGGGCACCTACGGAATAGATATTGAAGCGTACCGGCGCAAAGGCTGATCATTCCCTGATCGCTTGGCCAACCGCCACAACGATAGTCCACCGAAAGGCGGCCACTGAACTACCCTCACAGCGAAGTCCCGGTTTTACTTGGATGGAGATGCCATGTTCACGGAGCTGCGCGGCAAACCTGCGGTGGTACTGATCGTTGATGACCAACCTTCCAACATAAAAATTCTTCGCGAAGCGGTACGCGATTTCGGCGAGGTGTTCTTTGCCACCAGCGGCAAGGCCGCGCTGGAACTCGCTCAACGCTGCTTGCCCGATGTGGTGCTGCTGGACATTGAAATGCAGGACATGGACGGCTATGAGGTGTGCGCCCAACTCAAAGCCGACCCAGCGCTGAAAAATGCCGCGGTGATTTTCGTCACCTCACACACTGAAGTGAATTCGAGTTGCAGGCCCTGGCCCACGGCGCCGTGGACTTTCTGCATAAACCCCTCAACGTGCCGGTGGCGCGCGCCCGCATTCATAGCCACGTGCAGTTGCACATTGAGACTAGAAAACTGTTGGAGGCCAGGCGCGACCTGGAAGACCTGCTCGACCACCTTCCGGCGTTTATCGCCTACTGGAACGACGAGCTTATTAATCTGTTCTGCAACGACCGCCAAGGCAGTTGGTTTGGGGTTCCTGCGCAGCAGATGGTAGGCGCGTCCATGGCCGCCGCCCTGGGTGAAACAAACGTGGCCGTTATAACCAACGACCTGGCGTCGTTGCGCGAAGGCACGCCGCTGAATTTTGAGATCGAGTTGTTAGCGCCCCGTGGCGAAATTCGCTACGCCCAGGTCACCTTGATTGCGCGGGGAAACAGCAGCGAGCGCCCGGATATCCTCATGCTGCTGACCGACGTCAGCGCGCGCAAACTGGCCGAGCACGCGAAACTTAATTTTCTGCATCGCCACGACGCCCTTACCCACCTTCCCAACCAACTGTATTTGCGCGAACACACCCAAAGCGTGATCGATGCCCATCAGGGCGAGACCCTGGTGGGCATGTTGGTGTTGGACATTGACCACTTCAAGATGATCAACGACACCCTCGGCCATGCCACCGGCGACCGCCTGCTGCAACTGATGGCCGCGCGGCTGAAGCAACTGTGCCGGGCCGGGGATACCCTGAGCCGGCCCGGCGGCGACGAGTTTGTCATTCTGGTGGCGCAGGCCACCCATTCGGCAGCGCTCAGCGCCTTTGCCGAGCGGGTACTGCATGCCATGAGCGAGCCCTTTTGGCTGGATAACCAGCGTCACGACCTGCATGTGAGCATTGGCATCAGCGTGTTCCCCCACGACAGCGCCGATATTCAGCTGCTGTTTCGCCATGCCGAAACCGCGATGTACCAAGCCAAACAGGAGGGGCGGCACCGCTGGCGGTTTTTCAGTATCGATACGGAAAATGACCTGCGCGCCCGCCACCAACTGGAGCGCCAATTGCGCGAGGCCATTCACGTTGAAACGTTTGAGGTGCACTACCAGGCCAAAGTGAACCGGTGCCTGAACCAGGTGGTGGGCGTGGAAGCTTGATTCGCTGGCCTAACCCTCACGGCGATCCGGTACCGCCTGCGCATTTTATTCCGCTGGCTGAAGAGACCGGGCTCATCCTGCCGGTCGGCCAGTTCGTGTTACAGCGCGCCTGCGAGGATGGCCGCAAATGGCAAGATCAAGGCCTGAACATGAGCGTGAGTGTGAACATCTCTTACGTGCAGTTTCGCGAAGCCGACTTCCTGCAAATGGTTACCGACGTATTGGCCAGCACCGGCCTGCACCATCATTTGCTGGAACTGGAGATTACCGAGGGGGTGCTGGTCACCGACTTCGGCCAAGCCCTCGATACGCTCACCCGCTTGCATCAACTGGGCGTGCGCATTGCCATCGATGATTTTGGGACAGGCTACTCCAACCTTGCCTACCTCAAGCGTTTCCCCATCAATGTGTTGAAGATCGACCAGAGCTTTGTGCGTGACATGCTTGAAGAGCGCACGGACCTGGCGATAGTCGAGGCCATTATTCATATTGCCCAAGCACTCGACTTGGAACTGGTGGCCGAAGGCGTGGAAACCGCAGAGCAGGCAGACCTGCTGGTGGCCAAAGGCTGCGCGGTGATTCAAGGCTATCTGTATAGCCGCCCGACAAACGCGGCGCAGATGACTGGCTTTCTAACGCAACAACACCCTTCTCAGCCGTGACACTCGCCGCTCAGGCCCCCACATGAATCCATGGATCGCGGTCACGTTTGCCGTTGGCGTCACCCTTAGCGCGGCAGCTGCCTGGAATACGCAACGCAGTAACGAGCGCCATACGCCGAAGGTGTTGGCCATCGAACTTCAGGAAACGGCCGAGGCTGTGGTGCGCCGCATGCAGCTCTACCAATTCGGCCTGCGCGGCTTGCGCGGGGCGATCCAGGCAGCGGATCAACAGCATTTCTCCTCTGCCGGTTTTCAGCGCTACAGCAGCACCCGCGACATTCCCCACGAATTTCCTGGCGCCCGCGGCTTTGGGTTTATCCGCCGTGTGCCCGAAGCCGAAGAAGCGGCCTTTGTGGCCGAGCAGCGCAGCAACGGCCAACCCGGGTTCAGCATCCACCAATTCGCGCCCCATGCGGGCGAGCGTTTTGTGGTGCAGTACATATCCCCGCTTGAGATTAACCAGTCCGGCATCGGGCTGGACATTGCCTCGGAACCCACCCGCAAAAAAGCCGCTGAGCAAGCGGTACGCAGCGGTGACGTGCAGTTAACCCCGCCCATCGTGTTTTTCAAAAGCGCCAGCGAGAGCGAGAAAGCATTTCTTATGCTGCTGCCTGTTTATCAGGACGCCGTCACCCCGGCCGACGCTGCCGTGCGCGACGCCACGGCCGTTGGCTGGAGTTACGCGCCGTTGCAGATTGACGAAGTGCTGCACAACCTCGGCGTTTACCACACGGGGCTGGGCCTGAAACTGTTCGACATCACTGACAGCCCAACACCAGACCCGTTTTACCTCAGCCAGTCAGTCGCCCCGGACCAACCGGTGGTGGCCAGCCAGAGCGTGGAGCGCGATGTCTTTGGCCGGCGCTGGCGTCTGGAAATGCAGGCTTACCCCGCGTTTATCGACACCCTGAACCAGACCTCGCCGCGCCAGGTGCTGCTGCTGGGCATACTAATCAGTGTGCTGGTGACCGCCTGCTGGTGATGCTGCGCAACATGCGCCAGCGGCAGATGGATATTTTTGCCGACCAGGCACGCCTGGCCGCCATCGTCGAAAGTTCCTCCGACGGCATCATCGGCAAAGACCTCAACGGCGTGGTGACCAGCTGGAATAAAGGCGCCGAAATGATCTTTGGCCACAGCGCCGAGCAGGCCGTGGGCCATCGCTTGGCCGAGCTGGTGGTGCCGCAGCAATTCCAAGCTCAGGAACAGGACATTCTGGCGCGAATCAATCGCGGCGAACGGGTGGCCCACTTCGAGACCCAACGGTTGCATCGCGACGGGCATCTGGTGGACGTATCCGTGGCGGTAGCGCCCATCCGGGACGCGACGGGTGTGATCATCGGCGCTTCGAAAACCGTGCGCGATATCACCGCGCAAAAAGCCACGGAAGCCTCCTTGCAAAGCCTTTACGCCGACCTCGAAAGGCAGGTGGCCGAACGCACCACTGAACTGCAACAAGCCAAGCTGCAGGCTGACTCGGCCAATGCCGCCAAGTCTTCTTTCCTGGCCAACATGAGCCATGAAATCCGCACGCCGTTAAACGCGGTGCTGGGTATGTTGCAGCTCCTTCTGCACACCACCCTTAACACCCGCCAGCTCGATTACGTGGACAAAGCCAAGTCCGCCGCCAGCTCGCTGTTGGGCTTGCTCAACGACATTCTCGACTTCTCCAAAATTGAAGCCGGAAAATTGCAGCTGGAAACCAACCGCTTTGAGCTGGAGCCCTTGATGCGCAACCTGGCGGTGGTGCTGTCGGGCAACCAGGGCGACAAAGAAGTGGAAGTGGTCTTTGACCTCTCCCCCACCCTGCCCAGTGTGCTGGTGGGCGACAGCCTGCGCCTGCAACAGATCCTGATAAACCTCGCCGGCAATGCCCTTAAATTCACCCACGAAGGCTATGTGATCGTCAGCATCACCTGCCTGGAACAACGCGACGCCAATGGGGTGCTGCGCATCGCGGTGACCGATACCGGTATCGGCATTACCCAGGAACAACGGGGGCATATTTTCTCCGGCTTTGCCCAGGCCGAAGCGTCCACCAGCCGCCGCTATGGGGGCAGTGGTCTGGGCTTGGTGATTTGTAAACGCTTGGTCGAGCTTATGGGCGGGCAGCTGGAGTTACTCAGTAATCCGGGCCAGGGCAGCCGGTTCTGGTTTGACCTGCCGTTTGGCATGGAACCGGGCAAAACCCTGGAGGCCGATTGCGAGACCACCGAGCACCACCTGCGCGTGCTGATTGCCGATGACAACCCGGTAGTGGCTGAGCTAATGCAGCACACCGTTGAAGCCCTTGGCTGGCAAGCCGATGTTGTCCACGACGGCCGTCAGGCGGTGGAGCGTGTGCGCGCCGTACAAGAAACGCACCCCTATGACGTGGTGCTGATGGACTGGCGAATGCCGGTCCTTGATGGCGTTAGCGCGGCGCAAATGATCCACGATGACAGCGAATCCAGGCACCAGCCCGTGGTGGTGATGATTTCTGCCTACGGCCGCGAGTTGCTGGCCCAGATGCAGCAGGTGGCCCACTCGCCCTTTATTGATTTTCTAACCAAACCGGTCACCCCGCAGCAGTTGGCGCACACCGTGAAACGGGCACTGGCTGGCGACGTCCCACTCGCCGCGAATGACGCGTCCCCACCGTCGTTGCATACCCGACTTAAGGGTCTTCGTCTGTTGGTGGTGGAAGACAACGCCCTTAATCGTCAGGTGGCCGCCGAGTTGCTGAGCAGCGAAGGCGCCGTGGTGCAACTGGCCAAGGATGGCCTGCAAGGCGTGACGATGGCGCTGGAAACGCTGCCACCTTTCGATGCCGTGATCATGGACATCCAAATGCCCGGCATCGACGGTTACGAAGCCACACGGCGTATTCGCGCCGAGCCGCACGGGGCGAATTTCCCCATTCTGGCCATGACCGCCAATGCCTCGGCGGCTGATCGGCAGCAATGCATAGCCGCGGGCATGAACGAGCATGTCGGCAAACCCATCGACATCCATCAGTTGGTCAACGCGATTTGCCGGTTGACCGGGCACAGCAACAGCGAGCTGACGCAAACGCCTCGCGCCACTGAGCAGCCGAGCGCAGCAATCATTGAAGAGGGCGCATCAATCCTTGGCCGCTTTGGCATGAATATCGAATTACTGCGGCGGCTATTGGTGGAATACCGCGAGGATGCCAGCGCACTGCTCGCCACCCTGCACCAGCATGTTCACACCCAAGACACGGCAGGCCAATGTGCGGTGCTGCATGCCCTCAAAGGCAGCTCGGGCAGCATGGGCGCCAAGGCGCTGTACCAGCTCGCTGGCGAACTGGAACTCAGCTCAAAACCCCAGCGGCACAAGGCATTATCAGTCCAGCCGTAGAGCACCAATTGGGGCAACTTCTGCAGCAATCGGTCGAGCAGCTACACACCTGGCTGGCCACCTGCACGGCTGACAACCACCGCGCGACAACGCCGCACACGCCGATGCCGGCAGACGTCTGGCAGGCTAAACGTAGCGCCCTCTTGGCGCTGCTGGACGCGGGCAATATGCGCGCGCTCGAGTTGGTCGACGAACTGGCCGCTGCGCAGCCACCGGAAGGTTTTGCCGAGGTGGTGGGTCAGGTGCACGCTTTGCAATTCAGTGCCGCAGCGCAGCGTTTGCGCGACACCCTTTGAACCCGTGTCACGCGCTACCTTCGTGATGCCGCGGAACCAGCAACGTCGCCAGTAAACCACCGTCAGGGTGATTCACCAGTTCAATGCCGCCGCCCAACCGCTTGGCGATGGTTTCAACAATGGGCAAGCCCAGACCGGCACCGGACGGGTTGTTGCAGCTGTAAAAACGTTCGAACGCGCGCCGGATTTTTTGCTTGTCTATGCCAGGGCCCTGATCGCGCACGCGAATGAGATAGCCGTTGCTAGTCTCGCTAAGTAGCACCACCACCTCGCCCGCAGCAGGGGAAAAGTTTGCCGCATTGGTGACCAGATTCTGCAGGGCAATGGCGATGGCCTCGGCGTCGCTATGGGTGTGGTAGTGCCCGGGGGCTACTTCTAACGACAATTCCAAGCCCTTGCCCAACAGCCAGGGCGTGAGTTCTGCAAGGGTTTGGCGCACCACGCTGTCGATCTCCACCGGTTGCCAGTTATGGCGGGCGGTTTCTGGCTCCAGCCTTGCCATAACGAGCAACTGATTGACCACCCGCGTCAAGCGATCCACTCCGCCGAGTAAAAACTGCATCGCAGCGTCACGCTGGCTGCTGTCAGTGGCCTCCAAAGCGTTCTGCACATGGATACGCAAAATCGCCAGCGGCGTGCGCATTTCATGGGCTGCGTCGCCAATGAAACGCCGCTCGCGCTGCATGGCATGTTCGATCTGCGACAACAGGCGGTTAATTGCCGCCTGCATGGTTTCCAGTTCTTTAGGCAGCGGCGTCAGCTGCAACGGTTCCAGATCGTCAGCATGCCGCCCCCGAATCACCCGTGCCATGTTCTGCAATGGTCGCAGCCCCCAAGCGACGGCCCACCAGATAAGCACCGAGAGCAGCGCCACACCTATCAGTTTGGGCACCAGCGTGTGGCGCACGATGCGGTTGACCAGGTCTTGGCGAACATCTTCATGCTCACCCACCCAAATAGTCATGCCCGTTTCTAAATCCGGGAGCACAAACCCGTGCCAACCCTGCCCGTTTATCACTATTTCGGAGAAGCCCGGAGTGACGGGCGCCGCTTCCATCGGTGGGGCGCTGGCCGACTTCACCAGGCTATGCCCTTGCAGGTCCCACACCTCAAACGCCATCTTGCCTTCGTAGGGGTGCCCCACTTGATGGGGCGTAGCCTCGGTTAGGGCGGCGTTGAATTCGATATAGAGTTGCTGCTTTTGCTCTTGCGGCAATTGCGTATGCACAATCCCCAGCAGCAGCCGAGCGCTCTGCGCCAGTTGGGCATCATAGATTTCGGCGATTTCATGGGAACTGTCGCGGTAGTTGTACAGGCTGATGGTTATCAGGCCGGCCACCAGCAAACTGAGCACCATCCACAGCATGCGGTTGCGCAGCGAATTCATTCCCCCTCCACCAAATAACCGATGCCGCGCACCGTACGGATCAGGCCGATAAACAGCTTTTTACGCAGGTGATGGATGTGCACTTCCAGCGTGTTGCTCTCCGCTTCTTCATCCCATCCATACAGCAGTTGCGTAAGGCGCTCGCGCGTAAATACCTTGCCCGGCTGGGAGAGCAGCTCATGCAGCAAGACGTACTCTTTTGGGGTTAAGGACACCACCGCGCCCGCGTAACGCACCTGCTGGCTGGAAGGGTTCAAGCTTACCCCGGCATGTTCCAACACCGTCTGCGCGCGCCCGGCACTGCGCCGCAGCAAGGCGCGCAGCCGGGCTTTGAGTTCGTTGAGGTCGAAGGGTTTTACTAAGTAGTCATCGGCGCCCGCGTCCAGGCCGGCGATTCTGTCTTCCGTGTCGTCCCGCGCAGTCAGAATAAGCACCGGCAGATTTGAGCCGCTGTTGCGCAGCTGCTGCAACACCTGAATGCCGCCGAGCCTGGGTAAGCCCAAGTCGAGCACCAGCAAATCAAAGGTTTCGCTGAGCAAAGCATGCAAGGCGCTGACGCCGTCCTGCAGCCAGTCCACCGTATAACCCTCGGCCTTCAAACCGGCGCGTACGCCCTCGCCGAGGGCGATGTCGTCTTCCACTAGCAGCAGTCGCATGCCGTTCCTTATTTGATGTCAGGGGCCATCAATTGAGCGTGTGCTCAACGTCGTTGAGTAAAACATTGATATCGCCGCGACGGCCTTCATCCGCCAACTCACGGCCGGGGCACGCCACTGCATGGTCAGCGACTCGCGCGATCACCTGCGCCACAGGGTGCTGCGCCCGCCCTGGCGGTCACACAAGGCCAGCAATTCGGGCATAAAGTGCTGTTCGTCGGCGTGGTGGATAGTGGCGAAACGATCCTGGTATTCCACTTGGCATCAATCATCGACGTTCTCTCCAGCGGTTAGGCAGTGGAGCCACTATCGAAGTCCAACCTTAATGAAATCTGAAGCGCGCTGAATTCCCTAACCTGAGATGCAAAAGTGTTTTACAGCCTCTGGACCGAAGGCGGACGAATACGAAGGACTGCTTTTGGCCGAAAGCAGAAGTCTACTACTCCCTGAACGCGAAGATCCATCGCTCTATCGATGACTAACCAGTCGCTGTAGCCCCTTACCAACAACTCAAAGCAGCCCCGCTTTCGCAAACGAAAAAGGCTCCCCCTTCCCCACCACAAAGTGATCAAGCACGGTGATCTCGATCAGCGCCAGTGCCTCCTGGATTCGCTTGGTCAACACGCGATCTGAGTGACTGGGCGTGGTAAATCCAGAAGGATGGTTATGCACCAGAATCACCGCCGTCGCGTTGCATGCCAGCGCCCGCTGCACGATAAGGCGCGGGAAAACGGAGGACTGATTGACGGTGCCGGTAAACAGCGTTTCAAACCCGATGATCTTGTTGGCAGAGTCCAGCAGCAAAATGCCGAACAATTCATTCGGCTGGCCAGCCAGCTTTAGCCGCAAGTAATCCGGCACCTGGCTCGGCTCGGTAATCCAGCCTTCGCGCTGGAACAGCTTGCTCTCCAGCAACTGCACCGCCTGGTTAATCAGCTGCTTCTCCTTTCCGGTAAGGGGCGTGGAGAAGGTGCTTTCTGCTGCGCCGTAAGACTGAGTCATGACGAATTCCTGACGAGACATAAAAGGGCTGCCCCGCTGACGTTGCTGCCTTAGAAGGCGGTTGCGTTGGTCTTCTGGCGGGATGACTTGCCGCTTCGCGATGTTCGTGGATTTCCTCGTGCTCTGCTTTACGAAAAACGTAGATTTTGGGTTGTCGGGCAGATTGAGATCGATGAATACGCAACAAAATGTTCCAAGTGCCAGGACCAATCGCTTGTCTCGATATTCTGGATCCAGAGTTTTGCCGGTTACCGCCGAGCCCCATCACCCGCCTGAAACGTACTGAGCAACTCAATATGCTCCTGAGTCACCTCCCGAACCGCCCGAATCGTCTCCACCATCAGCGCTGATGGCTTGGCGCCCGACGGCTGCACTAGCAGCAGTTCCAGCATCAACCCGGCCCCGGAAAACGGGCTGAGTTTAAAGTCCCGCTCCGCTGGGTCCGCGCGGAAGTCGTGAACGAACAGCAAGCCCGGAAGAATGGCCATCCATTCGCTCTGCCGAATCAGGTCGAGCGTGGCGAGCACCGCGTCGAGCTGGTACCGGGCCCCCGACGTCGGCGGTGCGTCCAGCTGCGTGCCGATCCACTGCGCGTGCTCGCGGCTATCGGGCATCAATAGTTTCAACCCGGCCAACTTATCCAGCTCGATGACCTCGCCGTGCTCGAACCCGCCGGCATGGGTAATGGACGACACCAGAAACGCTGGCGTGGCAGCAAACACGCTGGTGAGCAGGTCTGCCGGCGGCTGCGAAATGGACGGGATAATGGCGAAGTCGAGCTCATTGGCGCGGACCATATCGATGAGCATATTGCTCGGCGCATCGATCACGGCGATGGAGGCGTTGGGGTTCTGCTCCATCAGGCGCAGGTAGGCAGGCGCCAGTTGGTAGGTCGCCAAGGTCGGCGTGACGCCGAAGCGCACTTCGCCAGACAGCCCCGGCTCGAAGCTGTCCAGCGCCACCAGCGCCTTGGCGTTGGCCGCCAGCACCTGCACGCAATGCCGGTAGAACAAGGTGCCGGCCTCGGTGGGTTCTACGCCTTTCTGGCGGTCGAACAGCTGCACGCCGAGCATTTCTTCGATCTGTTTGACGTGCTGCGAGATGCCCGACTGCGTGGCGAATTCACGTGCCGCAGCGGCAGTGAACGAGCCCGTCTCATACACCGCCACGAACATTTGCATCTCCCGCAAACCGGGTAGGGAGTCACTCATGGCGTGTTCTCGGTGAAGGGGCAAGGCTCGTCGAGGCTGGACAGCGGCTCACCGTGGGCGATGCGGATCGGGATGGCGTTGATGTCTTCGGTGGCCTTGCGCAGGCACTGGATAAAGTTCTGCGCGACTTTGGACAACGGCTTGCGCGCGGGCTCTACCAGCAGCAGCTCGTCCCACAGAATCGGTTCGGCCAGCGCGTTCAGGGTGAAGCGGCGGCGGCGCAGGTCATCGGCAATAAAGAGCCCGGAAATAATCGCCGACCAGTGACTGGAGCGCACCAGGTCCATGGCGCCGAGCATCGACTCAAACCAGTGAGGCGCTGCACGATCTGCACCTTGTGGTCGATCAGGTATTGCTCCAGCAGCGGCCGGCGCCCCACCGGCAGCACCAGGTGCAGGTCTTTGATATCGCGCAGGCGAATCGGTTGGCAATGCGGCAGGCCCGAGTCCGGTGAGGTCACCAGAAAGGCCGGGGTACGGGTGAAGAGTGAAGTCCCCAGCCCGCTCGCGCCGCTGGCGTCGTAAGACATGCGCTGGGTGATGGCGAAATCCAGCATGCCGCGCCGCACGGCGGTGGCGATCACGCTGCCCGCGCCTTCGGTCAGGTGTACGGACACATTCGGGTAGGCGGCTTCGAACGCACGCAGTGCGCGGCTGAATACCGAGCGGGTCATGGTGGGAATCATGCCGATGCGCAGCGTGCCCTCGTCCGGCTCGGCGCGTGGACCCACGGCGTTGCAAGCGCTTTCGTGCAGGCGCAGCAGTTGCACGCACTGTTTGTAATAGGCGTGGCCGGCTGGGGTGGGAATGATCGAGCGGTCGCGGGCGAAAAGCCGCACGCCCAACTGGGTTTCCAACTGGCGCACGTGCGCAGACACGCCGGACTGCCCCAGCCCTTCGCGGCTGGCGGCGACAGTAAAGGAGCCTTCTTCATAGACGGCAACAAACATGCGGATGTGCATCAACTTCGGGAGCATCATGCGCTGGATCGTCTCTTATTATTTTTTGCTACATGGAGTGAGCGAACTGCAGAACATTCGTACTTTAGCCATAACGGGAATGGCTTGCCAGCCTTAATCCAGACGGGTTTCTTGGCTATTTTGCGTGGAGCGGGTCAGCAGGAAGTACAGCCAAAATGGCCAATTCTGAGGGGAATGAAGACGGGAGCCGCCCGAAGGCGGCAATTGCAGGGTAGTACGTAACGGGGAAAGCGCCTTAGCTGACTTTCATCATGCCGCCGTCGACGGCCAACAGTTGGCCAGTCATAAACTGCGCATCATCGCTGGTCAAAAACAGAATCGGCCCAACGATGTCCTGCGGAACGGCCATGCGTTTGAACGCTTGCCGGCTAACAATGCCATCGCGCACCGCCGCGGGTACGTGGCTGGTGCCGGGGGTATCGGTGAGTGCCGGCGCAACGGTGTTCACGGTAATGAAGTCGCTGCCCAGGTCGTTGGCCAGGCCACGGGTAAAACCGATGATGCCCATCTTGGTCGCCATGTAATGGCTGACGCCGACGGCGTTGGTGACAATCGAGGTCGATGAGATATTCACGATACGGCCCCACTGGTTGGCCCGCATCATCGGCACGAATACCTTGGCGCTTAAAAACATGCTGTCCAGGTTGATCGCGAACGTGCGTTTCCAGGTCGCGAAGTCCAGATCGTCGATGTGCACGTTGGGGTAGATGCCGGCGTTGTTGACCAGAATGTCGCAGCGGCCATAGGCGGTTTGCACGGCCTCCCCGGCCGCTTTCCAGTCGGCTTCCTGGCTGACATCACAGCGAACGGCAATCGCCTTGCCGCCAGCCTGTTCGACCAGCGCCACGGTTTCCGAGAGGTCGGCAATATCCAGCAAGGCCAGTGCCGCACCGCGCTGGGCCAGTTGCACGGCCAATTCCTGGCCAATGCCTTTGGCCGCCCCGGATACGACCGCCACTCGGTTTTTATGGGTAAGCACAGCGACCCCCTCTCGCGCACGGAGCGCTGCCGGGGCTACCGGCAGCGCAACGAATCACATCAGCCACCAAAACGCGGTTCAGGCAGACCTTTCACACCCAAACCTTGAATGGCGAACACGCTGCCACGCATCTGGTTGTCGCCGGGATAACGCGGCAACGGCGGGTGGCTCATGGAGGTCACGTACAGGATGTCCAGGTTCGGGCCGCCAAAGTTGACGCTGGTGACCTTTTTCACCGGCATCTCGATCACGCGGTCCAGGCTGCCGTCGGGCGCGTAACGCACCAACTTGCCGGAATACACGTGCGCGTTCCACAGGAAGCCTTCGGCATCGACGGTGGAGCCGTCGGTGGCGGTGGTCTCGGTGAAGCCGGCTTTGGTGAAGGTGCGGCGGTTGGCGATGGCGCCGGTGTCGAGGTTGTAGTCGTACTTCCAGATTTCACCGGAGAAGGTGTCGGAGAAGTAGAACGTCGAGCCGTCCGGGCTCCAGCACGGGCCGTTGGAAATCGCGAAGCCGGAGTCCAGGGTGTGCACCGACAGGTCGGTGTCGAGGCGGAACAGGTTGCCGTCGGCGAAACCCTCACGGGTGTCCATGCTGCCGACGATAAAACGTCCACGGGCGTCGACCTTGCCGTCGTTCAGTCGGTTGTGCGGGCGGTCTGCTTCAGGGTGGGCGATCAGTTCCACCGCGCCGGTATTGAAGTCGAGCAAATGGAAGCCCGAACCCAGCGCCACGACTGCTCCGCCGTCTTTACGCAGGGCCATGGAGCCGATGGTGTCGGGCATCTCCCAAGTACGTATTTCACGACCGTCGGCGGTGCAGCGATATACGCGACTGCCGACCACGTCGATCCAGTACAAGCGTTGCTCCTGGACGTCCCACAAAGGACCTTCGCCAATAACGGGCTTTACATCGACCAGAACATCGATCTGCATATGAACTCCGGGCTTCTATTTTTGTTGGAATGACGCGTGGCGAACCAGTCTTACGCGCGCGGCGGCTCGGCAATGGTGATGAACACGCCGAAGGGGTCTTTGAAGCTGAACCAGGTCATGTTCAGGTTGCCGCCAGGCTTGCGGATGATGATGTCTTTAGGCGGGCAAATCACTGCAACACCTGGGTACGCGGCGATCTTTTCGAAGGCTTCCTTGGCGTTCAACACCAGCATCGCCAAACGGCTGATACCCACCTGGTTCATGAATTCATAC
Organism: Pseudomonas sp. CC11G; assembly: GCF_056174845.1. NCBI lineage: Bacteria > Pseudomonadati > Pseudomonadota > Gammaproteobacteria > Pseudomonadales > Pseudomonadaceae > Pseudomonas > Pseudomonas sp. CC11G. The sequence continues at coordinate 35,306 of NZ_JBWBZC010000009.1, forward strand.
GGGCCGTCGCCGGTGATGGTGGCCGGTTTGGTGTATTCGATCAGGTTGATTTCGGTGGCGCTTTGCGCGTCTGCGCCGGAGGTCAGAATGTGGTGCGCGTAGATGCTGATTTCATCTTCGGCAAACCCCAGCAGCGGGCCGTCGGCTTCGTCGGTACGGGTGTTGAAGGTGGATTCAAAACCCAGCACGCCGCTGTAAAACTTCAGGGCCTCGTCAACGCTCGGTACGGTAATGCAAACATGCAGCAGTTTTTAACTAATGCGCTCATGGCGATAAGTCCTTAATTCCAGGCGTTGGTGAGGTTGTAACGAGTGGCCCACTGCACGTCGTAAACGTTGGTGCCCCAGGTCTTCTCTTTGTCATCGCCAGCCTCGTGCCGGGCAGGACTGTCCATCCAGGCATCGAACTTGGCTTTGTTTTCGAATTCGTAAATGGTCAGCCAGGTGGCACACGGCTGAGTCGTAGCACCGACGTGGTAAGACTCTTCGGCCAACTTGAACCGGGTGACTTTTTTAACGAAATCGCCTTTCAACAACATTGGCACATGAATATCGGCGTACCAGCTATCGAACTTCTGTTCTTCACCGGCTGGGCAGTTAATGCCGACCAGCCAAATAACGGTTTCATTGCTCATCGTTAACGCCTCGCAAATAAACTCCGGTCTTTCACTTAATAAAAAAACTGGAATTTTGGCAAAAAGAAACCCGAGACCACTTCCGTCGAACGTGCGGAAGTGGTCGCGTGATAACGAACTAATTACTTCTTCTTGAGCGCTTCGAAATAACGAATATTGCCTTGCTCACGATGGCTACGCAGCGTGTGGGTCGTCATCACCGGGTGCTGTTCGTAAGCCGGTTCCGGTACCAGCGGGTTGCCGGTCCAGGAAATCAGGCGGCACACGCGGCTGCTGATGCGCCAGCCTTTGTCAGTGCGCACCAGAATATCGTCGTACCAGCCACGGCCAACCCAGTCCGGGCCGCCTTCTGCCGAGTCACGCGAGAGCAGCCAATCGCCGTACGTCAGGGCGTACGCGGTGTCGCCGTCGATGTGCACACACGAACCCATCATGGTGTGCATGTGGTTGGTCAGGGTTTCGTGGAAGTCCTTGAAGGCGAACTTCAGCGCGCCAACCGATTTCCATACCGCGCCAGCCGGGCCGAAGTCGGCGTGGGCGTCCTCGGTGAACACGGCGTCCAGCAAGTCCCAGGCGTGGGCATCGAGTGCAACGCCGTAGAGATTGATGACTTCAATAATTTCGGATTTATCTTGTGTAACGCTCATTTCAAAACGCTCCGGTTTGCCAGAGTTGGAAAAGTCGCACGTATACGACCTTTATACACGTCACTGATTACTTAACGTACTCAATAACTTCCAGGATATTGTCGAAGGGGTCTTTGAAAGTCAGGATTTTGAATTTGCCGCCGGTAGGGGCAATTACTACCTGAGGTACGCACAGGAACTCGATGTCGCCGCGTGCTTTGAGTTTTTCGTAGATGGCATCGGTGTCATCTACGCCGAACGCCATACGGTTGATACCGGCGTGGTTCAGCGGTGCAGCTGGGGTTTTGCTGACAACGGTTTTCGGCTCAACGAATTCGATCAAGTCGATAACGGTGGCGTTTTCTTTTTCCTTGCCGACCAGGTGGTCTGCATGGATTTCAATGATCTGGCCAGGGAAACCAAGGATTTCGCCCGGTGCGCGTTCGCCACGCAGTTTGCCGATGGACTCCAGACCCAGCACATTGCAATAGAACTCAAGTGCTGCCTCGATATCGGCCACAGTGATACAGACGTGAAACAAACGGTTGATATAGCGATCCATGGTAGTGCCTCTATTTTTTGGGTGTGTATTAACCAGGTAACTAAACGCTGGTCTTCTTTCTAATTCCGCAAGGAACTATTCGTTTAACGTCCTGAAACTTGTTACATCGAATGCGAAGCGGCCGAGTCCGAACCTGTAATAGGCAGGTCACGACAAACATGGCAGGCAAACGTGTACTAACTGAGCATCACGACTTAGGGTTAATTGCTCTGCAACGGCATTTCTTTCACCAGCAGAAAAGCGACCATGGCCACCAGACTCGGTACCGCCAGGCACACCAGAATCACCGGCACCGTAACGCCTGCGGCCAACATGAACCCGGCAACCGCCGGCCCCACCACCGGGCCAATGCGGCCGATGGCGTAGATCACGCCCATGGCCGACGACCGAAAACTTTCCGGATAAAGCGAACTGACATACGGCAACAAAATGCAGTTGGCGCCCATGTTCGCGAACCCGGCAACAAACATGCAGAGCAACGCGCCGTACTGGTTATCCACGAAGCCGATCAGCGAGATCGACACAAACAGAAACGGCATATACGTGGCCAAGACTTTCTTGTAACCCACGCGCCCTGCCAGCCACCCCGCCAATGGCGTGGAAACAAAGTTGCTGCAGGTAAATACGAGAATGAAGCTGATGCCCGCTGTCAGCGAATAGCCGCGCTGGACCATCAGTTGTGCAATCCAGGTGCTCAGGGTGACGGCAATCAGAAAGATGCAGAACAACCCTATGCCCAAACACACCGTGTTTCGCGCATAGCCACCCTGGAACAGGCGCTTGAGCGGCACCTTGGCGGTCGGTGGTTCGTTCAGTGCGTAGTCATCGGTGGTGTTCGGGACGAACCGCGGGTCTACCTTTTTCAGGATGCTGCCGATGCGCTGCTGTTTGCCATTTTTCACCAACGTCGACATCGATTCGGGCAGGTACGCCAGCGCCACTGGAACCAGCAGCAAGAAGACCGAGGTGCTGAGCAAAATCTCGCGCCAGCCGACGCTGGCCAGAAAGATCATCGACAGCACCGCCGACAGGAGCACCCCAACCGAGATGCCGGTATAGGACACGCTCGACACCATCGCTTTCCACTTGCCCGGCGTGTATTCGAACACCAGCGCCACGGCAATCGGCACGATGCCCGCCAGGCCCAGGCCGGCGATAAACCGGTACACGGCGAAGTCGACCAGGCCCTGCGCCAAGCCACAGGCAGCGGTGAAAATCACAAACACCGTCATGCCGATCAACATCATGCGCTTGCGGCCGATGGCATCTGCCGCCACGCCGAAAATAACAGCGCCCACCACCGCCCCGACGTGCCCAACGCTGCCGAGAATGCCCGCCTCGGCCGGGCCGATTTTAAGGTCGGCCATGATGGACGGCAGCAAGGTGCCGAAGAGCGCGCTGTCGATGCCATCGAACACAATGGCCAGGAAGCAGATCAAGGCCACGCGCGCGCTGAAAGAATTGAACGTGCTGCCTTCAATGAGCTGGGTGACGTTGACTTGAGTCCGGCCGGCAATCGGCGCACTGGTTAAATCGGTCATGGCATGCATTTCCCATATTGTAATTTTTGTGTTTGCACGGGAGAGGTGGTCGCGGCCTCTGCTTCTGGCAGAGGGCTCGCTTGAACAAGAGCGTCGGCACGGGCGCCGGGTAACAGAAACCGGGCCAAGGCAGGAATCAGCACCAGCGCGCCGAGCATGTTCCACAGGAACATAAAGGCCAGCAGCAGGCCCATGTCAGCCTGGAACTTGATGCTGGAGAAATGCCAGGTGGCAACGGCCGCCGCCAGGGTTACGCCGGTCAGCAGCACCACACGCCCGGTGAACTGCAGCGCGGTGGCATAGGCCTCCTTCAGCGTGGCGCCGGCACGCATCCGCGCCAGGGTCACGCTCAATACATAAAGGGCGTAATCCACGCCGATACCCACGCCCAGCGCAATCACCGGCAAGGTCGCCACCTTTACACCCATGCCCAGGGCCACCATCAGTGCTTCAGCCAGCACCGAGGTGAGCATCAGCGGCAGCATGGCCACCAGCACTGCGCGCCAGGAACGGAAGGTGACAAAGCACAGCAACGCTACGGCTCCGTACACCAGGAACAGCATCTGGTACCAGGCCTTGTGCACCACGATATTGGTGGTGGCATCGATACCGGCCGAGCCGGCGGCCAGCAGAAAGGTGGCGTCTTTGTCGTTGTTCTTCTTGGCGAAGGCTTCGACCAGGTCGACTACCTGCTGCAAGGTTTCGGCGCGGTGGTCGCGCAGGTAGGCGTACACGGTCAGCAGGTTGCATTCTTCGTTGTACAGCTCACGTGGCGCACGGGCGGTGATGGTGTTGAGCATGCTCTGGTTGCTGAGCAGGTCGTACCACAGCGGGCTGCCTTCGTTCATGCCGACCATCAAGCGCCGTTGCAGGCGCGCAATCGATTGCGTGGACTCTACACCCGGCAGGTCCATCAGTTCCCACTCCAGCTGGTCGACGCGGCGCAGCACGTCGTACTGGCTGCAGCTGCCATCGCTGGTTTTAACCATGATGGCGAAGAGGTCGTTGCTGGCCCCGTAGTTGGTGGTCAGGTAGCCCACGTCGCGGTTGTAGCGCGAGTCTGCGCGCAGCTCCGGCGCGCCAGGGTCCAGGTCGCCGACCTTGAGCTGAGTGCCGACGGCCACGCCCACCACCGCCAACACCACAGCGGTGACGATGGCGGCTGTAGCACGGCGGCCTTCGGTAAAGCGCACCAGCCAGACGAAAAGCGCACTGCTCTCCCCGGCTGCCGTGGCGGCTTCGCTGCGCACGGCACGTTCGGCGGCGCTGCGGCTAACGCCCACGTAACTCAACAGCACGGGCAGCAGAATCAGGTTGGAAATTACCAGTACCAGCACACCCAGGCTGGCGGCGATGGCCAGCTCACGGATAACCGGAATATCGACCATCAGCAGCACGGCAAACCCGACGGCATCGGCCAGCAGCGCGGTAAGGCCGGCGAGAAACAGACGGCGGAAGGTGTAGCGAGCCGCCACGTATTTGTGGGTGCCACGGCCGATGTCTTGCAGGATGCCGTTCATTTTCTGCGCGCCATGGCTGATGCCGATGGCGAAGATGAGGAATGGCACCAACATGGAATACGGGTTCAGCGAATAGCCCAGCAGCGGCAGCAGGCCGAGTTGCCAGAGCACGCCGGTGACCGAGGTGATCACGACCAACGCGGTGCTGATCACGTCGCGGTTGTACAGAAACACCATGCCGGCGCAGATGGCCAGGGCGATAAAGAAGAAGCCGATCACTTCCTGCATGCCATCCATAAGGTCACCGGAAAGCTTGGCAAAGCCGGTGATATGAATGGCCACGTCGTCACTGCTGTACTTGGCGCGCAGTTGCTCCAACTGTTTGGACAGCGCGGCATAGTCCAGCGGCTTGCCGGAAGCATCGTGCTCCAGCAGCGGCACTTGCAGCACGGTGGAGCCGCTGTTGCCGGCCACCAGTTGGCCAATCTCACCGGAGCGCTGCACGTTCATGCGCAGCTCTTCGAGCTTGGCCGGCGAGCCGTCGTACTGATCAGGAATTACCTGTCCGCCGTCGAGCCCCTCCTCTGTCACTGCCGTCCAGCGCACGTTTGGCGTCCACAACGACTTCATGAAGGCGCGGTCTACGCCGGGCAGCATGAACACCGCATCGTTGATCTGGCGAAGGGTGTCGATATAGCCCGCTTCGTAGATGTTGCCTTTGCGCGCTTCCACCGCGATGCGAATCGAGTTACCCAGACCGGTGAGTTCTTTCTTGTTGTCCAGGTAATTGGTGATGTATGGGTGATTGGTGGGAATGGTCTTTTCGAAGCTGGCATTGAGCTGCAGGTTCAACGCGCTAAAGCCAAGCAAGGCCGTGACCAGTACGCACAGCAGCAGCACCAGAATGCGATGGTTGAATACCGCGCGTTCCAGGCGGTTGCCCGAGCGCGGATCAAAATCTTCGAGCTGGCAGGCTGCGTTCGAGGTGGGTGTCACTTTAGTCATGGCATTGAACTCGTTGTATGGCGCGTCACGTGGTCGTGGAAATAAGCGTGGTTAACCAACCCGGGCGACTCCGCCCAGGCTGGTGGCCACCAGGCCGCCGTCTGCGGCTTCGGCCAGCGAGGTCAGCGGATCGCGCCGCGCCAGCGGCTGCTCGGCAAAGGTGACGCCAGCGTCGCGGCTGGCGAGCAAGCGCCCGCCCTGGGCCAGCAGCATCACCCGGCCATCGCGTGCTTCAACGCTGGAAAGAATGGTCAGCGGCGCCGCCAACTCGATAGCGCTCACCTCGGTGCTACCGGCATCAATCCGGCAGGCAGCGCCGAGCAATCCGGCGCAAACGAAACTGCCGTTGCGCAGGGCGGTGGCGGTAAACAAGGTGCGCTCGGACGGCGCGGTCAGGGCTTCAAAGTTGGCGCCGTCGTCGCTGCTGCGCATCAACACGCCCTGTTCGCCGGCGATAACCCAGGTTTGGTCATGCTGGGCCACGGCGTACAGGTGCATGCGCATGGGGTTGGCCAGGCGATCGCGGCACGGGGTCCAGGTTTTGCCGCCGTCAGTGGTCACGGCAGCCAGGCCAAATGCGCCTACCACCATGCCGTGCGAAGCGTCGGCAAAGGAAATTGAGAGAAACGGTTTGTCTGCACCGTCGTCTACCAGGCGCTCGGCGTCCTGGATATGGCGGTCACGGTCGGGGTCACTGGCAGGCAGCGCCTGCGCAGCAGTCAGGGTGGCCTGAGCGAGCGCCACACCATCGGTTTGTTTGGTCCAGCTTTCGCCGCCATCAGTGGTGTGCAGTACCACGCCACTGTGGCCGGCGATCCAGCCCTGATGAGCATCAACGAAGCTTGCCGCAGTCAGCGTAACGCTGACCGGCACACGGGCCTGACGCCACTGGCGGCCGCCGTCATCAGACAGCACCACCAGACCGCGCTCGCCCATCGCCACCAGCCGCTCCCCGGCCAAAACCACTCGTGTCAGCACAGCGTGTGCTGCACGAGGGGTCATGGTGGCTGGCTGCTGCAACGGCCCGCTCAGTGCTGCCGTGGCGGCTGCTACCGCGGCGGATGCCAGCGTGGGTGCCAACAATGCTTGCACTCCCACGCCAACGCCCAACAACAGCAGTGCACGGCGTGAACGGTCGAAGCCTTCGTTTTTATTGTTATTCATACTGCCCATCTCATCAGGGTTTGGTGGTCTAGCCGATTACCGTGTTAACGGATGCCCTCACCAGAAAGCGACTCAGGTGTGAAGATCCGGTCCGGCAGTGTGGCTTTGAGATCCACTTGACGATCACGTGGGAAGTACGCGGAAGCGAAGTAGCCGCCACCGATCAGGTCGTACGACATATAGCCAGCAACGATGGTGCCTGGGCCTGCCGGGAATACGGTTGGCAGGTTGTACGTCACCTTCCACAGTTGCCCCTGGGCATCCCAACGCTCGCCTGCCACAGCGATCCAGGTGTCTTCATCCAAGTACACCCGCAGACGTGGAATCACGTGACGCTGGCCAGCCTTGAGGGTGGCTTCGACGACCCACACGCGGTGCTGCTCAAAGCGCATGAAGTCCGGGTTCACGTTCTGAGCAGTCATCAGCTGGTCGAGCGAAGTCGCCTGGTGGTAGCTGTTGCTGTTGTACGGCACGTACATCTCTTTCTTGCCGATCAACTTCCAGTCGTAACGACCGATGGACGAGGAATACACCTCGGTTTCGTCGAAGTTGAGAATACCGCCGGCTACCGGGCTCGGCACGTCGCAGCAGGTCAGCGGCAGACGACGCACACGGCGCTGGCCAGTCAGGTACACCCAGGTTTTAGATTCGATGTCATCAATGTTGTTGCGCTGCAGCAGGATCTCGCCGGCGCGGATGGGTGGGCCCGAGGTATCCACACGACGAATCACGATGTTGGAGCCGTCGGCCTTCCATTTCTCCAGGTTGCTGTTCTGGTCGTAATACGGGAACGCGCTCTTGGCCACGTTCTGCGACACCGGAATCACTTTGCCTTCCGGGGTTACCCGCGCCAGGCTCGGTTGGGTCTGGTAGCTGGGGGTGGTCCAGCGCAGCAGGTGGTTCCAGATGGCCTCTTCGCCCGTTTTTGGAATCGGGAACGGGATACCGCCATAGGCGCCCTGCGGGAACGGACCGAGCTTGCCGCTTGGGTCCATGGTGGCGCGGGTGGCGTTGGCAAAGGTGTTGTCATACACCCACTGCGGCGCTGCGGCGGTACGGCGGGTCGGGAATACCTGAACGTTGAAGCTCGGGAATTTCTTCAGCAGACCCAGCGTGCCTTCAGTCAGTTTGTCTTGTACTGATCGGCGTTGGCCGCTGTGATGGTGACCAGCGCTTTGTCTTTGGCGAACAGGTCCGGGATAGCTGGCGAGGTGGCCGAGGCGTCATACGGATAGCCGCCATCCCAGGCTGGAATGGAACCGTCTTTGTTGCCAGCACGCTCTGCGCCAAACGGCGTCAGGGTGGTTTTCAGTTTGGCCGCTTCTTCAGCCGATACGGCAGCGTGCACGGTCGGTGCAGCCAGTGCGGCGCACGCGATGGCCAGCACGGTCATGCGAGTGAAAATAGTCATGTCATTTCCCTTAGAAAGTACGACGCAGCGACATGGAGACGAAGTCCCGATCTTTCAAAGACTGCTGGAAGGTGTAGGTACCATCGATCGAAGGATCGGTGGACTGGTACACGGCAGTGTTTTCAGCGCCGTAATAGTGGGTATAGGCCAACGAGAAGTCCCACACGGTCAGGTAGTTGGCACCGAGGGTGAAGGTCATGTCACCGCCGTTGTCCGGCCCCAACACTGTTACCGGCGACTTGCCATGGTTGTAGCCGATGGTGAACGCAGGAGTAAGGTCCAGGCCGTCCATCACGTTACGCTGCGGTATCGCATACAAAGCACGCACCGCGGCGGCGCGACGGTCCACACCCGGGTCCAGCGAGTTGCAGTTCTGGGTGCAGCTGGTCAACTGGTTGTACGCCACTTCCATGGACAGACTTGGTTCGTCCGACATGAAGTTACGCGGCATGGTCCAGATCATGGACAAGTTGGCGTGGGCGGTATTACCAATGGCGTAGTACGCGTGGTTGTTGTTATCCGCATTCGGATCGGTGACCACGGTCGGCAGGTTGGTCAGCGGGGTATCACGGCGTACCGAGAATTCGCCGGCGATGTTGACCGAGTTGATTGTGGTGGTGGCGCTCACGCCGTAGGTTTTGATGTCTTCCGGGTAGACCCAGTCGTAGACGCCGACGTTGCGACCAAACGCAAAGTTAGCCCCTGGGTGGGAGTAAAGCACCGGGGTCTTGGCGTGGTAACGGATGGCATAAACGCCGAACTCCCACTCACCCAGTTGCGAACGCAGACCGAGGCCGTACTGGCCGTCATCGCTGGCTTTCATATCCGCGCCGCGCTGTACGCCGATGCCTGGCTGACCCGGGGTAACGCGAATACGCTCACCACCGTCACTGAGGAAGTCGTTCACCGAGAAGTAGCTACCGGAGGCTGGCAGGCGCGTGGCCTCCCACTCGTACTGGTAGTAAGCCATGATGGTCAGCTGCGGCGAGAACTGGATCTGACCGGAGAACTGGCCGACCGGCATGATGATTTCTTTGGTGGTCGAACCCGGTACCGACGAAGCCTTCACCGCATCCACAGGGGACTGCGTGCCGGCAATGGCGTTGGCGCCGTAGAACAGGCTCTCGCCCCACAGAACCGAGTGACGACCCAGGCGACCGCTCACACGGGCCGAACCCACGTCAGCACCGCCGAACAGGAAGGCGTCCAGCAACTCGGCCTTTTTGCCGTGCAGCTCAGCCGTGTCATCGGTGAATTCGTTGTGGTCGACCGACAGGGCGTTCGCCGTGTTGGGCGAGTCGTTGTCGTTCTTGTGGTTGTAGACGTCGTCGTACCAGGCCGCCGCACTGACGCGCGCGCCGAAGTCATCTTTGTAGACGATGTCCATTTCGGAGAGCAGATCGAGACGGTTGGAGATCAGGCGGCCGGCCTTGAAGTTACGGTCGCCGTCGTCGCCGTTCAGCGTCGAGGAGTTCTCACCGCCTTGCTTGGGGGCGTACTCGGTGAGCTTGTCATCGGGGTTTTCACCCGCATGGCAGCCGAGTATTTGACCGTGTTGTCCCAGCGCAGCCGGATGTCGGAATCGCCCACGTCGATTGGCGCGGCGAGTGTGTAGCCAGCAGCCAGAATGCTCGTGGCTACAACCACGGAGCGAAGGCTGTGGCGGTATAAATCGTCCTGCGGCACTGCAAATTTTATTTTTATTATTTGCATCATCGTCACCTAGAGAGATTGTTTGACGCATGAACTCCCGTTGCTGATCTGCCCTGGCCATAAACATAGCCGGTCACAGCGACCTACAAGAATTACCTCCCAAGATTGTGTGGATACCCGACGTTTATTCAGGACGCGAGCGGATCGGAGTTCAGGCAACACAGAGCTGGTTTGTAAGATTTCGTCCTCGCTTTGCGAAGGCTATTTCTGTGTTGGCCGGAGTATATGCAGCCACTTTTCGGCTCGGATAATGATTAATCCCGCTGCACCGCAGTCGGTTTTTGATGGGGGCGCCAAGGCTCTGGCTGGCGGGGTTGCGGGGGGAAATACGGTGGCCTTGACGGCAAAAATGAGGGTTGGCCAGCACTGTGTAGGCCATGAAATTCTGGATTCCTGCCTACGCAGGAATGACGGAGATCTGTTCAATTTCACCGTCATTCCCGCGAAGGCGGGAATCCAGAATCGCGCGTGTGTCGAGGTCGCCGCGAAACACTCAATAGCAAGGGGCCTTAGCGCGCCTTAATCGCCGTCCGCAGCCAAATGCATCGCCATTCTGTCAAACAGCAACTTCACCCGCGTCAGCTCCAACCGCGCCGCCGGCACCATGATTTTTACCCAGCGTTCCACCAGGGAAAACTGCTCCAGCACCGGCACCAACCCCCCGGCAGCCAACGCATCGGCCACCACCGGCAGCGCCAGTTGCACAATGCCGTGGCCATCGCGGGCAGCGGCGCACAAGTAGCCTTCGTCATTGGTTCTGAGCACCGGACGCACATCCACCTCCACCCTGCCCTCTGGCGAGTTGAAACCCCAGATGGAACCGGCGATGGAGAACGTCAGACACGGGTGATGAATCAGGTCGCGCGGGTGCACCGGCGCATCACAACGGGCCAGGTAAGACGGTGCGGCGCAGAGCAGGCGCGGAAACGGTCGAATGACTTGCTCCACCACATCTGAGTAGGCCATCTGGTCCATGCCCACCGAAATATCAAAGCCCTCCTCCGCCGGGTTGCCGCCACGGTCGGACGCGATGATTTCCAGCTGAACCAACGGGTTCTCGGCACGGTAGGTGGTGAACAATTCGCCCAGGCCCTGGCGGATCAGCACAGCGGGCGCCTTGACCCGAATCGGCCCTTCGATACTGCCGGGGCTGAGGATGGCGCCGCTGGCCATGTCGTTGTACGAGCGCAGCAATTGCCGCGCATGGGTCAGGTAGCTTTGCCCGGTATCGGTGAGAGTCAGGCGGCGGGTTGAGCGGTCAAAGAAGGTGGTTTTGAAATCCCACTCCAGCTCGTCAACCCGCTTCATGATCACCGAGGGCGAGGTGTACAACGTGCGCGCGGCCGCTGAGAAGTTGCCGGTATCGGCGGTTACCACAAAAGCCTTCAACTTCAACAGCATGTCCATGGTGCAGCGCTCAACTTCAAATCTGGAGTTCAGACTCGACCGCGCGACGGATCTTTTCATTGGCCCACAGACGGTCGTGGTGCGCCTGGCAATCCGGCCCCAACGTGCCAATGCCGTTGAGCACCGACCAGTGCTCGAGATAGAACAAGGCGAAATCCGCGATGCTCAGGTTCTCGAAGAGCCAGTCTTTGCCATTGATCTGTCGTTCCGCCCGGTCGAGTCCGGCCTGGAATATTTTCAAACCCTGGGCTTTCACCGCCGCGTGGTCTGCTTCGCTCGGCGCAAATTTCTCCGGCCGGCGAGCGCGAGTGTAGCCTTGCATGTGCACGGTAGATACCAGGTGCTCGGTCATTTCCAACACGCGAATCTCGCCTTCGATATCCGCCGGGATCAAACCCAGCTCGGGATTGGCGCGCGCCAGATACAGGGCAATGATCGGAAATTCGGTGAGCAACGAGCCGTCATCACGAATCAGCGCCGGCACTTTGCCCTTGGGGTTGATTTGGGTGTAACCCTCGAATTCCGGGGTGTTGGCCCGTGCGGCCTTTTCGATGGTAAACGGCTTGCCGATCAACGCGAGCAAGGCATGGATGCCGATCTGGCAGGCACCCGGAAGGAAGAAGAGCTTCATAAAGGACTCCGGTCAAAAGAGGAGAAAATGATTAAACGATGAAGGTTTCCAGCACGCCGATACCGTCCACGCCGGCTTCCACATGGTCGCCCGGCTTGAGGTACCACTCGCGCGGATCGGGCTTGTGGTGCAGCGCCACACCGCTAGGCGTACCGGTACTGATCACATCGCCCGGCACCAGGCCGAAACGCGACCAGAACGCCACGAGCTCCGGGAAACCGAAGATCAGATCGCGGCAATCGGAGTGCTGGCGCAACTCGCCATTCACCTTTAGCCACAACACCAGCGCGGTGGGGTCTGGCACTTCATCGGCGGTGAGGATGTACGGGCCGATGGGGCCGAAGTCGGGGAAATTCTTGCCCAGCATGATCATGCCGTTCTGCATTTCCCGCAGTTGCCATTCCCGCGCCGACAGGTCATTGAAAATCGTGTAGCCGAAGATGGCGCTGGCCGGGTCGATATCACTGTGCGCATCGATGGCTTTGCCCAGCACCAGGGCGATCTCGACTTCGTAATCGAAGTCGAGCACATCAGCCGGGCGCTTCACGTGGTGCTTGTTCGGCACGAGGGTGCGGCCAAGTTTGATAAAGCCGGTGGGGAACTCGCTGTGCAGTTTGCTGGCGGTATTGGCCTGCGTGGATTCGAGCATATGCCGACCAAAGTTACGCCCGGCGCAGAACACCGACTTCTCCGGCACCGGGGTCAACCAGTTTACGGTGGCCGGATCATCCAGCCAGAGTGGGTCCTGGCGTGGCGTAGCCCAGGTCAGCAACTCCTGGGTGGCGTCCATCGCCTGGGCACCGCCCTCGATAAGCCCCATCACGGTCGTTGGCGCGCGGCGGCCACCGCGGGCAGCGGCGGCCTTGTCCACGTCCACCAGCAGTTCGCGGCCCGAAACTGCCGTCACTACACCGAGTCGCTCCGAGCCAGCAGCGGATTGATAACGGGCGATTTTCATGGTTCGAGCCGAGCCAGCAGGTGCTTGAGCAGTTGCACTTCACTGGGGTCCAGTTTGCCCTGCACATCGGCTTCGCTCGATTTGCGAATGGCGATCAGCTCCAGCACCGCCAGGCGGCCGGCGCCGGTCAACTTGACGTCCACTTGCCCATCGCTGGCTTCAACTTCGTGCAGCAGGCCGCGCTCGATCAGCTTCTGCACAATGGCTGCCGAAATACCCTGGCCGCGCACCTTCTCGCTGCGCGCCACGATCTCCGGTACGCACAAGCCGTCTTCACGGCCAATGATGCTCAGCACCGCATATTCCTCGGCCGTCCAGTTATTCGATTCGAGTTTCTCGATCACTGCCTGACGGGTCTGGAAGTACGCGTTGGAAACCTGGTAAAGCAAATCATCGGAAGACAGGTTGCTGAACTCATCCGCCGACTCGGCCGACGCCGCCGGTTGCTTGGGCAATAGCAAGCCATAACGGCCACCGTGGAACACCAGCGGCTTTTGCGCGGAATGGCTGAAGTCGACAATCTCGCCGACGAAGATCACGTGATCACCGCCCTCGTATTGATACGCCAGCTTGCAGGTAAAACGCGCCATGCAGTCTTGCAGCATCGGAATGCTGTCCGGCCCGCGGTCCAGGGCCAGGCCGGCAAAGCGGTCGACGCCCTTGCTGGCGAAACGGCCGGACAGCGCCTCTTGATCGGCCGACAAAATATGCACGGCGAAATGCCCGCTGTTGCGGAACGCATCCATGTTCAGCGAGGTGCGCGCCAGGCTCCAGAGCACCATGGGCGGGTCCAGCGACACTGAGGAAAAACTGTTGGCGGTGAGGCCAATATCCACGCCGCCCGGGCCGTGGGTGGTCACGATGGTCACGCCGGTGGCGAACGAGCCGAACGCATCGCGCAGCGCGCGGCCTTCGAAGATCGGCGCGGCTTTGCCAGGTTCTGGTTGAGTTGCTGTTTGTGTGGTCACGGTGGGTGCCTCCAATCTTCTTGTTATCGATGCAGCCGGTTGATCACACCTGTGCTTTCAAGGCCCGCACGCGCGCCTTTTCTGCCAGGTAGGTTTCAAGTGTCTGCAGCGGGCCGCGCTCATGGTCCAGCGGCTTGGTCGCAATGCCACCAAACGGGGTGGTTTCGTTGAACCAGGCTTCCTGCGGCGGCAGGCCCCAGCGCAGCGACAGACCCGGTTTGCGCACATCCCAGGCCACCGGCTCTACCTCGATATCGATCAACAGGTAGTGATCACAGAACAACTCCACGCGATGGCCATCCGGGTCGCGCAGGTACACAAACATCACGCCGGCCGGGCCATGGCGGCCTGGACCACGCTCAACGATGTCGCCCATGCCCAGGTTACCGGCGATATCGCAGGCGCGAATGATGCTGTCGGTGCCGGAAACGGTGTACGCAAAGTGGTGCAGACGCGGGCCCGGGTTTTCCAGAAACACGATGTCCTGGGTGCCGGGTTTGCGGAACATAAAGGTCGCGATCAGCTTCTCGTCCAACGCCATGTATTCCGAAATACGGAAACCCATCTCGGCGTAGAAGTCGGTTTGCTCCTGCACGTTTGGCGCCTGGATCTGGTAGTGGTCAAAGCGCATGGCCGCACCACCCTTGAAGTCCTGGAACTGGGTGTACAGACGCGGGGTGGTCGGCATGGTGGCGCACAGTTGCACCGGGGTGCCGGCCGGGTCGTTGACCAGCAGCGTGCGGCCTTGATGTGCCACGTCGATAAAACGCGCGGGCAAGCCTTTGGACTTGTAGAAGTGCTCGGCTTTGTCCAGCTCTTCTTCGGTGTACACGCGCATGCCGATGGCCTCGGCTTCGGGCGTGCCGTCGTGACGCTTGATCACCAGGCTGTGGTGGCACACCTCTTCCAGACCACGGAAATACAGGGTGTCGTTGTCGCGTTCGGTCAGTACCAGGCCCACGACTTGCTCGTAGAAATCGCGGCTGGCTTCCAGATCGCGCGAGGTGATGACCGCATGGCTAGCGCGGGTGATATTGAACGGTGGGTAATAGACCGGTGTTGGCAATGGCATGGTAAGTCTCCTGGTGTCTTTCTCAGAGCCGGGTGAAATCGGCTTCGTTGCTCAACTCAAGGGGACCGGTCAATCGACCGGTCATGTTGTACCAACCAATATTGAAAAGAAGCGCCAGGCTCTGCTTGGGGCCGAGCTCGTGGTAAACCGCTTCCCACACTTCGGTGCTGACCTGCGCCGGCGCCCGAGTGGCATCGCGGGACAAGCGCAGCACGGCTTTTTCCAGCGGGGAAAACAGCGTGCTTTTTTCAAAATCCCAGAGCACGAGCATTTGCTCTTTGGAGACGCCTTCCTTGATGGCCCGATTCCAATGCGGGTCGTGTTCGTAGCTGGTGCCCATGGTCTGGCACGCCATCACGATGGCCATTTCGCGCAATTTGGGATCGATGCCATAGCCTTTGCGCACGACATCTGCCATGGGGATAAACACGTCGAGGATTTCCGGGCAGATGGCCAGGGTCCGAAAGATTTGCGCGTTAGCGTGACCGCGTTTGGCCTGAAGCAAGGCAAAGGCTTCTGGCTCTTCATCGGGGGTTGGGAGGTGGATACGAGGCATTTTCGAACTCCGCACGTTATTGTTTTTTTGAATTCCGCCGGTTTCTGCGGCAGGCCAAACGAGTACCTGGATAGCCGAAATTCTGGGTCCCAGCCTTCGCTGGGACGACGGAGATTTTGCTAAATCCCCCGTCATTCCGGCGCAGGCCGGAATCCAGAATCGCGAGGCTGTCGGTTACTTGCCGTTAATCCGCTGATCCCACTCGCCATTGCGATCCAGGAACTTCCACACTTTGTCCTGCGCTTCGCGGGCGCCGGGATAACGCTCGCCACGCATTTGCGCGTTGCGCCATGGATCACCGGAGAAGAACTTCTCGTACAGGTTCTGGCGGCCGGCAAACGAGGAGCACGAGGCGTCCCAAGCCAGACGCAGCAACTGCATTTTGCGTTCGGCAGGAATGTCTGCACCGGCGCAGTACCGCTCAATGGCCGGACCGTTTTCGCTGCGCAGGTCTTCGACCGTCGGCGCCACGACCACGTTGCCGGCGCCGAGCAGCTGGAGAATTTCCAGCGCGCGGGCATGCATTGCCGGGTACTGGGCGCGGATGACGTTAAGCGGCTGCTCGTACGGCACCACAGTGTCGCCTGGGCCTTTGATGCAATCGATTTCCGCCACGCGAATCAGCGCGCGCAGAGTTTCGACATAAGCCACCAGCTCGGAGAGCTGCACCATCACATTGGGGAACCGGCTGTGGTTCACCTCGGTGAGGTTGTAGGCAATGCCCAGGAAGAACTCCATCTTGGCCAGCGAACGGGTCGCCGACTGGTGCGAGCCATGGGGGCCGGACGGCGACTTCATCGCCGATTCCACCGCCTTGATGCTGCGGTACATAAACACGCGTTCCCACGGAATAAACGCTTCGTCGAACCACAGCACGGCATCCATCTCGTCCATGCGCGCGGTCAGCGGGTCGTTGGCAAACGCGCCATTGGTTGGGAAGCCAGGACGGCAGATCATCTTCATCCCAGGGGTGTCGATGGCGCAGGCAAAGCCCACGGCATAGGCCTCGGCATCAGCTACCAGCGGGAATTTCGCAGCCGCCGGCATGATCAACACTTCGTTGGCCAGCGGGCCGAGGGTGGCCACCGAGCGGGCACCGGACACATAGATACCGGCGTCGGACTCACGCACTACGCGCATCACCATGTCGCCGGGCTGTTCGAACATCTGCAGGCGTTTGTCGATATCCGGCGACACCAGGGAGTGGGTCAGCGCCAGGTCGTTTTCGCGGATAAATTCGTGGTAGTTGAGGATGTTCTTGCCGAACTGCTCGCCGCCAACGGAGAACAACTCGTGGGCCGAGGCGTGGGCGCTGACCATCACGTTGAGGAAGTCCGGGGTGCGGCCCATCATGCCGCCCACTGCGTCCATCCAGGTCTTCATCATTTCACGGCGCAGGCGCAGATCGTCAGCGGAGCGCGGCAGCATGAAGGAGCGGCCCACACGCAGGCCTGAGGACGGCGACTCGAAGGTCATTTTTTCTTGCTGCGCCGGGTCGGACTGGATGTCGTACAGGTCGGCGATGGACTGGATCGCGCCACGGAAGCGGTGGTCGGCGGTCACATCCTTGATGCGCTCGCCGTCAATCCACACAGAGCGGCCGTCTCGCAGCGATTCGATGTACTCGGCACCGGTACGGATGCCTTTTCGGGTTCCACTCATGGTTATCGAATTTTTGTTGGTGTTGTCCATGGGTACTGCTCCTGCAGCTGGTATTGCAAGCCTCGATGGTATTGATCTGGGTCATGTTTAAGAATTTGTGATTTGGGCTAGGAGCTGTTCCAAAAAGAAAAGGCGGTCTAATCCGCCCAGCCGGCCGAGGGCTTTTGGTCCGCTTTTGATCTGCTTCTGATCTTGATCTGCCTGCCCCTTGAGCGCAGGCCGAGCGGAGTCGTCGTGGAAGGGGTTGAGCGGCCGGGAGCCGCGAAAGGCGTGAGGGCCATGGATGGCCCTACTCGCCGGCCCCTGAACGACGACGTAGCGAGGGGAGTTTTCACGCAGTGAAACCCAATGTGAGGGCTAGACCTTTGCTTACTTTTGGGTGGTCCGGCAATCCGGCAATGCTAAAAGTAAGTCGCGCGTAGGCGCGAAATAAAAAAGCTCAGCACACGCGGTAAAGAAGACCACCATAAGCCCAAGCCAACACAGCGCTTTCGCCTTTGAAGTTTTGGTTTTCTACGTTACCGCGTGCGCTGAACGTTTTGTTTCGCGCCTTACGCGCGAGTTTCTTTTTCCAGTCGCCGAAAAAGAAACCAAAAGGCTTGCCGGTACGACTCACCCACATAGGTAACAAATCAGTTCAACCACATGGGTAACAGTTTTAACCTAGTGGGTCTCCTCAGGAGGGTGCCCCATGCCGTGGCGAGAACTGAAACCTATGGACGAGAAAGTGTTGTTTATTGCTGACTACCTCAGGCAGGTCAGCAGCTTCACTGCGTTGTGCGAGCACTTCGGCATCAGTCGAAAGACCGGCTACAAGTGGGTGGAACGCTACAACCTAGCCGGTATGGAGGGGTTGGCTGAGCAAAGTCGCCGCCGCCGCGAACAGGTGTGCACCCCCTTTGTTATTCGTGAATACATCCTCGATCTGAGGCGCCGATCTGCCGTTGAGCTGGGACCGAAGAAGATCCAGGCACTGGTGGAGCAGCGATACCCTGGGCAGAGTCCTTCCCGGACCACGATCTACACCATCCTTAAGCAGGCGGGTTGGTCACGCCCCGCCGGCTTCGTAAGCGGGTGCCCAGCTATCCAAAGCCGCTTAAATCCACCAACGAACCTAATGAACTCTGGAGCGCCGACTACAAAGGCAATTCCTGACTCAGGACGGGAAGTGGTGTTATCCGTTGACGGTGATGGATCACGCCAGCCGCTTTCTGCTGGCTTGCGAAGGCATGTCTGGCACGCGATTGAAGGAAACCCAGTCGCTTTTGAACACCTGTTTCGCTGCTACGGATTACCTTCGCGCCTGAGAACAGACAACGGAACCCCTTTCGCCAGCGCTGGCAAAACCGGCCTAAGCCAATTGTCCATTTGGTGGTTACGGCTGGGCATCATTCCTGAGCGAATAGCACCTGGTCGCCCCGAACAGCGGCAAGCTCTTGCAGATATCCATCAGCTTGCGCGCCGGTACGGTGATTTCGCCGGATTCGGCCGGCTCTTCCAACGTCACACGACCGACCAGCTCGACCTCAAGGTCGGTACCGGTCAGCGACAACTGCTGGCCATCGACCACCAGCAGCACGTTAGACAGCACCGGCAGCGTCTGCCGGCGTTCAACCACGCCAGCGACCAGTTGCAACGGTTTCAACAGGGCTTCGCGTTGAATAGTGAAATGCATGGTCTAGTCCCTTGCCTCGTGGGCTGCGTAATGGGTCAGGTGGTCAGCGTGCGCAGCAGGTTCTTGTAATCCTCGCGGATATCCGCGTCGGCTTCCCTAAGTTCAGCAATCTTACGGCAAGCGTGCAACACCGTGGTGTGATCACGACCGCCGAACGCATCGCCAATTTCCGGCAGGCTATGGTTGGTCAATTCTTTGGATAACGCCATAGCGACCTGCCGTGGCCGAGCAACCGAACGAGAGCGGCGCTTGGACAGCAGGTCGGAAATCTTGATCTTGTAGTACTCGGCTACGGTGCGCTGAATGTTGTCGACGCTCACCAGTTTGTCCTGGAGTGCCAACAGGTCTTTCAGCGATTCGCGAATCAGCTCGATGGTGATGTCGCGGCCCATAAAGTGAGCGTGGGCGATGACGCGTTTCAACGCGCCTTCCAGCTCACGCACGTTGGAACGAATACGTTGTGCAATAAAGAAGGCGGCGTCGTGGGGCAGGTCGACTTTGGCCTGGTCGGCCTTCTTCATCAGAATCGCCACACGGGTTTCGAGCTCAGGCGGCTCAACAGCCACCGTAAGACCCCAGCCAAAGCGCGACTTCAGACGCTCTTCCAGCCCTTCGATTTCTTTGGGATAACGGTCGCTGGTAAGAATCACCTGCTGACCGCCCTCAAGCAAAGCGTTGAAGGTGTGGAAGAACTCTTCTTGCGAGCGCTCTTTCTTGGCAAAGAACTGAATGTCATCGATCAACAGCGCATCCACCGACCGGTAAAAGCGCTTGAAATCGTTGATGGCATTCAGTTGCAGCGCCTTGACCATGTCGGCCACGAAACGCTCGGAATGCAGGTACACGACCTTGGCATTCGGGTTCTTCTTTAATAGATGGTTACCCACCGCGTGCATCAAGTGGGTTTTACCCAAACCTACGCCGCCATACAAAAACAACGGGTTGTAGCCATGCTTAGGGTTATCCGCCACCTGCCAGGCTGCTGCGCGCGCGAGCTGGTTGGATTTACCTTCGACGAAATTCTCGAAGGTAAAAGTGCGGTTCAGGTAACTAGTGTGCTTGAGTGCGCCTTCGATTTGCACCGTGCGCTCGGTACGCACGGGTGCCGTTTGCGAACTGGCTCCGGCCATAGGGTCGAAGCTAGCGCGTGATGGCTCGCTGTTAACCGACATCACTATGGGTTCTTCGCGTACCTGCGGACTGACGGGGGCAGCAACCGGCTGCTGAGGGGCCGGCATCGGCGAACGGGCAACGGCGGCGCGTTTGCTTCCTATCAATAGGGAGATCGCTGGAGCCATGCCTTCGCTGCGTTCGTTCAGCAGCTCAAGCAGACGGCCCATGTACTTTTCGTTGACCCAATCGAGCACAAAGCGATTTGGCGCGAACACACGCAGTTCATCGCTGGAGGCTTCAACCTGCAGCGGAACGAATCCAGGTATTGAATTGCTGGGCCGGCAGCTCATCGCGTAGAAGCTCTACACACTGCTGCCAAAGTTCCACAGACACAGAAATCCCCTAATACAAATAGGCCGCAAGGCCCAAAACAGCCAGCATTGTACCCACACCAAGGGTAGTTATCCACATGCAGGCGAAAGTTTTCGCCACGTAAAATCAACGTGTTATTCGGTTTTCCATCGAAAAGACACAGCGGATTTAAACCCTGTGGATAACCGCGCCTAAGCCAGCGGGATAACCCTGGGGAGAAGTGCGTGGAAAACTGGCCTGTGCATAAAACGGCGTTTCATCCCCAGCTTATACGCAGCCTTGGTACAGGCTACCCACTTGTTCTGGACAGGGTTATCATTCGCCACAGCCCTTGGTATCAAAGACGTGCAGCACCTTATCCACAGAAAAGGTGCTGGCTAAGAGTAGTTAATATTTCAAAAAAGATTTAAATCTCTCTTCTTAATATTCTTTATTTACCCAAACCTCTCAATCAGACCCTCCCTACAGAAATGTTGGTTGGAAATTGACCTGACCGCCTTTTCTCTAGAATTGCCGGTCTCTTAAAGGGGGCCATTCCGGCCCGTTGTCGACCACCCAGGTAACGCACCATGAAACGCACTTTCAACCAAGCACTATCAAGCGCGCTCGCACCCACGGCTTCCGTGCCCGTATGGCTACCAAGAACGGCCGCGCTGTTCTGTCCCGTCGCCGTGCCAAAGGCCGTAAGCGTCTGGCCGTTTGATAATTCGGCATCGGTGGTGAGTCAAGACTTCGGTCGGGAAAAGCGCCTGCTGACCCCTCGACAATTCAAGATAGTCTTTGACTCCCCCAGCGGTAAGGTTCCGGGTAAGAACGTCCTGCTCCTCGCGCGCAACAACGATCTCGATCATCCCCGCCTGGTTTGGTTATCGGCAAGAAGAGCGTCAAGCTCTCTGTTGAGCGCAATCGCCTCAAGCGAGTCATCCGCGATTCATTCCGCCTCAACCAGGACAATCTGGTCGGCTGGGATATTGTGGTTGTCGCGCGTAAAGGCCTAGGTGATCTGGAGAATCCCGAATTGGCTCAACAGTTCGGCAAACTCTGGAAACGCTTGGCACGTAGCAAGCCGAGCCCGGAAGTTCTTCCGCAAGCGGGGGTTGTCGACAGTCCCCATGCGTAAACTGGCACTCGCTTCGATTCAGGTTTATCGCTACGCCATCAGTCCTTTGATGGCCAGTCACTGTCGTTTCTACCCCAGCTGTTCCTGCTACGCGTATGAAGCCATTGAACACCATGGTTTCATACGCGGCGGCTTGCTGACGCTCCGTCGGCTAGGTCGTTGTCACCCATGGAATCCCGGTGGTTACGATCCGGTTCCAGGCGCCCCCATTTCCCGACCCCCTTCGATGGCCGAGTAATCATGGATATTAAACGCTCGATCCTGATCGCCGCGCTCGCAATCGTGTCCTACGTCATGGTTCTCAAGTGGAACGAAGACTATGGCCAAACGGCTCTGCCGACTGCGAATACCGCCGCTGCGACCAGCAACACCGCTGCGCTGCCCGACGTCCCTGCTGCCAATACTGGCGCCAGTGACGTACCAAGCGCGCCGTCCGCCCAACCGGAAGCAACTGCTGCTGCGCCTCAAGCCAGCAAGGACCTGATCCGCGTTAAGACCGACGTACTGGAGCTGGCCATCGATCCAAGCGGTGGCGACATCGTTCAGCTGACCCTGCCGCAATACCCACGTCGCCAGGACCGCCCGGACGTTCCGTTCCAGCTGTTCGACAACGGTAACGAGCGCACCTACCTGGCCCAGAGCGGCCTGATCGGCAGCAATGCACCGGATTCGGCCGGCGGCCGTGCGGTGTGGCAGAGCGCCCAGAAGAGCTACCAATTGGCTGACGGCCAGAACACCCTGGTGGTTGATCTGACTTACGCCAAAGACGGCATCAACTACATCAAGCGTTACAGCCTCAAACGTGGCTTGAACCTTGAGTGCTCGGCCAAAGAGCAGGAACTGAAAAAACCAGGTTGCGTCGATCCGTCTTCCTACCAGGTTGATGTGCGTTACCTGATCGACAACCAGAGCAGCACCGCCTGGGCCGGCAACATGTACGCCCAGCTCAAGCGCGACAACAGCGATGACCCGTCGAAGACCGCCGCCACCAGCACCGCTACGTACCTCGGTGCAGCGATGGCGACACATGATTCGGCCTACAAAAAGTGTCGATGAAAGACATCGACAAAGCCCCGGTCAAAGAAACCGTCAAAGGCGGCTGGGTTGCTTGGTTGCAGCACTACTTCGTGACTGCCTGGATTCCAAACCAGGACAACGACAACAGTGTGCAAACCCGCAAAGACACCCAAGGCAACTACATCGTCGGCTTTACCACCCCAAGCGTCAGCGTTGCGCCGGGTAGCAAAGGCGAAGTATCGGCCATTCTCTACGCCGGTCCGAAAATCCAGAAGCACCTGGGCACCCTCGCCCCAGGCCTGGAACTGACCGTCGACTACGGCATTCTGTGGTTTATCGCTCAGCCGATCTTCTGGCTGCTGCAACATATCCACAGCATCCTCGGTAACTGGGGCTGGTCGATCATCGTGCTGACCATGCTGATCAAAGGCCTGTTCTTCCCGCTGTCGGCTGCCAGCTACAAGTCGATGGCGCGCATGCGTGCCGTGGCGCCGAAACTGGCTGCCCTGAAAGAACAACATGGCGATGACCGGCAGAAAATGTCGCAAGCCATGATGGAGCTGTACAAGAAAGAGAAGATCAACCCGTTGGGGGGCTGCCTGCCGATTCTGGTGCAGATGCCGGTTTTCCTCGCCTTGTACTGGGTGCTGCTGGAAAGCGTCGAGATGCGTCAGGCACCTTGGATGTTCTGGATCACCGACCTGTCCATCAAAGACCCGTTCTTCATTCTGCCGTTGATCATGGGCGCCACCATGTTCATCCAGCAGCAGCTGAACCCCGCGCCGCCGGATCCGATGCAAGCCAAGGTGATGAAAATGATGCCGATCATCTTCACCTTCTTCTTCCTGTGGTTCCGGCCGGTCTGGTGCTGTATTGGGTAGTGAACAACTGCTTGTCCATCACTCAGCAGTGGTTTATCACCCGCAAGATCGAAGCCGCTACCAAGGCCGCCAACGCCTAAGCCTGGCTTGCTAAGCTGAACAAGCGCCCTGCCCGAGCAATACGTGGCGGGGCGTTTTGCTATTTGCCCCCTGCTATGTCCGAAGAGAAGCGCCATGAGCAACGTCCGAGAAACCATTGCAGCCGTCGCCACCGCCCAGGGGCGCGCCGGTGTCGGCATCGTCCGCGTTTCCGGCCCCAAGGCCCAGGCGATTGCCGAAGCCATCAGCCAGCGCCAACTGAAACCGCGGTACGCCCATTACGGGCCGTTCCACGGCGAACAGGATCGGGTGCTCGATGAAGGCCTGGCGTTGTACTTTCCCGGCCCGAATTCCTTTACCGGAGAAGACGTATTGGAGCTGCAGGGACACGGCGGCCCGGTGGTGCTCGATTTGCTGTTGCGGCGCTGCCTGCAGCTGGGCGCCCGTCTCGCCCGCCCAGGTGAATTCAGCGAACGCGCCTTTCTCATGACAAGCTCGACCTGGCCCAAGCCGAAGCGACCGCAAGCGATCGCCGACTGATCGAAGCCAGCTCGGAACAAGCGGCGCGCAACGCCCTGCGTTCTTTGCAAGGCGAGTTTTCGCGGCGTGTGCATGGCCTTACCGAACGGCTGATTTCCCTGCGCATCTATGTGGAAGCGGCCATCGACTTCCCGGAAGAAGAAATCGACTTCCTCGCTGACGGCCATGTGTTGGCGATGCTCAACGACGTGCGCAGCGACCTGACAGCCGTGCAGCGCGAAGCCAACCAGGGCGCATTGCTGCGTGACGGCATGACGGTGGTGATCGCCGGGCGCCCCAACGCCGGAAAATCGAGCCTGCTTAACGCCTTGGCAGGGCGAGAAGCGGCCATCGTGACGGAGATCGCCGGCACCACCCGCGACGTATTGCGCGAACATATCCACATCGACGGTATGCCGCTCCATGTGGTGGACACGGCGGGTCTACGCGACACCGATGACCAAGTGGAGAAGATCGGCGTGGAGCGCGCGCTGAAGGCCATTGGCGAGGCTGACCGCGTGCTGTTGGTGGTCGACGCTACGTCAGCTGAAGCGGTCGACCCTTTTGCGCTCTGGCCAGAGTTCCTCAGCCAACGCCCGGATATGGCCAAAGTCACCCTTATTCGCAACAAGGCCGACCTCACCGGTGAGCCGGTGGCGCTGGAGTGAGTGAGGACGGCCACGTCACCATCAGCTTGTCCGCCCGTTCCTCAGCCGGCCTCGAACTGCTGCGCGACCACCTTAAAGCCTGCATGGGCTTCGAGCAGACCGCAGAAAGCAGCTTTAGCGCTCGCAGACGGCACCTGGAAGCGTTACAGCAGGCCAGCCAGTCTCTTGAGCATGGTTATGCACAGCTTACCCTGGCCGGCGCCGGCGAGTTACTGGCCGAAGATCTGCGCATTGCCCAGCAGGCATTGGGCGAAATCACCGGCGCATTCAGCTCGGATGATCTGCTAGGCCGCATCTTTTCGAGCTTCTGCATCGGCAAATAGTCTTCGCCGCTTCATTTAAACCCGGTCAGACCGGGTTTTTTTATGTCTTAAAATCATCAACAGGCTCGAAATAAACCCTGTGGATAACCGCCCCTAAGCCCAGTCGATAACCAGGGGGCAAAGCTGGGGATGAAATGGCCTGTGCACAAGTAGGCGTTCCATCCACAGGTTTAAGGCGGTTATCCAGAAGGCTCCGGACTAGATGACCACAGCCTTATACAATTCCATCCACCGCGTCAGTGCTGGCTTGCAGCGTTCTATCCACAGAAAACAGGCTCATAAGTAATAAACATAAAAACAAAGCTTTAAAAAAAATTCTTTCTCTCTTCTTTATTAACCGACCTACTTGGCCAACCTGAACCATTGCTATTTTTTGTTCAAAAGGCTTCTTTCAAACCGGCTAAATCCCTATACTTGCCGCCTTTCCGCTTTTCCCAAGTACGCCGGGCCGTCAAAAGCCGCCGGGTCAGTTAAAAGCCTCCCCCAATTCTCAACAGGCACGAGGTGCGTGGTGGATTTCCCTTCCCGTTTTGATGTCATCGTTATCGGCGGCGGCCATGCAGGCACTGAAGCAGCGCTCGCTGCTGCACGCATGGGCGTGAAAACCCTGCTGCTGAGCCACAACGTCGACACCCTCGGGCATATGAGCTGCAACCCTGCCATGGCGGCATCGGTAAAAGCCATCTGGTGAAAGAAATCGACGCGCTCGGCGGTGCCATGGCTGAAGCCACCGACAAAGGTGGTATCCAGTTCCGTGTGCTCAACAGCCGCAAAGGCCCGGCGGTACGCGCCACTCGCGCTCAAGCCGATCGCATGCTGTACAAAGCAGCGATTCGCGAAACATTGGAAAACCAGCCGAACCTGTGGAATTTCAGCAATCCTGTGACGACCTGATCGTTGAACAGGACCAGGTGCGCGGCGTAGTCACCCAGAGATGCCTGCGTTTCTTCGCAGAATCCGTGGTCTTGACCACCGGGACGTTCCTCGGTGGACTTATCCACATTGGTCTGCAGAACCATTCCGGCGGCCGCGCCGGTGATCCACCTTCGATTGCTCTCGCCCACCGTCTGCGTGAACACCCGCTGCGCGTCGGTCGCCTGAAAACCGTACGCCGCCGCGTATCGATGGTCGCTCGGTCGATTTCTCGGTAATGACCGAGCAACCTGGTGATACCCGATTCCCGTCATGTCGTTCCTCGGCAACAAGGAACAGCATCCCCGTCAGGTCAGTTGCTGGATTACCCACACTAACGCCCGGACCCACGAAATCATCGCCGCCAACCTCAACCGGTCGCCGATGTATTCCGGGGTTATCGAAGGCATTGGCCCACGCTACTGCCCGTCGATTGAAGACAAGATTCACCGCTTTGCCGACAAAGACAGCCACCAGGTGTTTATCGAGCCTGAAGGCCTGAATACCCACGAGCTGTACCCCAACGGCATTTCCACCTCGTTGCCGTTCGACGTGCAACTGGAATTGGTGCGCTCCATTCGCGGGATGGAAAACGCCCATATCGTTCGCCGGGCTACGCCAATCGAGTACGACTACTTCGACCCGCGCGATCGAAATACAGCCTGAAAACCAAAGTGATTGCCGGCCTGTTCTTTGCCGGGCAAATCAATGGCACAACCG
>NZ_JBWBZC010000010.1:0-205408 GCF_056174845.1 Pseudomonas sp. CC11G
CCCCGCCCCAGCGCGCCACGGCCAGCAGCACTGGGCTTTGCGCGAGCAAGGGGCCAGGCCGAAAACGCCAGCGACCACCAACAGCGCATCACACAGCACGCACAGCGCCGCCACCGGCGGTGATGTTCGCGGCGCAGGCTTTGCGCCAGCACGAACGCATTCTGCGCACCGAGCGCCACGATCAAGCCGGCCGCCACTAAAAGTCCGTTGATATAGCTCTGCCACATGGGAAAAGTCCTGAGGGGTAATTCGTGTGGCGAGTCTGCGAGGGATGGCTGTATAAGGAAAACGAATCCTGCTGATCTCACATTAGGAGAATTGATAGTGTTCGATTACAAGTTGCTCGGGCGTTGGCGGCGGTGGTGGAGCAGGCCGGGTTCGAGCGCGCCGCGCAGGTGCTGGGGCTGTCGCAATCGGCGGTGTCGCAGCGCATCAAATTGCTCGAAGCGCGGGTCGGCCAGCCGGTGCTGGTGCGTGGCAGCAAGCCGAGCCCACTGAGATTGGCCGCCGTCTGCTCAACCATGTGCAGCAGGTGCGGCTGCTGGAGCGCGACCTCCCGGCCAGGTGCCGGCATTGGACGAAGGCACGGCGCCTGAACGCCTACGCATCGCCCTGAACGCCGACAGCCTCGCCACCTGGTGGGCAGGCGGTGACGGAGTTCTGTGCGCAGCACCGGGTGCTGCTGGATATGGTGTGGAAGACCAGGACGTCGGCCTTAAACGCATGCGCGGTGGCGATGTGGCGGCCTGTGTGTGCGCCAGCGATAAACCGGTCGCCGGTGCACGCAGTTTGCCCTTAGGGGCGATGCGTTACCGCGCCTTGGCCAGCCCGGCCTTTATCGCCCGACATTTCAGCGGCGGGGTGACGGCGCAGCGTTGGCGCAAGCGCCGGCCATTGTCTTCGGTCCGGATGATTTTCTGCAGCACCGCTACCTCGCCAGCCTCGGCGTTGAGGGCGCGTTTGCCTATCACCTGTGCCCGTCTTCGGAAGGCTTTATCCGCCTGACCGAAGCCGGTATGGGCTGGGGCCTGGTGCCGGAGTTGCAAGTGCG
This sequence comes from Pseudomonas sp. CC11G, assembly GCF_056174845.1. Classification (NCBI taxonomy): domain Bacteria; kingdom Pseudomonadati; phylum Pseudomonadota; class Gammaproteobacteria; order Pseudomonadales; family Pseudomonadaceae; genus Pseudomonas; species Pseudomonas sp. CC11G. The sequence goes on from NZ_JBWBZC010000010.1 coordinate 1,052, forward strand.
TGAGTTGCTGGCGCGCGGTGCGTTGCAGGAGCTGCAGCCGGAGCGGCCGATTGATGTGCCGCTGTATTGGCACCATTGGCGCAATGGTGGGGAATTGCTCGGCGAGTTGACCCGGCATTTGCAGCGGGCCACGGCCGAGGTGTTGGTGCAGCCGTAACGGCCAAGTCAGAACCTTGGCTCACCACGCCACACTACAAGCGCGCATGGCCTTGCTACAGTCACGCCCATTACAAAAACCATGGCGGTGGACGATGAAGATTCTGGTAACCGGGGCAAGCGGGTTTATTGGTGGGCGCTTTGCCCGCTTTGCGCTGGAGCAGGGCTTGCAGGTGCGTATCAATGGCCGGCGCCCGGAAGCGGTGGAGCACTTGATCAAGCGCGGCGCCGAATTCGTCCAGGGTGATCTCAGCGATTCCAACCTGGTGCGTACCCTGTGCCACGACGTAGAGATGGTGGTGCATTGCGCCGGCGCCGTCGGCACCTGGGGCAAGCGCGAGCATTTCTACAACGGCAACGTGGTGCTTACCCAGAACGTCATCGAAGCGTGCCTGAGCCAAAAGGTGCGGCGTCTGGTGCATCTGTCGTCGCCGTCGGTGTACTTCGATGGCAAGTCCCATGTCGGCCTGCGCGAAGAGCAGGTGCCGAAGAAGTTTGTCGACCACTACGGCGAGACCAAATTTATCGCCGAGCAGGAAGTGATGGCGGCGCAGGAGTTTGGCCTAGAAGTGATCGCCTTGCGCCCGCGCTTTGTCACCGGCGCCGGCGACACCAGCATCTTTCCGCGGCTGATCGAGATGCAGCGCAAAGGCCGCCTGGCGATCATCGGCAATGGCCTTAATCGGGTCGATTTCACCAGCATGCACAACCTCAATGAGGCGCTATTCAGCAGCCTGCTCGCCGCCGGCCCGGCACTGGGCAAGGTCTACAACATCAGCAACGGCGCGCCCGTGCCGCTGTGGGATGTGGTGAATTACGTACTGCGCCAACTCGACCTGCCGCCGGTGACCAAACACGTGCCGGTAGGCCTGGCGTATACCGCTGCCACGCTGAACGAAACGATCTGCAAACTGCTGCCGGGTCGCCCCGAGCCGAGTCTGTTTCGCCTGGGTGTGGCGGTGATGTCCAAAGACTTCTCCCTGGATATCAGCCGCGCCCAGCGCGAACTCGACTATGCGCCGCAGGTGAGTGTCTGGACGGCGCTGGATGAGTTTTGCACGTGGTGGAAAGTGGTCGGCAAATAGAAGATTTAAAAACGCCGCTTAACCTGGCGCAGTAGTTTTTAGCCGCGTAGCGGGCCGGCATATCGCGTGTACTTTTCGATAAGTTCTGCTTCGGTGAGCTGAGGCGCCGCTGGCGGTGCCAACCGAATGTTGGTCAGCTCACTGAGTTTCAACCCCATCTGCCGGGTGTCTTCCACGTCGGACGCCGCGCAGGCGATCAACATGTCCATCACGGCATTGGGTTGGCTGAGGCGAATATCCACCTCTTGTTCCTGGCGAAGACGGCGGCGCAGCGTTTGCATGCAATCGAGTACAGACTTGGTCAGTTCCATTCGATTTCTCCCCGTTAACCCAAGCTGAAGCAAGGCTTGGGTATGAAAACAAGTGCGCTGGTCTGGCGCAGTTTTCTGGTCTGAATAACAAGGCTCTGTGGCCATCGCGTTCGCCGGCTTGGGCCGGTCTAGACGCTCTGTTACTCCCCGTAACGCTTAAAGCAAATGGCATACCAGTTCACAAATGCAGGAACTGGGCGGCTTACGGGCGGTCGATGGCTGTCTCGGGCGCTTTACACGCGCGCAAGCGGTGCGCTATGCACCATTGGGTGCCGCCGCTGCGCTCGGTATACTGCGACCCCGCTGCTTCTTTGTTTGTTACCCCTTCACTGCGTGCCCTATAGGTTGAACCATGCGTAACGACGCCCTAGATGAACTCGATAACGTTCCCAGCCTGACCACTGACGCGCGCGACCACGACTTCCCTGCCAGCCACCACGACCACGGCCGCCATGCGCCGGTCGAGCGCGGCCATGCCACGGCCCCGGCGAAAAAAGGCCCGAGCACCGCGCCACTGTGGACGCTGGTTGCCGCGTTGATGATCGCCTTCGGCGTGTTGGGCTGGTGGAGCCATCAACAGATCGACCTGATGAGCCAGCAACTGGTGGCCACCCAGGAAAGCTTTGCGCGCATCAGCGAAGATGCCGCCGGGCGCATTCAGGATATTTCCGGCAAGGTGGTCGCCACCGAGTCCAATGTCACCAGCGGCAGCGAAGCCTTGCGCCTGCAGGTGAAAGGGCTGGAAAGCAAAGTCGCCGACCTGACCAAGCAACTGCAAACCCTGAACAGCAAACAGGCCGATCAGGGCAAGCGTGATGATCAACTGGCCGCCGACCTGAAAACCCAGCAAGACGCCACCGGGCAGTTCGACAGCAAACTCAAGGCTGTGGTGACAGATCAGGCCGCCCTCAAGGCCGCCCAGGGCGATACCAGCAAGATTGACGCCCAGCTGAAAAGCCTCGGCGCCGATATCGAAGCGCTGAAAAAACAGGGCAACCCGAATGTCGCCATCAGCCGTCTGGAACAGGACATGCTGGTACTCAAAAGCGAACAGGACAACCGCCCGGCTGCTGCGGCCACCAACACCAGCGAGTTCGATGCGTTCCGTGCGCAGATGACCCGCAACATCAGCACCCTGCAAAGCCAGGTGCAGAATCTGCAGCAGCAGTTGAACGCGCGGTAGGTTGGGTTGAGCAACGCGAAGCCCAACGATTTACACGCGGAGCTCGCTGAGCTCCCTGTTGGGCTTCGCCTTCGGCTCAACCCAACCTACGCCTAATAAAAAGCCCCGCCATTGCGGGGTTTTTTATTGCCCGTTAAAGGCGTTACTTCCAGCACTCGCTGCTATCTGTGGTCGTCCCGCTCACCGTCTTTTCCCCCAACGCATTCAATGTCAGCACGCCACACTCGGTGTCATTCACCTGGGTGCGCAACGGCGTGGCGCTGAGCAGGTAACCACCCTGGGTGTCGTCGCTGGTGCTGATGCTCAATTGGTAATAACCGTTGTCGCTGAGGCCCGTGCTGCTGCGCATTTTCAGGTCGATGGGCGCGTTGGTGTAAGCGTTGTTCTGCGCGTAATAACGCTCTTCGCGCGCGGCTGCTTCACTGAGCAGCGCCTGACCTTCGCTGCGGTGAGTGCGGGTGACGTAGCGGGTGTAACTGGGCATGGCGATGGCCGTCAGGATCGACAGAATTACCACGCAGATCATCAACTCGATGAGGGTGAAGCCGGTTTGCGTGCGTTGCATATTCATTCCTGCAGGCGCACGTCGCGCCAGCTTTGTCGTTGGTTGGCGCTGCCTGTTATCAGGATGCTTCCACTGGTGCTGTTGACCGTCGTCTCCGATTTTCCCGCCCCCGCGGTAATGTCGGAACTGAAGGTGACTTCGGTGTGGGTGGTGACGCCGCCAATCAGTCCCGACATGGCCAGGCGCGAGTACGTGGTGTCTGTGCCCAATTCCAGCGAGTCGCTGGCCACGCCGCCGTTGGTGGGGTCGATCAGCATCAGGTAGGTGTCGGCGCCGCTCTGGCAGGGATCGTCGTTGGGCGCGAGCGTGGTAAGCAGCAGGCTGCTGCCGTAGGCCACCGGTTTGTTCACCATCATTTCGCCGGTGAGCGGCAGGTCGATGTACCAGCCGTACTGCTGAATGCTGCCGCTGTTGTCGTACCAACTCACCGCGTTGTCGCTGAGGGTGTTGGCGGTAGACGACACCAGGCTGCCGTCACTGGCGGTGTAGGTGATGGTTTTGTCGTTGCCGAAGGTCTGCTCCTGCAATTTGCTGCGGCTGAGGTTCGGTGTGCTGTTGGGGTCGTCGCCGTCGGTTTGCGTATCCCAGATGCCATACAGGCTCATGGCTTTGGTGGTGTCGGCCGCGGCATCGGATGACTCCAGGTATTTGCCGGTACCAAACACGACGATATGCCCGAGCCCGGTCGGGTGTGCGACCACATAGGGGCTGGCGGTAATCGGCTGAACCTTGCTGGTGCTGGTGGAGGTAGCCGCCGTGGCCGTGTACAGCGGTTTTCCGTTGAATGCCACGCGGAAGCTGTTGGCGGTGGTGCTGCTGGTGAAGCTGCCGCCGGTGCCGAACAGGTCGAAGCGCCACAGGTTGCCGTGCAGGTCGCCGGCATACACGTAGTCGGCAATCAGGTCGCCATCCATGTCGGCGACGTAGGGGGCGGACAGGCCGTTGGCGCCGGTTAGCGAATCGGTGACGGTGAGCGCTTTAATCAGGCTGCCGGTCTTGATATCCATCACATACAGCACGGCTTTGTCGTTCGCGCTGTTGTAGCCGTTGGCGGCAATTACCGCCCAGTCACCGGTGTGCAACCGGGCCACCACCGGCTTGCTGTAGGTGTAGCCGAGGTCGGCGTAATCGGTGTCGCTGAAGCTTTTTTCCCAGAGCAGTTTGATGCTGGTGGGGTCGGTGACATCCAGGGCAAACATCGCCCGGCCGCCGCCGCGCAGGGTGCCCACCAGCACGGTGTGCCAGGCGCTGTCGTAATAGGCTTCGGACACGGTCGGCGTGCCGTCGACGTAGTACTGATGCGCGCTGCTGGTGTAATTGCTATCGGGCAACTTGTACAGGTTGCTGATCACGGCGCTGGGGATAAACGCGAAGGTCTCTTTGCCGCTGCCGTCGAAGCCATGCAGCATGCCGTCGTTGGCACCCACATAAATGCGCGTAGGACGTGTGGCCCATTTGGCTTTGAAGGTGCTGTAGGCGCTGTCGCCGTACATGGCGTCGAGCAGTGCAGCAATGGCCTTGGGTGTACTGACCAATGCCGGCGTCGAATCGACGATGTCGCCCAGGATGTGCGCGCGGCTGCGCAGTAGCGTGCCTTCATTGCTGCGGTCGCCGCGCAGCCAGTCCACCCGTTTGCTGCCGTTGCTGTCGGTGGTGCTGTTCAGGGCTTTGTTCAGGGTGGTTTGTTGCGCGCTGGTCAGGTTGGCCCAGGTGAAGCTTTGCAGGCCGCTGCTGGCCGTTCCGCCGGCAATATAAATCGGGCGACTGGCGTAGGCGCTGTTGCCGCTTTTATAGGTGGTGTCCAGCAGCGTCTGGGCTTCCCAGTCCTGGGTCGAGGACGTGCTGGTGACCGTGTATTTGGTCAGCTTGCCGCTCCAGTCTTCGCTGGAAAAACTCGGGATATAGCTGTCGCTGGAGGTGTAGTTGGTTTCGGCCAGAGGCGAGCTGATGCTCTGGCTGGCGCTGGCCATGCTGGTTTCGTTGATGCGTGTAACGATGCTTTGCAGGGCAGTGAGCAACGAGTCCGGGCTGTCGGCACTGAAGAACTCACCGCGTGAATTGATTGCCGCGTGCCACATGTCATAGACGTTGTTGGCGCTGCCCGAAGAAGCTGCCGGCCAGGTCTTGGTGCCGGCCACCAGGGCGCTGTAATCGCCGGAATAAGTGTCGCCGTCCCACGCCGGGTTCGTGAGCGTATTGGTCAGGCCCAGACCGACAAAGTAACTGACCATATGCTGCCAGGTGGCCGGGTCATTCTTCGGGTTCCAGTACTGGCCAGTTCCGCTTTCCTTAGTGTAGGTGGGCACCTTGTTGGCCAGCGTGGGCTGGGCATCGGTTGCCCAGTATTTGAAGGTCAGGTCGGCGAGGGTATTGCTGGTGCTGTCTTTGAACGGCGCCACGGGCGAGTACTGGGTGTCGTCGGGTAGCTTGCGGCTGGTGTTGTCGTATTCGCCGTGGCTGCCGGCCACGTTCCAGATGCCGTCGGTGAGGGTGATGCTGTAGCTCGCCCGGCAGGCATAAATCGGTGCCTCGCTGGTGCCAATCTTGTAGGCGTAAGGCCCGTATTGGCCGGTGGCGGTGAGCAGGCCGCCGAGCCGGTCGATGGCACCCAGCAGCGGGGTGCTCTGGTTGAAGTAGATATCCCCCAGCCAGCTGAAAAACTGCGTACGGTGGCTGCCGGAAAAGTTGCCCAGGCGGTTGTCGTAATAGCTGGTGCTGGTGTTATCCAGGCCGCGGCAGTTGTAGCCGCTCAGGTACGAGCTGCTGGTGATGCAGGTATCGCTGGTACCCAGGGCTTGCCAACTGAGGCGGGTGTTATCGGAGAGGTCGGAGAACGCCAGGTTGGCGGCAGACTGGGTGGCCAATTCGCGGTTGCGGTAGAAGCTGTACCAGTTGGCGAAGTTCTGGCGCTCGTCGGTGCCGCCGGTGCCGGAGGTGCTGCTGACGGTCACCAGCTTGTAGCAGTTGTCGTCTTGCAGGCTGCTGGTGCAACCGGTCAGGCCGCTGTTGTACAGGTAGTAATACGCCGGTACCGCCAGCTTGGTGCGGTCGGTGGTGGTGACGGTGGTGGTCGCGCTGGTGCCAGTGTTTTGCGTGGCCGACACGCTGTAGGTAGTGGTGCTGCCACTGGTTTTGGCGGTACACGTGCCGGTGGTGTAGGTCACGGTCGTGGTGGTCACCACTTTGGTGGTGGTGCCTGCCGTGCTGTCGGTGCTGGTGGTCGTGGCCGAGGACGAACTCGGGTTGGTGAACGTAACGCTGCAACTGCTGCCGGACTTGGTCACCGTGTACGAGCCGCCGCTGCTGATGGTCTGTTTGCTGGTGGAGGTGGTCGCGGTGCTGTAGCTGGTCGGCGTGGTGCTCGAACTGGTGCTGGTCGTGGTGCTCGAGCCGAAGTCTGCCGACGGGTTGGCGGCCAGGTAATACACCTTGTCCGGGCTCGAGTAGCTGGCGTAGTTGCTGTACGACCAATACGTCGAGTTGCTGCTGGAAACCGCCGTGGTGCCACGGCTGGTGTCGTAGTCCCAACTGACCATATAGCCCGTGCTGAGATTGAGATTGCCGCGTGCGGTTTTGAAACCGTTCACGTAGGCAGCGGTAAAGCTGGTGGTGAGCGGCGTCGTGCTGGTGGTGCCGTTGCTGTAGGTGACGCTATAGGGCGCGGTGTAGGTAACCGCCGGGTTGTAATACAGCGGGTTGAAGCTGGCCGACTTCGCCCGGCGGCTGGTGCGTACCTGGTCGGCGGTGTAGCCGCCGTAGGTGGCGCCGGTGGTGGGGTTCATGGTGTCCGGCGCAAAGGCCCACTTCATGCTGCCGGAGTTATCGATGGTCACCATGATGTTGGGGGCCACGCCTTCGGTAAGAAACAGCGGTACCTGGCTCAGGGTAAGCGCGGTGGCGCAGGTGTCGGCGGCGTACAGCGAAACAACGGCCAACAGCACGCCGAGCAATGTCGGACTGGGGCGAGTGAGCTTCATTGGATATCGATCCTGTAGACGCTTTGGCGAACGACCGGAAAGCGGTTGCCGTCGGCCTTGGCCTCGGCCGTTACGCGGTAATAGAAGGCACCGCGGCCTTCCATCAGGGAGCCGTAATCGTTGGTGGAAGCGCCGATATAGGCCGCGTTCCAGCGCGGGTTGGTGCTGAAGCTGAGGCGCCATCCGAGCCGCTATACGTGGTGGCGTAGGTGTTGGCCGTCCACCAGTCCGTGCCGGCTGCCACGCTGTCGGCAAAGCGGTCGGTCGAGAGTACGCAGAGGTTGCTGACTAACCCGGCGAGGGCGCTGATGCTGCCCGCGCAATCGGGTTTACCCATGTCGACGCTGCCGGTGTTGCCCAGGGTTTGCAGGCGCCGTTCACCTTCGCGCAGTGCCGATTCGGCCGCATTCGCCGCGCGTTGGCGCTCCGCTCCCAGGCCGCTCATGCGGTTTTGCGACGTGCTGTCGCGCAGCGTAGCGGTCGCCAGCAAAGTGATCAGCAACAGCATCACCAGCGCAATCAGCAGCGCGGCTCCCTGTTGGTTGCGAGGCTGCTGAGTCATGGCATCAGGTTCCTCAGAGCGACGCTGCCCTGGCTGATTTGATAGAGGTATTGGTCGCTGGCGCGGGTTTTACCGCTGAGGCTTTTCCACTGGTCGAGCACTGTGGTGGCGATGCCGTCGCGCAGCGGTGTGCTGGTGCTAAGCAGGGCGGCATAACGCACCGCCTGGCTGCTGCCGTTGCTGGCGGGTACGGCAAACATCACGAAGTCGGCGATGCCATCGACCAGCGTGACGCTGGCTCCGTCGACCGAACACACCAGGCTGCCGGCGCCGGCTGTGGCACTGCTGACAAAGCTGATGCGGCTGAGCACGTTGGCGCTGGCGGTAATTTTATGGCCCAGGCAATCCAGGTCCGCACTATCGGCGGCCCCTTGGTAGCGGTAGCAAATGCCATCGCCGTCGCTACTGGGCAGCACGGTTTCCCCAGCGGCAAAGGCTGGGCAGCCGTTGCTGCTACCAATGGCCGGAAAGGCCACGCCCATGCCGGCGTTCACCCGCGGCGAGGCGCGAAAACCGGCGCGCGCCAGCTGCTGGTCAAGCAACAACTGAATCATCCGCCCCAGGTTTTGGTTACTGCTCTGGCCTTGCTGGAACAGATAAGTGCGCTGGTTATCGATATAGACCTGCGTGGCGCCCAGAACCAGAAAGGTACTGATCGCCATGGCGATCATCAGCTCGACCAGCGACAAGCCGGCTTGACCGTTACCCATAGCCCGGCTCATAGCTCGGCTCGCAGGCGGTAGTAGCAGACGTTGTCGGTGCAGGCCCCGGTTTTGTCTTGCCATGCCAGCTGAATCATCACCACGGAGCTGGCGCTGGTGCTGCAACTGTTGTCGGTCTTGCTGGGGCAGACAGTGAAGTTGTTCTTGAGCAAGCCGCTGGTAACCGGCAGCAGGTCTTGCACGGCCTCCAGCCAGCAGCCGAAATCCTGTTTGGCTACCGCGCTGCCACCAGCACTGCGGTCCAGGGCGACGCAGCTGGCCACGGTGGTACTGGCAAAGTCGCTGCCGGCAGCCTTGTAGTAACCGGAGGCTGTGCTGAACAGATTGTTGGTTAGCGCGGCGTCAGGGTTGCTGCGCATCAACTCCACCAGGTTTTGCGCGAGCATCACCGCCGTGCTGCGCTGGCTGGCCGCTTGCGACAACTGCAAACCACGGCCTTGTAGCGACACCATGCCGAGCAAGCCGATACACAGCACGAGCAACGCGATGAGCACTTCGATCATGCTGAAACCGGCCATGGCGGCCGGGCGCCAGGCGTTATTCGCTGACGGCAGGGCGGGAAATCTGGCCACTGGCAAGTACCTTGATTGTGCGAGAAGTGACCGTGCTGTCGTTGGCGTCGCCCACGGTGATGGTCGGCGGGCTGCTGAGCACGCCGTTGTTGCAGGTGGCGGCGGCGATAAAGCCGGGGCAGAAGGTCAGCGTCATCAACGAACTGCTGGCGGTCACATCACCGAAATTGCCCTTGGCGGTGTGGCGCAACGTTTGGGTGCCGGCCCTCACGTAGATTTCGCCGGCCCAGGCGTTGTTGGCACTCACGCTCACGGTAACCCCACGCCCCCGGCTTAACGCCTCGCTGCGGGCGTACTGCAACACCGAGTAAATGTCATTGGCGGCCGCCAAGGCCCGATTGCTGCGGGTGAGGTGATTGAAGCTAGGCACAGCGATGGCCGCGAACACCCCCATCAGGGTGATCACCACTAACAGCTCTACCAAGGTAAAAGCGGCCTGCTGCCGAGAGCGGTGACAGCAAAACGCGGCAACGGGAACAGCAGCCAATACAGACATAGGCTTCGCGCAGGCAGGGAATTGAGGCGCGACTATGGCGGGGGAATGTGTTGGCAGGTTGTCTGCGGGTATCGGCTTTGTTTTTGGCGTGTGTGAGCGGCGTTACAAAGCGCAGCCTTGAGTCGGGTTCGAAATCATCGAGGCTGAAGCCTCTCCCACACTTATCTGCGCTCTACGAAAAAGGGGCGCTCGTTACCGGGCGCCCCTTCCTCTGCAGCAGCAAGTCTTACGCCGCCTGCGTACTTTCCTCAGCCTGCTTCAGCGCGCGGTTAAGGGCGCTGAACAGGGCTCGGAAGCTGGCGGTGGTGATGTTTTCATCAATGCCCACGCCAAACACCGGACGCCCACCGTTCAGACGCACTTCGATATACGCGGCGGCCTTGGCATTGGCACCGGCACCAATGGCGTGCTCGTGGTAATCGATGATTTCCAGGTTCTGCGGCAGGGCCGCGACCAACGCTTCCAGCGGACCTTTACCGGTGCCGTGCTTACGGCGCAGTTCGCCGCTGACGGTCACGTCGATATCCACGTTGCAGATGCCGTTCTCTTCCTGCAGGCGATGGCTCTTCAACGCGTACGGGCTGCTGGCTTGCAAGTACTCGTTCTGCAACAAACCGTAGATTTGCTCGGCGGTCATTTCCAGGCCCAGGCGGTCGGTTTCTTTCTGCACGACCTGGCTGAATTCGATCTGCATACGACGCGGCAAGCTGATGCCGTATTCCTGTTCCAGCAGGAAGGTGATGCCACCTTTGCCCGACTGGCTGTTCACGCGAATCACCGCCTCGTAGCTGCGGCCGATATCGGCTGGGTCGATCGGCAAGTACGGCACTTCCCAGACGCCATCGGCTTTCTGCTGGGTGAAGCCTTTGCGGATCGCGTCCTGGTGCGAGCCGGAGAACGCGGTGTGCACCAGGTCGCCCACGTACGGGTGGCGCGGGTGTACCGGCAGTTGGTTGCAGTCTTCCACCACTTTGCGCACGGTATCGATGTCGGAGAAATCCAGCTCCGGGTTGATGCCCTGGGTGTAGAGGTTCAACGCCACGGTCACCAGGCAGACGTTGCCGGTGCGCTCGCCGTTGCCGAACAGGCAACCTTCCACACGGTCGGCGCCGGCCATCAGGCCCAGCTCGGTGGCGGCGACGCCGGTGCCACGGTCGTTGTGGGTGTGCAGGCTGAGCAACACGCTGTCGCGGCGATCCACATGACGGCCGAACCATTCGATCTGGTCGGCATAGTTGTTCGGCGTGGCGTTTTCGATGGTGGCCGGCAGGTTGAGGATCAGCGGTTTGGCTGGAGTAGGCTGGAACACAGCGATGACCGCATTGCACACCTCAACCGAGAACTCGATTTCGGTGGAGCTGAACACTTCCGGCGAATACTCGAAACCCCACTCGGTTTCCGGCGCAGCATCGGCCAGGCGCTTGATGATCTGCCCGGCCTGCACGGCGATTTCTTTCACGCCGTTTTTGTCCTGGTTGAACACGATGCGGCGGAAGCTCGGCGCGCAGGCGTTGTAGTAGTGAACGATGGCTTTCTTGGCGCCTTTGAGCGATTCGAAAGTGCGCTCGATCAGGTCTTCACGGGCTTGGGTGAGTACCTGAATGGTGACGTCGTCGGGGATGTGGCCGCCTTCGATCAGTTCGCGCACGAAGTCGAAGTCGGTTTGCGAGGCGGACGGAAAGCCCACTTCGATTTCCTTCAAACCCACGGCGAGCAGGGTTTTGAAGAAACGCATTTTTTTCTCGGCATCCATCGGCTCGATCAGCGACTGGTTGCCATCACGCAGGTCGGTGCTCAGCCAGATCGGCGCCTTGTCGATCACCTTGCTCGGCCAGGTGCGGTCGGGAATGTTGATCGGAGTGAAGGCGCGGTATTTGTTGGACGGATCTTTGAGCATGCTCATGGCGAATTCCTTTACGTAGCGTGGCCAGGTGAGGGTGGCCGACCGGTGATAACTGCGTGCAATCAAGTGTAGCGGGGCGAGGTGAGCAGTCAGCTTTGCAGTCGCGGACTGACCAGGCACAGGCAGGCGTGTTGGCGCAGCAGAATGAGGGTGTGGGGTGTTTTCATGCGGTTAACCCTATTCACTCGGGTTGAATATGGCAAGACGTGCGGAAAATTTGGTGATTCGTAGCGCTCTCACCGAATTGCGAAGAGAAAGTTGTCTCGAATTTGCGCAAAACTCACAAATATTGCGCGGGGTCTGTAAGGCGAATCTGCCCTACGGCACTTCGCGATTGCCTAAGGCCGCACGCATATCCGCGCCACTCGGATGTTGGAACACGCGCAAACCGAACTCGGGAAGAATCGCCAGCAGATGGTCGAAGATATCCGACTGAATGGCTTCATACGGCACCCACGCCGTGGTGTTGGTAAAGCAATACAGTTCCAGCGGCAGGCCGTCGGCCAGCGGGCTGAGCTGGCGTACCAGCAGGGTCATGTCCTGGCGAATGCCGCTGTGCTGGCGCAGGTAGTTCTCCACGTAGGCACGGAAGGTGCCGATATTGGTCACCCGCCGGGTATTCACCGCCACCCGCAGCGGCTCCTCCAGCAGGCTGTTCCAGCTCATCAGCTCGCTTTCTTTGCTTTTCAGGTACGGCGCCAACAGCTTGAACTGGCGCAGCTGGTCGATTTCTTCGGGGCTGAGAAAGTGCACGCTGTTCTGGTCCAGATGCAGGCTGCGCTTGATGCGTCGGCCGCCGGCTTCCTGCATGCCGCGCCAGTTTTTGAACGAGTCGGTAATAAAGCGCTTGGTCGGGATGGTGGTGATGGTCTTGTCCCAGTTCTGCACTTTTACCGTGTGCAGGGCGATGTCGATCACGTCGCCGTCGGCGTTCAGTTGCGGCATCTCGATCCAGTCGCCGACGCGGATGATGTCGTTGGACGAGATCTGCACGCTGGCCACCAGCGACAGCAACGTGTCCTGAAAAATCAGTAGCAGTACTGCCGCCATGGCGCCGAGGCCGGAGAGCAGAATCAGCGGCGAGCGGTCCACCAGCGTGGCAATCATCAACACCGTGGCGATGGCGTAGATGACGATTTTCACCACCTGGAAGTAGCCCTTGATCGGCCGCAGATGGGCGTCCGGGCGGCGTTCGTACAAGGAGTTGGCCAGGGTAAGCATGCCGGCGACGGCCAGAGCAATGGTCAGCACGATAAAGGCGCCGCACACGTTGCGCGTCACCGTGATCATGGCGTGCGGAAGGTCGGGAATCAGCTCCACGCCGTTGGCCAGAATTAGCGCCGGCACCACATTGGCCAACCTGGCAATGATGTGCGAGCGCGCCAGGGCTTTGTCTTGGCCCAGGTGGGAGGCGCGCAGCAAGCGGTAAAAGCCACGGATCAGTACGCGCTTGATCAGCCAGTTGGCCATAAATGCCGCACACAGCAGCAAGATCAGGGCGATGAGGCTGTACAGATAAGGAAAGCGGGAAAGCCACTGCACGGCGGTTTTCGTATTGCTGTTCCATGTAAGCGTCGTCCTGTGCTGGGCTCGGGTTTACGGTGCGCTTGTAACGTTACGGCTCAAAGGCCCCGATAAAATCGCCGGGTCTACGCGCACATCATTCAAGCTGATATTCCAGTGCATATGCGGCCCGGTGGCGCGGCCGGTAGAGCCCACTTTGCCGACCACTCCACCGCGTGGCATTACCTGGCCGAGCTTCACGTCGATTTTCGACATGTGGCAGAACATGCTGATAAAGCCCTGGCCGTGATCGACGAAAACCGTGTTGCCGTTGAAAAAGTAGTTGCCGATCAGGATGACCTTGCCGGCGGCAGGCGTCTTTATCGGGGTGCCGGCGCCGACGGCGAAGTCCAGGCCGGCGTGCGGATTGCGCTCTTCCCCATTGAAGAAGCGCCGGACACCGAAGCGGCTCGACAGTGGGCCGTTCACCGGTTTGTCGAGCAGCAGATTGCTCGGCGTGCCGGCGCTAAAGCTTTGGTAAGCGCGCGTCTGCTCGGCCAATTCCTTTTCGATGCGCTTGAGGTCGGCGGGGTTCGGGTTGACCTGGCGCTGGTTCTTCAAGGTGATGCGCTGCTCGGCGTAACGCTTGCTGCCGACCGTGAAACCGAGGGTGCGGCTACCGCTGGCATCCTTGGCGACAATGTTTTGCGGGCCGGCCTTGCTGGTCAGCGGCACGCCGACAATCGCCAGCCAGCGTTGCCCTTGTTCATGCACCACCAGCACCGGTTTGCCCTGGAAAGTGGCGTTGGGTGTGCCGTTGCTGGCGCCGAGGTCGACCACCGCTACGCCGCCAGGCACCGGCTTGTTCAGCAGCCGGCTGATATAGCTGTCGGCATGGGCGGGGAGGGCGAGGCAGAGCAAACAGAACAGCAAAACGCGCATGGGCAAGCCTGATATAGAAAGAGGGAAGTCAGTCGAGCAGCGACAGGGTAACCGGCGTCAGGTGGTTGTCTTCCACTCGCACGTCCAGCTCGCCTTCACCCAGGCGCGCTTTCAGACGCTGCCGGGTTTGGTCTGTGCCGCGCTGCGAATGGCGTGGCCTTTGTCGTCGAGCAGAATGCTGTAACCGCGGCCCAAGGTGGCCAGCGGGCTGATCGCGTTTAGAGTTTGTGCCTGGGTGTGCAACTGCTGGCGGCGGTCTTTCAGCGCGTCACGCATTGCGCGCGGCAGCCGTTCGCTCAGGCATCAAGCCGCTGGCGCAGCAGGGCAAGGGCGCGACCGGGGTGTTGCGCGGCGAGGCGCATATCCAGACGGGCGACGCGGTCCTGGCGCTGTTGCAGGTTGCGCTCGAAGGCACGACGCATACGCATATCCAGGTCATCGAGGCGCTGGGCTTGCTGGCGCAGGCGCTCACCCGGGTGGCGCAGGCGGCGGCTGATGCCGTCCAGGCGAAGGCGTTCACGCTCGATGCGATTTTGCATGCGCATCACCAGGCGGCGATGCAGGCTGTTCAGGCGCTGCACCAGCTCGTTGGCATCCGGTGCCAGCAATTCGGCGGCGGCGGAAGGCGTGGGGGCGCGCACGTCGGCCACGAAGTCGCTGATCGATACATCGGTCTCATGGCCCACGGCGCTGATGATCGGCGTCTGGCAAGCAGCGATGGCGCGGGCCACTTGTTCTTCGTTGAAGCACCAAAGGTCTTCCAGCGAGCCGCCGCCGCGGGCCAGGATCAGCGCGTCGAAGCCTTGGCGGTCGGCTACCTGCAGCGCGCGGACAATCTGCCCAGTGGCCTCGCGGCCCTGCACGGCGGTGGGAATCAAGGTCAGCTGAATTTGCGGCGCACGGCGGCGGAATACGCTGATGATGTCGCGGATTACGGCGCCGGTCGGCGAGCTGACAATGCCGATGCGCTGCGGGTGAGCAGGCAGGGCCACCTTGTTTTCGGCGGCGAACAAACCTTCGCCGCTAAGCTTTTCCTTCAACGCTTCGAAGGCCAGCCGCAGCGCGCCATCGCCGGCCGGCTCTACGCTGTCGAGAATCAGCTGGTAATCACCACGGCCCTCAAACACGAAACCTTGCCGCGCACTTTAACCGCCAGGCCGTCCCGCAAAGCCTGACGCACTCGGGCAGCGTTCTGCCGGAACAGGGCGCAGCGCACCTGGGCGTTGCTGTCTTTCAGGGTGAAATACACATGGCCGGAGGCGGGCTTGGCCAGGTTGGAGATTTCGCCTTCCACCCAGATATTGCTGAACACATCTTCCAGCAGCACGCGAGCGCGGCCGTTGAGCTGGCTGACGGTGAGCACTTCGCGGTCGAGGCCGAGGCGTTGGAACGGGTCTTTGATCATGGCGGGCATGATAGAGGCTCAAACGCCAAAGGCCAAAGCCGCTCCTGTTAAACTGCACGCCGTTTTGATTTCGGGGCCGAGCATGGCTGAGCAACAACTGATTCTGGTGCCGCAGATTTCCACCTTTCCCAACCACGAGGCGCGGGCGCGGCTGATGCTGCGCTGGCTGGTGCAGCGCAATATCGTCTCGGCCGAGCTCAGCACCTGCGGCCGTACCGGTAATCGCATGGCCTATGCCATTGCCGCCGGCGCCAAGCGTATTGCCCTGCACCCGGAGAAGCTGCCGTTTGGCCGGCCCGTGAATGGATTGGAAGTGGTGACCAAGCGCTGCATCTATACACCGACGAAACACTTCCTCGAAGAAGCCGGCTGCCCCAAGTGCCGCAAAGAAGTGGGCGAGACGCTGTTCGACAGCCTGGAGGAGTGGACGCCCAAGGTCAGCGACAACTTCACCTGCCCGCTGTGCGGGTTTGAAGATGACATCAATGGGTTTCTGTTTTTGCAGCCGTGCGGGTTTTCCAACCTGGGCTTTATCTTCAATAACTGGGGCGAGGCGGGGTTTACGGCTTCCTTTATAGAAGAGTTTGGTGAGCGGTTGGGGTATGGGGTGCGGCAGGTTGTCGTGGACTTGTAGGAGCTAGCTTGCTAGCGAATGCAATCTAAAGAGCTTCGCCAGCAAGCTGGCTCCTACAAGGTCGATAGAAACTCCTGCTTCATCTAATTAACCTTTTGCATTGAGCCAAGGTGCCCGCGTGGGTATAATGGCGCGCTTCCATTTTCCCGTCCGGGAGCCCCCGCCATGCTGCGTATCAGTCAAGAAGCTCTAACCTTCGACGACGTCCTTCTTATTCCAGGTTATTCCGAAGTTCTGCCCAAAGACGTCAGCCTCAAAACTCGACTGACCCGTGGTATTGAACTGAACATCCCGCTGATTTCTGCAGCGATGGATACCGTGACCGAATCCCGTCTGGCCATCGCAATGGCTCAGGAAGGCGGCATCGGCATCATCCACAAGAACATGACCATCGAGCAGCAAGCTGCCGAAGTGCGCAAAGTGAAGCGCTTCGAAAGCGGCGTGGTGAAAGATCCGATCACCATCGAAGCCGACGCCACCGTGCGTGATCTGTTCGAGCTGACCCGTCAGAACAACATTTCCGGCGTACCGTGCTGCACGACGGCGACCTGGTCGGCATCGTCACCTCCCGTGACGTGCGCTTCGAAAGCCGTCTGGATGCCAAAGTACGCGACGTGATGACGCCTAAAGAGCGCCTGGTCACTGTGCGTGAAGGCGCCGACAAGCAAGAAGCCCGCGAACTGCTGCACAAGCACCGCATCGAGCGCGTGCTGATCGTTGACGACGCCTTCAACCTCAAAGGCATGATGACCGTCAACGACATCGAAAAAGCCAAGGCTTACCCGTTCGCCAGCAAGGATGATCAAGGTCGTCTGCGCGTTGGTGCCGCCGTAGGAACTGGCGCCGACACCGGCGACCGCGTGACCGCACTGGTTGCTGCCGGCGTTGACGTGGTGGTGGTCGACACCGCCCACGGTCACTCCAAAGGCGTGATCGACCGCGTACGTTGGGTTAAGCAGAACTTCCCGCAAGTGCAGGTAATCGGCGGCAACATCGCCACCGGCGCTGCGGCCAAGGCCCTGGCAGAAGCCGGCGCTGATGCGGTGAAAGTCGGTATCGGCCCAGGCTCGATCTGCACCACCCGTATCGTCGCGGGTGTGGGCGTGCCGCAATTTCCGCAGTCTCCAACGTTGCTGCTGCCCTTGAAGGCACCGGCGTACCGTTGATTGCCGACGGCGGCATCCGCTTCTCCGGCGACCTGTCCAAGGCCATCGTTGCGGGCGCCTCCTGCGTGATGATGGGTTCGATGTTTGCCGGTACTGAAGAAGCACCGGGCGAAGTCGAGCTGTTCCAGGGCCGCTCCTACAAGGCCTACCGTGGCATGGGCTCGCTGGGCGCCATGGCACAGACCCAAGGTTCCTCCGACCGCTACTTCCAGGATTCGGCCGCTGGTGCCGAGAAGCTGGTACCCGAAGGCATCGAAGGCCGTGTGCCGTACAAAGGCCCACTGGCGGCGATCATCCATCAACTGATGGGTGGCCTGCGTGCCTCCATGGGCTACACCGGTTGCGCCACCATCGAGCAGATGCGTACCGAACCCGAGTTCGTGCGGATCACCGGTGCCGGCATGGCTGAATCCCATGTGCACGATGTACAGATCACTAAGGAAGCGCCGAACTACCGAGTAGGTTGAGCCTTCAAGCAAATCGTTAAGCAACCGGGGCTGTTTTATTCAGCCCCGAGTTGTTTCTGAATTACTGATTGACTTAGACGAGACTGAATCATGGCCCTCGATATTCACGCTCACCGCATCCTGATCCTCGACTTCGGTTCCCAGTACACCCAATTGATCGCCCGCCGCGTGCGCGAGATCGGTGTGTACTGCGAGCTGCACCCGTTCGACATGGACGATGAAGCGATTCGCGAATTCGCGCCCAAGGGTGTGATCCTCGCTGGCGGCCCCGAGTCGGTTCACGTTGCCGACAGCCCGCGTTGCCCGCAGGCGGTCTTCGACCTCGGCGTGCCGGTTTTCGGTATCTGCTACGGCATGCAGACCATGGCCGAGCAACTGGGCGGCAAGGTTGAAGGCTCCGAGCTGCGTGAATTTGGTTATGCCCGTGTGGATGTGGTCGGCAAAAGCCGCCTGCTGGACGGCATCGAAGACCACGTGGATGCCGACGGCCTGTTCGGTCTCGATGTATGGATGAGCCACGGTGACAAGGTCACCAAGATGCCGGAAGACTTCCACATTCTGGCCAGCACCCCGAGCTGCCCGATTGCCGGCATGTTCAACGACGACCGTCGCTACTACGGCGTGCAGTTCCACCCGGAAGTGACCCACACCAAGCAAGGCGGTCGCATTCTGTCGCGCTTTATCCTCGACATCTGCGGCTGCGAAGCGCTGTGGACGCCGTCGAAAATCGCCGAAGACGCCATTGCTCAAGTACGCGCCCAGGTGGGTACCGACAACGTGCTGCTGGGCCTGTCCGGCGGTGTCGACTCCTCCGTGGTTGCCGCGCTGCTGCACAAAGCCATCGGCGACCAACTGACCTGCGTCTTCGTCGACAACGGCCTGCTGCGTCTGCACGAAGGCGAGCAAGTGATGGCCATGTTCGCCGAGAACATGGGCGTCAAAGTAATTCGCGCCAACGCCGAAGAGCAGTTCCTGGGCAACCTGGCCGGCGAAGCGGACCCTGAGAAAAAACGCAAAATCATCGGTCGCACCTTTATCGATGTATTCGATGCCGAGTCCTGCAAGCTGGACAACATCAAGTACCTGGCTCAGGGCACCATCTACCCGGACGTGATCGAGTCGGCTGGCGCTAAAAGCGGCAAGGCCCACGTGATCAAGTCGCACCACAACGTGGGTGGCCTGCCGGAAGAGATGAACCTGAAACTGGTCGAGCCATTGCGCGAACTGTTCAAGGACGAAGTGCGTCGCCTGGGCCTGGAACTCGGCCTGCCGTACGACATGGTTTACCGTCACCCATTCCCAGGCCCAGGTTTGGGCGTGCGGATTCTCGGTGAAGTGAAGAAGGAATACGCCGACCTGCTGCGTCGCGCCGACCATATCTTTATCGAAGAGCTGCGCAAGGCCGACTGGTACCACAAGGTCAGCCAGGCGTTCGTGGTGTTCCAACCGGTGAAATCGGTGGGTGTTGTTGGCGATGGCCGTCGTTACGCGTGGGTTGTGGCGCTGCGTGCGGTAGAAACCATCGACTTTATGACCGCCCGTTGGGCGCACCTGCCCTATGAGCTGCTGGAAACCGTGAGTGGCCGGATCATCAACGAGATCGAAGGGATTTCCCGCGTGACTTACGATGTTTCGAGCAAGCCGCCAGCGACCATCGAGTGGGAGTAAGTCGTTCGCAGGACGGCTTTTTGGTCGTCGGCCATGCTGCGTTGCGTCCTCGCTTTTAATGCTCAGGTACTGAAGTACGCTGCGCTTAAAAGCTCCGGGGCGCCTGGCCTGGCCTTAGCCCAGAAACCCTCTTTCTGAGTTGCCTGTTCAAATCTAAAAACAAAAAGCCCGCGTAACTGCGGGCTTTTTTGTGGGCGCGAGACTGGGGTTGAAAGCCAAAGTTCACTTGTCTGCGAAAAAATCTCCGTTGTGTTTGCGTAACTTTGTCATTTGCGATTGGTTTTCGAATACAATCGGCGCCGAAAATCATAGGGCATCGTCTCGACCGCGATGCATGGGGCTCCAACGGCGAAGGCTGTTGAATGATCAAGGACCGCAAGCATGCAGAAAAATAAAACCGGGTTTATGAATACGCGTTCGGCCAAGCAGCGTGCCGCTGCTGCCGTAATGCTCTGTATGCCGTTGGTGGGCGCGCCACTTGGCGCCAATGCAGAAGAAAAGGCCCCTGAAGAAGAGGCTTATCGACTGGCCCCGGTCATCGTCAATGCCAACGCCGACAGCGGCGACGACTCCAAGACGGTCGTAGCCCAGGAGCTCTGGGTGGGCGGCAAGGTCGCCACCAGCATTCTCAATACACCGGCTTCCGTTTCCGTGGTCACCGAAAAGGAACTGGAGCAGCGCAGCGTCAATACGACTGAAGAAGCGCTGCAATACACCCCGGGCGTGATCACCGACTACTACGGTACCGATGACCGCAACGACTATTTCCAGATCCGCGGCTTCAACGCCACCACCTACCGCGACGGCCTGACCCTGGGCTCGATGCGCGGCGTACGTGAGGAGCCATTCGCCTTCGAGCGTATCGAGATTCTGCGTGGCGCCAACTCCACGCTGTTCGGCCCGGCTGACCCGGGTGGTTCGGTTAACTTCGTGACCAAGCAGCCGCGCTTCAACAGCTTTGGCCAGGGCTATGTGACTTATGGTTCCTACAACCACAAAGAAACCGGCATAGATGTAGGCGATGCGCTGAACGACGACAAAACCGTCGCTGGCCGTTTCACCGCCAAGATGCAGAACAGCGATCGTGAATATGACCATTCGCAGGACGACAACCGCTTTGCCATGGGTGGCCTGACCTGGGCTCCGACGGATTTCACCAAAGCCACCATGGTTCTGGACTACCTGAAGACCGATAGCTCGCCAAACAGCGGAGGTGCTCCGCTGGACAAGGAGTACGATCGCGACGACTTCTTCGGCGAGCCTAGCTACAACTTCCACAATGTGGAGCGCACCACGCTCAGCGGGAACGTAAGCCATGACTTCGATAACGGCTTCACGCTGCGCAGCAATGTGCGTTACAGCGAGGCAAACGATGACTATGGCTACGTCTATCTGAGCGACTACGCCGGGCGCACAGGTACCGTCGTTCCCCGGGTTCAATTTGCCTCTTACAGTGAGGCCGATCAGTTCAACGGAAACGTGATGCTGCAATTCGATCACCGTTTCGAGAACATCGACAGCAGCACCACCGCCGGCGTCGAGTACCTGGACTCCTCGAATAAATCCTCGGGCATCTACACCGGTGCATCGTCCATCGACATCGCCAATCCGGTTTACACCGGTGTTGCAAGCGGCGCCGCTCGTTACAGCGAGTTGAAAGACGACGCCACCAACAAGGCGGTGTTCGTTCAGCAAAACCTCTCGTTCTACGAGCGCGTAATTCTCACCGCCGGCGCGCGTCGTGACTTTATGGATCTGTCCAGCAAGGGCTACAACGATTTTGCCGGCGGAGCGGTGGATGCCGACGACAACTTTGCCGAAACCTCTTACCGCGGCGCCGTGACCCTCATCGTCTCCGATGAAGTATCGACTTACGTGAGCTATGTGGAATCGGTCTCGCCGCCGGAGATTGGCGTGACACCGAAGACCGGCAATCAGTACGAAGTGGGCGTGAAATACGCTCCCATGGGTATGAACGCTATTTTCTCGGCTGCCGTTTATGACCTGACCCAAGAGAACGTAACCATCGCCGTGGTACGAGCTGACGGTAGCGGGATCGATAACCTGGTCGTAGGTGAATCCCGTGCCCGTGGCCTCGATCTGGAAGCCAAGGCTGAGATCACCGAAAACGTCAGCGTTGTCGGCGGCTACTCCTATATGGACTCCGAAGTTAAGCGCGGCACGTTGTACGACGGCACCTCAATCAAGGGTAATCAGTTCGTCGCTGCCCCTGAGCACTCCGCTTCGCTATGGACCTACTACGCCATTCCAGCCACCGACGTAAGCGTCGGCCTGGGTGCCCGCTATGTCGGTTCCTACTATTACGACGCCGCCAACACCGGCAAAAGCGACGGCGAAACGCTGTTCGACGCTGCCTTTAACTACAAGCTCTACAAAGGCACCGACTTGGCTGTGAACGTCAGCAACCTTCTGGACGAGCAGCACGTGGTGGGTTCGGGTACCGCGAACTACTACAACCCAGGCCGCGAAATCACCGCCAAGGTGAGCTACAACTGGTAAGCCGGCGCCTGGCCGTTCTGGTCGTCGCCCACTGACAAAAGCCCGCCCTTCCAGGCGGGCTTTTGCGCATTTACGGCAGGCCGAAATTGATCAGAGGCATGCAAGCCACGCCGGCCTTCGGTCATAATGCGCGCCCAAAGCCAGTCCGCCAGAGACCGGCCTCTACCTGATTCCTGATGGGCCAGCGAAGTCCCTTATTTATAAAGGTGTCTGTACCCATGTCATTTACACGTCGACAAATTCTCGGTGGCCTGCTCGGTTTGACCGCAGTGGGCTTTGGTGCCGGTGGAGTTCGTTATTGGCTTGGACGGCCGTTGGGCAGCACTACCCATGATTACGAGTTGATTGCCGCGCCCATGGATCTGGAGCTGGTGGCCGGTCACAAAACCCCGGCCTGGGCCTACAACGGTTCGGCGCCCGGCGTTGAATTGCGCAGCCGTCAAGGCGAGTGGTTGCGGGTGCGCTTTATCAACAAACTCAGCGAGCCCACCACCATTCACTGGCACGGCATCCGCCTGCCGCTGGAGATGGACGGGGTGCCCTATGTGTCGCAGTTGCCGGTATTGCCCGGCGAGTATTTCGACTACCAGTTCAAGACGCCGGACGCCGGCAACTACTGGTATCACCCGCACGTATTGAGCAGCCAGCAACTGGGCCACGGCCTGGTCGGCCCGCTGGTGGTGGAAGAGCGTGAGCCAACCGGCTTCAAGCATGAGCGTTCGCTCAGTCTGAAGACTTGGCATATCGATGCTGAAGGCGCGTTCACCCCGTTCAGCATTCCCCGTGAAGCGGCGCGCGGCGGCACCGCCGGCAGCTACTCGACTATCAATGCAGAGCACTTGCCGACCATCGATTTGCCGGCCGGGCAGATCGTGCGCCTGCGGATTTTCAACCTCGATAACACCGTGACGTATCGCCTCAATTTGCCGGGCGCCGATGCGCGCTTGTATGCGCTGGACGGCAACCCGATTGAGCCGCGGCCGTTCGGCAAGGAATACTGGATCGGCCCGGGCATGCGCCTGTGCCTGGCGATCAAGGTGCCGGAGGCGGGCGTGGAGTTGCCGTTGCGCAACGGGCCGGTGCGTCTGGCGACTTTCCGCTCAGTGCCCAACGAAGCACCGGTTGCCGAAGAGTGGCCGCCGCAAATTCCGGCCAACCCGATTGCCGAGCCAGACCTGCAGAACGCCGAAGTGCTCGACTTCAAGTTCGAATGGGTGGGCGCGGTGTCAGTAACCACCAATGGCCGCGCGCCGGCCTTCTGGCAAATCAACGGCAAGGCCTGGGACATCAACGATAAAACCTGCGCCGACCGGCCCATCGCCAAGATGAAGCTGGGCCAGAGTTATATCCTCGAGTTCCGCAACATGGCGCAATACCAACACCCGATTCACTTGCACGGCATGAGCTTCAAAGTTCTGAGTTCGGACCGCAAGAAAATCATCCCGTACTTCACCGACACTTACCTGCTCGGCAAGAACGAGAATGCGCGGGTGGCGCTGGTGGCGGATAACCCGGGCGTGTGGATGTTCCACTGCCATGTGATCGACCATATGGAAAGCGGCCTGATGGCCTCCATTCTTGTTGAGTAAGGCGTGGTTGAGTAAGACATGAGAAAACCGCAGATCATCGACCGCAGTCAGGACACGCACTTTATGCGTGAGGCCCTGGTGCTTGCCGCACAAGGCGCGAGCCTCGGTGAGGTGCCGGTGGGTGCGGTGCTGGTACAGAACGGCGAAGTGATCGGGCGCGGGTTCAACTGCCCGATCACCACGCACGACCCCAGCGCCCACGCCGAGATGGTCGCCATTCGTGCGGCCGCCGCCGCCGTGGAAAACTACCGGCTGCCGGGCAGCACGCTGTACGTGACGCTGGAGCCGTGCAGCATGTGCGCGGGGTTGCTGGTGCATGCGCGGGTCAACCGCGTGGTATTCGGTGCCACCGAGCCCAAGGCCGGTATCGTGCAAAGCCGCGGCAAGTTCTTCGACCAGATCTTTCTGAACCACCGGGTGCTGGTGGAGGGCGGGGTGTTGGCGGAGGAGTGCAGTGCGGTGTTGAGTGAGTTCTTCAAGCAGCGCCGGGCCAAGCCTGACTGATCAATTGAATTCAATCTCCGTCATTCCCGCGCAGGCGGGAATCCAGACTCTTCGTCACAACATACATTCTGGATCCCCGCCTTCGCGGGGATGACGGGGGATTCGAGCGTCGCTCGGAATCAAAGCGCCGCAGGCCCGTTATCGTCCGGCTTGTGCTTGTCGATACTCGGAATATGCAGGTTGCCTTCGGCCATCTGCCCGCCTTCCAGTTGCGGCTGGGTTACCCAGGTCAGGATGTCGTAGTAGCGGCGGATGTTCTGCACAAAATGCACCGTCTCGCCGCCACGGGCGTAGCCGTATTTGGTCTTGCTGTACCACTGCTTTTGCGACAGCCGCGGCAGCATGGTTTTCACGTTCAGCCACTTGTTCGGGTCCAGGCCTTCAGCCTCTGCCAGCTTGCGCGCATCGCCCAGGTGAGCGATGCCGATGTTGTAGGCCGCCAGGGCAAACCAGGTGCGATCCGGCTCGGTCAGCTCCGGCGCCAGGCTTTCCAGAATTGAAGCGAAGTATTTGCTGCCGCCATTGATGCTTTGTTTGGGGTCCAGGCGGTTGGATACGCCCATGGCTTCGGCGGTGTTCTGAGTCAGCATCATCAGGCCGCGCACGCCGGTCTTGGAGGTGGCGTTGGGTTGCCACAGCGATTCCTGATAGCCGATGGCGGCCAGCAGGCGCCAGTCCAGCTCGTAGCTTTTACCGTTCTGACGGAAGTGCTGCTCGTAACGCGGCAGACGTTGTTGCAGGTGCTTGGCGAAGGTGTAGGCGCCGACATAACCGAGTACATCAACGTGGCCGTAGTAGCGGTCTTTCAGACGTTGCAGCACGCCGTTGATTTTTACCCGCTCCAGAAACGCATTCACTTCCTTAAGCAGGCTGTCGTCGGTACCCGGCGGCAAGGCCCAGCCCAGGGCGTTGGCATCGCCGAAGTCGAAGGCCACGCGCACGTTGGGGAAGTACACCTGGTTCATGGCCAGTTCGTTGGAGTCCACCAGGGTCAGGTCGATCTGTCCTTCATCCACCATGCGCAGCAGGTCGACGATTTCCACCGCGTCCGACTCTTCATAGTTGAGGTCGGGGTACTGACCTTTAAGCGTTGCAAGCTGCTCGGCGTGGCTGCTGCCCTTGAGCACCATGATGCGTTTGCCGAGCAGATCCTCCGGGCGCGTCGGGCGGTTTTCGCCGTTGCGGTAGATGATTTGCGGGGTGACTTCCAGGTACGACTGGGAGAAGCGCGCCTGATTCATTCGCCCTTGGCTGCTAACCAAACCGGCGGCGGCCAGGGCCGGGCCGTTTTCCTGATTCAGGCGGGTGAAGATTTCATCGAGGTTGTCGGCGGTCTCGATTTTCAGCTCCACGCCCAGGTCGTCGGCAAAGCGTTTGACCAGTTCGTACTCGAAACCGGTTTCGCCGTTGCGGTCCTGGAAATAGGTAGCCGGGCTGTTGCGGGTGAGCACACGCAGCACGCCATCCTTCTGGATGCGCTCAAGGGCTGTCGGCTGCGGCTCACTACAACCGCAAAGCAACAGAAGGAGGGTGGCTGCCGCCAACCATTTCTGGGGGCGTTTGTGCAGCATCGTGTGTGCAAGCATCGGCGGAGTATACGCAAAGCGTTGTGGTCGCCATATCTCGACAGCCGGGGCGCTTCTCTGCTAGCGCAAAACTGTCGACTGGGTCCCCGTCGCGAGTGCCTTGGCGGGAGGTTTGGGTTAGAATGCACGGCCTCAAAGCATCCCCCTTCCCGAGGCTTTCCCCGAGATGTTGATCCTGCGCGGCGCTCCTGCCCTTTCTGCCTTCCGCCACGGCAAGTTGCTCGACCAACTGACTGCCAAAGTCCCCGCTGTTACTGCGGTGTACGCCGAGTTTGCCCACTTTGCCGAGGTGACCGGTCTTCTGACCGGCGACGAAGAGAAAGTGCTCGCCCGCTTGCTCAAGTACGGCCCGAGTGTGCCGGTGCAAGAGCCAAGCGGCCGTCTGTTCCTGGTGCTGCCGCGTTTCGGCACCATTTCCCCGTGGTCCAGCAAGGCCAGCGACATCGCCCGCAACTGCGGCCTGGCCAAAATTCAGCGCCTGGAACGCGGCATTGCCTACTACGTAGCCGGTGAGCTGAGCGACGCCGAGGCCGAACTGGTCGCCGCCGCTTTGCACGACCGCATGACGCAGCTGGTATTGGGCAATCTGGAACAAGCCGCTGGTCTGTTCAGCCACGCCGAACCCAAGCCGCTGACCGCCGTCGACGTCTTGAACGGTGGCCGCGCCGCGCTGGAACACGCTAACAGTGAGCTGGGCCTGGCCCTGGCCGACGACGAAATCGACTATTTGGTCGACGCGTTTGTAAAACTGGGGCGCAACCCGCACGACATCGAACTGATGATGTTCGCCCAGGCCAACTCCGAGCACTGCCGCCACAAGATCTTCAATGCCAGCTGGGATATCGACGGCGAGAACCAGGAAAAAAGCCTGTTCGGCATGATCAAGAACACCTTCCAGATGCACGGCGAAGGCGTTCTGTCGGCTTATAAAGACAACGCCGCCGTGATCGAAGGTTCGGTCGCCGGGCGTTTCTTCCCGAACTCTGAAACCCGCCAGTACGGCGCGGTGCAGGAGCCGGTGCATATTCTGATGAAGGTCGAAACGCACAACCACCCGACCGCCATCGCTCCATTCCCCGGTGCCTCTACCGGTTCCGGCGGCGAGATTCGTGACGAAGGCGCCACCGGTCGCGGCGCCAAGCCGAAAGCCGGTCTCACCGGTTTCACCGTATCCAACCTGCAGATCCCAGGCTTCGAACAACCGTGGGAAACCCCGTACGGCAAGCCTGAGCGCATCGTCACCGCGCTGGACATCATGATCGAAGGCCCGCTCGGCGGCGCCGCGTTCAACAACGAGTTCGGTCGTCCGGCACTCACCGGTTACTTCCGTACCTTCGAGCAAAAAATCAGCACACCCCATGGCGACGAAGTGCGCGGCTACCACAAGCCGATCATGCTCGCCGGCGGTATGGGCAACATCCGCGCTGAACACGTACAGAAAGCCGAAATCACCGTGGGCTCCAAGCTCATCGTGCTCGGCGGCCCGGCCATGCTGATCGGCCTGGGCGGCGGCGCTGCCTCGTCGATGGCCACCGGCGCAAGCTCGGCCGACCTCGACTTCGCCTCCGTGCAACGGGAAAACCCGGAAATGGAGCGCCGTTGCCAGGAAGTGATCGACCGCTGCTGGCAGCTGGGCGACAAAAACCCGATCAGCTTTATCCACGACGTGGGCGCGGGCGGTCTGTCCAACGCTTTCCCGGAACTGGTCAACGACGGTGGCCGTGGCGGCCGCTTCGAACTGCGTGCCGTACCGAACGACGAGCCGGGCATGGCCCCGCACGAGATCTGGTGCAACGAAAGCCAGGAGCGTTACGTACTGGCCGTCGACGCTGCAGACTTTGAAGCCTTCAAAGCCATCTGCGAGCGCGAGCGCTGCCCATTTGCCGTCGTCGGTGAAGCCCTGGCCGAACCTCAACTGACCGTCGCCGACAGCCACTTCGGCAACAACGCCGTCGACATGCCGCTGGAAGTGCTGCTGGGCAAAGCCCCGCGCATGCACCGTTCGGCCGTTCGCGAGCAAGAGTTGGGTGACGATTTCGACGCCGCCAGCCTCGACCTCAAAGAAGCCGTTGGGCGCGTGCTGCACCACCCGGCCGTGGCGAGCAAAAGCTTCCTGATCACCATCGGCGACCGCACCATTACCGGTCTGGTTGCTCGCGACCAGATGGTTGGCCCGTGGCAAGTGCCGGTGGCTGACTGCGCCGTTACCGCCACCAGCTTCGACGTGTACACCGGTGAAGCCATGGCCATGGGTGAGCGCACGCCGCTGGCCTTGCTCAATGCCCCGGCCTCCGGCCGCATGGCAATCGGCGAAACCCTGACCAACATCGCCGCGTCGCGCATCGGCAAAATTTCCGATATCAAACTGTCGGCCAACTGGATGTCCGCTGCCGGCCACCCCGGTGAAGATGCCCGCCTGTACGACACCGTGAAAGCGGTCGGCATGGAGCTGTGCCCGGAGCTGGGTATCACCATTCCGGTGGGCAAAGACTCTATGTCGATGAAAACCCGCTGGAGCGAGGAGGGCACCGACAAATCCGTCACCTCACCGCTGTCGCTGATCGTGACCGGCTTCGCTCCGGTGCTCGACATCCGCAAAACCCTGACCCCGCAACTGCGCATGGACAAGGGCGAGACCGACCTGATTCTGATCGACCTCGGCCGTGGCCAGAACCGCATGGGCGCCTCGATTTTGGCTCAGGTGTACGGCCAACTGGCACGTACCGCGCCGGACGTTGATGACGCCGAAGACCTCAAAGCCTTCTTCGCCGTGATCCAGGGCCTGAACGCCGACGGCAGCCTGCTGGCCTACCACGACCGCTCCGACGGTGGTGTGTTGGTGAGCGTGCTGGAAATGGCCTTCGCCGGTCACTGCGGCCTGAACATCGTGCTCGACACCGTGGCCCATAACCGCGAAGAACTGGCCGCCGTGCTGTTCAACGAAGAGCTGGGCGCGGTCATTCAGGTTCACCAGGACGCTACCCCCGAAGTGCTGGCGCAATTCAGCGCTGCCGGTCTGGGCGACTGTGTGGCCGTCATCGGTCAGCCGGTGAATAACGCCGAAATCAACATCAGCTTCAACGACCAGCCGGTGTTCACCGGCGAGCGTCGTCTGCTGCAACGCGAGTGGGCTGCCACCAGCTATCAGGTGCAGCGTCTGCGTGACAACGTCGAGTGCGCCGAGCAGGAATACGACGTGCTGCTGGACGAAGCCAACCCGGGCCTTTCGGTCAAACTGGGTTTCGACGTCAACCAGGACATCGCCGCACCGTACATCAAGAAAAACGTGCGTCCACAAGTGGCCGTGCTGCGTGAGCAAGGCGTCAACGGCCAGGTCGAAATGGCTGCTGCCTTCGACCGTGCCGGCTTCAACGCCATCGACGTGCACATGAGCGATATCCTCGCCGGTCGCGTCGACCTGGAAGCGTTCAAAGGCCTGGTGGCTTGCGGCGGCTTCTCCTACGGCGACGTGCTGGGCGCCGGTGAAGGCTGGGCCAAGTCGGTGCTGTTCAACACCCGCGCCCGTGATGCCTTCAGTGCCTTCTTCGAACGCAAAGACAGCTTCACCCTCGGCGTGTGTAACGGTTGCCAGATGATGTCCAACCTGCGCGAGCTGGTGCCGGGCAGCGAGTTCTGGCCGCACTTTGTGCGTAACCGTTCCGAGCAGTTCGAAGCCCGCGTGGCCATGGTGCAAGTGCAGGAATCGGCCTCGATCTTCCTGCGCGATATGGCCGGTTCCCGTATGCCAATCGCTATCGCCCACGGTGAAGGTCATGCCGAGTTCGAAAGCGAGGAAGCACTGCTGGAAGCGGATCTGTCCGGTTGTGTGTCGATGCGCTTTATCGACAACCACGGCAAGGTCACCGAAAACTACCCGGCCAACCCCAACGGTTCACCGCGTGGTATCACCGGCCTCACCAGCCGCGACGGCCGCGTGACCATCATGATGCCGCACCCGGAGCGGGTATTCCGCGCCGTGCAGAACTCCTGGAAGCCGGAAGAGTGGAACGAAGACGGCGGCTGGTTGCGCATGTTCCGCAATGCGCGCGTTTGGGTGAACTGACGGACACACCGTCGTGAGCGAACAACGGGAGCAGGGCAAGCCTGCTTCCGGTATTACCGGTAATTCCCCATCACTTCCCGAGGTGCGCTTGCTTGAAGCAGGCGCCACCTTGCGGTTGTGCACCTGCGGGCAATCGGCGCAATTGCCGGACTGCACCACCACTTGTGAAAACGCCCTGCTCTTCACTGCCAAGCGCGAACAACGCCTGTTGCTGTGTCGCTGTGGGCACTCGAAAAACCTGCCGTTCTGCGATGGCAGTCATGCCGTGCCGGCACCTTCGTGGAAGGCCAAGTGGCAACGCTTCTGGTCAGGTTTATGAGCAAGTCGTCTAACCTTCACTGAACACTTGCCGCGCTTTCCCACTCCAACAAGCACTGTGAAATTGCACCCTTACGGTGGATTGAGGCAATATGCCATCACTGTGTGCTGACTATTTGGCGCCAGAATCCTGCGTAAGCAAGTCATGTGAATGCGCCGTGGAGATCACGATGTACAAGCTGTGTTTTTACGTTCCGGAAAGCCATCTGGACGGGGTAAAGAATGCCGTGTTTGGAGCAGGTGCAGGGCGCATAGGGAATTACGACAGTTGCTGCTGGCAATCGCTGGGACAGGGGCAGTTCCGCGGGCTTGCGGGCAGCAATGCGTTTATTGGTCAGGCCGGTGTGCTTGAGCATGTAGCGGAATGGAAGGTGGAACTGGTGGTGGCGGATGAGCTGATTCATGACGCAGTGAAAGCGCTGCGCAAGGCGCATCCGTATGAAACACCGGCGTTCGAGGTGTGGCGATTGTCGGACCTGGTTTTCTAAATAAGAAAGGCGCCAAGTGAGGCGCCTTTTTTATGGATCCTGATCGTGTGGGAGAGGCTTCAGCCTCGATTCTTTTGATCTTGAACACACCGTTTCAGGTCCGACCAATCGGGGCTAAAGCTTCTCCCACAAAAGCCCAAACTCGCGTTAAGGACGAATCTCGATCAACGTCCCGTCTTTAACCAAACTCCACACCTCACGCATATCGTCGTTCTTCATTGCGATACAGCCTTCGGTCCAGTCCAGCGTATTGAAGTACCACTCCGGGTACTCATCATCGATCGGCGTGCCGTGAATCATGATCATGCCGCCCGGTGGTACGCCTTCTTTGCGCGCAGCGGCTTGGTCTTTGATGTTGGGGTAGGAGACGTGCATGGCCAGGTTGTACTTGTCGCTGGTCTTGCGCCAGTCGATCCAGTAGTAGCCTTCGGGGGTGCGGCTGTCGCCCTCGCGTTGTTTCGGACCTTTGGGTTTTTTGCCGAGCGAGATGCGGTAGCTTTTCAGCGTCTCGCCTTTGTTTTGCAGCAGCAGCTTGTGCTCGGATTTCATCACCAACACTTTATCCACAGGCTTGCCGTCCAGCGTGACAGTGGTGGAGGCGTGCGAGAGCATCGCAAACGACAGGCAGACAACAGCTAACAACCAACGCATCGATGCAGTTCCAGTGTGGGCCGCGTGCGGCAGCCCGAAATGTTGTGTGTTTACTCGCTGCTCTTTTTATAAGCAGCCGGGAAGTGTGGGCGCAGAGCTTCTAGTGGCTCGTTGCGCACCGGGAAGTGTTGGGCGACCCGGTCGGCGAAGAAGCATTCTAAGGTACGGCCTACGGTCGGGAAAGCCAGCTCGGACCAAGGGATATCGGCCTCATCGAACAGCTTTACCTCCAGGCTTTCCTCGCCCACGGCGAAGTCGAGGTCGACCAGTTCGGCGCGGAAAAACACGTACACCTGGCTGATATGCGGCAGGTCATACAGGCCATACAACTGCAGATCGCGCACCCGCGCACAGGCTTCTTCCTCGGTTTCGCGCATGGCGGCTTCGGCCATGGTTTCGCCGTTTTCCATAAAGCCGGCCGGCAGCGTCCAGAAACCACGGCGCGGCTCGATGGCGCGGCGGCACAGCAACACCTGCTGGCCCCACACCGGCAGGCAGCCGGCCACGATGCGCGGATTTTGGTAATGGATGGTCTGGCATTCATCACAGACATAACGCGGGCGGCTATCGCCCTCGGGAATGCGTTGCGACACGCGGTGGCCGCATTGGCTGCAGTAGTTCATCCCGTCTCCTGGGGCGTGGTTGCGGCGGTGCCCGGCATCTTCGCGTGCCAGGCGGCGCGGAGCAAGGTGTGCCGCTTATCGCCGAGCGAACGGGCGCGGGGCTTGGGCAGGTTTGCGCTTTCATGCCATCATGCCCGGCAGAACAAAAGACCGAGAATGTCCCATGCTCGATGAGATGCTCCAGCGCGTGCGCGACTACCAGCCAGTCGTCCTGGGCACCGACCGGAGCTTTCCAGAAGCCGCCGTTTTGGTACCCATAACCCGCAGTGACACCCCTGAACTGGTGCTCACCCTGCGCGCCAGCGGGCTCTCGACCCATGGCGGCGAAGTCGCCTTCCCGGGCGGCCGACGTGACCCCGAAGACGTTGATCTTGTGGCCACCGCCCTGCGCGAAGCCCACGAAGAAATCGGTTTGCCACCCGGCCTGGTCGAAGTCATCGGCCCATTGAGCAGCCTGGTGTCCCGTCACGGCATTCAAGTAACCCCCTATGTGGGCGTGGTGCCGGACTTCGTCGAGTACCAGGCCAACGACGGCGAAATCGCCTCCGTGTTCAGCGTGCCGCTTGAGTTCTTCCGCACGGACCCACGCGAGGTCACCCACCGTATCGACTACCGCGGGCGCGACTGGTACGTGCCTAGTTACCGCTACGGCGAATACAAAATCTGGGGGCTGACGGCGATCATGGTGGTCGAACTGGTCAACCTGCTCTACGACGCCGGCATCAGCCTGCATCAGCCGCCGGACCATTACATCAGCCTGAGCTGAGTGAATAGAAAGCCAAAAAAGCCGTGAGGAACCGCCGATGAAATACCGCTTGGGACAGTCGAGTGTCGAAACCCATCCCGAAAGCTGGGTTGCGCCCAATGCCACGCTGGTGGGCAAGGTGAAACTCGAAAAGGGCGCCAGCGTGTGGTTCAACGCCGTGCTGCGCGGCGACAACGAGCTGATTCATATCGGCGAGAACGCCAACGTGCAGGACGGCACCGTGATGCACACCGACATGGGCTTTCCGCTGAATATCGGCACCGGCGTCACCATCGGCCATAACGCCATGCTGCACGGCTGCACCGTGGGCGAGTACAGCCTGATCGGCATTAATGCGGTGATCCTTAACGGCGCCAAAATCGGCAAGCACTGCATCATCGGCGCCAATTCGCTGATCGGCGAAGGCAAGGAAATTCCCGATGGCTCGCTGGTGATGGGCTCGCCCGGCAAGGTGGTGCGCGAACTGAATGAGCAGCAGAAGAAAATGCTCGAAGCCAGCGCCGCCCACTACGTTCATAATTCGCAGCGTTACGCCCGCGACCTGGTAGAGCAGGACGACTGATGGACGCCGAACGCCCGGTGCGCTCGCCCTGCGTCAGCGTGTGTGCGCTGGATGACGACGATGTGTGCACCGGTTGCCAGCGCACCGCCGACGAAATCATCCGCTGGGGCCGCATGGACAACGCCGAGCGCCGCCTGGTGCTCGGTTACTGCCTGCAGCGGGCCCGCGCCAGCGGCCTGCTGACCGAGCCCGGCAAATCCGTTAATACCTAACCTTTTAAATTGCACGTGAAGGAAAGCCTCATGCCTCGTATCGGAACCCCCTTGTCGCCCAGCGCGACGCGCGTCTTGCTGTGTGGCTCGGGTGAGCTGGGCAAGGAAGTGGTGATCGAGCTGCAGCGCCTGGGCGTTGAAGTGATTGCCGTGGACCGTTACCCGAACGCGCCGGCCATGCAGGTCGCGCACCGCAGCCACGTGGTCGACATGCTCGACGGCGCCGCGCTGCGCGCCGTGATCGAACTGGAAAAGCCGCACTACATCGTGCCGGAAATCGAAGCCATCGCCACCGCCACCCTGGCCGAGCTGGAAACCGAAGGTTACACCGTGATTCCGACCGCGCGCGCCGCGCAACTGACCATGAACCGCGAAGGCATCCGTCGTCTGGCCGCTGAAGAGCTGGGCCTGCCGACCTCGCCGTACCGCTTTGCCGACAGCTTCGAAGAAGCCAAGGCCGCGACCGAAGCGCTGGGCTTCCCGTGCCTGATCAAGCCGATCATGAGTTCGTCGGGCAAAGGCCAGTCGGTACTGAAAAGCGCCGCTGATCTGCAAGCCGCCTGGGACTACGCCCAAGCCGGTGGCCGTGCCGGTAAAGGCCGGGTGATCGTGGAAGGCTTTATTGACTTCGATTACGAAATTGCCCTGCTCACCGTGCGCCATGTCGGCGGCACCACCTTCTGCCAACCGGTCGGTCACCGTCAGGTGAAAGGCGATTACCAGGAGTCCTGGCAGCCGCAGGTGATGAGCGACAAAGCCCGCGCCGAAGCCGAGCGCATTGCCCTGGCCGTTACGGGGTCGCTGGGTGGTCGTGGTCTGTTTGGTGTGGAGCTGTTCGTCAAAGGCGATCAGGTGTGGTTCTGCGAAATCTCGCCGCGCCCCCATGACACCGGTTTGGTCACCCTGATTTCTCAGGACCTGTCGGAATTCGCCCTGCACGCCCGCGCGATTCTGGGCCTGCCGATTCCGGCGATTCGCCAGCTGGGCCCATCGGCTTCGGCGGTGGTGCTGGTGGAAGGCAAGTCGACGCAAACCGCGTTCAGCAACCTTGGCGCCGCATTGAGCGAGCCGGATACCGCGTTGCGTTTGTTTGGTAAGCCGGAAGTGAATGGTCAGCGCCGTATGGGCGTGGCCTTGGCGCGTGATGAGTCGACCGATGCTGCGCGTGCCAAAGCGACCCGCGCCGCTCAGGCGGTAGTCGTAGAGCTCTAACGCTACCGTCCCCCCGTAGGAGCGAGCTTGCTCGCGAAGCCTTTAAGAGCTTCGCGAGCAAGCTCGCTCCTACGGGAGTGGATTCAAGCGATCTTCTGCAGATCCGTGTTACTGGTTTCTTTCAGGCACAGCACTGCAATCAAGCTAAGCAACGCTGCCGCCGACACATACCCGCCCACCCAACTCAACCCACCCATCGCCACCAACTGCTGCGCGAAGAACGGTGCTGCCGAGGCGCCGACAATGCCGCCCAGGTTGTAGGCGGCCGACGCGCCGGTGTACCGCACGCGGGTCGGGAACAGTTCGGGCAGCAACGCGCCCATGGGTGCGAACGTCACGCCCATCAAAAACAGCTCAATGCTCAGAAACAGCGCAACCGCCCAAGTCGAGCCATGGGTCAGCAACGGCTCCATCAAAAAGCCCGAGAGAATCGCCAGCACGCCGCCGACGATCAGCACCGGCTTGCGCCCGTAACGATCGCTGGCCCAAGCCGACAGCGGCGTGGCCAACGCCATAAACACCACGGCAAAGCACAGCAGGCCGAGGAAGGTTTCCCGCGTGTAGCCCAGGCTGGTAATGCCGTAGCTCAGGGAAAACACCGTGGAGATATAGAACAGCGCGTAGCACACCACCATGGCGCCAGCGCCCAGCAGCATCGGTGCCCAGTACTGGCCGAACAGTTCGAACAACGGCACTTTTACCCGTTCGTGACGGGCCACGGCGTTGGCGAAGACCGGCGTTTCTTCCAGCTTCAGGCGTACGTACAAGCCGACCATCACCAGCACGGCGCTTAGCAGAAACGGAATCCGCCAGCCCCAGTCCTTGAACTGCTCATCGCTCAAGGTCATGGCAAGGGTCAGAAACAAACCGTTGGCGGCAAGAAAGCCAATCGATGGGCCAAGCTGCGGGAACATCCCGAACCAGCCCCGTTTGCCCGGCGGGGCATTTTCGGTGGCTAGCAGCGCCGCGCCGCCCCATTCGCCGCCGAGCCCCAGGCCCTGGCCGAAGCGCAGCAGGCACAACAGAATCGGGGCCCAGGCGCCGATGCTGCTATAGCCCGGCAGCACGCCAATCAGCGTGGTGCACACACCC
This sequence comes from Pseudomonas sp. CC11G, assembly GCF_056174845.1. NCBI lineage: Bacteria > Pseudomonadati > Pseudomonadota > Gammaproteobacteria > Pseudomonadales > Pseudomonadaceae > Pseudomonas > Pseudomonas sp. CC11G. The sequence goes on from NZ_JBWBZC010000010.1 coordinate 36,555, forward strand.
ATCAGCAGCAACGAGGCGACCAGCGTCGACTTGCGCCCCACGCGGTCGCCGAAGTGGCCGAACAGCGCCGAGCCCAGCGGCCGGGCCAGAAAGGCGATACCAAAACTGAGAAACGCCGCCAAGGTTTGCGCTGTGGTGGAGGTGGCCGGGAAAAACACCGGGCCGATCACCAGCGCGGCGGCGGTGGCGTACACGTAGAAATCGTAGAACTCGATAGCAGTGCCAATAAAGCTGGCAGTGGCGACGCGGGCGGTGGAGTTCACCGGCTTGGCGTCGTCGTGGGTTGCGATAGCGCTGGTCATGGTTCGCCTTCGATGGGCAGGGCTCGGTCGGTGGGCAAGGCCACGGCCGCAGCAAATTATTGTGGGGGCGCGCAGGGGTAAAACGCTGGGGCTGTGCCGCGGCGGCAAGGGGCTTTGTGAGGCCTTGCGCACGGCACCGGCTGGCCTGCGGATGGCAGGCGAGGCGATGAAGGGTTCGACTATAAAAGCGCGGTGGCGCTGCTGGCAATTACACCTTCAGCTAATCGGCGCGTTCTGACGGGGCGTCCGCGTTTACCCGCGGGGTAGGGCGCCAGACGCGTACGCTTTTTACCCGGTTGTCGGTGGACTGAAGAATTTCCAGGCGGTACGGGCCGATCTTCAAACACACCGCGCTGTCGGGGATATTTTCCAGCGCCTCGGTAATCAGCCCGTTGAGGGTTTTCGGCCCGTCGCACGGCAGGCTCCAGCCCAGCGCCTTGTTCACTTCGCGGATATAGGCGGCGCCGTCGATGACCTGGGTGCCGTCTTCCTGCGGATGAATATCGGGGCTGCGCAGGGCGTCCTGATTGCTGAAGTCGCCGACGATCTCTTCAAGAATATCTTCCAGGGTAACGATGCCCTGCACGTCGCCGTACTCATCGACCACGATGCCGATGCGGCGTTTTTGCTTCTGGAAATTCAGCAGCTGCGTCGACAGCGGCGTGCTTTCCGGCACGAAGTACGGCTCGTGGGCGGCGGCGCTGAGTGCTTCGATGGTGAGTTGATCATGGGTCAGCAGGCGGGCGATTTGGCGCATATGCACCACGCCTTCCACCTGATTGAGGTCGCTGCGAAACACCGGCAGGCGCGTGTGCGAGGTGGTGCGCAGCTGGGTGATGATGTCTTCCAGCGGGTCATCGAGGTTGATGCCGGTGACCTCGTTGCGCGGAATCATGATGTCGTTAACCGTCACCGTTTCCAGGTCGAGAATACTCAGCAGCATGCTCTGGCGGTTCTGCGGCAGCTCGTGAGTGGCCTCACGCACCACGCTGCGCAGCTCTTCGGCGCTCAGGCCGTCCTGGCGTTTGCGGGTAGGGTCGATGCGGCACAGGCGCAGCAAGGTGTTGCTGATGGCGTTCAGCAGCCACACGAGTGGTTCGAGCAGTTCAACCAGTAGGCGCAGCGGGGCGCTCAACGGAAAGGCGAAAACTTCCGGGCGCAGCACGGCGAGGGTGCGCGGGGTGATGTCGGCGAACAGCAGCAGCGCCAGGGTGAGGCCCAGGGTAGAGGCGATAAGGCCGACGTCACCCCACAGACGGGTGGCCAAAACGGCGGCCACGGTCGCGGCCAATACCGTCACCAGCGTGTTGCAAAAATGCAGCACGCCGAGCAGCAGTTGCGGGCGATTGAGCAGGGTGCTGGCACGCTTGGCGCCACGCCGACCTTGTTTGGCCAGGTAGCGCAGGCGATAGCGGTTGAGGCTGAGCAGGCTGGTTTCGGAGCTTGAGAAAAACGCCGAGAGAACAATCAGGGCCACCAGCAGGCCGAATAGGTACTGCGGATTCAGGTCAGACACGGTGGCAGCCTAGGCTAGATGTGCAGGATGAATTCACGTACCAGCTTGCTGCCGAAGTAGGCCAGCATCAGCAGGCAGAAGCCGGCGAGGGTCCAGCGAATGGCTTTGTGGCCGCGCCAGCCGCGCTGATGGCGACCCCACAACAGCACGGCAAAAATCAGCCAGGCCACGCAGGCCAGGAAGGTTTTGTGCACCAGGTGCTGGGCGAACAGGTTATCGAGAAACAGCCAGCCGGAAATCAGCGACAGGCTCAGCAGCGCCCAGCCGGCCCAGAGAAACCCGAACAGCAGGCTTTCCATGGTTTGCAGCGGCGGGAAGTTCTTGATCAGGCCGGAGGGGTGTTTGTGCTTGAGCTGGTGGTCTTGCAGCAGCAACAGCAGGGCCTGGAACGCGGCGATGGTGAGCATGCCGTAGGCCAGAATCGACAGCAGGATATGCGCCAGAATCCCCGGTTTTTCGTTGATCACCGGCACCGTGCCGGCCGGCACGAACTGCGCGAGCAACACCGTGAGGGTGCCCAACGGCAAGAACAGTAGCAACAGGTTGAGTACCGGAATGCGCGCACTGGCGACGATGGTGAGCAAGATGGCGGCGTAGGCGATCAGGCTGGCGGCATTGAAGAAGTCCAGTGCCAGCCCGGCTTCGGCGTGCAGCTGCATGAACAGCGTGCCGCCATGGAAGAACAACGCGAGCAACACCAGAGGGGCGAGCACGCGTTTGGAGGGCAATTTGCGCTGAGAAAGGCGCAGGCCTTGGTAAGCAGTGGCGCCTATATAAAGGAAGGCAGCGGCGAGGCTAGGCAGCAGAGGGTGCATAAGTCCGTGTAAGGCGAGCCCGAAAGGGCGAGAGTGTGGCATAAAACGCCCGTTTCACGAAAGACCGCCAGCGGTGTCGGCAGGCGGGCGTCTTGGTTATAATCGCGCCCTTGTTGCAAGCTCAACCCGGCGCCAGACCGCCTGAAAGGAACGCGCATGTTCGAAAATTTAACCGATCGCCTCTCGCAGACCCTGCGCCATGTCACCGGCAAGGCCAAGCTGACCGAGGACAACATCAAGGACACCTTGCGTGAAGTGCGCATGGCCTTGCTGGAAGCCGACGTCGCACTGCCGGTGGTGAAAGACTTCGTCAATAAAGTCAAAGAACGCGCCGTTGGTACCGAAGTTTCCAAGAGCCTGACGCCGGGCCAGGCCTTCGTGAAGATCGTCCGTCTCGAACTCGAAGACCTGATGGGCGCCGCCAACGAAGATTTGGCGCTGAACTCCACCCCGCCAGCCGTGGTGTTGATGGCCGGTCTGCAGGGCGCGGGTAAAACCACCACCGCCGGCAAGCTGGCGCGCTTTCTCAAAGAGCGCAAAAAGAAAACCGTGATGCTGGTGTCCGCCGACGTTTACCGTCCGGCCGCTATCAAACAACTGGAAACCCTGGCCAACGATATTGGCGTGACGTTCTTCCCGTCCGATATCACCCAGAAGCCAGTGGCGATTGCCGAAGCGGCGATTCGCGAAGCCAAGATCAAGTTCATTGATGTAGTGATCGTCGACACCGCCGGTCGTCTGCACATCGACGAAGAAATGATGGCCGAGATCAAGGCCGTTCACGCCGCGATCAACCCGGTGGAAACCCTGTTCGTGGTCGACGCCATGACCGGCCAGGATGCCGCCAACACCGCCAAGGCCTTCGGCGATGCGCTGCCGCTGACCGGCGTGGTGCTGACTAAAGTCGACGGTGACGCCCGTGGCGGTGCCGCGCTGTCGGTGCGCGCCATTACCGGCAAGCCCATCAAATTCATCGGTATGGGCGAGAAGAGCGAAGCGCTCGAGCCGTTCCACCCCGACCGAATCGCCTCGCGCATCCTCGGCATGGGCGACGTCCTCAGCCTGATCGAACAAGCTGAGCAAACCCTCGACCGCGACAAAGCCGACAAACTGGCCAAGAAGCTGAAAAAGGGCAAAGGCTTCGACCTCGAAGACTTCCGCGACCAGCTGCAACAGATGAAAAACATGGGCGGCCTTGGCGGCCTGATGGACAAGCTGCCGAACATCGGTGGCATGAATCTGGCGCAAATGGGCAACGCTCAGGGCGCAGCCGAGAAGCAGTTCAAGCAGATGGAGGCGATCATCAACTCGATGACTCCTCAGGAGCGCCGCGACCCTGACGTCATCAGTGGTTCGCGCAAGCGCCGCATCGCCATGGGTTCTGGCACCCAGGTGCAAGACATCGGCCGTCTCATCAAACAGCACAAACAGATGCAGAAGATGATGAAGAAGGTCACTGCCAAAGGCGGTATGGCCAAGATGATGCGCGGCATGGGCGGTATGTTCCCAGGCGGCGGTGCAGGCGGCGGCATGCCGAAGATGTAATCCGTTTACGTCTGGGTGGCTCTGCAATCAGGCGCTACCCGGGCGTTCTCCACGCAAATGGATCGCCTGTTCGGGGCCTGTGAGCGTCTGTCATCGGGGCAGGGCAAAAAGAGATTTGCAAAAATCCCGATAATCCTTAGAATATGCGGCCTTTCGGGCCTAGTGCCTGGCATGTAATTTTAGTTTTGCAGCACCGACTACAGGAACGATGTTCACATGGTAACCATCCGTCTTGCCCGTGGCGGCTCCAAGAAGCGCCCGTTTTACCACCTCACCGTGACCGACAGCCGCAATGCGCGCGACGGTCGTTTTGTTGAGCGTATTGGTTTCTTCAACCCAATCGCTTCCGGTGCAGAGATCCGTCTGTCCGTAGACCAAGAGCGTGCTACCTACTGGCTCGGCCAGGGTGCACAGCCTTCTGAGCGCGTTGCTCAGTTGCTCAAGGATGCCGCTAAGGCAGCAGCCTAAGCCGCATGAACGCGACGCCCGCTCCCGCTGATGACCTGATCGTCATCGGCAAGATTGTCTCGGTGCATGGTGTTCGCGGCGAGGTGAAGGTCTTTTCCTTTACCGATCCGATTGACAACCTGCTGGACTACAAACGCTGGACGCTGAAACGCGACGGTGATGTACGTCAGGTTGAGTTAGCCCAGGGCCGTTCGCAGAACAAGGTCCTCGTAGCAAAGCTGAAGGGTCTCGACGACCGTGAAGAAGCACGTCTTCTCGCGGGTTTCGACATTTGTGTACCCCGCAGCCTGCTCCCAGATCTGACCGATGGCGAGTACTACTGGTACCAGCTCAAAGGTCTGAAAGTGATCGACCAACTCGGGCAATTGCTCGGCGTTATCGACCACTTGCTGGAGACCGGTGCTAACGATGTGATGGTGGTCAAGCCCTGCGCGGGCAGCCTGGATGATCGCGAACGTTTGTTGCCCTACACGGCGCACTGCGTTCTCTCGATTGACCTGGCCGCTGGCGAAATGCGGGTTGACTGGGATGCGGACTTCTAAGCAACGGTTAGTAGAGATATGGCTAGCCTGCGTGTTGAAGTCATCAGTTTGTTCCCGGAAATGTTTGCTGCCATCAGCGAATACGGCATTACCAGTCGTGCGGTGAAACAGGGGCTCTTGCAGCTGACCTGTTGGAATCCCCGAAGCTACACCGAAGATCGCCACCAGACGGTGGATGATCGGCCTTTCGGCGGTGGCCCCGGCATGGTGATGAAAATCAAGCCTCTGGAGGGCGCCTTGGCCGATGCCAAGCAAGCCGCTGGAGCGCAGGCGAAGGTAATTTACCTCTCGCCGCAAGGCCGCCAGCTGACTCAGTCAGCCGTGCGAGAACTGGCAAAAGAGGAGACCTTGATCCTCATTGCCGGGCGATATGAAGGCATCGATGAGCGCTTTATTGAGGCGCATGTCGATGAAGAGTGGTCGATCGGGGATTACGTCCTGTCCGGTGGTGAGCTACCGGCAATGGTTCTGATCGATGCGGTAACGCGTCTGCTGCCTGGTGCGCTGGGTCATGCGGATTCGGCCGAGGAAGACTCCTTTGCGGATGGCTTGCTCGACTGCCCGCACTACACCCGACCGGAGGTGTATGCGGATAAGCGCGTTCCCGACGTGTTGCTTAGCGGCAACCACGCACACATCCGGCGCTGGCGTTTGCAGCAGTCCCTTGGTCGGACTAGTGAACGACGCGCTGATCTTCTGGAAAGCCGCTCGCTTTCTGGAGAAGAGAAAAAGCTGTTGGCGGAATACATCCGGCAACGGGACGATAGTTAACGTATCGATGGCAGGCCAGTTGGTTTGTCTTAGGAGCACAGCATGACTAACAAAATTATCTTGGCCCTCGAAGCCGAGCAGATGAGCAAAGAGATCCCTACTTTCGCTCCGGGCGACACCGTAGTCGTTCAAGTTAAAGTGAAAGAAGGCGACCGTTCGCGTCTGCAAGCGTTCGAAGGCGTTGTAATCGCCAAGCGTAACCGTGGTGTGAACAGTGCATTCACTGTTCGCAAAATCTCCAACGGTGTTGGCGTTGAGCGTACTTTCCAGACCTACAGCCCGCTGGTTGACAGCCTGGCCGTCAAGCGTCGCGGTGACGTACGTAAAGCCAAGCTTTACTACCTCCGTGACCTGTCTGGTAAAGCAGCTCGCATCAAGGAAAAACTGGTTTAAACCCAGTCTCCTTGTAGAAAAAGCAGCCTACGGGCTGCTTTTTTATTGCCCGCGATTTAGCCCGGAAGTTAAGGCATGACCCCAAGAGAGCAAGAGATTCAGCTACGTACCGAGCGCTCGGAAACCCGCGTCGCCAAGGCCGTTTTCCCGCCGACCACCAACCACCACAACACCCTGTTCGGCGGCACCGCGCTGGCGTGGATGGATGAAGTTTCGTTTATCGCGGCTACGCGTTTTTGCCGGTTGCCGCTGGTGACGGTGTCGTCGGATCGCATCGACTTCAAACACCCGATAGCAGCTGGCTCCATCGTCGAGTTGGTCGGGCGTGTGGTGAAAGTCGGCAACACCAGCCTCAAGGTCGAGGTCGAGGTGTTTGTCGAAAGCATGTACAGCGATGGCCGCGAGAAGGCGATCACTGGCGTGTTCAGTTTTGTCGCCATCGACGACAACAAACAGCCGGTGCCAGTGTTGCCGGAGTTTTAAAATAGACGTTTGCAGGAATCGAGGCTGAAGCCTCTCCCACAAGGGATCACCAGCCCCTGTGGGAGAGGCTTCAGCCTCGATGTTTTTGATCTTGCTTAAGGCCGCATGCTGATTCGCAGGGACGCTTGCGACAGGTCGATGTCTTGGAGCGTCACACTCCCCATACTCTGCCCCGCACCACCCCCCGCCACCCGTACATTGTCGAAACGCAGCTCACCAATCGAACTCGGCAAGCGCACATTCACGCTGCCGTCGGCATTGAGCACCGAGGTCAATTTGCTGGTGTCGTAACGCACATCCTTCATCGACGTTTCCGCATCCAGGCTGTTCAGCACCGGCATCACCAACTTCGCCAACTTGGCTGCCGTGCCGACGCCATCGCCGGCTTCGGCCTGCAGAAACAACCCCTGCAACACGTCATCCAAGCCTTGCGCGCTAACGTTGCTCATCTCCGAGTCATTCAGCGGCTGCAAGGTGCGGCTAAGGCTGCTCGGCGCCGGGCGATGCAAATCCGCACTCGCCATCTGAAACGGACTAAGCAGCGCCGCCACCAGCGTGGCAGCCACCCGCAAACTGCTTTGTTTTTTCAGCGCCTTGCTGAGTTGCCGCTCAGAGACCAGCCCCTGCTCGATGAGGATTTCCCCCAAGCGCTTGTGGCTGCTGGTTTGCAATTGGATGGCTTGAGCGAGTTGGTCGGGGCTGATCAGTCCTTTGTTCAGCAGAATTTGACCGAGGCGGGAGTTGTGTTGAGTGGCCATGGGGACGTCCGGCAGCAGTAGTGGCGTGATGAAATCATGGCTGCCGAAAGCCGGACTGTCACCCACCCAAAGATAGGGTGACTCCGGCATTTTCACGCCAGCCGTCGGACGTCTATTCCACCTGCGGGTCGATCATGGCCACCAGCACCCAACCGGCCAGCGGCTGCAGGTTTTGCGCCGGGGTGGCGACGTGCACGTGGTGATTGTTATCCCGGGCGAATAGAAGCAGCGCGCGGTCGCCATGCAGCTCCTGGTAGTCGTGCCAGGTAAAGCCGCTGGTAAGGGTGGTGTGGTAAATCTCGGCGCCCTTGTTCAGCTTGTTGGCGAGCTTGGTATAGGTGAGCCCTTCAGTGGCGAACACGCTGCCACGGTGCTCATTGCTGGCGCGGTGTTTGTCGCTGCGTTTGTTCTCCAGGCCGCTGGCCACGGCATACAGATTCTGCCGGTGAAACTCATGGCGAAAGCGCATGCACGCCAGGGTGTTCAATTCGCCGGCGGGGGAGAGCGCCAGTAGAAAGCCGAGGCCCACTTGGTCCAGATGCGCCTCAGCGTGCTGCGAAGCCGGGTTGCCGAAGTAGGTCGGCAGGTTGTCCATCCGCGCTGCGCTGACGTTTTCCCAGCTCGAATCCGCCAGCAATACCCGGCTACCCAGCTGCTGCAACGCCTTGCCGATGGCCCGCGCCAAGGGGTGCGCGCCGACAATCAGAAACCCATTAGGCGCCGGCTCCGCCACCTTCAGCAGGCGCGCCAGCGGCCGAGCCGTGGCGCTTTGCAACACCACGGTGCCGATGATCACGGCGAACGTCAGCGGCACCAACAGCTCGGCGCCCTGATGGCCCGCTTCGCTCAGACGGATAGCAAAAATCGCCGAGACCGCCGCCGCCACAATCCCGCGCGGGGCAATCCACGCGAGCAGCGCACGCTCACGCCAGCTCAGGTGCGAGCGGTAGGTGGAAATCGCCACGTTCAACGGGCGGGCAATAAACTGAATCACCACCAACAGCAGAATCACCGCCGGCCCGAAAGCGATCAGCGCATGCAAATCCAGGCGCGCGGCCAGCAGAATGAACAGGCCGGAAATCAGCAGTACGCTGAGGTTTTCCTTGAAGTGCAGAATCTCCTTAACATCCACGCCCTTCATATTCGCCAGCACCATGCCCATCACCGTCACCGCCAGCAGGCCGGACTCGTTCATCAGTTCGTTGGAGGTGATAAACACGCCGAGAACCGCGGCCAGCGAAGCGAAGTTCTGCAGGTATTCCGGCAACCAATGCCGGCGCAACACCTGGCCAAACAGCCAGCCGCCGGCGAAGCCAAGCAGCACGCCGCAGAGAATCACCCCGGAAAACGTGCCCGAACCGCTGAGCAAGCCACTGCCGTCCTTGCTGATGATGTAGCTGAACACCACCACCGCCAGCAGCGCGCCAATCGGGTCGATCACAATGCCTTCCCAACGCAGGATGTTGGCGATCGACGCCTTGGGCCTTACCACCCGCAGCATCGGCACGATCACCGTCGGGCCGGTGACCAGGGTCAGCGTGCCGAACAGCACCGCCAGGTTCCACTCCAGACCCAGCAGGTAATGGCTGGTGACCGCAATCACCACCCAGGTCGACAGCGCGCCGATGGTCACCAGGCGGCGCACCACCGTGCCGATTTCCTTCCACTCGCTAAAACGCAGGGTCAGGCTGCCCTCGAACAGAATCAGCGACACCGACAGCGACACCAACGGCATCAGCATCGGCCCGAACAGCGCCTGTGGGTCCAGCCAGCCCAGCACCGGGCCGGCCAGAATGCCGCTCAGCAACAAAAACAGAATGGCCGGTAAACGCAGGCGCCAGGCCAGCCATTGGCACGCGAGGGCGGCGGCACCGATGCCGCCGAGGGCCAGCAGAATATGTTGCTCAGTCATCCTTTTTCCTTGGCAGTTAGCCTGTGATGCAAGGCGAGGCTGTGAAAGACTAGCGCGCTCCCGCGCCTCAGACCCAATCAATTTATGCCGGTTCTTGACCACCCTCTCATTGATCAATTTCTCGACGCCCTGTGGATGGAAAAGGGCCTGTCCGAACACTCACGCTCGGCTTATCGCAGCGACCTCGCGCACTTCAACGGCTGGCTGCAGGAGCGCGGCTTGAGCCTGCCCGATATCGGCCGCGACGTGCTGCTCGACCACCTGGCCTGGCGCCTGAATGAAAAATACGTAGCCCGTTCCACCGCGCGTTTTCTCTCCGCCGTGCGTGGCTTTTACCGCTACCTGCTGCGCGAAAACCTGATCGCCGTCGATCCCACGCTGCAAGTGGATATGCCGCAGTTAGGCCGGCCGCTGCCCAAAAGCCTCTCCGAAGCCGACGTGGAAGCGCTATTGGCTGCACCGGAAACCACCGAGCCCATCGGCCTGCGCGACCGCGCCATGCTCGAAGTGCTTTACGCCTGCGGCCTGCGGGTGACCGAGCTGATCAGCCTGACCCTGGAGCAGGTCAACCTGCGCCAGGGCGTGCTGCGGGTGTTCGGCAAAGGCAGCAAGGAGCGCCTGGTGCCCATGGGCGAGGAAGCGATTGTGTGGATCGAGCGCTATGTGCGCGAAGCCCGCCCGCAGTTGCTCGAAGGGCGGCCTAGCGACGTGCTGTTCCCCAGCAACCGAGGCGAGCAGATGACCCGGCAAACTTTCTGGTACCGCATCAAACACCACGCCAAGGTGGCCGGCGTCAGCAAGGCGCTGTCGCCGCACACCCTGCGCCACGCCTTTGCCACCCATCTGCTCAACCACGGTGCCGACCTGCGCGTGGTGCAGATGCTGCTCGGCCACAGCGACCTGTCCACCACCCAGATCTACACCCACATCGCCCGCGCCCGCCTGCAAGAACTGCACGCCCGCCATCACCCGCGCGGCTAGTTCGACAAACAGCCTGTAGCACCTTCCGACCCGCTGCGGTCGGCCTGGGCCGGGCTTGTATGGTAGGCTTCGCCCTCGCTGTTTTAGCCGCGTTTGTCAGGAGTATCCAATGCGCGCCACCCGAATTATTGCCGCTGCCCTTATCGCCCTGAGCAGCTGCGTTGCCTGGGCCGATGCGCCCGATCAGGCCATCCGCAAAACCCTCGAAAACCTGCAAATGGACGTGCCCATCGAGAGCATCGCCGCCAGCCCGCTCAATGGCCTGTACGAAGTGCGCATGCAAGGCGGCCGTGTGCTTTACGCCAGCGCCGACGGCAAGTACGTGATGCAGGGCTACCTGTTTGAAGTGAACGACGGCAAGCCGGTCAACCTCACTGAAAAAGCCGAAAGCGAAGGCATCGCCAAAACCATCAACGCCATCCCGACCAGCGAAATGGTCATCTACCCGGCGGTCGGCGAAGCCAAAACCCATATCACCGTGTTCACCGACACCACCTGCCCGTACTGCCACAAACTGCACGGCGAAATCGCCGAGCTGAACCGTCGCGGTGTGGAAGTACGCTACCTGGCCTTCCCGCGTCAGGGCCTGGGCTCTGAGGGTGACCAGCAGTTGCAGGCCGTGTGGTGCTCCACCGACCGTAAAAAGGCCATGGACCAGATGGTCGAGGGCAAAGACATCAAAGCCGCCAAATGCGATAACCCGGTGCACAAGCAGTTCGCCCTGGGCCAATCCATCGGCGTAAACGGCACACCGGCCATCGTATTGGCCGACGGCAAACTCATTCCCGGTTATCAGCCGGCGCCGCAAGTTGCTGCTTTGGCGCTCAAAGCCAAGTGAAAACTACTGCGCTCGGTTAGGCGGCGTTAAAAACAGACTCACAATGCTCATTGGCTACAGCCAACTCCGCTTGTTCCTCTGTTTTTGCCTTGCCTACCCTTCGCTGGCTACGTTTTCTCGGGACTTCGGGCCTGATTGACTAATACCGAGCCGCTTCGTAAGGTGCGGCTCTTTTATATTCACGGCCCGCGCAGAGCGGGCCGTTTCATGCAGCAAGATCTGGGGAGTTCAGGGTGAAACCGGTCAAAGTAGGCATCTGTGGGCTGGGTACCGTCGGTGGCGGTACGTTCAATGTGCTCAAGCGCAACGCCGAGGAAATTGCCCGGCGCGCAGGGCGTGGCATCGAAGTGGCGCAAATTGCGCTGCGCTCGCAGAACCCTCAGTGCGACATTACCGGTATTGCCACCACGAACGATGTGTTCGCCGTGGCCACCAACCCAGAAATCGACATCGTCATCGAGCTGATCGGCGGCTACACCATCGCCCATGAGCTGGTGCTCAAAGCCATTGAAAACGGCAAGCACGTGGTCACCGCCAACAAGGCGCTGATTGCCGTGCACGGCAACGAAATTTTCGCCAAGGCCCGCGAAAAAGGCGTGATCGTCGCGTTTGAAGCGGCTGTCGCCGGCGGCATCCCCGTGATCAAAGCCATCCGTGAAGGCCTGGCCGCCAACCGCATCAACTGGCTGGCCGGCATCATCAACGGCACCGGCAACTTTATCCTCAGCGAAATGCGCGAAAAGGGCCGCACCTTCCCCGACGTGCTCGCCGAAGCCCAGGCGCTGGGTTACGCCGAAGCAGACCCAACCTTCGACGTTGAAGGCATCGACGCCGCCCACAAGCTGACCATTCTGGCCTCCATCGCCTTTGGTATTCCGCTGCAGTTCGACAAGGCCTACACCGAGGGCATCACCAAGCTGACCACCGCCGACGTCAACTACGCCGAAGCGCTGGGCTACCGCATCAAACACCTGGGCGTGGCGCGCAGCACCGCGACTGGTATCGAACTGCGTGTGCACCCGACCCTGATTCCAGCCGACCGCCTGATCGCCAACGTCAATGGCGTGATGAACGCCGTGATGGTCAACGGCGACGCTGCCGGCAGCACCCTGTTTTACGGCGCCGGCGCCGGCATGGAACCGACCGCGTCGTCGGTCATCGCCGACCTGGTCGACGTGGTGCGTGCCTTGACCACCGACCCTGAAAACCGCGTGCCGCACCTGGCCTTCCAGCCCGACGCGCTGTCCACCCACCCGATTCTGCCGATCGAAGCCTGCGAGAGCGCCTACTACCTGCGCATTCAGGCCAAAGATCACCCCGGCGTGCTGGCCCAGGTGGCGGCCATCCTGTCGGAGCGCGGCATCAATATCGAATCGATCATGCAACAGGAAGTCGAAGAACAAGACGGCCTGGTGCCCATGATTCTGGTCACTCACCGCGTAGTAGAACAACGCATGAACGACGCCATCGCCGCCCTCGAGGCCTTGAGCGATGTAGTGGGCAGTGTCGTGCGTATCCGCGTTGAGCAACTGAGCTGAGGACTTTTTTATGCGTTACATCAGTACCCGCGGCCAAGCGCCTGCGCTGAATTTCGAAGACGTGTTGCTGGCCGGCTTGGCCAGCGACGGCGGCCTGTACGTGCCGGAAAACCTGCCACGCTTCACCCAGGAAGAAATCGCCTCGTGGGCCGGCCTGCCGTACCACGAGCTGGCCTTCCGCGTGATGCGCCCGTTCGTCACCGGCAGCATTCCGGATGCCGACTTCAAAAAGATTCTCGAAGAAACCTACGGCGTGTTCGCCCATAGCGCCGTGGCGCCGCTGCGTCAGTTGAACGGCAACGAATGGGTGCTTGAACTGTTCCACGGCCCGACCCTGGCGTTCAAAGACTTCGCCCTGCAACTGCTTGGCCGTCTGCTCGACTACGTGTTGGCCAAGCGCAATGAGCGCGTGGTGATTATCGGCGCCACCTCCGGCGACACCGGCTCGGCCGCCATCGAAGGCTGCAAGGCCTGCGACAACGTCGACATCTTTATCCTGCACCCGCACAACCGCGTGTCCGAAGTGCAGCGCCGGCAGATGACCACCATCCTCGGTGAGAACATCCACAACATCGCCGTGGAAGGTAACTTCGACGACTGCCAGGAAATGGTCAAAGACAGCTTCGCCGACCAGAGCTTCCTCAAAGGCACCCGCCTGGTAGCCGTTAACTCGATCAACTGGGCGCGGATCATGGCCCAGATCGTTTACTACTTCCACGCGGCCCTGCAGCTCGGCGGCCCGGCGCGCTCCATCGCGTTCTCGGTGCCCACCGGCAACTTCGGCGATATTTTCGCCGGCTACCTGGCACGCAACATGGGCCTGCCGATCAGCCAGTTGATCGTCGCCACCAACCGCAACGACATCCTGCACCGCTTTATGAGCGGCAATCAGTATGTGAAAGACACCCTGCACCCGACCCTGTCGCCGTCGATGGACATCATGGTGTCGTCCAACTTCGAACGCCTGCTGTTCGACCTCCATGGTCGCAACGGCGCCGCCATCAACGACCTGATGGCCACCTTCAAAAAAGGCGGCGGTTTCAGCGTCGACCAAGACCGCTGGACCGAAGCGCGCAAGCTCTTCGATTCGCTCGCCGTAACCGACGAAGAAACCTGCGAAACCATCGCCCAGGTGTATGCCGAAAGCGGCGAACTGCTCGACCCGCACACCGCCATTGGCGTTAAAGCCGCGCGCGAATGCCGCCGCAGCCTGAGCACACCGATGGTGATTCTGGGCACCGCCCACCCGGTGAAATTCCCCGAAGCGGTGGAAAAGGCTGGCGTCGGCAAAGGCCCGATTTTGCCGCCGCACTTGCAAGATCTGTTCGACCGTGATGAGCGGCTGACCGTCTTGCCAAACGACATCAAGGCCATGCAAGCCTTCGTGAGCCAGCACGGCAATCGCGGCAAGCCGTTGTAAGCGGTAACGGCAATAAAAAAGGCCAGCCCACGTGAGTGGAGCTGGCCTTTTTTTATGGCTGGGTTCGGTTAAAACGCGTAGCGGTATTGCACCCCAACCCCATCACCGGCCGCTGCCCTTCATAGGTCGAAGTGGCCATTTGCACGCCGCCACCCACGGTGGAGTTGGCGTTGATGGCATGGCTATAGCCGACCGAAGCGGTTGGCACGGCGCGACGTTTGTTCAGGTTGCTGTCGATGGTGAAGTGGCTCAGGCCTGGCACGGTGGAGCTGGCTTCCAGCGGCACGGTGTCTTCCTGCAACACCGTGTCCAGCGCCAAGCTCATATGCAGGGTGCCTTTTGGGGTAACTGGCGTGGCGCTGCGCACGGCCAGGGTGGCGTAGGTTTCGTTGCTGCTGCTGCTGTTAATGGTGAGCGGGAAGGCGACGTTGCGCTCGGTGAAGCCGTCTTGCTGGCTGCGTACGTGGGTTAGCGCCACTTCCGGCGTAACCAGCGAGGTGCCGACTTGCAAACCGTAGTTACCGGCTACGCGAAGGGCGGTGGTATTCAGGTCGAACTCGCCGCGCGCGCGTTGCACGTCGTTCAGGCCGGTGCCGCGCTCCAGGCGGTTGGTGCTGTCGCCGCTGGCGACGCTGGCGTTGGCGCCCCAGCCCAGGTTGTTGGAGTTTTGTTGGAAGGCGGCCCATAGGCCGAGGGAAAACGCTTTTTCTTGCTCGGCGCTTTGTACTTTCAGATCGGCTTTGCCGACACCCAGGTTGGCGCCGACCGAGAACTGCTCATTCAGGCGCAGGCCGGCCGCGAATTGGCCGGTGGTTTGTGTGCCGCTGGTGTCGGCTTCGCCGGTGTAGGTGTTGGTATCGGCGCCCAGGCACCAGGTTTGCGCGGCGCCGGGTAGGCATTGCTGTTGAGTGATATCGCGCAGTCGGCGGGTTTGGCTGCTGATGAGGTGGTTGACGGTGACGGCGCTGCGAATGACGGAGGTTTGCAGGTAGGCCAGGTCTTGCATGATGCCGTCTGGTCCGACAGTGTGCGTGGTCCAGATAAACGCCCGATTGCCGCTGTTGCCGACGATTGTGTTGCCGTCGTCGCTGACGCCGGTGGCAAAACTATCGGTTTGGCCCGCTAAAACGCCGAGGTTGATCATGCCGGTGGCATCGGTCCAGCGGAAAGCGCGGCGGAGATTGTCGGCTTGTTGAGCTAAGCCCACCACGACTGAGCCATCCGCGTTAACGTCGGCTGCCGTGCTTACTGCGCCGCCGAGTGTCCCTAGGTCCTGCATGCCGCCAGATGCCGTCCACCGAAATGCATGGCTATCTCCTACTCCGTTGTGGCTATTACCCACGATCACCGAGCCATCACGGTTGGCCGCATATGCGTCGCCAAAAGGACCTCCTAAGGAGCCTAGATTGGTCATTCCGCTTGCAGCGTCCCAGCGGAACGGTTTATTTCCGCTCGTGCCCACCACAACGGCGCCATCGCCGCTGACGCCGTGGGCAAAAGAATAAAATGAGCCCTGCTGCAAGGTCCCCAAATCTTGCATTCCTGCCGACGTCCAACGAAATGCTCCTGAAAGGTTATTTGCTCCCTTAGAGGTGCCCACTACCACACTGCCATCGTCGCTGATCCCGGTGGCCATGCTGCTCAATGTGTAACCCGCCAGCGTGCCCAGATTGGCAAAGCCAGTGGCTTTACTCCATCGATAGGCTCGAAGGTCGGTGCTTCCGGGCGCAAACGCTGCCGAGCCTACGAGATAGGTGGCGTCCTCGTTTGCTCTGGCGATGCTGACGCTGCCCACGTTGCCGAAATTACCCAGGCTGTTAAATCCGTTATTGGCGTTCCAGGAAAAAAACTTGCGCCCCGAACCATCATCCACGACGCCCACTACGGTGCCGTTGCCGCTAACGGCCTGTGAAGAAATATCTCCGGTGTTTCCGGGGAGATCGCCGAAATCCAACATCACCGCCGCCGCCGGCTGTGCGGTTAGCAGGGCAGCGGTTGAAAGCAAGGTAAAGGGAATAAAGCGGGTTCGAGCGAGGGCAATACTGAGGGTGGAGCGCAGAAAGGGGAGCGATTTCATAGTGAGTGACCTGCCGGTAAAAAGTGAACGGCAAGCTTCGGCAATGCGGTGTAGGGGTGGCTGTCATTCGCTTCGCGCGGGTGGTGGGGAAAGTGGCTTGATTGTTTGTAGGGTTTTTCTCGCGCGGCGGACGTGATGAGGGAGGGGAGTGAAGGGGAATAGCGTTGGCGTGCTTTTTCCTACGCGCTATTCTCGCCGCGTGCGCCTTGTTACCTACGGGAGTCTCGGCTGGAGCTGGCTTGTCAGGATTTTCGTCTGGCGGGCATAGTTTGCCCCGTCGCTGAAATGGTTCAGTGACGGGGTTTGACGGCCCATAGGTTTAAGGCACCCAGCCTCCATCTGTTATGGCGGCTGTACGCGGGGCATCTCCGGATGCGCCGGGTTTGGCTGCCTATACCGGTCCGTCAACCCGCGTATAGCTGCCACCTCTCGTTTGACGGCGAAGGTAAGTAGCTACCCAACGTTGTACTTAATAGGTAGCCAAATATGACTTATCCAAACACCCTAACCCCCCATCCACCCGTGAGCCTGGAGGTGCTTTCATGAGCGCCGTCACCCAATCCCATGGTTTCTGCATGCCCGATGGCAAACCTTTATTCGCAGTAAAGAGCGGCATACCCGTGGCGGATGCATTGGAGCAGGCCAGCATTCTGCTGAGCTCGCTCACCCGGCTGATGCTCGAAGAGCGCCTCACCGGGGACGAGCGCAACGCGGCGCAGTACCTGCTGGAAATGACCCACGCCCTGGTGAAAGCCTGCCTGGCGGGCCTCTGGGAAACCGAGAAGGCCTCGTAGCCGGCCGTTGACGGCTCGCGCCCCCGGCCACGCTTACGGCCAACCTTCCCCGTAGGCGCAACCGGGGGCGCGAACCCTGCAAGCCCCCGCTCCAAGCCAACGTATCACCCGAACTGCCCCCTTTAAGTCGTTGATTCACTTACCCGCTGCTACGCTTTGTTTGCTTGCGCCTGTGTAGGGCGCGTCTTACAGTCGCTGGCATTGGCGCGCCACCTGCCGCCGTCAGCGTGAGCCGTGCGTTTGCACCGTTCATATGGGGAGTGAAGTGTGAAGAACTGGACCCTGCGCCAGCGCATTCTGGCGAGTTTTGCGGTGATTATCGCGATCATCATTCTGATGATTGCCGTGGCCTATTCACGCTTGGTCACCATCGAGGCGGGCGCCAAAAGCGTGGCGAACGATTCCATGCCCGGCGTGTATTTCAGCTCCTATATCCGCAGCTCCTGGGTCGACAGTTTTATTCTCGCCCAGCAGGTGGTCGGGCTTTCCGATGAGCAGGTGATTCCGCCGGCGGTGCTCGCCGAATTCAACACCAACGATGAAAAGCTGATGGCCCGGGTAGCCGAGTACCAGAAGTCGATTTTCGACGCTGAAGACAAAGCCCATCTGGACGCTTTCCTGGTGCAGCGCGAGGCGTTCAACAAGCTGCTTTCCGAGGTGCTCGGCCAGTTCCAGCAAGGCCAGCCGCTGGTGGCGCGCAAAATTCTCAACGAACAGCTGCGCCCGGTGTGGGCCAAGGGCCGCGAGCAGTTGCTGGCCATGGTGCAGTTCAATAAAGACCGCGCCGATGTGGCCACCACCAATATCACTTCGCAGGCTGCCGGGGCCAAAGTCAGCATGGTGCTGTCCCTGCTATTGGTGATTGCCGTGGCGTTGATCAGCGGCTTTGTGCTGATGCGCGCCATCATGGGCCCGCTGAATAACCTGGCGCAGATTCTTACGGTGATGCGCACCGGCAACCTCACCACGCGGTTTAATGATGTGCGTGCCGATGAGTTCGGGCCGGTGCAGAGCGGTTTTAATGCGATGGTCGATGACCTCACGGCGCTGGTGTCGCAGTCGCAGCGCTCGGCGGTGCAGGTCACCACCTCGGTCACCGAAATCGCCGCGACTTCCAAACAGCAGCAAGCCACCGCCACCGAAACCGCTGCCACCACTACGCAAATTGGCGCCACTTCGCGGGAAATTGCCGCCACCTCGCGTGACCTGGTGCGCACCATGGGCGAGGTGAGTTATTCCGCCGAGCAGGCCTCGCACCTGGCCGGCGCCGGGCAGCTGGGCTTGCAGCGTATGGAAGAAACCATGCGCCAGGTGATGGGCGCCGCCGAACTGGTGAACGCCAAGCTGGGCATTCTCAATGAGAAGGCCAGCAACATTAATCAGGTGGTGACCACCATCGTGAAGGTGGCGGACCAGACCAACCTGCTGTCGCTCAATGCCGCCATCGAGGCGGAAAAAGCCGGCGAGTATGGCCGCGGTTTCTCGGTGGTCGCCACTGAAGTGCGGCGCCTGGCTGACCAGACTGCCGTCGCTACCTACGACATCGAGCAGATGGTGCGCGAGATCCAGTCGGCGGTGTCGGCCGGGGTGATGGGCATGGACAAATTCTCCGAGCAGGTGCGCCGCGGCATGAGCGACGTGCAGGAAGTGGGCGAGCAGCTGTCGCAAACCATCGACCAGGTGCAGGCCCTGGCGCCGCGCGTGGTGGTGCTTAACGAGGGCATGCAGGCCCAGGCCACCGGCGCCGAGCAAATTACCCAGGCGCTCACCCAGCTCGGCGAGGCCACCGGGCAGACCGTGGAGTCGTTGCGCCAGGCCAGTTTTGCCATCGAGGAACTCAACCAAGTGGCCGGCAGCCTGCGCAGCGGCGTGTCGAGCTTCAAGGTCTGAAACCGCTTATGAACGCCGACTTGCAGCAGGCGCACGGGCACAAGGCGCCGCTGTACCTGCTGTTTTCCCTCGGCGTGGACCGCTATGCCCTGGCCGCGCGCGACGTGGTGGCGGTGTTGCCGCGTGTGCCGGTGAAAACCCTGCCTGGCGCGCCGGCGTGGGTGGCGGGCGTGTTTGCGTTTCGCGGCGAGCTGGTGCCAGTACTGGACCTTTGCCAACTTAGCCTCGGCAGCCCGGCCATCGCCCGCACCAGTACCCGCACGGTGTTGGTCAATTACCGCACCGCCGATGGCCGCAGCCGGCCGTTGGGCCTGGTGCTGGAACAGGCCAGTGACACGCTGCGCTGTGATGCCGACGCCTTTCGCGATTACGGCCTGACTAACCCGGCCTCGCCGTACCTCGGCCCCGTGGTGGAAACCGCCGCCGGCCTGGTGCAGCGCATCGCCATCGACCAACTGTTGCCGGAAGCGGCGCAGGCGCTGTTGTTCCCGGCCGAAGGGCTGCGCCTATGACCGTCGACCCGCGCTTCGAGCAGTTGCTCAAAGACAAGATCGGCCTGGACGCCATCACTGTCGGCGCTTCTGTAATTGAGCGCGCGGTGCAGCGTTGCATGGCCAGCGTGCCGGGGCGCGATCTCGAGACGTTCTGGCACGACGTGCGCCATTCGGACGCCGAGCTGCAGGCGCTGATCGAAGCGGTGATCGTGCCCGAGACCTGGTTTTTCCGTTACCCCGAATCCTTCGCCACCCTGGCCCGCCTGGCCACCCGCCGCGCCGCCGAGCTGGCCGGTACGCGCCCTCTGCGTTTATTGAGCCTGCCGTGTTCCACCGGCGAGGAGCCGTATTCGATTGCCATGTGCCTGCTGGATGCCGGCATGGCGGTGCAGGCGTTCAAGGTGGATGCGCTGGATATCAGCCCGCTGTCCATCGAGCGCGCCACCGAGGGCCGCTACGGGCGCAATTCGTTTCGCGGCGAAACCCTCAGTTTTCGTAACCGCTATTTCAGCGCCGAGGCCAATGGCTACCGAATTTATGAAGGCGTGCAAAAGCAGGTGCGTTTTCAGGCCGGCAACTTGCTGGAGTCTGGGCTGTTGGCCGGCGAGCAAGCCTACGATTTTGTGTTCTGCCGCAACCTGCTGATCTATTTCGATGTGCCGACTCAGGAGCAGGTGCTCGACGTGCTCAAGCGCCTGACTCGCGACGACGGCGTGCTGTTTATCGGCCCGGCCGAAGCCAGTCTGTTTACCCGGGTGGGCATGCAGTCGTTGGGTATTCCGTTGTCGTTTGCGTTTCGCCGGCAGGCCGTTGCGCCGGTTGCGGTGGCGCCCGTGGTGCGCCGTCCGCTGCCGGCGCCAACGCCGCGCCCGGTGGCCACGTTGCCGGTTAAGCCAGCGGTAAAAAAAGCGCCGGCCGTGGTGGATGACGGCGCCGAGCAGTTGGCGCAAATCGCGGCCTTGGCTAACCAGGGCCGCAGTGCAGAAGCCCGCCGACTCGGCGATGCGTTTCTGGCCAGTCACGGGCCATCGGCCGACGTTTTTTATTGGTTGGGGCTGTTGTGCGAAGTGGAAAACGATGCCGCCGGCGCCCAAGGTTTTTATCGCAAGGCCCTTTATCTGCAACCCCAACATCCGACTGCGCTGGCGCAACTGGCGGCCTTGCTCGCCGCCCAGGGCGACACGGCCGGCGCCCAGCGTTTGCAGGCGCGGGCGCAACGGGGAGCCGGGCGCAATGAGTAATCGCCATGAGTGAATTGAGCCTGAGCCAGCACGGCGGCGACTTTGATGTGGACGACTGCTGGAACCGCATCGGCGTGCGCGGTGACAAGAGCTGCCCCAAACTGCTGGAGCACGTGCACTGCCGCAATTGCGAGGTGTACGCCGCCGCCGCCACGCGCCTGCTGGACCGTTACAGCCTGAGCCAGGAGCACGTGGCGCTGTACGACCAGGACAAAGACACCCAACAGCAAATCACCCGCTCGATGATTGTGTTCCGCCTCGGGGATGAGTGGCTGGCCTTGGCGACCCGCACGCTGGTGGAAGTGTCGCCGCTGGCGCCGATTCATTCGTTGCCGCATCAGCGTTCGCGGGCGTTGTTGGGCGTGGCTAATGTGCGCGGCGCGCTGGTGCCGTGCGTGTCGCTGACTGAGCTGCTCGGCCTGGACCCAACAATCGCCAAAGCCAACGGCCGCATCGTGCCACGCTTGCTGATTCTCGCCGCCCAGGGCGGCAACGTGGTCGCGCCGGTGGATGAGGTGCTGGGCATTCAGGCGTTCCCCGAGAACGAATTGGACGCTGCCAGCGTCAGCCAGGCCGGCAACGCAGCAAGCGGCAAATTCACCCGTGGCGTATTTCAGTGGCAACAGCGCAGCGTGCGCTTGCTGGATGAAGACCTTCTTTTGCATGCCGTGATGCGGAGCCTGACATGACCCCGGATCAGATGCGCGATGCCTCGATGCTGGAGCTGTTCCAGCTGGAAGCCGAGGCCCAGGCCCAGGTGTTGAATGCCGGCTTGCTGGCGCTGGAGCGCAACCCGACCCAGGCCGATCAGTTGGAAGCGTGCATGCGCGCGGCGCACTCGCTCAAGGGGCGGCGCGGATTGTCGGCGTGGATGCCGGCGTGGGCATTGCCCATGTGATGGAAGACTGTTTGGTAAACGCGCAGAACGGCCAGTTGCGCCTGACACCGGACCATATCGACGCGCTGCTCAAAGGCACCGATTTATTGCTGCGGGTGGCCAAGCCGAATTCCGGCGTGACGCCGGCGGATGTCGCGGCCTTTGTCGATGAAATGGACATCATGAACCGTGGCGGCTTTATGGCTATGCAGGAAAGCCGCCTGGCCGCGCCGGAACCAGCGCTGGCTGAGCCCGTGGTGCAAGCGCCGAAGCCGGCGTCTGTTGAACCGGCCCCTGCGGTAGTCGAAGAGGCGCCGGTCGCCGATGCTGGCGGCGAACGCGTGCTGCGGGTAACCGCCGAGCGCTTGAATCGCCTGCTGGATTTGTCGAGTAAATCGCTGGTGGAGTCGCAGCGGCTCAAGCCGTTCCTCACTTCGATGCAGCGCATGAAACGCCTGCAGACCGGCGCCAGCCGCACCCTTAACGGCGTGCAGGACGCGCTGAACGAAGCCAATACCGACCCGCAAACCCTGGAGCTGCTCACTGAAGCGCGGCGCCTGGTGGATGAATGCCAGCAGTTGCTGACGCAGCAGGCGAGCGACTTGGATGAGTTCAGCTGGCAATCCGAGCAGCGCGCGCAGTTGCTGTATGACACGGCGTTGGCCTGTCGGCTGCGGCCGTTCAACGATGTGTTGCGTGGCCAGGAACGGATGATCCGCGACCTGGGCCGCTCCCTCGGTAAACAGGTGCGCCTGGAGGTGGAGGGCAAGAAAACCCAGGTCGACCGCGAGGTGCTGGAAAAGCTCGAAGCGCCGCTGGTGCACTTGCTGCGTAACGCGGTCGACCATGGCATCGAAAGCCCTGAAGCCCGCGAGCGCGCCGGCAAACCGGCCGAAGGGGTGATCAGCATCAAGGCCCGCCATCAGGCCGGTTTGCTGGTGCTGGAGTTGAGTGACGACGGCGCCGGTATCGACCTTGAGCGCCTCAGCCGGGCCATCGCCCAGCGGCAGTTATCCACAGCCGAAACCATTGCGCAGATGAGCGAGGAAGAGCTGCTGAGCTTTCTGTTCCTGCCCGGTTTCAGCATGCGCGACACGGTCACCGAGGTGTCGGGCCGTGGCGTGGGCCTGGACGTGGTGCAGCATATGGTTCGCCAGCTGCGCGGGGCCATCGAGCTGCGTCAGGTGGCGGGGCAGGGCGCGACGTTCCACCTGGAGGTGCCGCTGACTTTGTCGGTGGTGCGCAGCCTGGTGGTGATGATTGGCGGCGAGGCGTATGCGTTTCCGCTGGCGCAGATCGAACGCATGCTTGAGCTGGCGCCGGCCGATATCGTGCAGCTCGAAGGGCGGCAGCATTTTTGGCACGAAGGCCGGCATGTGGGCCTGGTGGCGGCGCATCAGTTGTTGCAGCGGCCCGAAGGCGAGCCCTCGGCTGGCGATATCCGCGTGGTGGTGATTCGTGAGCGCGACGCGGTGTATGGCGTGGCGGTGGAGCGGTTTATCGGCGAGCGCACATTGGTGGTGCTGCCGATTGATGCGCGGCTGGGCAAGGTGCAAGACATCTCCGCCGGCGCTCTGCTGGATGACGGCACGCCGGTGCTGATTCTGGATGTGGAAGACATGCTTCGCTCGGTGGAAAAACTGCTCAGCACCGGGCGCCTGGAGCGCATCGACCGTGGCCGGCAAGCTGGCGCGGTGGCACGCAAACGCATTCTGGTGGTGGACGATTCGCTCACGGTGCGCGAGTTGGAGCGCAAGTTGCTGCTGCAACGGGGCTACGACGTGGCCGTGGCGGTGGATGGCATGGATGGCTGGAACGCGCTGCGCGCCGAGCACTTTGATTTGCTGGTGAGCGACATCGACATGCCGCGCATGGACGGCATCGAGTTGGTCACCCTGATTCGCCGCGACAATCGGTTGCAGTCGTTGCCCATCATGGTGGTGTCGTACAAAGACCGTGAAGAAGACCGCCGCCGAGGCCTGGATGCCGGCGCCGATTATTACCTGGCCAAGGCCAGTTTCCATGACGAAGCGCTGCTGGATGCGGTCGTCGATCTGATTGGAGAGCCGTAGGTGAAGATCGCCATCGTCAACGATATGCCGCTGGCGGTAGAGGCGCTGCGCCGGGCGCTGGCGCTGGAGCCGGCGCACCAGGTTATCTGGGTGGCGGGCGACGGCGCCGAGGCGGTGGCCAAGTGCGCGGAAAACCGCCCGGATGTGGTGCTGATGGATTTGGTCATGCCGGTGATGGATGGTGTGGAAGCCACCCGGCAGATCATGGCCCGTACGCCGTGCGCGATTGTGGTGGTGACGGTGAATTCGCAGCAGAGCGTGAACCGCGTGTTCGAGGCCATGGGCCACGGCGCGGTGGATGTGGTGGACACCCCGGCGCTCGGCGTCGGCGACCCGCGCGAAGCCGCCGCGCCGCTGCTGCGCAAAATTCAGAATATTGGTTGGCTATTGGGCCAGCGCGAGAAAAGCCCGGCGGCCAGCGCCCGTAGCGGTGCCGCCAGTCAGCCGCGCAAGGCGTTGTTGGCCATTGGCGCCTCGGCGGGCGGGCCGGCGGCGCTGGAAGTGTTGCTCAAGGGCTTGCCGGCAAATTTTCCCGCCGCCGTGGTGCTGGTGCAGCATGTGGACCAGGTGTTTGCCGCCGGCATGGCCGAGTGGCTGTGCAGCGCCTCCAACATGCCGGTGCGCCTGGCGGTGGAGGGCGAGCAGCCGCAAGTGGGCAGCGTGCTGCTGGCCGGCACCAACAACCACCTGCGGCTGCTTAGAGATGGCACGCTGAGCTACACGGTAGAGCCGAGTGACCATATTTACAGGCCGTCGATTGATGTGTTTTTTGAAAGCGTCGCGCAGTATTGGCAAGGCGAGGCGATGGGGGTGCTGTTGACCGGCATGGGCCGCGACGGCGCCAATGGGTTGAAACTAATGCGCGGGCGCGGGTTTCATACCATTGCCCAAGACCAGCAGAGCTCGGCGGTATACGGCATGCCCAAGGCAGCCGCCGCCATTGATGCCGCGGTAGACATTTGCGCGTTGGACGCCATTGCGCCAGCGCTGTGCCGAAGATGGCCGTAATGCGACAGAACAACAATTTGTGATCGGGGTAGTGCCGCAGTGATTAACGACGAAAACGCCGTAATGGTGTTGTTGGTGGATGACCAGGCCATGATCGGCGAGGCCATCCGCCGTGCCCTGGCCAATGAGCCGAACATTGGCTACCACTTCTGCTCGGACCCCCATCAGGCGGTGGCGCAGGCCATTGCCATCAAACCCACGGTGATCATTCAGGACCTGGTGATGCCGGGCGTCGACGGCCTGTCGCTGGTGCGTGCTTACCGCGCCAACCCTGTGACGGCGGATATCCCGATTATCGTGCTGTCGACCAAGGACGACGGCATGGTCAAAAGCTCGGCCTTCGGTGCCGGTGCCAACGACTACCTGGTGAAGTTGCCCGAGCCGATCGAGCTGATTGCCCGTATTCGCTACCACTCGCGCTCGTTCCAGATGCAACTGCAACGCGACGAAGCCCACCGCGCTCTGCGCGAAAGTCAGCAGCAGTTGATGGAAACCAACCTGGTGCTGCAGCGGCTGATGAACTCTGACGGCCTGACCGGGCTGTCCAACCGTCGGCATTTCGACGAATACCTGGAAATGGAATGGCGCCGGGCGATGCGCGAGCAAAGCCAGCTGTCGTTGCTGATGATTGATGTGGATTATTTCAAGGCTTACAACGATAGCTTTGGCCACTTGAAAGGCGATGAAGCGTTGCACCAGGTGGCCGAGGCCATTCGTGGCGGCTGCAGCCGGCCATCGGACCTACCGGCCCGTTACGGTGGTGAGGAGTTTGCGATGGTGCTGCCGAGCACGTCGTCGGGCGGGGCGCGGCTGGTGGCGGAGAAAATTCGCCGCGCCGTGGAAGGCATGCACATTCCCCATACTTCGCCGGCCGAGGCTCGGTGCTGACCGTCAGCGTAGGCCTGGCGACCATGTTGCCGCAGCAGGGTGAGGAGCATCGGTTGCTGATTCAGAGCGCGGATCGGGCGTTGTATCAGGCGAAGAATGCGGGGCGTAATCAGGTGGGGATGTTGTGATCGGCTTTAGAGCCAATCGAGGCTGAAGCCTCTCCCACCCTGAGCGGTGATCGCATGTGGGAGAGGCTTCAGCCTCGATTCCTGGAAACCTCGGCTCCCGAAAAAGCAACATCCGCAAACACTCTTGTACAGGGCATCTCCGCCATTTGGTTCTAGTCTGCCGGTCGGTTTATTTATCGATTGGAGGCTGTATGAACACCCGTGGCTTACTCGACCAGTTGCTCAAATCCGGCCAGGACCTGCTGCAAAACAAAACCACCGGCGCCAAGCCGGGCAAGCCCGGCGGCCTGTTGGACGGCGCCAACCTCGGTAGCCTGCTCAGCGGCGCCGGTGGTGGTGCGCTGGCAGCCGGGGCCATGGGCCTGCTGCTGGGCAATAAAAGCGCACGCAAACTGGGCGGCAAAGCCCTGACCTACGGCGGCCTCGCTGCCTTGGGTGTAATCGCCTACAAGGCCTACGGCAACTGGCAGGCCAATCAGACCGCCGGCGCCGTGCCTGAACCACAAACCCTGGATCGCTTGCCGCCCGCCCAAGCCGAACTGCATAGCCAGGCCATTCTCAAAGCGCTGGTCGCGGCGGCCAAAGCCGACGGCCATGTGGATGCCCGCGAGCGGCAGCTGATTGAAGGCGAGTTCGTGAAGCTGAGCAACGATGCCGAGCTCAACCGCTGGCTGGACCTGGAGCTGAACAAACCGCTGGACCCCGCCGATGTGGCCCGCGCCGCCAGCACGCCGGAAATGGCCGCCGAGATGTACGTGGCCAGTGTGCTGATGGTGGATGAGGAGCACTTTATGGAGCGCGCCTATCTGGATGAGTTGGCCAAGCAGTTGAAGATTGAGCCGTCGTTGAAGGTGGAGTTGGAGAGCCAGGTGCGCCAGGCGCTTTAACGGCAACGGCCCCTCTCCCCAACCCTCTCCCGCACGCGGGAGAGGGGGCTGACCCAGTGAGGTCTTGGCTATTTCGCTGCTTAAGTTCCCCTCTCCCGCTTGCGGGAGAGGGGCTAGGGGAGAGGGCCGCAGCAAACGCCATTCCCCCCGATTACCGGCTGCAACCCTTGCAGCGACTGGGGTATACTCGCCGGCTTTTCGAAAGTTCAAGCCTGCGAGTGCTGCCCACCATGGAAATCAACCCGATCCTTAACAGCATCAAGGACCTCTCCGAACGTTCCGAGACCATTCGGGGGTATCTTTGACTACGATCACAAGAGTGATCGTCTGACCGAGGTCAACCGCGAGCTGGAAGACCCGGCCGTGTGGAACAACCCTGAATACGCCCAAAACCTGGGCCGCGAGCGCGCCGCCCTGGCGCTGATCGTCGAAACCCTCGACGAGATGAAAAGCGGCCTCAGCGATGCCCGCGATCTGCTGCAAATGGCAGCTGAAGAAGAAGACCAAGGCGCGGTTGACGATGTGTCCGCCGAAGTCGAGCGCCTGCGCGAGGCCCTGGAAAAACTCGAGTTCCGTCGCATGTTCAGCGGCGAGATGGACCCCAACAACGCCTACCTGGATATCCAGGCCGGTTCCGGCGGCACCGAAGCCCAGGACTGGGCCAACATCCTGCTGCGCATGTACCTGCGCTGGGCTGACAAGCGCGGCTTCGACGCCACCATCATGGAATTGTCGGCCGGTGAAGTGGCGGGCATCAAAGGCGCCACCGTGCATATCAAGGGCGAATACGCCTTTGGCTGGCTGCGTACCGAAATCGGTGTGCACCGTCTTGTGCGTAAAAGCCCGTTCGACTCCGGTAACCGTCGCCATACTTCGTTCTCGGCGGTATTCGTGTCGCCGGAAATCGATGACAACATCGAAATCGAGATCAACCCGGCAGACCTGCGCATTGACACCTATCGTTCATCCGGTGCCGGTGGTCAGCACGTAAACACCACCGACTCGGCCGTGCGTATTACCCACGTACCGACGAACACCGTGGTGAGCTGCCAGAACGAACGCTCGCAACACGCCAACAAAGACACCGCGATGAAAATGCTCCGCGCCCGCTTGTATGAGCAGGAAGTGCAGAAGCGCAACGCGGCGTCCCAGGCGCTGGAAGAAACCAAGTCGGATATCGGCTGGGGTCACCAGATTCGCTCGTACGTCCTCGATGCCTCGCGCATCAAGGATTTGCGTACCAGCATCGAGCGCAGTGACTGCGACAAGGTGCTCGATGGCGACATCGACGAATACCTGATCGCGAGCCTTAAGCAAGGGCTGTAAGTTCAGCCCCGATACGCGCCCCCGATGGGCACCGCAACGTAATGGAAACTGTGAAGACATGAGCGACCAAACTCCGGATCTGCAAGCGCTGCAACAGGAAGAAAACACCTTGATCGCCCTGCGCAAGGAAAAGCTTGCCGCAGCACGTGCCAAGGGTCAGGCCTTCCCCAACGACTTCCGCCGCGAAAACTACTGCGCTGATTTGCAGAAACAGTACGTGGACAAGACCAAGGAAGAGCTGGAAGCCGCTGCCATTCCGGTCAAGGTTGCCGGTCGCATCATGCTCAACCGTGGCGCGTTCATGGTTATCCAGGACATGAGCGGGCGCATTCAGGTGTACGTGAACCGCAAAACTCTGTCCGAAGAAAAACTGGCCGAGGTGAAAACCTGGGACCTGGGCGACATCATTGCCGCTGAAGGCACCCTGGCCCGTTCCGGCAAGGGCGACCTGTATGTGGAAATGACCGAGGTGCGCCTGCTGACCAAGTCGCTGCGCCCGCTGCCGGACAAGCACCACGGCCTGACCGACACTGAAACCCGCTACCGTCAGCGCTACGTCGACCTGATCGTCAACGAAGAAACCCGCCAGACCTTCCGCGTGCGTTCGCAAGTGATTGCGCACATTCGCAGCTTCCTGATGCAGCGCGATTTCCTTGAAGTGGAAACGCCGATGCTGCAGACCATCCCAGG
This sequence comes from Pseudomonas sp. CC11G, assembly GCF_056174845.1. NCBI lineage: Bacteria > Pseudomonadati > Pseudomonadota > Gammaproteobacteria > Pseudomonadales > Pseudomonadaceae > Pseudomonas > Pseudomonas sp. CC11G. The sequence goes on from NZ_JBWBZC010000010.1 coordinate 65,209, forward strand.
TGGCGCCGCGGCCAAGCCGTTCGAGACGCACCACAACGCGCTGGACATGGGCATGTACCTGCGTATCGCGCCGGAGCTGTACCTCAAGCGTTTGGTGGTGGGTGGCTTCGAGCGTGTGTTCGAGATCAACCGCAACTTCCGTAACGAAGGCGTTTCGACCCGGCACAACCCCGAGTTCACCATGCTCGAGTTCTACCAGGCCTACGCTGACTACGAAGACAACATGGACCTCACCGAGGAACTGTTCCGCGAGTTGGCGCAGTTGGTGCTGGGCACTACCGACGTTCCGTATCAGGGCAAGGTGTTCCACTTCGGCGAGCCGTTTGCGCGCATGTCGGTGTTCGACTCGATCCTGCACTACAACCCCGACCTGACTGCTGCTGACCTGACCGATATCGACAAGGCCCGCGCCATCGCCAAGAAAGCCGGCGCCAAGGTGCTGGGCTTCGAAGGCCTGGGCAAGTTGCAGGTGATGATTTTCGAAGAGCTGGTTGAGCACAAGCTGGAGCAGCCGCACTTCATTACCCAGTACCCGTTCGAAGTCTCGCCGCTGGCCCGTCGTAACGACGAAGATCCAAGTGTCACCGACCGCTTCGAGCTCTTTATCGGTGGCCGTGAAATCGCCAACGCCTACTCGGAATTGAACGACGCCGAAGACCAGGCCGAGCGCTTCCAGGCCCAGGTGGCGGACAAGGACGCCGGCGACGACGAAGCCATGCACTACGACGCCGACTTCGTGCGCGCGTTGGAATACGGCATGCCGCCCACTGCCGGTGAAGGTATTGGTATCGACCGTTTGGTGATGTTGTTGACGGATGCGCCGTCTATTCGCGACGTGATTCTGTTCCCGCACATGCGCCCACAGGCCTAACGCTCACAGAAAGCCGCCTTCGGGCGGTTTTTTGTTACCGTTGGCTGCGCATTTATTTGTTGGAACCCGAGGAATCTATTCTGCCAGGGTGGCTCCAAGTCCCAGTTTCCATGGTCTGCTATTTATAGCGAGTGCGAGAGGTAAGCCCAGTCGTGACCCAACCTTCCCGAGACAGCACTGCTGACGTCGCCAGCGCCGTTGCCGAAAGTGTTCAATACCAGGGCCGCAAGGCTAGCCGCCAAGGCAGCGAGCAGCGCCGCCAGGCGATTCTCGATGCCGCCATGCGCATTATCGTGCGCGAAGGCGTGCGCGCCGTGCGCCATCGCGCTGTGGCCGCCGAGGCCGAAGTGCCGTTGTCGGCCACCACGTACTACTTCAAAGACATCAACGACCTGATCACCGATACCTTCGCGTTGTTCGTGGAGCGCAGTGCCGCCGACATGGCCGCGTTCTGGAACAGCACCGAGGGCTTGCTGCGCACCCGCGTGGACATGGTCGATGGCAGCGTCGAATCGCGCCGCGAGCTGGCCGACTACATCGCCGCCATGGCCGTGGAGTATGTGCGTCAGCAAGTGCAGGAGCGCCCGGCACATTTGCTCGCCGAGCGCGCCTTCCAGCAGGAAGCACTGCTTAACCCGCGTCTGCATGATCTGGTGCGCTCGCACCGGCAGATTCTCCAGCAGGGCGCCACGCACTTCTTCGAGGTGCTGGGTTCCAAGCAGCCGGAGCAGGACGCCAAGGTGCTCACCGGCATCGTCGAGCGCATGGAGTACCAGGGGTTGATCGACGGTGCGGCGCACCTCGATAGCACCGATATGCTCGCCTTGCTCAAGCGCTATATGTACCTGGTGCTGGGCCTGTAAAACGGCGCGTTACCGGTTGCAAAGACTGTGATGGTCTCGATGACAGCCTGAGTAAATGACGCCAGAATGTGCGGCGTATGGCGTCTGGAAACGACCGCCGCAGACTTCTCCATTTCGATTTTTTCTGGATGTATAAATGGCGCTTAAACGCTTGGCCAAGGATGTTGGCCTGTTGGTACTTTCGCTGGGCATGCTGATCAATCTGGTCGGCACGTTGTTTATCACCGACGGCAGTCGGGTCGCCACGTTACTCAACCTCACCTTCTTCCTGCCCGCCCTGGTGTTGACGGCCTGTATTCCCGCTTATCGGGCGCGGCTGTTTAGCCGGGAGCTGATCTTCGTGGCGCTGTTTCTGGCGTTCACTGTCCTGATTGCAGTGCTCAATTCCCACTCCGACCATTCGCCCAAAGACCAATTGAAGGTAGCGGTGTATGTGCTGATGTACCTGTCGGCCATCCTTATTCTGGCGCTGGAAGACAAGCTGGAACGGTTGCTGACCTGGAGCTTTTTCCTCGCGTCGGCGGCCGCAGCTGTCAGCCTGATCTACCAGCGGGTGGTGCTGGGGCAGGACGTCTTTGGTACCTATCGGATTTTTAGCCTGGGTTACGGTGATTTCGCCAATTTTAACAACGCCATTGTTTCGGCCCTGTATTACGGGGTGTTCGGGGTGTTTGGCGTTCACCAGTTGGCGAGCAAGCGCATGGCGCTGTGGCACAAAGCGGTGTGGGCGTTGTGTGTCGCGGTGTTGATCCTCTACGTGTTTTGCACAGGCTCGCGTGGCATTTGGCTGGGCATGTTGGCCGCGTTTTTCGCGTCTATCTGGATGAATATGGGCTCCGGGCGGCGTAACAGCGCGATGGCGGCATTGGCCGTGGTCTGTGTCGGCGTCGCGATGGTGGTCAAGTTTGTGTTCGGGCATGAAGGCCGTGGCCTGAGCCTGCGCGACGAAATATGGGGCGGTTGGTTTCACCGGCTCGGTGAGTTCTGGTTGACCGGCGCCGGTGCCGGCAACGCGTTCAATATCTGTGTCAGCGATACCCGGTGCTACAAACAGGCCCATAACCTTTACTTGCAGGTGGGGTATGAGTTCGGCCTGGTCGCGGTGGTGCTGTTGCTGTTGCTGATTGGTGTTGCCATGGTGCGCGGCTTGCACCGCAGCCAGTGGGAGAAGCCGCTGGGTAGTGCCGGCATCGCCTTGATGATTTTTGCGGCGATCACTGCGCTGGCCAACTACCATTCCGTGCTGAGCCGCCCCGGCGTTTACTGGCTGGTGTTCTGGTTGCCGGTTGGTCTGCTGATTCACGCACGACTTATGCCTGTACAGCGGGGCAATGAGCGCGTTGCAGAACAGCCTTCAGGAATCTGAAGTTCGCTGGCCCACCGCGCTGTATGGTGGGCCGCGACCGGCCGTGCAAAGGCTTGCGCCAGCGCTGCTGAATCCTTGCTCGTAACATTTGTCACAATCGATAGCTAACGTGGGCGGTTTTAGCTAAACACTCAGGAGAGAGTCGGTGACGATAGGCTGTGTAGAGGTTGCGTGTATGGCAGTGCGGCCGTGTGGCCCAACCCGGCAAGCGGGGAGGGCGCGATGAACGTCTGGCGTGTACTGATCGCAATGTCGTTTCTATTGCTGGGCGGCTGCCTGGTGACCTTCAAAGACCCCATTCCCGCCAACGAGCCGGCGCCGATGCCGCTGTTGGGCGAGTGGACGCGCAAGAACGAATTCGGCGACACGCTGTACCTGGACATCAGCCGGTCCGGCTCCAATGTCTATAAAGCGCGCACCTACGTAAACACCCCGGACAACGACAAAAGCGTCGAAGAATACAGCTTCACCGTGGCCCACCACGGCAGCCGCTGGTACCTGTCGGCCGGCTTGCCGAAAAGCCTGGGCGCCAACTTCGCCATCGGCGGTTTCGAGCTGACCAAGGACAACGAGCTGTTGCTCTATAACCTGGATATCGACCGCGTCAGCCAGGAACTGGAAGTCGGCGGTTTGCAGGGCGATGTGGTGGAAACGCCTGAAGGTGATGGCGTGCTGATCAGCAGCCCGCTGGAGAAAGTGTTCGCGTATCTGGACGATCAGGCTAACTCCGATGTATTTATCGAGGTGGCGCGCTACCAGCGCACAGGCGAATAACGACGAGGAAAAGGATGAACAGCCAGATCCAGCTTGACGACTACCAACTGGTAATTCGCGCATTGTCCGATCGCCTGGTAGAGGCGCAAACGCCGATCCGCGTGCTGGACGCCGTCAAGTGGGACGAAAACGTGCGCAAGGCCTTCCTCAAAGGCAAAGGCAAGGAGATGCCGCAGGTAGGCCCGGACTACTACGCCGGCCGCCCGCTGGGGTTTGACTCCGGCGCCAAGAAGCTGGAATTCCAGAACATTGAACGCGATATCACCCGCCAGCTTGGCCAGTTCAACCCGGTCGGGCAGATCATGCGGCGCATGTGCAAGGAATACCGCATGGTCATCCGCATGCTCGAAGCGCGCGGCACCCCGGACTTCGGCCTGATCTCGCAAGAACTCTACGGCTCGGCCTCCGATGCGTTTCACGCCGGCGACCCCACCCTGGCCGACCTTGGCCTGATGTTCTCCGATTACCTGAACAAGATCGACGACCGTGGCGACCTCAAGGACGAACCCAAAACCCTGACCGCCAAAGATGCCGTGGCCATGCTGCAAGGCCGCCTCAACACCGTGTTCGGTGAGGCGCAGAGCACCATTCGGGTGTTCGAGTCGGACGGCATTCTGGCCGACGCCGCTGCCGGCGCCGACTACATCAAGATCCGCGCCGACGCCATGTTCAACGAACGCGACGTGCGCGCCCTCGAAGTGCATGAAGGCCTGGTGCATGTGGGCACCACGTTGAACGGGTTGAACCAGCCGATCTGCACCTTCCTGGCCAAGGGGCCGCCCTCGTCGACGGTGACCCAGGAAGGTCTGGCGATTCTGATGGAGGTGATTGCCTTCGCCTCCTATCCGAGCCGCCTGCGCAAACTCACCAACCGCACCCGCGCCATTCATATGGCCGAAGAGGGCGCCGACTTTTTGCAGGTGTTCAACTTCTTCCGCGAGCAAGGCTTCGACATGGAGCAGAGCTACGCCAACGCCAGCCGCAGCTTCCGTGGCTCAACGCCGGACGGCCTGCCGTTTACCAAGGATTTGTCGTACCTCAAGGGTTTTATCCTGATCTACAACTACATCCAGCTGGCCGTGCGCAAAGGCAAGCTCGAAGCCATTCCGCTGCTGTTCTGCGGCAAGGCCACCCTGGAAGACATGCGCACCTTGCGCCAGTTGGTGGACGAAGGCCTGGTGGTGCCGCCCAAGTATTTGCCGCCGCAGTTCCGTGACCTGAATGCGCTGTCGGCGTGGATGTGTTTCTCCAACTTCCTCAACCACCTGAGCCTGGATCGCATCGAAGCGGATTACGCGAATATTTTGTAGGCGGGCGGTTGGCAGAACACCGTCATCCCGAATCGTCGGACCGCAGCGAAGGCTGGGATCCAGAATCTGCAGCCGTACGCCACACGACGGAGTCCATATGCCCAGCCCCAAACTCGGTTATGACATGCTTGCCACCGGGAGCGCCTGATGCGCCGTGTGCTTCTGGCTGCACTGCTCATGTACCTGAGCGGCTGCAGCAACCTATTGTTCTTCCCCCTCAAAGAGGTGCCGTTCACCCCGACTGTCGCCAAGCTGCAATACCGCGATATCACCCTGACCGCCGCCGACGGCACCCGTCTGCATGCCTGGTGGCTGCCGGCGAAAGAAGGCGTGGCGCTCAAGGGCACGGTGCTGCACCTGCATGGCAACGGCGGCAACGTCGCCACCCACCTGGGCGGCAGTTACTGGCTGCCGGAGCAGGGTTATCAGGTGCTGTTGCTCGACTACCGCGGCTACGGCAAATCCGAAGGCAACCCGGATTTGCCCGGCGTCTATCAGGACATCGACGCCGCCTTCGCCTGGCTACAAACAGTGCCCGAAACCCAAGGCCAGCCGCTGTTCCTGCTCGGGCAAAGCATCGGCGGCGCCGTGGCCGTGCACTATTTAAGCGAGCACCCCCAGCAGGCCAAGCGCCTGGCCGCCATGGTGCTCGACGGCGTGCCGGCCAGTTACCGCGAGGTAGCCCAACTCACTCTGAGCAACTCCTGGCTGACCTGGCCGTTGCAGGTGCCGCTGTCGTGGCTGGTGCCGGACGGCGACAGCGCTATCACCAGCATTGGCAATTTGCCGCAGCTGCCGCTGTTGATCTACCAGAGCATTGACGATACGGTCGTGCCCCTTTCCAACGGCGTGAGCTTGTATCAAGCTGCGCGCCCGCCGAGGGTGTTCCAGCCCACGCGTGGCGGCCATGTGCAAACCTTTGCCGACCCGGTGTGGCGGCAAGTGATGCTGATGTTCCTCAGCGACCCGCAAGGTTTTACCGGCCTGCGCCGCCTGGCTGAAGTACCCAATACCCCGACTTCCGACGAGACCCCGCAATGAGCCAACCCCGCGACGCAAGACCCCTGATCATCACTGGCGTGCTCTCCATCATGGGCACCGTGGCCGCGCTCTGGTTCTACGGTTACCTGCATATCGCCAAGCCTGAAGACGCACTGCTGCTCTCGGAATTCACCATGCTCAAGACCGTGCCGGGCGAGGACTACAAGGTGTCGCTGGAGCCTGCGGCGCAAGTGGCGCAGTGCGTGGATGGCATCGTGGTGTTGTTTGATACCGAGCAGAAAGGCTTGACCGGTGTGTTGGTGGACAACAAGAAGCAGGCGGTGCGGTGCATGGGGCAGGAGACGCCGCAGAAGGTGGAGTAAGGCGTTAGATCGATCGAGGCTGAAGCCTCTCCCACGGGATCGCATTTCCCTTGTGGGAGAGGCTTCAGCCTCGAAGCTTTTAAGGGGCGGAGCGCAACAACCGCAACCCATTGAACACCACCAACAAACTCGCCCCCATATCCGCAAACACCGCCATCCACAGGCTGCCCAACCCCGCCAGGGTCAGGGCGAGAAACACCACCTTGATCCCCAATGCCAGCGCGATGTTCTGCATCAGCACGCTGTGGGTGCGGCGTGACAGGCGAATAAATACCGGCAGCTTGCGCAAGTCGTCGTCCATCAGCGCCACGCCAGCCGTTTCAATCGCCGTGTCGGTTCCGGCGGCGCCCATGGCAAAACCGATATCGGCGCGGGCCAGCGCCGGGGCGTCGTTGATGCCGTCGCCAACCATGCCGACCCGCTGACCATTCACTTGCCGCTGCTGAATTTGCGCCAGTTTGTCTTCGGGCAGCAGGTTGCCCTGGGCTTCATCTATACCCACCTGGCTGGCAATAGCGGCAGCCGTGTGCGGGTTGTCGCCGGTCAGCATCAGGGTTTTCACCCCGAGTTTATGCAGCTCGGCAATCGCCTCGCGGCTGGTTTCGCGCACAGCATCGGCGACCGCAAACAGCGCCAACGGGCCGCTGGTGTCGAGAAGCACGATGGCGGTTTTGCCTTGGCGTTCGAGGGTGTCGAGCTGCGCTTCCAGCTCGGGCGAGCACAGGCCCAGTTCTTCCACCAGGCGATGGTTGCCCAGGTGGTAGGGCGTGCCGTCGATAACACCTTTAACGCCACGGCCGGGCAGGGCGATCAGGTCTTGCACCTCCAGCAGCGCGACTTGTTCTTCGCTCGCCGCGCGGGCCAGCGCCTGCGACACCGGGTGGTCGGAGCGCGTCGCCAGGCTAGCGGCCAGGGCGCGGGCGTTGGGTTGGTCGCCGAGCAGCACCACATCGGTCTGCTGCGGGCGGCCGTGGGTGAGGGTGCCGGTTTTATCCAGCGCAACCCAGGCCAGTTGCCGGCCCATTTCCAGAAATACGCCGCCCTTTACCAGGATGCCCATACGGGCTGCCGCCGCGAGGCCGCTGACCAACGTCACCGGGGTGGAAATCACTAGCGCACACGGGCAGGCGATGACCAGCAACACCAGCGCTTTATAGATCCAGTCCAGCCAATGGCCGCCAACGATCAACGGCGGCAACACGGCGGTCAGCACGGCAATGGCGAATACGGTGGGCGTATAGATGCGCGAAAACCGATCGACGAAACGTTGCGTCGGCGCCTTCGAGCTTTGCGCTTCTTCAACCGCATGAATGATGCGCGCCAGGGTGCTGTCGTCGGCGACGCGGGTGGTGCTGTATTCCAGCTCGCCTTCGCCGTTGATGCTGCCGGCAAAGAGCACGTCGTCCGGGGCTTTTTCCACCGGCAGGCTTTCGCCGGTGATGGGCGCCTGATTGACGCTGGAGCGGCCGTTGACCACCTGGCCGTCCAGAGCAATACGTTCGCCCGGGCGCACCCGTACGCGGCTGCCGAGGGCGACGTCCGCCACATTGATGTCCTGCCATTGGCCGTCGACCTGCACGGTGGCTTGGGCCGGCGTTAGGTCGAGCAGGCCGCGAATGGCGCGGCGGGCGCGGTCCAGCGACTTGGCTTCGATCAGTTCGGCAATCGCAAACAACACGCTGACCATCGCCGCTTCCGGCCATTGGCCGATTAGCACCGCGCCGGTGACGGCAATGCTCATCAGCGCATTGATATTCAGGTTGCGGTTTTTCAGGGCGATCAGGCCCTTGCGGTAGGTAGGCAAACCGGCGCCGGCAATCGCCGCCAGGGCAAACAGGGCGATCAGCCACGTCGGGCCGGCCTCGGTCCATTCCAGTACTTCAGCGACCAACGCCGCCACGCCGGCTACTGCCAGCGGCCACCAGGGTTTCTGCGCGGCAGCCGGCGCCGGTACGCCGTTATCCACAGGCTCGGCTTGCATGCCCAAGGTGGCGATCAGTTGTTGCAGCGGCTGCAATTCGGCAAAACGGTGCTGCACGCGCAGCACGCGCTGGATCAGGTTGAACTCCAGCGCTTCCACTTCCTTCACTTTGCCCAAGGCATCGCGCAGCAGGCGTTCTTCGGTGGGGCAGTCCATGGCGTCGATGCGCAGGCTGCTCCAGCGCAGTTCACCGGTGGCGCCGCTCACCGTCGCCGCAGCGGCCGCGGGCGGCGGGGCGTCGTGGTGGTGGTCGCAGCAATGGTGGTGGTCGTGGCTCATGGCACAGCTCCGTTGGAAATCGCGTATTGACGCTATGGATGCGATTGCACACCCTGTAGCTACTACAGAGTCAAGCAGCGAGAGGCACAAGATGAAAATTGGTGAGCTGGCGCGACTGACCGACTGCCCGGTGGAAACCATCCGCTATTACGAGCGCGAGGGCTTGCTGCCTGAGCCGGCGCGGTCGGAAGGCAATTACCGGCAATACACCCAGGTGCATGTAGAGCGCCTGGCGTTTATTAGGCACTGCCGGTCGCTGGATATGACCCAGCAGGAAATCCGCGAACTGCTGGCCCTGCGCGACGCACCGGAAGCCGACTGCACAGCGGCCAATCGGTTGATCGACGAGCATATTCATCACGTGGAAGTGCGGATTACCGAGCTGCGGGCGTTGCAGGAGCAACTGCGGGATTTGCGGGAGCATTGCCAGGTGACCGGCAATAGCGAGGCGTGCGGGATCTTGCGGGAGTTGGAACAGCCAGCACCGCCAGCGGTGGCGAGTGAGGCGTGTATTGATGCCGGGCATTTGCATGTGCCGGGGGTGCATAAGCGGCATTGAGAACGGCGTTGGGCTTCGCTCCGCTCAACCCAACCTACACCGCCGGTAGGTTGGGTTGAGCGCAGCGAAGCCCAACTGGTTTTACAGAACGCGCGGAGCTACCGGCGCACCGCCGTTAGCAATGGTCACTTCAACGCGACGATTCAACGTACGCGAATCTGGCGACTCATTGCTCGCTACCGGATAGTCCTTACCAAACCCATGGGTGGTCACGCGGGTCGGCGAAACCCCCATGCTCACCAGCGCGCTACGCACCGAGTCAGCACGGGCTTGCGACAGACGCAGGTTGTGGTCGGTGGTGCCGGTGTTGTCGGTAAAGCCTTCTACCACCACCTGGCTGGTCGGGTTCTGCTGCAGGTAGTTACCCAATTCCTGCACGTTGCGCAGGCCGTTCGGGGTCAGCTCGGCGCGGTCGATCTGGAACAGCACGTCGCCCAGAGTAACCACGGTACCGCGCGGAGTTTGCTTGGCTTGCAGCTGTTGCAGCAGCACGTTCACCTGCTGGTTACGCGCATCCAGCTGCGCTTGGGTGCGCTGCGCCGGGGCATTGGCCAGGGTTTGTTCGGCCTGCTTTTGCAGCACGGTCTGACGCGCCACTTCCACGCGCTGGTTGCTGATATAGGCCAGTTGGTCGACCTGCGCCTGCGGCTTGCCATCGGCATAGGCGATATCGGCGCGGGCGATCATATCGGCCGCTTCCTTGGTTTCCAGCGGCGCCAGGGTTTGCGCTTGCGGCTGGGCCGTAAGGGCCGAGTAGTTGCTATGGGCCTGGTCCAGGTTCGGATTGGGCTTGGAGGCACAGGCCACCAGGGCGAGGCTGAGTACCGACAGGGCAGAAACTGAAATCAACTTGTTCATGGGGATTGTCCTTATCTGGGCTGAGCGCTAGGCGTGTTACTGCACGATGATCGGCGTGCGAGCGCCTTCTTCACGGATTTGCTGAACGCCTTGTTGCGAGTCCTGCACGGTTTTCTGGGCTTTGGCGGCCAGTGCGGTGCGTTCGGCTACGCGGGCGTCCCATTCAGCTTGTTCGGCCATCATGCGGGCCTGCTCGTACTGGTCATCGCGCAGCAGGTTTTCGGCAGCGGCCAATTTGTCCTGCGCGGCTTTCATCGGCACCGGGGCGTATTCCGGGCCGCCGGCGGCTACGGCGCTTTTGACCACGGTGTTGGTCACGGCGAATTGCTCGGTCGGCGGGTGGCCGGCGCAACCGGCAAGCAGCACGGTGCTGCCCAGCGCCAGGGCTGCCAGCAGGGATTTTGGGTGGCTTGTCTTCATGATATTCCGCTCCATTGGGGTCTCTCCACAGATGTCTTCACTCAAGACAACTTATCTGCCAGATGCACGCTACTTACCGTTAGATAGCCGACGTTGGCTATACATTGCCGGCTAAAGGCAAATGCGCTGGCTTATGGTTGTGACTGGGGCGGTGTAAAGAATGTTCAACATAATTGACGACGGGTGGTAAAGCGGGGGTGCGAAGAGGGGACCAATTGCCCGGAGAAAGCGGCGTAGGGCGAATATCGCCAAAGGCGATATCCGCCGATTCGCGGGTGGGGATGCAATCAATGATTCGTGCTGTCGAGTTGCTCGCTCAGCAGGTGCAGGTGTTTTTTCGATAATTCGAGAAAACGCGGCGTGGGCCCAACATCTTCATACAGCGGGTCGCCCAACTCATCGGTAGCCACCACGTGGTCGCCTTTTACATAGGGCAGGCCGGCTTCCAGTTCTTCCAGGGCAGCGCCAATTAGTTCACCGAGCAGTTCTTCGGGCTGGCGCTTTGGGTACATCTCGGCCAGGGCCGCCAGGCGTGCGGCAGCCTCGAGGTCGAGGTGGACGTGGTAGGGGCTGCGGGTAAGGCGGCCAGTGGCAAAGTTTTCCCAGTGGCGAACAAGTTCGCGGATCTTCATAAATTCCTCGTGAGTCTCTATGGCTTGGGTGCATACGCGGCCGACGGTAATCGGCGCGGCTACCTGATTGAGACTAGACGCCCGCGCAATCGAGCGGGTCCATTCGTCGCAACCTTGAAATTTGATGGCGCTTTCCTAGACAGTGCTCACGAACTTTCCGATGCGGGTTAAGCTCAAGCGCACGGTATGGATCGGCAATGGAGAAGTGCTAATGGCGGAAATCGACGCACGTTTGCGTGAAGACGTTCACCTGCTCGGCGAGTTGCTGGGTGAAACCATCGGCGCCCAGCGCGGTGAGGGTTTTGTCGACAAGATCGAGCGCATTCGCAAAGGTGCTAAAGCCGCGCGCCAGGGCTCTGAGAAAGGCGCGGCGCAGCTCACCAGCACGCTGGACAGCCTCAAGGAAGACGAGCTGCTACCCGTGGCGCGGGCCTTTAACCAGTTCCTTAATCTGGCCAATATCGCCGAGCAGTATCACCAGGTGCGCCGCCTTAACCCCGAGGAGCCACCGCGCTTCGAAACCGAGGTGCTACCGCAACTGCTCGAACGCCTGAAAAACGAAGGCCATACGGCCGAAGTGCTGGCCCGCCACTTGAGTCGTCTGGAAATCGAGCTGGTGCTGACGGCGCACCCTACCGAGGTGTCGCGCCGTACCCTGATTCAAAAGTACGACGCCATTGCCGCGCAGCTGGCCGCACAGGACCACAGCGACCTGTCGCCGGAAGAGCGCAATCAGGTGAAGCAGCGCCTGCACCGGCTGATCGCCGAAGCCTGGCACACCGAAGAAATCCGCCGCACCCGCCCGACACCCGTGGACGAAGCCAAATGGGGCTTTGCCGTGATCGAGCATTCGCTGTGGAAGGCCGTGCCCAAATACCTGCGCGGCGCCGATGACGCGCTGTATGCCGCCACCGGCCTGCGCTTGCCGCTCACCGCCGCGCCGATCCGTTTTGCTTCGTGGATGGGCGGCGACCGGGACGGCAACCCGAACGTCACCGCGCCGGTCACCCGCGAAGTGCTGCTGCTGGCGCGTTGGATGGCCGCCGATTTGTACCTGCGCGATGTGGATAACCTGGCGGGCGAGCTGTCGATGCAGCAGGCCAATGCCGCCGTGCGCGAATTGGTCGGCGACAGCCCGGAACCGTATCGCGCGCTGCTCAAACAACTGCGCGAACGCCTCAAAACCACCCGCGCGTGGGCCGAAGCGGCGCTGCACGGCGATCTGCAACCGCCAACCGGCGTGCTGCACAGCAACATAGAACTGCTGGAACCGCTGGAGCGCTGCTACCACTCGCTGCATGAGTGCGGCATGGGCGTGATCGCCAATGGCCCGCTGCTCGATTGCCTGCGCAATGCCGCGACCTTTGGCTTGTTCTTGGTGCGCCTCGACGTGCGCCAGGACTCCACCCGCCACGCCTCGGCGATGAGCGAAATCACCGACTTCCTGGGCCTGGGCAAGTACCAGGAATGGGACGAAGAAACCCGCGTGGCATTTTTGCTGCGCGAACTGAACAACCGCCGGCCTTTGTTGCCCGTGCATTACCAGGCGTCGGCCGACACCGCTGAAGTGCTGGCGACCTGCAAGGTGGTGGCCAAGGCGCCGCAGGCGTCCTTGGGCTCGTACGTGATTTCCATGGCCGGTGCGCCTTCCGACGTGCTGGCGGTGCAACTGCTGCTTAAAGAAGCCGGGTTGCAACGGCCGATCCGCGTGGTGCCGCTTTTTGAAACCCTGGCGGACCTGGAAAACGCCGGGCCGGCAATTGATCGCCTGCTGGGCTTGCCCGGCTACCGCTCGCGCCTGCATGGCCCGCAGGAAGTGATGATCGGCTACTCCGACTCGGCCAAGGATGCCGGCACCACCGCAGCGGCGTGGGCGCAGTATCGGGCGCAGGAAGCGTTGGTGAATGTATGCCGCGAGCATCAGGTGGAACTGCTGTTGTTCCACGGGCGGGGTGGCACCGTCGGCCGTGGCGGTGGTCCGGCGCATGCGGCGATTCTGTCGCAGCCGCCGGGGTCGGTAGCCGGTCGGTTCCGCACCACCGAACAGGGCGAGATGATCCGCTTCAAATTCGGCCTGCCGGACATCGCCGAGCAGAACCTCAATCTCTACCTGGCCGCCGTGCTCGAAGCCACGGTGCAACCGCCGCCCGTGCCGGAGCCAGCGTGGCGCGAGTTGATGAGCAAGCTCGCCGAAGACGGTGTGGCCGGCTACCGCGCGGTGGTGCGCGAGCATCCGCAGTTCGTTGAATACTTCCGCCAGGCCACGCCGGAACAGGAGCTGGGGCGCCTACCGTTGGGCAGTCGGCCGGCCAAGCGTCGGGAAGGCGGGGTGGAAAGCCTGCGCGCCATCCCCTGGATTTTCGCCTGGACACAAACCCGCCTGATGCTGCCGGCCTGGCTGGGCTGGGAAGCCGCACTGGGCAACGCCCTGGAGCGCGGCGATGGTGAGCTGCTGGCGCAGATGCGTGAGCACTGGCCGTTCTTCCGTACCCGCATCGATATGTTGGAGATGGTGCTGGCCAAGGCGGACGCGGCAATTGCCGGTTTATACGACGAACGTCTGGTGTCGGACGAACTGCGACCGCTGGGTGCGCATTTACGCGACCTATTGTCGCAGGCTGGTACGTGTGTGCTGGCTTTGACCGGGCAGTCACAGCTGTTGGCGCATAGTCCTCAGACGTTGTCGGCCTTCGCTGTACGAAACACTTACCTCGACCCGCTGCATCTTCTGCAGGCCGAGCTGTTGGCCCGGTCTAGACACTCCGAGCGCCAGGCGGATAGCCCTTTGGAGCAAGCGTTGCTGGTGAGCGTGGCGGGCATCGCGGCGGGGCTGCGCAACACCGGTTAAGGGGTGGGCGCGGGGCCTGAGGCGGGCGTTCCAGATGCTCCCAAGGGCCCTGTTGGCTGCTACTTTCGGTGGCTTGTGCGGTGCCGGTGCGCTGTGTATCTTGAGCAACCTTTTGGCCGCTCCATGCTGCCGGGACCTATACCGAGATTGGCCCCACGAGGCGAATCCGACGAGTTCTATTCAATCTTGAGGAGCACAGAGATGCGCGTGATTCTGTTGGGAGCGCCCGGTGCCGGCAAAGGTACCCAGGCTCGCTTCATCACCGAGAAGTTCAACATTCCACAAATCTCCACCGGCGACATGCTGCGTGCTGCGGTCAAGGCCGGCACCGAGCTGGGTCTGCAGGTGAAAGGCGTGATGGACAGCGGTGGTCTGGTTTCTGATGATCTGATCATCGGCCTGATCAAAGAGCGCATCGCTCAGCCAGATTGTGCCAATGGCTTCCTGTTCGACGGCTTCCCGCGCACCATTCCTCAGGCTGAAGCCCTGAAGGACGCTGGCGTGAAAATCGACAACGTCGTGGAAATTTCGGTAGACGACGAAGAAATCGTCCAGCGCATTTCTGGCCGCCGCGTACACGCCGACTCCGGCCGTGTGTACCACCTGATCTACAGCCCGCCCAAAGTGGAAGGCAAAGACGACGTCACCGGCGAAGACCTGGTGCAGCGCGTCGATGACACCGAAGCCACCGTGCGCAACCGTCTGAAGGTCTACCACGACCAGACCAAGCCGCTGGTGAACTTCTACCAGCAACTGTCGGCCGCTGAAGGCGCGCCGAAGTACAGCTTCATTGAAGGCGTTGGTTCGGTAGAAGGTATTACCACCAAGGTGCTCGCAGCCCTGAGCTGAGTCGCCACCCGCTTTTCAACCAACGGCCCGCTTGCGGGCCGTTGGCGTTTATACTGCGCCCCGTTTTTCTTTCGCCTGGAACCCCCCATGAGCACTCTGCTGGCCCTGGATACCGCAACCGAAGCTTGCTCCGTTGCCCTGCTGCACGACGGCAAGGTGCTGAGCCACTACGAAGTGATTCCGCGCCTGCACGCCCAGCGCTTGTTGCCGATGATCAAAGACCTGCTGGCCGAAGGCGGCATTGCGCTGTCGGCGGTGGATGGCATTGCCTTTGGTCGTGGGCCCGGCGCGTTCACCGGTGTGCGTATCGCCATTGGGGTGGTTCAAGGCTTGGCTTTTGCGCTGGACCGCCCGGTGGTGCCGGTGTCCAACCTGGCCGTGCTGGCTCAACGCGCGCTGCGCGAGCATGGCGCCCAGCAAGTTGCCAGCGCCATTGATGCGCGGATGGATGAAGTTTATTGGGGCTGCTACCGCGCCGAGCAGGGCGAAATGCGCCTGGCTGGACTTGAGGCCGTGTTGCCGCCGGAGCAGGCCAGCTTGCCGCGCGACGCCAGTGGCGACTGGTTCGGCGCCGGCACCGGCTGGGGCACGTTTGCGCCGCGTATTCCGGTGCAGGTAGTCGGCCAGGAGCCGAATATGCTGCCCCATGCGCTGGACTTGCTGAGCCTGGCGCAATTCGCCTGGGCCCGTGGCGAAGCGCTGCCGGCTGATCAGGCGCAGCCGGTTTATCTGCGCGACAAGGTGGCGACTCCCAAGGCGCCGCTCTGACAGCTATCAGTCAGCCGACTGACGGCTGATTGCGCTTCTGTATCCACTCTGGTTACATACGCGACACATACATTGCCGATAGTTGCGAATGGCCACTGTATGTCAGCCAATTCCGATACGTCTGAACGAGAAGTCTGAGCAGTAATGCGGATCGACGGTTTTACCTCCTCCTACACGCCAGAACGCACCCCGTTGCCGGGGAGCGCGGTCACGCCTTTCCGTGACGTTCAGCGCGCGCAAGAGGCCCGTCAGGATGTTCCTGCCACCCCGTCGACCAGTCAGGGTATCGAAAGCACCCCGCAACAACGCCGGGTACAAGCCACCAATGCCAGCACCGACAGCCTGCCGGCGCGCTCGCAGGATGTATTTGTACAGCGCAGCGGCGTCAGCAACCGAGCCCAGCAGGCGTTGGCCAGTTACGCCAGCACCGCCAGCTACTCGAACGAATCCGACGCTAATCAGGTTCTCGGCCTCGATACCTACGCGTAAACATGGGGCTGGCTGTTGTGGGAGAGGCTTCAGCCTCGATTCCTGCAAACGCCAATCGAGGCTGAAGCCTCTCCCACAAACAGCAGTCTCCTATGCTCCCTTATAAACTCGGCTGTCCATCCTGGAGCGAACCGGCCTGGCGCGGTGATCTGTATCCCGACAGCGCCCGCAGCGCCGACTTCCTCGGTCTCTACACCCAGGTTTTCAACACCGTCGAAGGCAACACCACCTTCTACGCCCAGCCCTCGGCAGCCACGGTGCAACGCTGGGCCGAGCAGATGCCGGCGCATTTCCGGTTTTGCGCCAAGCTGCCCCGCGATATCAGTCACACCACCGATCTCTATGCTCAACTCGACGCAGCCCAGGCTTTCGTCACCTTGCTCAAGCCGCTGGGCGAACGCGTCGCACCGTTCTGGTTGCAGCTGCCCGCCAGCTTCGGGCCGCAGCGTTTGCCCGAGCTGGCGGCCTTTCTTGCCGAGCTGAAGATTCCCCTGGCCGTCGAAGTCCGCCATCCAGCGTTTTTTGCCAAGGGCGAGGAGGAGCGCGCGCTGAACCGGTTGCTGTTGGGGCAGGAAGTGGAGCGGTTGTGTCTGGACTCGCGGGCGCTGTTCAGCTGCGTTTCCAGCGACCCCGCCGTGCTGCACGCCCAGGCCAAGAAACCCCGTCTGCCCACCCGGCCGGCGGCGTTCACCCCGTTCCCGCAGCTGCGCTTTATTGGACATCCCGAATTGGCGGCAAACGACCCGTTTATGCAGCCCTGGCTAAAGAAAGTCGCCAGTTGGATTGAAGAGGGCCGCACGCCGTACGTGTTTTTGCATACGCCCGACAACACCTTGGCCGCCCAACTGGCGCGGCGGTTTCATCAGCAATTGACGGAGTTATTGCCCGGCCTGCCGGCGTTGCCTGAATTAGAGGTCGAACCGGCGGCGGAGCAGCTCGGTCTGTTGTAGGTTGGCGTTACTTATCCAGCAGGAAGCTATCCATGTCGTCTCAGCTCGCCCGTGCCCAGACCTTCCAGCAATTGCACAGCGCCGAGGGCGCCTTTGTATTCCCCAATCCCTGGGATGCCGGTTCGGCAAAAATGCTCGCCAGCCTGGGCTACCAAGCCTTGGCGACCACCAGCGCGGGGCTGGCCTTTGCCCTGGGTCGGCCGGATGCCGAAGGCGCCATTTCCCTGGAAGAAAACCTGGCCAATGCTCAAGCCATCGTCGCCGCCACCGATCTGCCGGTAGCCGGCGACCTGGAAAACGGCTTTGCCGATGATCCCGAAGGCTGCGCCGCGTGCATCAAACGCGCCGCCGCTATCGGCCTGGTCGGCGGCTCCATCGAAGACGCCAGCGGCCGCAGCGAGGCGCCGATCTACGATTTCCAACTCGCCGTTGAGCGGGTAGAAGCTGCCGTGGCTGCCGCGCGCAGTCTGGACTTCCCTTCACCCTGACCGCCCGTGCGGAGAACTTGCTCAATGGCCGCGACGACCTGGCCGACACCATTCGCCGCCTGCAAGCCTTCGCCGAAGCCGGTGCCGATGTGCTGTTCGCGCCGGGGTTGCGCTCGGTCGCTCAGATTGAGGCCGTGGTTCGCGCCGTGGCGCCCAAGCCAGTGAATGTGCTGATGGGCCTGTCTGGCGTCACGCTCACCGTGGCGCAATTGCAGGACTCGGGCGTCAAGCGCATCAGCGTCGGCTCATCCCTGGCCCGTGCCGCCTACGGCGAGTTCTTTCGCGCCGCTCAGGATATTCAGCAAAACGGCCGCTTTACGTATGCCGAACGCGCGCTGCCGTTCCAGCAACTGAACGACCTGTTCAAGGGCTGACGGTGCGCGGGCTGCTCAAATTTCTGCTGGTGGTTGTGGTGCTTGGCGCGGCGCCGTTTGCGGTCTGGCGCGGTTGGTGGCAGGTGCCGCCGCAATGGAACCCGTGGGCGCCGCTGGATGTGCGGTTGGAGCCGAATATTCTGACGCCGTGGAAGATGATGCGCCTCGGCCAGAACCGCGAACTTTGTGCCCAAGCGTTGGCGACCTCGCCGGTGCGCTCTCTGCCGCTGGCCGACAACACCGCCACCGCGAACTGTCCGCTCAGCAATGTGGTGCGCGTGCAGGGTTCGGCGGTCGCGTTCAGTAGCAGCTTTATCGCCACGTGCCCGTTGGCGGTGGCCTTTGCGATGTATGAGCGCCATGGTTTGCAGCCGGCGGCCGAAGCGGTGTTTGGCCAGAAGGTGACGCGCATCGATCACCTCGGCAGCTTTGCCTGCCGCAATATCGGCAGCAGCTCGCGGCGCAGTCAGCATGCGAGCGCCAATGCGCTGGATATCGCCGGCTTTCGTCTCGCCGATGGACGCCGCATTACCGTGGCGCGAGATTGGAATAGTACGGGCGATGACGCTCGCTTCCTGCGCCTAGCCCGTGATTCTGCGTGCAAGGCCTTCAACGTCACCTTGAGCCCGGAATACAACGCCGCCCATCACGACCATTTCCACTTGGACATGGGCTTGTTTCGTCTCTGCCGTTAGAATGCCGCCCCTGATTTGTCCGAGTTGCTTTCCCCATGAGTGATCACATTCCCAGCGTTATCGTGCGTGCCGAAGCGCTGTCGCCGGCCTATACCGACGCCACCACGCAATGGGCGATTCGCCTGGGTTTGCCGCTGGAAGGGGAGGCGGACTTTGCTCTGCAGTTGGGCGACGACGGCCTGCAACTCACCGACCTCGGCCCACAGGCGCCCGGCCCGGTGCGGGTGGATTTCGTTGAAGGCGCGGTGGCCCATCGGCGGCTATTTGGCGGCGGTACCGGGCAGATGATTGCCAAAGCGGTTGGCGTGCAGCCGGGCGTGCGCCCGTTTGTGCTGGATGCGACGGCCGGGTTGGGGCGCGATGCGTTTGTGCTGGCTAGTCTCGGTTGCCAGACAGCGATGATTGAGCGTCAGCCGCTGATCGCCGCGTTGCTTGAAGATGGGTTGAGCCGTGCCAAAGACGACGAAGAAGTCGGCCCAATCATTCGGCAGATGCGCTTGCTGGTCGGTAATGCCATCGAGGTGATGAAAGCCTGGGAAGGCGAGGCGCCGCAGGTGATTTACCTGGACCCGATGTTTCCGCACCGCGACAAGAGCGCGCTGGTGAAAAAGGAAATGCGCCTGTTCCGCCCGCTGGTGGGCGATGACCTGGATGCACCGGCCTTGCTGGAAGCGGCGTTGGCGCTGGCCACTCACCGGGTGGTGGTCAAACGCCCCCGCAAGGCGCCGATCATTGCCGGGCCAAAACCCAGCTATGCGCTGGATGGCAAATCCAGCCGCTACGACATCTATCCGAAGAAGGCGCTCAAGGCGTAAAGCGGATACCCATCACCGCGGCAAATACGCCCGCACAAACATCTGCACCGCATCGGTAATGTGCTCGGCGGTGGCGACGGTTTCTTCCGGCGAGTTGCAGCCGATCAACAATTTGAAGTTGATGCCGCCCTTGAGCAGGCAAAGAAAATGTTCGGCGGCGAGCTCCGGCTTCTCGATGCGCAGCTTGCCCAGCTCGTCGGCCTTGCGCAGCAGACGCTCCATTTCCTCGTGCACCACCTGCGGGCCCGACTCGTAAAACATCTTGGCCAGCTTCGGGTCCTGATTGCCGAGGGTGATCATCAGCCTGTGCAATTCAATCGACTCGCGGCAGCTCACCAGGTTGTGGAAGGCGTGGGCGAGGTTCAGCAGCACCGGTTCAATAGGCGCCGCTTCCGTCAAATCGAAGAACATCAACGGCAACTGCTCATCGCACTTGGCGCGCACCGCCATGGAGAACAACGTCTCCTTGTCGGTGAAGTGGCTATAGACGGTGAGCTTGGAAACCCCGGCCTCGGTGGCGATGGCGTCCATGCTGCAGCCGTCGTAACCCAGGCGCAGAAACAGGTTCTTCGCGGCATCAAGGATGGCTGCGCGCTTTGTAAGGTCTTTCGGGCGACCCGGTCCGCTAGGCGGTAATACTTTGTCGGACATTTCGAGTTTTATTACTGGACTGGCGAGTTTGCTATTTTTACTATACCCGCCAGTACAATTATTCAAAGCCTTAATTCGCGAAAGGTCATACATCATGTTCCGCCATGTCCTGCCACTCGCCTTACCTGCCTCCCTTGTTTTCCTGCTTGCTGCGTGTGGCGCTCCCGAAGAGGTGAAGGTGCCGCCGCGTCCAGCCCTGGTCGTGCAGCCGCAACGGGCCGGCGAATTGGCCGATACCTATCCCGGTGAAGTACGCGCCCGCCTTGAGCAGGATCTGGCGTTCCGCATTGGCGGCAAGGTCAGCAAGCGCCTGGTAGATGTTGGCGAGCGTGTGAAAAAGGACCAACCCCTGGCCGAACTCGATCCGCAAGATGTGCAACTGCAGCTCGAAGCCCAGCGCGCCCAGGTGGCCGCCGCCAGCGCCAACCTGCAGCTCGTACGTAGCGAACGCGACCGCTACAAAACCTTGTTCGACCGGCAGATGGCCAGCCGCTCGCAATACGACAACGCCGAAAACCTCTACCGCGCCGGCGAAGCCCGGGTGAAACAGGCCAAGGCCGAATTCGATGTATCGAGCAACCAGGCCGGTTATTCGGTGCTGCGCGCCACTCAGGCGGGTGTGGTGTCGCGCCGCGTGGTTGAAGTGGGCAACGTGGTTGCCGCCGGCCAGACCGTCTTCAGCGTGGCCGTAGATGGCGAGCGCGAAGTGGTGATCAGCCTGCCGGAGCACAGCATCGAGCGCTTCAAAATTGGCCAGGAGGTGTTCGTCGAACTCTGGTCGCGCCCGGACAAACGTTTCCCCGCGCGTATCCGTGAACTCTCGCCCGCCGCCGACCCGCAATCGCGCACTTACGCCGCTCGCGTTTCTTTTACTGCCGATAAAGTGCCGGCCGACCTCGGTCAGAGCGCCCGGGTATTCGTGCCAGTGGTCGGTGACGTGCCGTTGGCCGTGCCGCTGTCGGCGTTGAGTGCTGAAGGAGGCCGCCCGTTCGTGTGGGTGGTCGATCCGCAAAGCTCCAAGCTGGCGCGCCGCGAAGTGAAAGTTGGGCCGTACGGTGAAGAACAGGTGCCGGTGCTCGAAGGCCTGAAGGCCGACGACTGGGTAGTGGCCGCCGGTGTTCAAGTACTGCGTGAGGGCCAGGAAGTACGGCCCGTGGACCACGCTAACCGCTCGGTCAAACTGGCAGCGCAGGAGTAAGCACGGATGAGCTTCAACCTATCCGAATGGGCGCTGCGCAATCGGCAGATCGTGCTGTTCCTGATGTTGCTGCTGGCGATTGTCGGCGCTATTTCCTACACCAAGCTGGGGCAGAGCGAAGACCCGCCCTTCACCTTCAAAGCCATGGTAGTGCGCACCAACTGGCCGGGCGCCAGCGCTGAGGAAGTGTCGCGCCAGGTCACCGAGCGCATCGAGAAAAAGCTGATGGAGACCGGTGAATTCGAGAAGATTATTTCCTTCTCGCGCCCCGGCGAATCCCAGGTGACCTTCCTCGCCCGCGATTCGATGAACTCCCGCGATATCCCCGAGCTTTGGTATCAGATCCGCAAGAAGGTCAGCGATATCCGTTACACCCTGCCGCAGGGCATTCAGGGGCCGTTCTTCAACGATGAATTCGGCACCACCTACGGCAATATCTACGCCCTGACCGGCGATGGCTTCGACTACGCCACCCTGAAGGACTACGCCGACCGCATTCAGCTGCAACTGCAGCGCGTAAAGGATGTGGGCAAGGTCGACCTGATGGGCCTGCAGGACGAAAAAATCTGGATCGAGCTTTCCAACGTCAAAGCCGCCACGCTCGGCCTGCCGATGGCCGCCGTGCAAAAAGCCCTCGAAGACCAGAACACCGTGGCCTCCTCAGGCTTCTTCGAAACGCCCACGGACCGCATTCAGTTGCGGGTGACCGGGCGCTTCGAGTCGGTAGATGAGATCAAGGCGTTCCCGATTCGGATCGGCGACCGCACCTTCCGTATTTCTGATGTGGCCGAAGTGCACCGTGGCTTCAGCGACCCACCCGCGCCGCGCATGCGCTTTATGGGGCAGGACGCGATTGGCCTGACGGTATCGATGAAGCCGGGCGGCGACATTCTGGTGCTGGGCACAGCGCTGGAAAAAGAATTCGCCCGTATGCAGCAGTCCCTGCCGGCCGGTATGCAGCTGAGCAAGGTGAGCGACCAGCCGGCCGCGGTAAAAACCGGCGTCGGCGAGTTCGTGCAGGTGCTGGTGGAAGCCCTGGCCATCGTGATGCTCGTGTGCTTTTTCTCCCTCGGCCTGCGCATTGGTCTGGTGGTGGCGCTGGTGATTCCGCTGGTGCTGGCGATGACGTTTACCGCCATGTACTACTTCGGCATCGGCCTGCACAAAATCTCCCTCGGTGCGCTGGTGCTGGCGCTGGGGCTTTTGGTGGACGACGCGATCATTGCCATTGAGATGATGGCGATCAAGATGGAGCAGGGCTTCTCACGGTTCAAAGCCGCGAGCTTCGCCTGGACCAGTACCGCGTTCCCGATGCTCACCGGCACGCTGATCACCGCCGCCGGCTTTCTGCCAATTGCCACCGCCCAGTCGGGCACCGGCGAATACACTCGCTCGATCTTCCAGGTGGTGGCGATTGCCCTGCTGGTGTCGTGGATCGCCGCCGTGCTGTTCGTGCCTTATATCGGCGAGAAACTGCTGCCGGACCTGGCCAAGCTGCACGCCGCCAAGCATGGCGGCAGCGAGAAGGGCCATGACCCGTATGCCACGCCGTTCTACCTGCGGGTGCGCGGCGCCATCGAGTGGTGCGTGGGCCATCGCAAGACGGTGATCGTGCTGACCATCGCCTTGTTTGCCGGCTCCATCTTTATGTTCAAGTTCGTGCCGCAGCAGTTCTTCCCGTCTTCCGGGCGGCTGGAGCTGATGGTCGATCTGAAGCTAAGCGAAGGCGCGTCGCTCAAGGCCACCGAAGAACAGGTTCGCCACCTCGAAGCGCTGCTCAAAGACCACCCTGGCATCGACAACTACGTCGCCTATGTCGGCACCGGCTCGCCGCGTTTCTACCTGCCGCTGGACCAGCAGCTGCCGGCCTCCAGCTTCGCCCAGTTTGTGGTGCTGAATAAGACCATCGAAGACCGCGAAGCCGTGCGCAAGTGGCTGATCGAAACCCTGGCCAGCGAATTCCCGACGCTGCGTACGCGCATCACCCGTCTGGAAAACGGCCCGCCTGTGGGTTACCCGGTGCAGTTCCGGGTGTCGGGTGAACATATCGATGAAGTGCGCACCCTGGCCCGTGAAGTGGCCGACCGCGTGCGCGAAAACCCCCATGTCACCAACGTGCACCTGGACTGGGAAGAGCCGAGCAAGGTGGTGTACCTGAGCATCGACCAGGAGCGCGCTCGTGCCCTGGGTGTCACCAGTGCCAGCCTGTCGACCTTCCTGCAAAGCGCACTGTCAGGTAACAGCGTCAGCCAGTACCGCGAAGACAACGAGTTGATCGAGATTCTGCTGCGCGGCACCGTGCGCGAGCGTCAACAGCTGGCCTTGCTGCCAAGCCTGTCGGTGCCCACCGACAACGGCAAAAGCGTGGCGTTGTCGCAGATCGCCACGCTCAAGTACGGCTTCGAGGAAGGCATTATCTGGCACCGCGATCGTCTGCCGACGGTCACCGTGCGCGCCGATATCTATGGCAAGGAACAGCCGGCCAGCATCGTCAAACAGATCCTGCCGACCCTGGACGCCGTGCGCGCCAAATTGCCCGATGGCTACCTGCTGGGTGTAGGCGGCACGGTGGAAGACTCGGCCAAAGGCCAGAACTCGGTGAACGCCGGTATTCCGCTGTTTATCGTGGTGGTGCTGGGCCTGTTGATGCTGCAGTTGAAAAGCTTCTCGCGCTCGGCGATGGTGTTTCTCACTGCGCCGTTGGGCCTCATCGGCGTGACGCTGTTCCTGCTGGTGTTCAACCAGCCGTTCGGCTTTGTGGCCATGCTTGGCACCATTGCGCTGTCCGGCATGATCATGCGCAACTCGGTGATTCTGCTGGACCAGATCGAGCAGGACATCGACGCTGGGCATGACCGCTGGCATGCGATTGTCGATGCCACGGTGCGTCGCTTCCGGCCGATTGTGCTGACCGCGTTGGCGGCGGTGCTGGCGATGATTCCGTTGTCGCGCAGTACCTTCTTCGGGCCGATGGCGGTGGCGATCATGGGTGGATTGATCGTGGCGACTGCGCTGACCTTATTGTTCTTGCCGGCGTTGTATGCGGCGTGGTTCAAAGTGAAGAAAGAAGAGAAGGTCGCGGATTAGACCGAAAAGCTTCGCGAGCAAGCTCGCTCCTACGGGCTGAAAAGCATCGAGGCTGAAGCCTCTCCAACAAGGGGCCTCAATTACTGTGGGAGAGGCTTTAGCCTCGATGCTCTTGAATAAAAAACGCCAGCTGAATGCTGGCGTTTTTATTGGGGGCAGAGACTCGCTTACAACGCCCCAAACACCTTCTTGGCCAAACTGGTGGCTGCCGCGGCCGGGTTCTTGCGGATGCTTTCTTCCTGCTTGGCAATCATTTCAAACAACCCATTGAGCGCCTGCTCGGTCACGTAGTTTTCGACGTTGGCGCTTTTCGCGTCCACCACGCCAAGGCTCGCGGCCTGGCCGGCGAAGGCGTTGTATTGCTGGGCGAGGCCCACTTTGTCGGTGGCTTGTTTGACGATGGGCAGGAACTTGGCGCGGATCTGCTCGCGGCTGGTTTTGTCCAGGTACTGGGTGGCCGCGTCATCCTTGCCGGCGAGAATGCCTTTGGCGTCGGTGACGGTCATTTTCTTCACGGCATCCACCAGCAGCGCCTGGGCTTGCGGCACGGCGGCTTCGGCGGCTTTGTTCATGCTGCTTTCCAACTGATCAACTTGCGCGCCCATGCCCATCATTTTCATGGTTTTGGCGGCTTTGCCGAGCTTGCCGGGCAACTCGATGCGCACGTCTTCGTTATTGCTGAAACCGCCGGGCGTGCCCAGCTGCTTCACGGCAATTTGCGCGCCTTGGGTCAGGGCGTCTTTCAGGCCGGCGCTGGCGTCGGTTTGCGAGAGGTCGCTGATGGAGAGGGCAAAAACCTGGGCAGACAGCGTCAGGCCGGCAAGCAGCGTGGCAAGGGAGGCAGTGGAGCGAAGCATGGGCGCATTCCTGTTGGGGACAATGGCCCGAGCTTAACGGACTGCACCGCCGAGGCAAACCCGCAGCGGTGCAGTGAACAGCAGCGGCTACTGGCCGAGCGGGCCGCGCAGGTATTCCGGCGAAAGGCCGGTGTACCAGAACAGAATCGCCGACACCAAAATGGTCACCATCAGCAGCAGGCCCACCGCCCACACGCAGGAAGCGAACAGAAAGCCCTGCTCCTGTTTGCGGCGCATAAAGGTCGGCAGGCCCACGAACAGCAGAAAGGTCGAATACGCACAGGCGGCCAACAGTACGGCTACAGCCAACCAACGGCTCGGGTACAGCGCAGCGAGCCCGGCGATATACAGCGGAGTCGCGGTGTAGGCGGCAAAGCCGATGCACTGATTGAGCGTCGGGCGGGCGTCGAAGGTGCGCGACATCCAGCGGATAAACACGCCCATCAGGGCCGTGCCCAGCAGAATGGCGCCGTACACCATGCCAGCCAACATCAGGGCGCTGTCAGCGCTCAGGCGCACCACCTCGTTCTCGGCCAGGCTCCAGCCCACACGGGTGGTGCCAATAAACAGGGCGAACGGCGGAATCAGCCCGAGAAAAATCAGATGGGGCAGGTAATTGCGGGGTTTTTCCTCTTCTTCCTTGCGGATTTCCGTCCAGCTGCGGTCCGGCTGGGTGAAGAGTTTGATCAGGTGCGTGCTCATTCTCAGATCCTCGCGCGGGTGGGTCTTGCGACCGTGTTACAGGTTTAGACGCGACCTTTGGCGAGGGTTTCATGTGTTTTTGCGCCTTCCGGCTCAGCGGTTGGCCGAGGAAGGGCTGAGCATGTCGATAAGGCGGATATCGAAATCGCGGGTGAGGAATTCCATCCGCTGCTCGGCAAAACGCTGCATATGGGGCAGGGCGGAGTGCACATCGAGGTGCGCCTTGCTGGCCCAGATCTCGTAGAAGATAAACAGCGTGGGGTCTTGCTGGTCGCGCAGCATGTGGTACTCGATGCAGCCAGGCTCGGCGCGGCTGGGCTCGACATAGGCGCTGAACAGCGCCTGGAACTCCTCGGATTTCTCCGGTTTGGTGTGGGCGTGAAGGATAAAACCGTAGGGCTTGTCGCTCATCAAGGTGCTCCGAGAGTAAGTGGATTGCTGCAGTTTACCGGGGGAGTCGATTGGCTATTCATGCTTTTGGCGCAAATATGATTTGCGCACGCCGGGGTGTTTCTTCTCGCGTGAGGCCTTTAACCTGCCGGCCATTCGTTGACTCACCGAGGTAAACCCCGTGAAAAGATTCTTCTGCTCAATGGCGGCAAACAGTTCGCCCACTCCGACGGCCGCTACAACCAGACCCTGCACGACGCCGCCCTCAGCTACCTCGACCGCTCCGGTTTTGATGTGCGCGAAACCTTTATCGACGGCGGCTACGACGTGGTCGAAGAAGTGCAGAAATTCCTCTGGGCCGACGTCATCGTCTGGCAGATGCCAGGCTGGTGGATGGGCGCGCCCTGGACCGTGAAAAAGTACATCGACGAAGTGTTCACCGAAGGCCACGGCAGCCTGTACGCCAACGACGGCCGCACCCGCTCCGATGCCTCGCAGAAATACGGCAGCGGCGGTTTGCTGCACGGTAAGCAGTACATGATTTCCGCGACCTGGAACGCTCCGCAACAGGCGTTCGACGACCCGACCGATTTCTTCGAAGGCCAAGGCGTAGACGCCGTGTACTTCCCGTTCCACAAGGCCAATCAGTTCCTCGGCATGACTAGCTTGCCGACCTTCCTGAGCGTGGACGTGATGAAACGTCCGAATATCGAAGGCGATATCGCTCGCTACGAGCAGCACCTGGCGCAGGTGTTCAAGGCGTAAGGCTGACGGTCGGGCTGGCAATACTGATGTCACCTAGGCACTATTCGCGGCGGTCAGACGACCCCACTTCCCGCGTAGTGCCTATAAGGACATTCCCTCGCAATGAAATTTTCCCGTATTGCTGGCGCATTGGCGCTGGTCGCTCTGGTGAGCGGTTGCTCGACCTCCGCCTACTTCAAGCTGCCTGAGCACAGCAAAGTCGACATCTACAAGCGCGGCACCCTGTACAGCGAAGGCCTGGTGACAACCCGTCCCTTCGCCTGGGGCGCAACCGGCGGCATTACCTACACCCTGCGCGACGACAACGGCACGACACTGCAAGAAGGTCGGCTGCGCCCGAGCTTTCGCGTGAGCTCGATTTTCTGGCCACCGTTTTCGCTGATTTACTGGCCGATGAAATTCGGCCAGACCTGCTACGACCTGACCGGCACCAAGCCATTGACCTGCACCGAGCAGGACTTGATCGATCTGCGTAAAGGGCAGCGGTTGCCGCGTTAATTGCCGACGATCTCGGATGCATTGGCTTAAAAAAAGGGAGCACTCAGTGCTCCCTTTTTTTTATCACGCGGTACGGCGGTTACAGCCCGTCTGCCACATCCTCGCTGCGATCCATCGCCACCTGGCGAATGGACATACGAATCTCCGCCGGTAGCACACGCTTGGCGGCGCCTTCGGCCAGTTCGTTGAGCAGCGGGTGGTGGCTGAGTTTGCCGGCCGCATCCTGGCGCAGCACGCCCTGGTCCAGCAGGGTCTGGATAAAGTGGCGGAACAGGCTCTTGTCGAAAAACTCCGGGGCGTTGAGGCCGTGGAGAATCGACAGACGCTGAGCCATCACCGTACACAGGTCTTCCAGCTCTTCAGCGCTGATCGCGTTCTGGCCGGCGTTCAGCAACAACGCGGTGGCCATATAGAAACGCTGCAGGGTCTGGGCAATGGCCCGCGACAGCAGGGTGAGCAGTACAAAGTTGCGCGAGCTCGGCGCCGGGCGTACGTACACGTCGGTCTCAAACTTCAGCAGGCCTTGTTCCACAAACGCCGCCAGCCACTGGTCCACAACCGCGTCCAGCTCTTCCAGGCTCCAGCGGATAAACAGCTCCGACTGCAGGTACGGATACAGCGCGCGGGTGTAACGCAGAATCTGCTCGCGGCTCATCCGCGCGCTGCTCTGGAAGAAGCTCGCCAGCAACGCCGGCAGGGCGAAGATATGCAGCACGTTGTTGCGGTAGTAGGTCATCAGGATGGCGTTCTGCTCATCCAGATAGAGGATCTTGCCCAGCGCATCCTTCTGCTCGGCGAGCAGCTTCATGCCTTGCACGTATTCGATGAGCGCCTGGCCGTCGCCTTCGGGCAGGGTGGTGTGCGGCGAGTAGGGCACTTTACGCAGCAGGGTCAAGTACAAGTCGAGCACGCGAGTCAGAGCGCGGTCGTCGAGCGCCAGCTTGCTGGTCGACAACAGCGCCAGCGCCACCAGGTTCACCGGGTTTACCGCCGCCGCTTCGTTGAGGTGCTGCGCCACGCGCTCGGACAGACGATGGGTGGTGTCGCTCAGCCAGCTAGGGCGGTATTGCGGACCGAGGTCCTGCTCGCGCCAGCCGGGCTGGTCGTTGTCGAGGAATTCGGCCAGCTTGATCGGCTCACCGAAGTTCACCCACACGCTGCCAAAGCGCTGCTTGAGCGCGCCGATGACTTTGAAAATATCGAAGATCGATTCCTTCTTCTTGCTCGCCCCGCGCAACTCGCCGAGGTACGTGCGGCCTTCCAGCACGCGCTCGTAACCGATATACACCGGCACGAATACCACCGGCAGCCGGTTGGAGCGCAGAAAGCTGCGCAGGGTGATCGCCAGCATGCCGGTTTTCGGTTGCAGCATGCGCCCGGTGCGTGAACGGCCACCTTCCACGAAGTACTCGACCGGAAAACCTTTGCTGAACAGGGTGTGCAGGTATTCGTTGAACACCGCGGTGTACAGCGGGTTGCCCTTGAAGGTGCGGCGCATAAAGAACGCGCCGCCACGGCGTAGCAGGCCGCCGATGACCGGCATATTCAGGTTGATGCCGGCGGCGATATGCGGCGGCGTCAGGCCATTGCGGAACAGCAGGTAGGAGAGCAGCAGGTAGTCGATATGGCTGCGGTGGCAGGGCACATAAATCACCTCGTGGCCCTGGGCAACGTCTTGCACGCCCTCGATATGGTTGACCTTGATGCCGTCGTAGATCTTGTTCCAGAACCAGCTCAGCACCAGTTCCAGAAAGCGGATAGCGGTATAGGTGTAGTCCGAGGCGATTTCGTTGCCGTAGCGCAGGGCCAGGGCTTCGGCTTTCTGCGGGGAGATTTTCTCGCGCTCGACTTCCTCGGCAATTGCCTGACGTACCAGCGGGCCATGCACCAGGCCTTTCACCAAGTTGCGACGGTGCGAGACGTCCGGGCCAATGACGGCGGACTTCTGGTTGCGAAAGTGCACGCGAAGAATGCGCTGCACCATGCGCAGGGTGCGTTCATGGCCTTTGTCTTGCTCCACCAGCTCGCGCAGGTGAATCGGCGCGGAGAACTGCACGCGGGTTTTGCGCCCCAGAATCAGGATGCTGACCAGGCGACGCAGGCGGCCGGTAACGGCCCAGCTGTCGGCGAACAGCAGTTTCCACGGGCTGGTTTCGCGGTCTGGCGACTGGCCCCAGAACACACTGACCGGCACGATCTGCGCGTCATCCACGGCGTGCTGATTGAGCGCGCCCACCAGGCGGATCAGGGTCGGCGAGGTGCCCGGTTTGCTCGGCGTGCCGAGCCAGCCCGGTTCCGGGTTCAGATAGAAAAACGCCGACGGTTCAATCAGGTCGCCGATGGCCACCGGCACCACCGGGCGTGGCAGACCGGCCTTGGTGCATTCCCTGTCGACCACCGCCAGATCGCTCAGCGACGGCTGTTGCAGCACGTAAAGCACGGGCTTGCTGCGGTCGAGCTTGAGGGTGAAGGCGGATTGGTTGATGGTTTCCGAACGCACCCAGAGATACAGCAGGCGGCG
This sequence comes from Pseudomonas sp. CC11G, assembly GCF_056174845.1. Taxonomy (NCBI): domain Bacteria; kingdom Pseudomonadati; phylum Pseudomonadota; class Gammaproteobacteria; order Pseudomonadales; family Pseudomonadaceae; genus Pseudomonas; species Pseudomonas sp. CC11G. The sequence continues at coordinate 95,431 of NZ_JBWBZC010000010.1, forward strand.
CAGGGTACCGAAGACAAGGCGGCGAAACGGGGAACGGGTCATACAGAGTCTGTCGAAATCGAGCCTCGGCTCGGGGACGCTAGTTTGCCGTATGAACTGCGTGCCGGCAAAAGACATATGGCCGGCAAACCACCGTCATTCCAGCGCAGGCTGGAATCCAGAGTGTTGGAGGGTACGGTGTTCGGCACAAGATTCTGGATCCCCGCCTACGCGGGGATGACGGAGTAAGGGCAGGGGGTGTCGGTTACCTGTGCTGCCGCAAGCCGGGGCCAACCAGTTCGCCCCTGCACCGAAATGTTACCGATACGCCCAGCAAGGCCACCTCGTCAGGGCCAGTTCGTACGTCCGTACTTAACCGCGAAAGCCACGTGGCGCGCTCTACAGCGGGTGTTGTAGCCGGGCTGTCAAAAATCGTTGGCAGGCTTTGTGCTTACGAAATTGGCCGGCGCTGCCCAGCTTCGGGCTTGCTGCCGCTGATCCATCGATACCTCCTTGAGAGGACATAAAAAAATGCGAGTTGGAGAAAGTAGTAATGGCTGATCGCGAGACTGGAACCGTTAAGTGGTTCAATGATTCCAAAGGCTATGGCTTCATTCAGCGTGAAAGTGGCGCCGATGTGTTTGTTCACTATCGCGCTATCCGCGGTGAAGGCCACCGGTCCCTGAATGAAGGTGATCGCGTAGAGTTCGCCGTTATCGATGGGCAGAAAGGCCCGCAAGCTGAGGATGTAACCAAAGGCTGAAGCCCCGGTTGCTCAACAAAAAGCCCCGCATTAGCGGGGCTTTTTGTTGAGCAAAAACTCGAGGCTAAAGCCTCTCCCACAGGGGGCCGAAAGTCATTGTGGGAGAGGCTTCAGCCTCGATTCCTGGAAACGACGATCAACTCGTATGCCAGGTGATCTCTTCTTCGCCATCGGTAGAAATCCGAATCCAGCGATCGGCCTGTTCTTCTGCTTCTTCTTCACTCCAGCCACCCGGCGCGCAGCGCACTTCCACGTTCAGCGCAGCAAACGCCGCGCGGGCGCAGGCCAGGTCGTCGTCCCACGGGGTGATGTCGCTTTCCAGAAACAGGCTGTTCCATTTGCCGACCGCCTTGGGCATCCAGGTCACCGGGATCGGGCCTTCACTGCTGGCGACGTTGCATTTGTAGGTTTGCCCCTGCTGACGCCAGGCCGAGCACGGGCCAAGGGCTGCGCTCAACCAATCGGTGATGGCGTTGTGGTCGGCATCTTTTACGTAGATTTCGATATCAGGTTGGCGCATGGGGTTCTCTCGTGATCCGTGTGTAGCCGCTTAGGCGTGGCTATCTAACTGAAACCAATCGTAGCGCATGGACACCGTCACCTCTAAAGGTGCGGCGATTACCGCCTCACGCCGCTCGGCGCTGGCGCGCCAACCATGGGGTGTCATGGCCAGCAAGTCGGCGCGGGCCTGTTCGCTGTCGACGCTCAACGTAAAACGCAGTTCTTCGCTATGGGCGTGGCGCATGCCCTCGGGCACCAGGGCCAGGTGTTTGTCGTCGCTGTAGTCGCGCACCTGGTCGTAGAGTTTCTCGCGCAGTTCCATCAGGTGTTCGTTGGTGGGCCCAATGCGCAGCAGACCGCCACCGGGGCTAAGCACGCGTTTGGCTTCATCCCAGTCCAGCGGGCTGAACACGCTGATCAGGGCCTGGCAGCTGGCATCGGTCAACGGAATGCGCGCCATGCTCGCCACCAGCCAGGTCAGCTCTGGCTTGCGTTTGCAGGCGCGCTTTACTGCTTCGCGGGAGATATCCAGCGCGTAGCCCTCGGCAGTCGGCAGGGCGTCGGCGACCTGGGCGGTGTAGTAGCCCTCGCCGCAGCCGATATCCAGCCACTGCGCCGGCGCACGCTCGGCCAACAGCTCGGCCAGACGCTTGGCTACCGGGGCATAGTGACCGCCTTCGAGAAACCGCCGACGGGCTTCGACCATCGCCTGGTTGTCGCCGGGATCGCGGCTGTTCTTATGCTGCACCGGCAACAGGTTCAGGTAGCCCTGACGCGCGCGGTCGAAACGGTGGTTGGCCGGGCAGGCCACCCCGTTGTCCACCGCGTGCAGCGGGGCGCTGCAGATTGGGCAGGCGAGCATCAGGCGAGCAGGTTCACGAGGGTTTGGTAGTAGATCTCGGTAAGGGTATCGAGATCGCTGGCCAGTACCCGCTCGTTGATCTGGTGGATGGTGGCGTTCACCGGGCCCAGCTCAACCACTTGAGTACCGAGGGTGGCGATAAAACGCCCGTCCGAAGTGCCGCCGCTGGTGGATGGCTTAGTGTCGCGACCGGTCACCGACTTGATGCCGGCGGCCACGGCATCGAGCAAGGCGCCCGGCTCGGTGAGGAACGGCAGACCGGACAGCGCCCACTCCACATGCCAGTCCAGGCCATGTTTATCAAGAATGGTGGCGACCCGCTGCTGCAAGCCTTCTACTGTGGATTCGGTAGAAAAACGGAAGTTGAACACGGCTTCCAAATCGCCTGGAATCACATTGGTGGCGCCGGTGCCGGAGTTGACGTTGGAAATCTGAAAGCTGGTCGGCGGGAAGAAGGCGTTGCCGTCATCCCAATGCTCGGCGGCCAATTCGCTCAGGGCCGGGGCGGCCAGGTGAATAGGGTTCTTGGCCAGGTGTGGATACGCTACATGGCCCTGAATGCCGCGCACGGTGAGCTTGGCGCCCAGCGAGCCACGACGGCCATTCTTCACCACGTCGCCCACCAGCGTAGTGCTCGATGGCTCGCCGACGATGCACCAGTCCAGACGCTCCTGGCGCGCCGCCAAACGCTCGACCACGGCCTTGGTGCCGTGGTGCGCCGGGCCTTCTTCGTCGCTGGTGATCAGAAAGGCGATGCGGCCTTTATGGTTCGGGTGGTCGGCCACAAAGCGCTCCACCGCGATAATCATCGAGGCCAGGCTGCCTTTCATATCGGCAGCGCCGCGGCCGCAGAGCATGCCGTCTTCGTCGACCTTGGCGTCGAATGGCGCGTGCTGCCAGGCCTGCAACGGGCCGGTCGGCACTACGTCGGTGTGGCCGGCAAAACACAACACCGGACCTTCGCCGCCGTGGGTGGCCCAGAAGTTATCCACATCCTCGATACGCATCGGCTCGATGGCAAAGCCCAGCGCGCGCAGGCGTTCGATCATCACCGCCTGGCAATCGGCGTCCACCGGGGTAACCGAAGGACGGCGGATCAGGTCGCAAGCCAGTTGCAACGTGGGCGAAAGCGTGGACGAAACGGCGGTCATGAAACGGCTCCAGCGGCGGCATACAGATTGAGGGTGGGCATTCTAGCAATATCCGCGCGGGGTGCCTTGGGGAACTAGAGCATCGAGGCTGAAGCCTCTCCTACAAGGAACCGCAATTCCCTGTGGGAGAGGCTTCAGCCTCGATGCTTTTGATTGGAACCTCAAACGAAAAAACGCCCGGCGCACTCAAAATGCGCCGGGCGTTTTTATACAACCGATACCGTTACAGACGTGGGTAGTCGATATAGCCGACCGGGCCGCTGCCGTAGAAGGTTTCCGGGTGCGGTTCGTTCAGCGGTGCGTCCTGTTGCAGACGGGCTGGCAGATCCGGGTTGGCGATAAACGGAATACCGAAGGCGATTGCGTCGGCACCGCCGCTGGCGAGCAGGGCGTTGGCGCTGTCTTTGGTGAAGCGTTCGTTGGCGATAAAGGCACCACCGAAAGCGGCTTTCAGTTCAGCGCTGATGCTGTCGTCGGCCAGTTTTTCGCGGGTGAAGATAAACGCGATGCCGCGTTTGCCCAGCTCGCGAGCCACGTAGCCGAAGGTGGCCGAGCGGTCGGAATCGCCCATGTCATGGCTGTCGGCACGCGGTGCCAGGTGCACACCCACGCGGCCGGGCTCCCAGACCGACAACACGGCGTCGGTTACTTCCAGCATCAGGCGAGCACGGTTTTCGATCGAGCCGCCGTATTGGTCGGTGCGCTGGTTGGTGCTGTCTTGCAGGAACTGGTCGAGCAGGTAGCCGTTGGCGCCGTGGATTTCCACGCCGTCAAAACCGGCGGCTTTGGCGTTTTCGGCACCGTTGCGATAGGCCTCGACGATATCGGCGATTTCTTCTGTTTCCAGGGCGCGCGGGGTGACGAAGTCTTTCAGCGGACGCACCAGACTGACGTGGCCTTTGGGCGCGATGGCGCTCGGTGCTACCGGCAGTTCGCCGTCCAGGTAGCTGGGGTCGGATACGCGGCCTACGTGCCACAGCTGCAGAAAAATCTTGCCGCCGTTGCTGTGCACAGCCTTGGTGATGTTGCTCCAGCCGCGCACTTGGGCGTCATTCCAGATGCCGGGGGTGTTCGGGTAACCCACACCCATCGGCGTGACCGAGGTGGCTTCGCTGAGGATCAGGCCAGCGGAGGAGCGCTGCGCGTAGTACTCAGCCATCAGGGCGTTCGGAACGCGGCCTTCGTCGGCGCGGCAGCGGGTGAGCGGGGCCATCACGATGCGGTTGTTCAGTTGCAGATCGCCGATGGTAATAGGGTCGAAAAGAGTCGTCATGGGGGTAAATCTCCGGGAACGTTAGTCAGTCACTAGTTATTCAGTCAGTGCGGGGTACGGCTTGGTTCGAACAACCGGGCTCAGTCGAGCACCGGCTGCAATTGGTTACGGGCATTGGTGGTCAGTTGCGTGGCTATCAGCGCGACCACAGCCAGAGCAGCGGCGGCCAGGGGCACGTCGGTCAGGCCCATGCCACGGCTGATCACCACACCACCCACCCAGGCGCCGAGGGCGTTGCCGAGGTTGAAGGCGCCGATGTTCAGGGTGGAAATCAGGTTGGGGGCATCTTTGCCGAAGGCCATCACGTTGATCTGCAGGGCGGGTACGGCAGCGAAGGCGGCCACGGCCCAGAGGAACAAGGTAATTTCGGCGCCAATCAGCGAGTGGCTGGTGAAGCTGAACAGACTGGACAGCACCGCCAGGCTGATGAATACGCCGGTCATGGTGGTGCCCAGGCGCCAGTCGGCCAGCTTGCCGCCGAGGATGTTGCCGACGGTGAGGCCGAGGCCGATCAGCAGCAGGGTCCAGGTCACGCCGGTGGGCGAAATGCCGGTTACTTCACCGAGCAGTGGAGCGATATAGGTAAACAGGGCAAACATCGAGGCGGAGAAGAACACGGTGGTGCTCAGCGCCAGCCATACACCGACGCCGCGCATGGCGCGCAGCTCGCTGCGCAGGTCGGCTTTTTCCTGGTCTTTCTGGTTCGGCAGGGCGCGCCACAGGCCGATCAGGGCCAGCACGCCAATCAAGGTCACGGCCCAGAACGGCGAGCGCCAGCCCGCGGCTTGGCCCAGCGCAGTACCCAAGGGCACGCCAAGTACGTTGGCCAGGGTCAGACCGGTGAACATCAGGGCAACTGCCGAAGCGCGGCGGTTGGCCGGCACGAGGCTCGCGGCCACTACCGAACCGATACCGAAGAAGGCGCCATGGCAGAGGGCGGTAATCACCCGGGCCAGCATCAGCATGTTGTAGTCGGTAGCCAGTGCACAGAAGAGGTTGCCGGCGATAAAGATGCTCATCAGGGCGAGCAGCGCCGCTTTGCGTGGCCAACTGGCCGTGACCATGGCCATAAAGGGTGCGCCAATGGCCACGCCCAGGGCGTAACCGGTGACCAGCCAGCCGGCGCCGGGGATGGACACGCCGAGGTCGGCGGCCACATCGGGCAGCAGGCCCATGATGACGAATTCCGTGGTGCCAATGGCAAAGGCCGATAGCGCCAGAACGATTAGTGCGAGAGGCATGGTGGGCTCCGAAGTAGAGGAGGGCGGCTGGGTTACAGCGCGTCGTACAAATGGGTGATAAAGGCCTGGATCACGTCTTCGTTACGTTTGAAGAAGTTCCACTGACCGACCTTGCGGCTGGTCACGAGCCCTGCGCGTTGCAGGCTGGCCAGGTGGCCGGAAACGGTGGACTGCGACAGTCCGGTTTTGTGGTCGAACTTGCCGGCACACACGCCAATCTCGAACGGGTGGTCCTGTTCCACGAAATGGACTTGGGGGTCTTTCAACCACACAAGCATGTCGCGGCGCACCGGGTGGGCGAGGGCTTTGAAGATTTCGTCGAGGTCGATTGGCATGATGGTGACCGTGAGTTCGCTATGGGTGCCGGGTGTCTATCGGCTTGCGGCGAACTTTATATCGGCAACTTCCGATATACAGATTGATCGTGGCGATAGTGCACATCAGCACGAGTGATCTGCAGGGTGGGATTTATCCTCAGCAAGGCCCTACACTCGGCCCATGAACTACCTCGCACACCTTCACCTTGGCGGTGACCAGCCCGCGCAACTGCTTGGCAGCCTGTATGGCGATTTCGTCAAAGGGCCGCTGGCCGGGCGCTTTCCTGCACCCATCGAACACGCGATTGCCGTGCACCGACGTATCGATGCCTACACCGATAGCCATCCGTTGGTGTTGCAAGCCAAGGGGCGTTTTCCCCAGGCACGGCGGCGTACCGCAGGCATTTTGCTCGATCTGTTTTTTGACCACTGCCTGGCCCGCCATTGGCAGCGCTATGCCGATGAGCCGTTGGCGCAGTTCACGGCGCGGGTATACCGGGTACTGGATAACGAGCCGGCGTTGCCGGAGCGTCTGGCCTATATCGCGCCGCGCATGGCAGCGCAGGATTGGTTGGGCAGTTACGAGGAGTTTGCGGTGTTGCAGCAGGTGCTGCTGGGCATGAGCCGGCGTTTGTCACGGCCGCAGATGCTGGACGGGGCGATGGGGAATTGCGTGAGCTGTATGAGCCGCTCACCGAGGACTTTCATGCGTTCTATCCGGAGTTGCAGGGGTTTGCGCGGTTGCAGGTTGGGTAGGGTTCGATTGGCGTTCGGCTCAATATTCTGGGTCCCAGCCTGCGCTGGGACGACGGTGATGGTTGAACCTACTCCGTCATCCCAGCGCAGGCTGGGATCCAGAATTCACAGTCGTACGCAGGACTATGCTGCCAACTCGGTATCCGGCTCTTCCACGTCCACCGCCTCAATCTCACCAAACAACGCAAACCCAATCGCCCGATGCGCCTGCTTGGCCAGCACATTGCGCGACGCGCCAACGGTTTCAATCGGCTCCAACAGATGAATCCGCACGCTGGCCACATCGCTGGACAGCAACCGCACCAGGTGCGAAATCAAATCGTCGTCACCAATAAACGGCGCGATCTCGACGTCGATCTGGTTATCCCGCACATACCGAATAGCCACCGGCTGCAAGGCCGTGCCGGCTTCAATGGCACTGCTCAGCAAACGGCCATGAAAATTGCGCAGCTGACGGCCATCGGTGGTGGTGCCTTCAGGGAAAATCAGCAGCGAGCGCTGTTGCTGCAAGTGGTCGAGCAGTTGCTGGCCGAGCAGGGCGCTGTCGCCTGAGCCGCGGCGAATAAACAGGGTGCCGGCTTTCTTGGCCAACCAACCGGCCACCGGCCAGGTGCGCACTTCGGCCTTGGACAGAAACGACAGCGGCGCCAACATGCCCAGCAATGGGATATCGGTCCACGACACGTGATTGCTGATCCACAGCATCGGTTGCTTGGGCAGGCTGCCGAGCACTTCGATCTTGAACGGCAACGCCGCACTCAAACGAACCAGGTACCAACGCGTGAGGTGCTGGCGGATGGTGCTTTCATTGCGCAGGTGCAGACGCTCCACCAGGGTCATGGCACCGGCAACCAGCAGGCCGAGGCCGACGGTGGCCAGCAGCCTGGCGATGCGCCCGTACAGGCGCACCTTGTTCATCACACGGCCGCCTTGAAGTGGCGGGCGTAACGCGGGCACAGCTCGTCGCGCTTGAGCAGAATAAACACGTCGGCCACCTGGAAATCCTGGTCCCAGCACGGCTCGCCGCACACCTTGGCGCCCAGGCGCATATACGCCTTGAGCAGCGGCGGCATTTCAGCAATTACGTTGCTCGGCAGGTCCAGGCTCGGCAGCGGGGTTTTCGGTTCGGCGCGCAGGTGTTCGGTGCACAGGTAGCGTTCGCGCAGGCGCTGCATGATGGCCTGGGCCTGAATGCCGCCGTCTTGCATCGGAATGCTGGCGCAGCCCATCAGATAGCTGTATCCGCCTTCGTTGAGCACTTCGGCCAGTTCGCTCCACAGCACGGCGATGGTGCCGCCGTTGCGGTAGGCCGGGTCGACGCAGGTGCGGCCAATTTCCAACACCGGGCCCTGCAAATGCGCCAGGCCGTGCAGGCTGAATTCTTCTTCACTGTAGAAACGGCCCAGGCTGCGGGCGGCGTTGTGGTCCAGCAGGCGGGTGGTGGCGACCAGCTTGCCGCTGTTCAGGTCGCGTACGCCGATATGGGCGCAGTGGCTATCGTAATCGTCCATATCCAGGCCAAATTCTGCGCCTTTGAGCTTGGCGTCGAACTCTTTGCTGAATACGCTAAAGCGCAAGGCCTGGGCTTCGCGCAGGGCGCGAGGGCCGACCAGGCGTTCGGCCTGCAGACGGCGTTCGGCGGTGGTGTCGCGAGTGCGGGCGATTGTAGACATCGAGTAGCCTCCATAAGCCGGCTTGATTGAGTTGCAGCCGGTCGACCTTGTTGGGCAAGCTCAGGCTAGGAATACCCGGTGTCATCACCATGAACCTTTGGTGATGCTTGCATGACAGTGAACGAGGACGCGCTTATGTATTGGCAACGACTGCTCGCCTGCGCCGAGCGCCTGCCGACGGGAACAGGGTTGGAAGATTGGTATGCGGCGCTGCTGGCCACGCTGGGCGAAGGGGTTACACCTTTCGAGTTGGCGTTGGTCGGTGGCCGGCTGGCCCAAACCCCGGGCCTGGCGTTTCTTGCTGGCTATCAAGGCGCGTTGCGCGCGCTCTGGCCGTCGGCGCCCTGGACGCTCGGCGCCATGTGCGTAACCGAAAACCGCAGCGTGCGGCCGGCCGATATGCAGACCCGTCTGGAGGGCCTGAGCCTGTCCGGCCGCAAGGATTTCGTCACCGCCGCCGATGCGGCCGACTGGCTGTTGGTGGCCGCGCGTAGCGAGCTGCCCGGCGCGTCGCCGCAAATGGCCTTGTGTGTGGCCTACACCGGCGCACCCGGCGTGCGCGTGGAAGTGCTGCCACCGCTCTCGCTGATGCCGGATATCAGCCACGGGCGTTTGCACTTGGACGCTGCGCAGTGCGAGCGCTTGCCCGGCGATGGCTGGGACGCTTACGCCAAACCGTTCCGCACCCTGGAAGACCTGCATGTGCTTACCGCGCTGCTCGCCTGGCTGTACGGCGTGGGCAGCGACAATGCCTGGCCGCAACCGCTGAAACTGCGTTTGCTCGCACTGCTGGGCAGTTGCGCGGAAATCACCCGCCAGGGCATAAACGAGCCCTCCACCCATTTGCTGCTGGCTGGGGTGTTCGACCAGTTCAACCACCTGCGCGCTGAAATCGATCTCGCCATGGATGCTGGCAAACCCCATTGGCAAGACTTGTGGAAGCGCGACAGCAACCTGCTGGAAATCGCCCGCGCGGCGCGGGAGAAACGGCTGCAAAATGCCCTGGCCGCGCTGTAGCGCTCGTAGGGGCTGACTATTCGCGCCGAACCGTCGCCTTCTGCGGCGCGTTCGGCGCTATTGCCGTTTATCGGCCCCATGCTAGGGTTGGCGCCTTCTCCAACAAGAGGCTGCCCAATGCCCGCTCCCGCCTTACGCCGCCTGAGCCTTGCGCTCGGCCTGCTGTGCTCCATTCCCCATGCCTTCGCCGAAACCTGGCCCGCAGCCGATTGGGCCGTAGCCCCGGCACCTGCCAGCCCGGCTATTGCGGCTCTGGAAGCGTATGCCTTTCCCCAGCGTGACGACGAAAGCCGCAAAGGCGTGCGCACCGATGCGCTGCTGGTGATTCGCGACGGGCAGATTATTTATGAGCGCTACGCCGGGCCCACCAAGGCCAGCACGCCGCACCTGGCCTGGTCGGTCAGTAAAAGTCTGATGGCCGCCACGCTCGGCGTCGCCTATGGCAAGGGCCTGTTCAAGCTCGACGACCCGGTGGCCAAGTTCTACCCGCCGATGAGCCAGCACCCGGATATCAAGATTGGCCATTTGCTGAACTGGGCCTCGGGCCTGGATTGGCAAGAGGGCTATGAATACGCGCCGGTGAAATCCAGCGTGGTGGCGATGCTCTACACCCGTGGTCGCACGGATATGGCGGCGTTCACGGCCGGTTTCGGGCAGGCCGCTACGCCGGGCACGCGCTTCCTCTATTCCAGTGGCGACGCCAACCTGTTGTCGGCCGCTTTGCGTGGCATGGTCGGCCCCGAGGCTTACAAGAATTACCCGTGGACGGCTTTGTTCGAACCGCTGGGCATTACCAGCGCGGTATGGGAAACCGATGCCGCCGGCACCTTCGTCGGCTCCTCCTATGCCTACCTGACCGCGCGCGATCTGGCGCGGGTCGGCTTGCTGATGGAGCGTGATGGCCGTTGGGGCGAGCAGCAGTTGCTGCCTAAAGCCTGGGTCGATTTCAACCGTACGCCGTTCGCCAATTACCAGCCCACCAAGGAGACCGAAGGCGAAGCCATTCCCGGCGGCCAATGGTGGCTGAACGTGCCGATTGCAGGCGCCGCCAAGCCCTGGCCGGATGTGCCGGACGACGCCTTCGCCGCTCTCGGCCACTGGGGCCAGGGGCTGTATGTGCTGCCCAAGGAAAACCTGGTGATCGTGCGTTACGCCGATGACCGCGACCACAGCTACTCCCACGATGAATTGTTGAAGCTCGCCCAGGCGGCATTCGTTCAGGAGCGCAAATAATGAGCGCCTTTATCAAAAGCCGTCCGTTCAGCAGTGTGTTGTTGGTGATTGTGCTGGCCCTTGCCGCCCTGGCGTGGGTCAATCGCGTTCACCTTGCCGCCTTCCCGGGCATCATTGGCGCGCTGTCCGCCAAGGAATATTGCTCGTGCCGCTATGTGATGGATAACGAGGCGGGCTACTGCAAGGCCTACGTCAAACAGATCATCCCCATCAGCGGCTTTTTTGATGATGCGGCCAACAAACGCGTAACCGCCCGTGGTCTGGGCAGCACGCAAACGGCGCAGTGGAAAAGCCAGCGCGAAGGCTGCCAGTTGCTGCCACAGGCGGCTGAGCTGCCGGCTTCCTCGAACTAATTCGGGATTTGCATGCCAGACTCAGGCGGCCAACGTGCCGCCTGATTTCGTTTGCTGGAGCCCGAATGTTCAAGCTGTTTACCTTTCTTTTCGCCGTGCTGTTCCTGCCAGCTGCGCACGCTAGCTGGTACCTGGATAACGAGTCCTCGCGCCTGTCTTTTATTTCCACCAAGGGCGGCAAGTTGTCCGAGGTGCATCGCTTTCTAACCCTGCATGGCCAGATCGACGACAACGGCGCGGCTACATTGCGGGTCGAGCTGGACTCGGCAAGCACCGGCATTCCCCTGCGTGACGAGCGTTTGCGCACGCTGCTGTTCGATACCGAGCACTTCCCAGAGGCGCTGATTACGGCGCAACTCGACCTGGCGCCTATCACCAATCTGGCGCCCGGTGCGCAGTTGGAATTGCGCCTGCCGTTGACGGTCGAACTGCATGGCCGGCGGCAAACCGATACCGCGGAACTGCTGGTGACTCGTTTGGATGAACAACGTTTTCAAGTGGTGACGCTGGCGCCGCTGGTGCTGCAGGTTGAAGATTTCGACCTCAGCGACGGCCTTGAGGCGCTGCGCAAATTGGCGGGTGTTTCCACGATCAGTTGGTCGGTGCCGGTGGGCGCCGTGCTGATTTTTACCGTGCGTTGATGCTGGAGTTATCTGTGCTGGAACCGCAAAGGAAGCAGGCCTGATGCCAGGACGTATCTACCCGTGGCGTACCGACAACGGTTTTGAGTTGCTGGTGGACGGCCCGCAGTTTTTCCCCCGAATGTTTGAATGCATCACCCGTGCGCAGCGCCAGGTGGAGCTTGAGTTGTACCTGGTGGAGTCGGGCGCCTGCGTCGACCTGCTGGTGCAGGTGCTGTGTGCCGCCGCCGAGCGCGGCGTGCAGGTGCGTTGCCTGTTCGATGGCTTCGGCAGCGCGGCCTTGTCCGTTGTGGACCGCGAACGCCTGGTGAAGGCCTGCATCGACCTGCGCTTTTACAACCCGATCAAGATCTGGCGCTGGCAGCGCAACCTGTACCGCGACCATCGCAAGCTGTTGCTGGTGGACGGTGCAGTGGCGTTTGTGGGCGGTACCGGGGTGACCGACGCCTTCTGGACACCCGGCGAAGACCACAGCGCCTGGCACGAAGTGATGGTGGAAATCACCGGCCCGCTGGTGCCGGATTGGCAGCATCTGTTCGAGCAGCAATGGTTGGCCAACCCGCAGAACCGCGCGTGGTTGCCGTTCAAACCGGGGCCGCGGGCGCGCATTCCGATGTTGCCGGTGGGCGGTGCGGGGCTCGGGCGGGTGGCGTATGCCAACGCCATGCAGCACCGCGATATCGTGCAGTCGCTGGTGCGCGCGTTGAACAGCGCGCAGCGGCGTATCTGGTTGGCCACGCCGTATTTTCTGCCCAGTTGGAAAGTGCGCCGCTCCTTGCGCAAGGCCGCCCAGCGCGGCGTGGACGTGCAACTGCTGCTCACCGGCCGACAAACCGACAACCCGCCGGTGCGCTTCGCCGGGCAGCGCTACTACCCGCGTCTGCTGCGCGCCGGGGTAAAAATCTTCGAATACCAGCCGTGTTTTCTGCACCTGAAAATGGTGCTAGTGGATGACTGGACCAGCATTGGCTCGTGCAACTTCGACCACTGGAATTTGCGCTTCAACCTGGAAGCCAATCTGGAAGCAGTGGAGCCGCCGTTGACCGCCGCAGTGGTGCAGAGCTTTACCAACGACTTTGCCCAGAGCAAGGAAATTACCCTGGAGCTGTGGAAGTCGCGGCCGTTGTGGAAACGCATGCAGCAGCGGTTGTGGGGGTGGTTGGATCGGGTCGTGGTAACGCTGCTGGATCGCCGCAAATAGCTCAAGGCCAATCGAGGCTTCAGCCTCGATTCCTGCAAACGGTAATTTCCAGCCTTTTGTCGGGTGCTTGCATGGACACACTTCCTTAGTCTCAGCGCCATAACCATAAGAGGAATGCGCGCTTGAGCCGACATCACCCACTCGTTGTTTTTCTGCTGCTGTGCCTGGCCGGCTGCTCTTCCCCCGGCGCCTTTCTTGATACCAACGACGGCCCGCTCTTCACCGCTCACGCCCTGAGCGATGAAGACCACGCGCTGGTCTACCTCTATCGCCCGCAAAGCGACTGGGCCGATCAGGAAATCGAAGCCCCCGGCCTGTTCCTCAATAAAAAGCTGATCGGCAGCCTGCCCAGCAACAGCTACCTGGTGCTGGAACTGGATATGGCGAGCTACCCGCTGGAAATGCGTCGGCCGCTGTTCGGCTCGTTCTGGACGGCGTTGGCCGACGGCATGCTCGACTTCACCCGCATTGCCGGTTTCAACCTCGATGTAGGGGCGGGCGGCACGTACTACCTGCGCTATGACGAACTGAATCCGCCACCGCTGGCCGAGGGCACGCCGACGCTGGGCGATGGGCCGCTGCAATTGGTGCCTGCCTCTCTGGCGGAAAAAGAAATCGCCGCCACCCATGAATTTCAGGCGCCGCAGCGGTTTTCTGCCGATGGTGTGCAGGTGAAAGAGGGCGGGTTTTGGGGTGCGTTAGGGCTTTAAGGGCGAATTGGGCAGGTAGTACTAGCCTATTACCTGCCTCGTAAGTGGCGCGGCAATACTGGCCACGCACTTACTTATTCACCTGCCCGGAGATACCCCTGATGGCCGCTAAAAAGATCCTGATGCTGGTTGGCGATTACGTTGAAGACTACGAAGTGATGGTGCCGTTTCAGGCCCTGCAGATGGTCGGCCATACCGTCCACGCCGTGTGCCCGGACAAAACCGCCGGGCAGAGCGTGCGCACGGCCATCCATGACTTCGAAGGCGATCAGACCTACAGCGAAAAGCCCGGCCATAACTTCGCCCTGAACTTCGACTTCGCCAAGGTGAAGGCCAAGGATTACGACGGCCTGGTGGTACCCGGCGGCCGTTCCCCGGAGTACCTGCGCCTGAACAAGAAGGTGCTGGACCTGGTGAAAGCCTTCGACAAAGCCGGCAAGCCTATCGCCGCCGTGTGCCATGGCGCGCAGCTGCTGGCGGCCGCCGGCATTCTCAAAGGCCGTGAGTGCAGCGCGTATCCGGCCTGCGCGCCGGAAGTGAAGCTGGCGGGCGGCACCTATGTGGAAATCGCCGTGGACCACGCCCATATCGAGGGCAATCTGGTCAGCGCGCCGGCCTGGCCCGCACACCCGAACTGGCTGGCGGGTTTCCTGCTGCTGTTGGGCACCCAGATCACGCTGTAAGCTGCCACGCCATCTTTAGAAGGAGCAGGGCCCATGTGCGAGTTGTATGTAAAGGCGGATCCCATTCTGTACGAGTCGCGCTCGCGGTCCCTGCGTATCTGCGGGGTGGTGACCACCCTGCGGCTGGAGAATCAGTTCTGGGACATTCTGTCCGAGATCGCCGCCGTCGATGGCATGACGACCAATCAGCTGATCAGCAAGCTGTACGAGGAAGTGATGGACTACCGCGGTGAAGTGGTGAACTTCGCGTCGTTTCTGCGGGTGAGTTGCTGCCGGTATCTGGCTCAGCCAAAAGACAAGCAGGCGCCGTTGAGTCTGGTGGCCAGTCGGTCGCAGGTATAAGGGCGTTTTAGCGCGGGGGAGGGAGATAAATGCGACCGGAAGAAATGAACTACCCGGTTAGTCTGTAAGCATTTCGCTCTTATCTTGTAGGACAGGACTTACGTGAAAGCGTCCTGGCTTACTTTTGTAGGACAATCACCAGTACAAAGTGACCACGGTAGGACCGGCTTCGGAGCCTTTAACGTCGCTGACCGCATTGCTCTTCAGCGGGGATTCAGTGCGCGCACCGTTGCTTTCACGGTCAACACGGAAGCTGTTGATGCCGTCGCAATTGTGGTTTTCAACGCGGACAGATTGGCCATTGCTACCGCTGCTCAATTCGCATGCGGAGGTAATGGTGATACCGATGGCCAGATTGCCGGAGGCTTGCCCTGCCTGGGCTTGAGCGCCCATGAGGGTGAATGCTACGGCTGCAACGAGGGACGCAAAACGACTACTGCTGGTCATACGAAATCGCTCATTTGATGGTTCGGGTTGTCTGCACTCAGGCAGCAAAGCGTTAAAACCATCCATAGCGATCCGGGTTCCTGCCCCGGGGTCTGTACGCATATTCCGTCATTTCCGTGGCGCCAATCTTACTCACGGGTATGTCAGCTTGCCACTACCGTCTGTAAGACATTCGCCATAGTGTCGTGTATGACATTGACCCTGTCGCTTTTATCTACTTTTTCTGACGCCAAAAAAATACCCGGCACATGGCCGGGTATTTTTACTGCGCTTTAGTGGCGTTTAGATTTCAACCGCCAGGCTGTCGCTGATTTTCTTCTGCCAGATGGCCGGGCCGGTGATATGCACCGACTCGCCCTTGGTGTCGACCGCTACGGTCACCGGCATGTCCTTCACTTCGAACTCGTAGATGGCTTCCATCCCCAGCTCAGCAAAGGCCAGCACCTTGGACTTCTTGATGGCTTGCGCCACCAGGTAAGCGGCGCCGCCAACGGCCATCAGATATACGGCTTTGTTGTCCTTGATGGCTTCGATGGCAATCGGGCCACGTTCGGACTTGCCGATCATGCCCAGCAGGCCAGTTTGCTCAAGGATCTGACGGGTGAACTTGTCCATCCGCGTAGCCGTGGTCGGACCGGCCGGGCCCACCACTTCGTCGCCAACCGGATCAACCGGGCCAACGTAGTAGATAAAGCGGCCCTTGAGGTCCACTGGCAGGCTTTCGCCTTTATTAAGCATTTCGACCATGCGCTTGTGCGCGGCATCGCGGCCGGTGAGCATTTTGCCGTTGAGCAGCACGGTTTCGCCTGGCTGCCAGCTCTGCACGTCTTCCGGGGTCAGGGTGTCGAGGTTGACGCGACGGGCCGATGGGCCGGCTTCCCAGACGATTTCCGGGTAGGCGTCCAAGGGTGGCGCTTCCAGCGAAGCCGGGCCGGAACCGTCGAGCACGAAGTGCGCGTGACGGGTGGCGGCGCAATTGGGGATCATGCACACCGGCAGCGAGGCCGCGTGGGTTGGGTAATCCATGATCTTTACGTCGAGCACGGTGGTCAGGCCACCCAGGCCCTGGGCGCCGATGCCCAGTTGGTTGACCTTCTCGAACAGCTCCAGGCGCATTTCTTCCAGCTTGTTCTGCGGGCCGCGGGCTTTGAGCTCGTGGATGTCGATGGAGTCCATCAACACTTCCTTGGCCATTACCGCGGCTTTCTCGGCGGTGCCGCCGATGCCGATGCCGAGCATGCCCGGCGGGCACCAGCCGGCGCCCATGGTGGGCACGGTTTTCAATACCCAGTCGACGATCGAGTCTGACGGGTTGAGCATGGCCATCTTCGATTTGTTCTCGGAGCCGCCGCCTTTGGCCGCCACGTCCACTTCCACGGTGTTGCCGGGAACGATGGAGTAGTGGATGACCGCCGGGGTGTTGTCCTTGGTGTTCTTACGCGCGCCTGCCGGGTCGGCGAGGATGGATGCGCGCAGCACGTTTTCCGGCAGGTTGTAGGCGCGACGGACGCCTTCGTTGATCATGTCGTCCAGGCCCATGGTGGCGCCGTCCCAGCGCACGTCCATGCCTACGCGTACGAATACGGTGACGATGCCGGTGTCCTGGCAGATCGGGCGGTGGCCGGTGGCACACATGCGCGAGTTGATCAGGATTTGCGCCATGGAGTCACGGGCCGCTGGCGATTCTTCGCGCAGGTAGGCTTCGTGCATCGCCTGGATGAAGTCCACGGGGTGGTAATAAGAAATGAACTGTAAAGCGTCGGCGACGCTCTGAATCAGGTCGTCTTGCTTGATCACGGTCATGCAGCGCGCTCCTCTATAAACACGGGAACATCTAAGCGCGCAGGGCTAAGCCCGGCAGGCTCGGTAAGGCAAAAAAGGCGCGGCAGTATAACGCGCAGGGCGACATTGGCCCACCCGGTGACGATAGACCTTGGTCGATTAACGCACGAACAGGCGTACTAGGTTTTTGGCTAGCACCTAGGTACAGTGACAGCAAGATGCCAGTACGGGACGGAGCCCATGAGCAGCGCGAAAAAGAAGGGGACACAGAAAGCCCTGCAAAGCCTGCTGCTGAAGCGATTTGGCATGGCTGCGGCTACTTACGGCCTGACATTGCTGCTTTTTGTGGTGCTGGTGGTGAGCGGTCAGTATCAGGCCGAACTTTCCACTGCGGTGCTGTGCGCTAGCCTGGTGATCATCAGTCAATTGGCGTTCTTCGGCATCTTCATCAGCGGCACCAACCTGCGCTTTAACGACCCCAGCCTCACCGCCCCGCAAGTTCTCGTCGCCCTCAGCCTGCTCACCTACCTTATGTACAACCTGCACAGTGCCCGCGGCACCATGCTGGTGTTCTATCTATTGATTCTGCTGTTCGGCGTGTTTCAACTCGCGCCGCGGGTGTTTGCCCGCTGCGCCGCGTTCGCCTTCTTCGGTTTTACCCTAGTGAACCTGTGGGACGCGTTTCAAATGCGCCTACCCGACCCCAAGCTCGCCGCGCTGCAAGTCGGCGTACTGGCGGTAATGCTGGTGTGGCTGAGCCTGTTTGCCGGCTACGTGCAGGCCCTGCGCCAACGCATGCGCCAGCGTCGCTTCGCCCTGCAAGCGCACCAGGACACCCTGCGCGGCATGATGCGCCAGCTCGAAGACCTGGTGGCCACCGACGAACTCACCGGGCTGTTCAATCGCCGGCACTTTCTGCGCCTGGCCGCCCGCGAGCTGGAGAACCTTGGCCTGGAGCGGCGGCACGGCCTGGCGCTGATCGACCTCGACCATTTCAAACGCATCAACGACCAGCACGGCCACGCCAGCGGCGACCGCGTGCTGCAAACCTTCGCCACCGTGGCCCAGGCCTGTCTGCGCGACGGTGATGTACTGGCCCGTTACGGCGGCGAAGAATTCGTGCTGCTGCTGCCCAACACCGATGCCGACCAACTCACCGCTTGTTGCGAGCGCCTGCGCGAAGCCTTTGCCGGAGCCGAGCCGGTGGGCGTGAAGGTGGAGAGCATCAGTCTGTCCGCCGGTATGACCCTGCTTGAAGCCGGCGACGACCTGGACGAAGCCCTGCATCGCGCCGACCAGGCGCTGTACCGCGCCAAACACAGTGGGCGCAATTGCTGCCACGCGGCCTGGGAGGGCAGTGGTGCCTGAGCTGCGTGTCGCGGGCCAGGCGATCCCCGTAAGCCCTGGCAGCAATCTGCTGGATGCCTTGCTCGGTGCTGGCGTTGCTGTGCCCTACAGCTGCCGCGCTGGCAGTTGCCATGCCTGCATGGTGCGCTGCGTGGGCGGCGAGCCGCTGGATAACAACCCCGATGCCCTGAGTGCTGCCCAGCGTGAGCAGGGTTGGAGGCTGGCGTGTCAGTGCCGGGTGGTCGACGACCTCAACGTTGAAGTGTTCGACCCCGTGCGCGACGGCCTGCCGGCCACCATTACCAGCGTCGATTGGCCCAGTCCCAACGTGCTGCGTTTGCGGCTGACGCCCGAGCGGCCGCTGCGTTATCGCGCCGGTCAGCACATCCTGTTATGGACCAACTCCGGCATTGCCCGGCCGTACTCGCTGGCCAGCCTCGCCGGTGAAGACCCGTGGCTGGAGTTTCATATCGACTGTCGCCACAGCGGCGCCTTCAGCGATACCGCGCGGCAGTTCCAGGCCGGCGATACCCTGCGCCTGGGCGAGCTGCGCGGCGGCGCCTTGCACTACGACCCCGACTGGCAGCAGCGGCCGCTGCTATTGATGGGCGCGGGCACCGGTCTGGCGCCGCTCTATGGCTTGTTGCGTGAGGCATTGCGGCAAGATCACCAAGGCAATATTCGTCTTATGCACGTGGCCGCCCATAGCAGCGAGCACTACCTTGCCAGCGAATTGCAGGCGCTGTCGGCAGGTCATCCGCAGTTGCAAATCGAACTGGTGGAAGCGGCCGAGTTGCCAGCCGCTTTGGCCGAACTACGCCTTGTTTCACGGCAAACCCACGCCTTACTCTGCGGCCAGCCTGCGAGTATCGAAACCTTTTCGCGCAGGCTTTACCTGGCAGGTCTGCCGCGCAACCAAATGTACGCCGACCTGTTCTTGCCCCATGCGTGAGGATGGTTATGAGCGAACATGTACTGGTCGAGCGCGAAGAGGGTTTGCTGACCCTGCGCCTGAACCGTCTCGATAAAAAGAACGCGCTCACCCGCGCCATGTACAGCCACATGGCCGAGGTTCTGGAACAAGCCGACAACGACCCGAGCGTACGCGCCGTGCTGATTTGCGGCGGTGAAGAATGCTTCACCAGCGGCAACGACATCGCCGACTTCCTGCAAGAGCCGCCCACCGGCATGGACAGCCCGGTGTTCTTCTTTATGCGTGCCCTGTTCGAAATGAAAAAGCCCGTGGTCGCCGCCGTGGCCGGCTCGGCTGTGGGCATCGGTACCACGCTGCTGCTGCATTGCGATCTGGTGTACGTAAGCCAGGACGCCAAACTGAAAATGCCATTCGTGGCGTTGGGCTTGTGCCCGGAATACGGCTCCAGTTTTATCCTGCCGCAGATGGTCGGCCACGCCAAAGCCGCCGAACTATTGCTGCTCGGTGAGTCATTTACGGGTGCGCAGGCTGCCGAGTGGGGCATCGCCAATCAGGCACTGGAAAGCGGCGCCGCCACCCTGGCCAAAGCCAAGGAAATGGCCAAACGCTTCCAGCACTTGCCGCCCAAAGCGGTGGAAGTGAGCAAGGAATTGATGCGTGGCCCTGGCCGGGAACAACTGCGCCAGGTGATTGCAGATGAAGGGGCGCTGTTCAACCAACGGCTGCGCTCGCCTGAGGCGATTGAAGCGTTGTCAGCGTTTATGCAGCGGCGCAAACCGGATTTTTCCAAATTCGCGTAAAGACCGGTTAGGTCAGAGACCGACGGAGCAGAACATCCACCGTCATCCCCGCGAAGGCGGGGATCCAGAATCTGGAAGGTTGCGAAAATTCTGGATTCCGAATCGTCGGACCGCCGCCTGCGCGGGAATGACGGTAGTGATGTGGGTTTTCCAGGAAAACCTAAACCTGTGGTTCACCGACGTGCAGGATCTTCATGGAGTTGGTGCCACCAGTGGTGTGGTAGCTATCGCCTTTAGTGAGGATCACCCAATCCCCCGGCTGCACCACGCCGCGTTTCACCAGCTCTTCAATCGCCGCCTCACTCACCTTGTTCGCCGGCAGCGCTGCCGGGTCGAACGGTACGGTGTACACGCCGCGGAACATGGCCACACGGGCCTGGGTTTCGCGGTGCGGGGTGAAGGCGAAGATCGGCACCTGCGAGCGAATGCGCGACATGATCAACGGGCTGTAACCACTTTCGGTCAGGGCGATGATCGCTTTCACACCGGGGAAGTGGTTGGCGGTGTACATGGCCGCCAGGGCCACGCTTTCATCGCAACGGGTAAAGGTGTGGCCCAGACGGTGGCTGGAGCGTTTGTTGGTCGGGTGTTTTTCCGCACCGACACACACGCGCGCCATGGCTTTTACCGCTTCAACCGGGTAGAGGCCGGCGGCGCTTTCGGCCGAGAGCATTACCGCATCGGTGAAGTCCAGCGCGGCGTTGGCCACGTCTGACACTTCGGCACGGGTCGGCATCGGGCTGCTGATCATCGATTCCATCATCTGCGTAGCGGTGATCACCGCTTTGTTCAGACGACGGGCGTGCAGAATGATTTTCTTCTGAATGCCCACCAGCTCGGCATCGCCGATTTCCACGCCGAGGTCGCCACGGGCCACCATCACGGCGTCAGAGGCGCGAATCAGGCCGTCGAGGGTTTCGTCGTCGGCTACCGCTTCGGCGCGTTCGATTTTCGCCACCAGCCAGGCCGTGCCGCCGGCTTCATCGCGCAGGCGCCGGGCCAGTTCCATATCGGCCGCATCACGCGGGAAGGAGACGGCCAGGTAATCCAGCTCCATCTCGGCAGCCAGCTTGATGTCGGCTTTGTCTTTGGCAGTCAGTGCCGGCGCCGTCAGGCCACCGCCACGACGGTTGATGCCTTTGTGGTCGGACAGCGGGCCGCCGATGAGGACGCGGCAGTGCAGCTCGTCTGCGGTGGTCGATTCCACCAGCATCACCACGCGGCCGTCGTCGAGCAGCAGCTCGTCGCCGGTTTTGCAGTCTTTGATCAGGTCCGGGTAGTCGATGCCGACCACTTCCTGGGTACCGGCATCACGCGCGTGCGTGACGGAGAAGCGGAAGCTGTCGCCTTCTTTGAGCTCGATGCGCTTGTCTTTGAATTTGGCGATACGGATCTTCGGGCCTTGCAGGTCGCCCAGCAGCGCCACGAAGCGGCCGTGCTTGGCGGCAATTTCACGAACCAGATTGGCGCGCGCTTTGTGCTCGTCCGGAGTGCCGTGGGAGAAGTTCAGGCGGCATACATCGACGCCGGCGAGAATCAGTTGTTCCAGAACTTCAGGCGAGTTGCTGGCTGGACCGAGGGTGGCGACGATTTTGGTGCGGCGAAAGGTCATGCGTAAAGACTCCAAAGGGCGAGCAGAACCCGAGGCTACTATGCCCGTACGCTGTAGTCATTGTTCCGCTGCACTACCTTCACCTTGCGTTTATGGCGCGCTGCTCAAGGGGTGATGGTATTCAGTGCGGTATCCAGATGGCGGGCGGCTTTTTCGCGCAGTTCGCTATTGGGGTACTGGGCGAGCAATTGGCGCAGGTACTCGATGGCCTTGTCGCGGCTGGGGTGCGGGTTGTCGGGCGCCAGGTACATCAGCGCTACCTGGTACAGCGCTTCTTCCTTGATCGACGGTTCCACGGCGGGATCTTTGAGGGCAACTCGGTATAGCTCCTCAGCTTCGGCGACACGATCTTTCAATACGGCGCGACGCGACAGCAACGTCATGTCCGGGTCGAGGCTGGCCTTATTGAGGTCGAGGTTCTGGCTTGGCTTCCAGTTGGCCAACAGCTCGCGGGCGTTTTGCTGCAAGGGTTCGTTGGCGCGCTGGCTGATGAGCGCGATGCGCTGTTCGCTGCGGGCGGCGGCGCGGGTCTGGGCGAATTCGTTGCGCACTTTATAGAGGGTGTTAAGGGCCTTGGTGTCGTCGCGCTGGTCGTTGAAGCGGCTCATATAAATAAGGCCGATCTGGTACAGGGAAATGGCCCGCACTTCGTCGCTGAGCTTCTGGTCTTCATAGCCCTGCATATAGGTGGCTTCGGCCTTGGCGCTGGTGCCGTCGCGGATGGCCATGGCGCTGTAGGTGAGCAGGTCGCCTTCGTCTTCGATGGCGGCGAGCATGCGGTTGTTTTTCAGCTCCTTGGATTCGGCCACGCCCTGGGTGCCGACCTGGGCTAGAAACAACGGCGTAGTGGGCGCGCAGGCCGTAACGGCCAGGCAGCAGAGCAGGGGGAGCAGTGAGCGAGCGGGCATGGGCGTTCCTTGTTCTTATAGTTGTTGCCGGTGCTCGGCCAGTCTAGCCACGGCCTGGCGCGGGACCAAGGGTGCTGGCGCAGTTCCAATCGGAGGATATGCTCATATTCCATCTGCAGTTTTTTCCGAGGCTGTCGATACACTCCTCAATGGAGGATATGCCTATGCGATTTTTACTTATTCTGGCCGGGGCGCTCAGTGTTGCAGGCTGCAGCAGTGCGTCGCTGGATTACCACTTGGACAAAGCCTACGAGCAATACAACGCCGGCGATTGCGACAAGGCCATGCTGGAGCTGTCGCAAGCCGAGCGCAAAAGCCGCTCGCGCAGTTATGTGCAGCCGGAAATCTCACTGCTGCGTGGCCAGTGCCTGGAACGCGAGAATTTGTACGTCGACGCCGCGCAAACCTATCAGTTCATCATCGCCCGCTACCCGTCGAGCGAGTACGCCTATCGGGCCCGCGCGCGGCTCGACACCCTGGAACAACTGGGCCACAAGCCTAACCCGGCGGCCAAGGTGTCCGCCGCGCCGCTGTAACTTGAAGACGGCGCTTGGCAAGCCCTGAGGGGTTAGGGAAGATGGCAACGCCCGGTCTTGTTCCGGGCGTTGTTGTGTATTCAGGGAGGAAGGCCATGCGGTTGCTGGTGTTGGGTGCGCTCTTGCTGGCGCCGTTGTTGTTGCCTTTTCAGGCGACAGCGCAAATCTATAAATGGACAGATGCCCAGGGTGGCGTGCATTTCGGTGAGCAACCGGTTTCCGGGGCGACCGAGGTGGAGGTCAAACCGCAGGTTATCCAGCGTGATGACGTGACCCGGCAGCGTGAAGAGCGCACGCAGAACTTCTACAAAGCCCGCAGTGATGAGCGCGAAAAAGCGCAGCAGCAGGCGTCTCAAGCCGCTGCCGAACAAGCCAAGACCTGCAGCCAGCTGCGTTACCAGCTGCGGCAGATGCCGACGGGGCGGTCGTACTATTCGATCGATGCTAAGGGTGAGCGGGTGTATTACACCGACCAGCAATTGGACGCCGCTCGTCGCCAACTCAGTGGCCAGATCGCTCAGGAATGCGAGTGAGGGTGGCTCAACCTCGATACAGAGGCCATACTCAAAGGCCGCCCGTAGCGATTTGCCATCATGCGAAGTGAACGCCGAATCGATCGACATCAGTTGCCGTATTACCTGAATGTCTTTAACCGTATTACTGATAAGCCCATGGGCCATATTGGCAATGTGTCGCTGGACGGCTTGATGCTGATCAGCGAGTTGCCGATGTTGGTGGGGGCTCGGTTTGAGATGTGCCTGAAGATTCCGGGGCCCAGTGGGGTGCGGGTGATTAATTTCTCGGCTACGTGCCAGTGGTGCCGGGAGGATGTGACGCCGGGGGATGGGATTCGGGGTTTTCTCTGGTGGCGCCGCCGGCTGAGTATGTTGAGATGGTTGATGCTTTGCGGCAGTACTTCACGTTTCAGACTTTGGCTACGCCGGTCTGAACCCATCACCGTCATTCCCGCGCAGGCGGGAATCCAGCGATCTTCTGGCGGACGGTTTTCTTCTTTACCGCGTGTGCTGGGCGTTTTTGTTTCGCGCCTTACGCGCGAGTCACTTTTGTCATTGCGACAAAAGTAACCAAAAACGCTAGCCCCCACCTTGGGTCTACGCTGCGCTCCGACTTCCCTCCCTCCGTCGTTACTCCAGGGGCCGTCCTGAAGGGCCATCCATGGCCCTCAGGACTCTCCGCGGCTCCCGGCCGCTACGACCCCTTACGCAACGACTCCGCTCGGCCTGCGCTCAAGGGGCGGGCAGATCACGATCAAAAGCCAGATCAAAAGCTTCAAACTGCCGCGATTGAGTTCCCCTCTCCCGCGTGCGGGAGAGGGGCTAGGGGTGAGGGCCGGGGCGCACGCGGTCTAGAAGACGCCTGCTTTTTTCCACGCAAGATACCGTTCAACAAGCTCCGGCCCAAGTTGACTCGGCCGCGCATCCAAAACCGGCACCCCATGCGCAATCAGCCGCTCATGCAGCCCGGCCCGCGCATTCAGGTAGTCCACCGTCCCGCAGTAGGCCAGCGCTTCTTCGTAGTTGTGCACGGGGTTGTGGCGCAAGCTGTCGAGCACTTCTTCGCGCAAGCTGGCGATCAGTACGCGGTGTTGGCGGCCGAGGCGTTTGGCGGCGGCCAGCAGTTCTTCGTCGTCTTCGTCGCGCAGGTTGCTGACGATCACCACCAGCGCCCGACGCCGTTGCCGGGCCATCAGGCTGTCAATCGCGGCGGCGTAGTCGGCGGGGCGTTGGGTGCTTTTCAGGTCGTAAACGGCGTTGAGCAGCACGTTCAAGTGCGCCTGGCCTTTGACCGGCGCGAGAAACCGCTGCTGGTCGCCGGCGAAGGTGGCCAGGCCTACCGCATCGCCTTGGCGCAGGGCTACGTAGCTGAGCAGCAGGCAGGCGTTGAGGGCGTGGTCGAAGTGGGAGAGGTCGCCGTCCTGGCTGCGCATGCGGCGGCCGCAGTCGAGTAGGAAGATGATCTGCTGGTCGCGCTCGTCCTGGTATTCGCGGGCGATCGGTGTGCGTTTGCGGGCGGTAGCTTTCCAGTCGATTTGCCGCAGGGTGTCGCCGTCGCGGAATTCGCGCAGTTGCTGGAATTCCTGACCGAGGCCGCGGCGTTGTTGTTGACGCACGCCGAGCTGGCCGAGCCAGTCGTCCACGCCTTTGAGGCTGGCGTCGTACAGGCGGGCGAAGTCGGGGTACACGCGTGTGGCGCCGGGCAGGTCCAGGTAACGGCGGCCTTGCCATAAGCGCAACGGGCTGGGCATGCCCACCTCGCAGCGTTCGAAGCTGAAGTGGCCGCGTACCAATGGGCGCACGCGGTAGCTGAATTGGGTTTGCTCGCCGGGCCGCAGTTCGATGCGTTGGGGCAGAAACTCTACGTCCATGCCGGCCGGCACATGGTCGAACACTTCCAGTTGCTGGCGGTGTTTGAAGCCGTGCTGGGCCACCAGTTGCACCTCGCCCCAGCGGCCCAGCGAAAGGTTGCCGGGCAACGTGCGGCTAAGGTGTGGCGAGGGCAGTTGCCGTAGCCATAGCACGTCCAGCGCACTGACCAGCGCCAAGGCAAACAGCGCCGCCCACCACAGCGTGTGCAGGGTGGCCGGCACGTGCACGGCCAGCGCATGCAGAACGCCCAGCACAATTGCCAGGCTCAGCAGGCCGCCAACCAGCAGTAACAGCAGACGCGTTGGTTTCATTGAGCGAGCTTCATAGACGCGGCGCTGCCACCTGGTCGAGCAGTTGTTGCAGCACTTGGTCCACCGAAAGCCCTTCGATATCCAGCTCTGGCGACAGGCGCACGCGGTGGCGCAATACGGCCAGGGCGCAGCCTTTGATGTCGTCTGGGGTCACGAAGTCGCCGCCGCGCAGCAGGGCGCGCGCACGGCCGCCACGTACCAGGGCGATGGAGGCGCGCGGCCCGGCGCCGATGGCCAGTCCCGGCCAGCTGCGCGTGGTGCGTGCCAGGCGTACGGCGTAGTCGAGCACCTGTTCGTCGAGGGCCAGTTCGCTGGCGATTTTCTGCAGAGCCAGAACGTCTTTGGCTTGCAGCAACGGGCGCAGTGGCACCACGTCGAGCATGTCGGCGCGCGAGGAGCGGCTGACCTGGCGGACCATCGTCAGCTCTTCATCGAGCTGTGGATAATCCATGCGCAGCTTGAGCATAAAGCGGTCGAGCTCGGCCTCGGGCAGTGGATACGTGCCTTCCTGTTCGATCGGGTTCTGCGTGGCCAGCACCATAAACGGCTGGGCCACCGGCAGGGCGCGACCTTCCAGTGTCACCTGACGTTCCTGCATCACTTCCAGCAGGGCCGCCTGGGTTTTGGCTGGGGCGCGGTTGATTTCGTCGGCCAGCAGCAGGTTGGTGAACACCGGGCCTTTGCGCAGTTTGAACTGCTCCGATTGCAGGTCGTACACGGCGTGGCCGGTGACGTCGCTGGGCATCAGGTCGGGGGTGAACTGGATACGCGCAAACTCGCCGCCAAAGCAGCGGGCCAGGGCGCGCACCAGCAGGGTTTTACCCAGCCCCGGCACGCCTTCGAGCAACACGTGGCCGCCGGCCAATAACGCCGTCAGCACGTCGTCGATGACGGCGGTCTGGCCGATCAGGGCCTTTTGCAGTTCCTGGCGCAGGGCCTGGGCCAACTGCGTGGCGCGTTGGCGCTGGCTGTTGGCCGGCGGCGCGGCTGGCGCGGGGGCCGGCGGTGGCGTCAGGGCTTCGACGATAGCGGCGGTCGGAGCCGGGGCTGGCGTCGGGCTGTTTTCCAGGGCATTGGGGTCCAGTTCCAACTCGGTGGGCTGAGTGTCTGGCTGGTCGGGCGTCTGTTCGCTCATAGGGCATTCCTGAGGGTTTGCAGGTGGGCGACCTGGCGGGTGAATTCGGTGGCGGAGATCCGTTGCTTGGGCAGCGGACGCATGGCTTGGCTAATGGCACTGCTAGGTAAGCGACTGAGGCGGCCGAGAATCTGCCATTGCGTGGCAACGTCCAGCCGTTCAAAACCGGGGTGGCGGCGGCGGGCCTGGCGTTGGATATCCCGTTGCAGGCCTTGCAGCAAGCTCTGTGCGCCGCTGTTGCGGCGCAGGAAATCGGCGCTGGCACGCAGGTGTTCCTGCAGTTGCCGGCGGGCCAGGCTGGCCGGTGCCAGCAGCGGGCCCTGACGGCGACCATTGGCCCACAGCACCAGCACAATCAACAACGCCAGGGCGGCCAGCGTCTCGGGGAAATTGCGCCATAGCAGGGTCAGCAGGTCGTCACGGTCGGCGCGGTAGAGCAGGGTGACCTGGCTGTCCTGGGTCAGGTACCAGAGCAGCCAGGCGTTGTCGTAATCGGCGATGCCGTCGTTCTGCCAGATCCAGCTGTCGGTCACCACCGTTACCAACCCGTCACCGTAATTCAGCTGCAGCATATGGGTGGAGTCGGCGCTATTGGCCCAGGCCAGGGCCTGGTTTTTAGCGTCGAACAGATGGTAGTCGGTGTCGAAATTCACGTAGGCCGGAGCGTCTTCGTTTTCCAGGTACAGCTTGGTCAGCTGCGGGTGATGGTCGACCTCGGCCTCGCTGTCTTCGGCTTCAGGGGTCGGCTCTGGCGGCGCGGTTTTTTCGTCGTCGTCTTCGGGCTTGGCGTCGGTGTCTTGGTCCAGGTCTTCGGTGAGCAGCTGATGAATGCCCAGGCGGTCGAGCATCAGGTCATCACTCTTGCCGGCCTCTTCGTCCCACAGCGACTCGGCGACCACCAGCACATGCCCGCCCTTGGCCGCCCAGGCCAATACGTTTTCGGTCTGCCGTGGGGTCATGTTTTCCCGGCTGGCGAGCAACAACAGGGTGTGGCCCTGGCTCGGCAGGTGGTTCAGCACATGCACATTGTCGGCGCGCTGCACGCTGACCTGCCGGGCTTTCAGAAAGCTTTCGGCGGCCAGGTACGGGTCGGCGGCCACTTCCGGCGACGGCCCGTGTTTGATTTCTTTCTGGTAGGGCGTGACCTGGCTCAGCACATACACGGCAGCCAGCCCCAGCAACAACACAATCACCGCCCCAAGGGCGAACGAAACGCGCCGGGTCATGCCTGCGCTCCCGTCTGGAACAAGCGCCGCCAGCCTTCACACAGGCCGCGCTTGAGATTGTCCGGCGGCGTCTGGTGGCCGTAGGCGAGGTTTTGCCAATGGCGGGTCAGCACCTGGGTAAAGCGGCTTAGCTCGTTATGGTCCAGGTTCAGTACCAGTTGCTGCACTTCGCCCTCGGTGTGCGAGCCTTTAAGCGGCAAGTGGTAGTCATGCAGCAAACGGCTGAGCAGGGCGCGGTACAACAGGCCGAGTGCTTCGCGCGGCTGTTCGCTCCACAGACGTTCTACGCTGCTGGCCACATCGTCTGGCAGGCTTTCCGGCGCCACTTCCAGGCCAAACAGCATGCTCGGCACTTCGCGTTTTTGCCGCTTGGGCAACGATAACCGCGTGGTAAAGGTGCTCAGCCATTCGCGGTATCGCCAGACCAGCAACGCTACCAACGCAATGACGACGCCCCACAGCAGCACTTCGACGGCGTTGGCCAGCCACTTCATGCCTTGCCAGGCTTCGATCAGTTTCTTGATGCCATCAATCAGCGCCGAGCCGGACGTGCTGTCTTTCTTCTTCTCGACTTTCTTCACCGCGTCGTCGCCAAAATGCCAGCGAGTGACGGTTTCGCGGTTTTCGAACGGCGGCTGATCGAGGATTTTATCGATGCTGGTCTGCGCTGCCTGGCTGGTCAGCGGCTGGTTTTGCAGACGGTCTTTGTCCGGGCCGATGGGGTCGTCATAGGGAATCGGGCAGCTCTTGGCCGGCTCAGGCTTGTCGGCCGCAAACGCAGCGTTCGGCGTTTGCAGCAGCAGGGCCGCGAAACCGAGTAGCAGCACATAGGCGATGCCGGTCAGGCGTTGGCGCAGACGGCGGAAAGTCAGTTCGATATCCCAGCCTTCGAGGGTCGTGCGGCGGTTCAGGTAGAGGGTAAAACCGCACGCCACATACACCGGCTCCCACACGGCCAGCACCAGCACATAACCGGCGTTGGACAGGTGCTCCAGCCACAGCCATTCGCCGGCTTGCGGGTTGATCAGGCTTTGCCAGTCCCAGTCGGTTTTCATCTGTTGCGGCAGCAGCAGGTAGAACAGCGCGCTCAGGCCAAGCACCAGGGCGCTTTCCAGGTGCACGCCGAGCACCGTCAGCCACGTCGCGGCGCCGGTGCTGCGCTGGCCAAGCACCACCAGCCGTTTGCTGCGCGCTTCACCGTTCAGGCCTTCGAGTTGCACCACCGGCAAATCGAAGCTGCGGGTCATGCTCAGGCGTCGCCAGGTAAGGCTTTTCAGCAGTTGCGGTTTGAGCAGGCGCGGCCAGGCTTTGACGGCCTGTTTGATCGTCGGCGTATTGCCGAAGATCGACTGCGACAGCACATGCAGCGGCAAGCGATCGAAGGCCGGCTTCAGCAGCCAGAATAAAAACACCGACACGCTCGGGTACTGCCACAACACGGCCGTGATCAGCAAAAAGACCGGCACGGTAATCACCAGCCAGCTGCAGAACAGCAGGCGTACGTGCTGGCGGGCCAGAAGAATGCCGAGGTCGATGGCTTCCCAATTGCTGCGCGGGCGAATCGCCACGCTGGCGTCAGTCAGGCGCATGGTGGGTCCGCCCGGCAAAGGAGAAGTAGCTCAGCACCAGGGTCCACAGACCCGCGCCGACAATGTATTTAACCAGCGGCGTGGTGAACGTCATCGACGACCAGTACGCCTCGACAAACGCCGCAATCAGCAAGAACAGAATGACTCCGGCCACCAGTTGCACGGCGCGCCCGGCGGCCAGGCGCAGGGCTTCGGCACGGGTAAAGCGCCCCGGCGCGAGCAAGGCCCAGCCCATCTTCAGGCCGGCGGCACCGGAAAAAACGATGCCGGTGAGTTCGAACGCACCGTGGCCGATCACGAAGGACCAGAACGTTTCGGTGTAGCCCACCTGGGTTAAATGGCCGGCCACGGCGCCGATGGTCAGGCCGTTGAAGAGCAGGAAAAACAGGCTGCCCAAACCAAACAGCAAGCCGCTGGCAAAGGTCTGAAAGGAGATGCCGATGTTGTTCATGATGTAGTAGCCGAACATCATCCAGTCATCGCCGGCGTCGCGATCGGCGCGGCCGATGCGCCGCGCTTCGGGGTCGTACATACGCTCCATCTCGCTGACCTGGTCGGGCGCCATCACGCTGTAGATCAGGTCGGGAAACGCGTACACCAGCACGCCCATCAGAATCAGGCTGCCGAAAAACATCAGCGTGGCCAGCAGCACGACGCGCCATTCTTCGCGAACCAGCCGGGCGAAACCACCGAGCACGAACTGGATGATCTGCCCGCCCAGGTGACTGCGGTGACGGTAGAACTGCTGGTGCCCGCGCATGGCTAACAGCTGAAGCTGGTCGATCAGGTGGCTGCTGTAACCGCGCTCCTGGGCCAGCGCCAGGTGGTGGCACAGGCGGCGGTAGTCGGCGGCAAATTCCTGGCTGGCATCGCTGTTGGCTTTGCCGCGTTCGAGGCTTTCCAGCAGCGTGGTAAAGCGCTGCCATTCGGCCTGGTGGCGGGTTTCGAAAAGGGTCTGTTTCATGCAGGCGCCTTCATGTCGGACCTAGCAAGCCGCTGGCGATGCGGTTGAGCTGTTGCTCAGCTTGCTCGGCCGGTACCTGCAACGGCGCGGCCAGAATCGCCGCCAGCTCGGTGCGCCGCGCGGCCGACAATTCTGCCTGCCGCTCACTAAACCCCAGCACCGCGCGTTGTTCGTTCAGGGTCAGCGGGAAGGGCGCACGCAGCGGTTCGGCGCTTACCAGCGGCGGGCGTTGCAAGGCCACATCGCGGTATACCACCAGGGTGCCGGCGGCCAGATCGCCGAGGCGTTTGAAGGTGCGGCTGTACAGGCAACTGAGGATGCCGAAGGCGTAGGCAAACGGCAGCACGTCAACAAAGCGCAGCAGGTTACGTGTCAGCGAAGCAGCCCAGCCAATCGGCGTGCCGTCATCGTGTACCACCCGCAGGCCCATATACTGCTTGCCCGGCGAGCGCCCCTGGTTGAGCACTTCGAAGAGCACCATGTACCACCAGTTCACCAGGAAAAACACGATAGCGCCCAGGCCCATGCCCAGTTGGCCGAGCAGGCTCAAGAGGAAAAAAGCGACGCCGAGAATAAGGCCGCGAATTGCCAGGTCGATGGCAAACGCCAGGGCGCGGACCAGCAAGCCGGCCGGGCGCATCACCAAGTCGATGCCTTCCGGGGTTTCCACATGGAAACGGGTATCCAACACGCTACCTGGCACAGGCGGCGGTGTGTGAATAGCTGGGGCGGGGGTGTGGGGCATCGGCGCACTGTGTCGAGGAAAGCCCGATGCTAGCGAGCAGCAGGCGGGGAAGCAACCGGGCCACGCAAATGGCCTGGGGCAGGTTCGACTTCAGTTGCTGACGGGAACGGCGTAGGGATTGCTGACTATAGAGCCGGTCATGATTACGTCCTTGTGAGTAACTTCTCCGAATGACCGCATGCTAGCGGTCGGCCAAATTGTCCACAAGCCCGCAACCTGTGGGCTGTGCGGCGAATCATGGTTGTCTGGTCTCGTTGTTCGGCGTGCGCTGCAACATTACGCACAATGAGCCGGCAATTGCCCCAGTGCTAGACTGCCGCCGGCTTTCAACGACGCAGCACATAAGGAACCGCCGTGAGCGCAAGCATCTTCTGGTACGACTATGAAACCACCGGCATCGACCCGCGCAGTGACCGGCCGCTGCAAGTGGCCGGCATTCGCACCGATGAAGCGCTGAATGAAATCGGCGAGCCGGTGAACCTGTATTGCCAACCCAGCGACGATATTCTTCCGCATCCCATGGCCTGCCTGATCACCGGTATTACGCCGGAGCGTCTGGCCAGTCAGGGCCTGGACGAAGCGGACTTCATGACCCGCGTGCACGCCGAGATGGCCACGCCGGCCACCTGCAGCGCCGGCTACAACAGCCTGCGCTTCGATGATGAAGTGACCCGCTACAGCCTGTACCGCAACTTCTTCGACCCCTATGCCCGCGAGTGGCAAGGCGGCAATACCCGCTGGGACCTGATCGATGTGGTGCGCACCGCTTACGCCCTGCGCCCCGAAGGCATTGTGTGGCCGCAGGAGGAAGGTAGGGTCAGCCTCAAGCTTGAACGCCTGACCGCCGCCAACGGCATCGACCATGGCCAGGCCCACGATGCGCTGTCGGATGTGCGCGCCACCATTGGCCTGGCCAAGTTAGTGCGCGACCAGCAACCGAAACTGTATGACTACCTCTACCAACTGCGCAGCAAACAGAAGGTGCTCGACCAAGTTCGCCTGTTGCAACCTCTGGTGCATATATCCGGGCGCTTCTCGGCGGCGCGTAATTATCTGGCGGTGGTGTTGCCATTGGCCTGGCACCCACGAAATCGCAATGCATTGATTGTCTGCGACTTACAACAAGACCCGGCCCCGCTGTTGGATCTTGATGGCGATAACTTGCGGGCTCTGCTTTACACCCGCCGCGACCAATTGGCCGAGGGACAGTTGCCGGTGCCATTGAAACTTCTGCACATCAATCGTTGCCCGGTGGTGGCTCCCATGGGTGTACTGCGTGAAGAAGATAAACAACGGTTGCAACTCGATATGCACGAAATTGAACAGCGTGCGGCGCTGCTAGTGGGCAGCCAGGCAACTTGGCAAACCAAACTGCATACCGTGTATGGCGCCGAAGAATTTACCCCCAGCGAAGATCCCGAACAGCAGTTATATGACGGTTTTATAGGTGATCGTGATCGGCGTTTGTGCGAACAAGTACGCAGTGCCGAACCGCAGCGTTTGGCCCAGGAGCAGTGGCCATTCGATGATGCGCGGCTACCGGAATTATTATTTCGCTACCGCGCACGCAACTTTCCCCACACGCTTTCGCCGACCGAACAACAGCAATGGCATTTATTCTGCCAGCAACGCTTGAGTGCGCCAGAATGGGGCGCGCCTAATACCCTGGCTGCCTTCGACGCCGCCTTGCAGCAGGCCTGGAGCACCGCCACCGAGGCGCAGCAACGCATTCTGCAGGCATGGCGTGACTATGCCGTTTCGTTGCGTGAGCGTTATGGGTTGCAGTAGTTGGCCTTAAATAATCAGCCATAAAAAACGAGCAATAAAAAACGCCGGCATAACCGGCGTTTTTTATTTGTCCCGAAACCGGACTGGGTCCGGTGGGTGATCAGTCGAGCAGGGTAGCCCAGCCTTCAACGGCGGCTGCGCCCCACTTGGCTTTCCACTCTTTCAGGGTTTTGTGATTGCCACCTTTGGTTTCGATGACTTCACCGGTGTTCGGGTTCTTGTATTGCTTAACTTTGCGAGCGCGCTTGGTGCCAGTGGCTTTAGCGGCGCGTGGGGCTTTGCTGGATTTGGCATCCGGGTCGAGCATGGCAATGATGTCACGCAGCGACTTCTGGTATTCGCCCATCAGGGTGCGCAGTTTGCCTTCGAATTCCAGTTCTTTTTTCAGCTTGTCATCTTGCGAGAGGTTTTTCAGACGCTCTTGCAGTTCTTTGATGGCTTCTTCTGTAGCGCGATATTCATTGATCAGGGACATGGGCGACACCTTGGAATCTGTGGTCTGGGGTTAGTGTTGGTAATAATAGTCACGCACTTTATGCAAGTAAACATGTTTGAATAGTTTTAGCCGAATTAGTTTCAAGACTATTGAATGTCTCATCCTGTTACAGCCAGCGCTGCGCAATAAATAACTTTTGCTGTGCAAATAATGGCTGTCGCGCATTTAAATCCCTGTACTAAGCAGGGCTTTGCCTACCGCCTGCGCATGCGTCCGCAAAGGCTGCTGAACTTTTCCCGCGCTGTCGCTAGAATGGCCGCCTTTGTGAGTTTCTGGAGTTCCCGCATGCGCACTTTTCGCTTGGTAATCGCCTGCCCCGACGGCGTCGGTATCGTTGCCAAGGTCAGTAACTTTCTGGCGACCTATAACGGTTGGATCACCGAAGCGAGCCATCACTCGGATAACCAGAATGGCTGGTTCTTTATGCGCCATGAAATTCGCGCCGATTCGCTGCCATTTGATATCGACGGTTTCCGTCAGGCGTTTGCACCCATCGCCAAGCAATTCTCCATGGAATGGCGCATCACTGACTCCGAGCAAAAGAAACGTGTAGTGCTGATGGCCAGCCGCGAATCCCACTGCCTGGCCGACCTGCTGCACCGCTGGCACAGCGACGAGCTGGACTGCGACATTCCCTGCGTGATCTCCAACCACAACGATCTGCGCAGCATGGTCGAGTGGCACGGCATTCCGTTCCACCACGTACCGGTGAACCCTCTGGACAAGGCACCAGCCTTCGCCGAAGTCACCCGCCTGGTGCGTGAAGCCGGTGCCGACGTGGTGGTGCTGGCGCGCTATATGCAAATTCTGCCGCCGGACCTGTGCCAGGAATTCGCCCAGCGCGTGATCAACATCCACCACAGCTTTCTGCCATCGTTTATCGGCGCCAAGCCGTATCACCAGGCATCGCTGCGCGGCGTGAAGCTGATCGGCGCCACCTCGCACTACGTCACCGAAGAACTCGACGCCGGCCCGATCATCGAGCAGGACGTGGTGCGCATCAGCCACCGCGACAGCATCGAAGAGCTGGTGCGCCTGGGTAAAGACGTGGAAAAAATGGTGCTGGCGCGCGGCTTGCGCTATCACTTGGAAGACCGTGTGCTGGTGCACAACAACAAGACTGTGGTGTTCGACTGATGTGTTCGGTCGAGTGCCGAGGACCCTGCTATGGCTGACCCACTCGACCGCGCTACCTCAACCCCGCCACCAACCCTGGGTGAAGGCTGCCTGAGCCGTTACGACCCCGAGGCGATGGACGAAGAGACCGGCACCGAATTCGAGGACGCCGCCAAGCTCTGGGATGAGTTGAATCCGGCGCCGGACAAACCGGCGTCGTAACGCCTACCTCAATACGCCATTCCCATCCGATCACTCATGCACGCTTCCAGCCGCGAGCGCAGCCAGCGCTCGGCCGGGTCGCTGTCCATTACGCTTAACCACACCATCGCCAAGTCCAGGGTCGGGGTGGGGAAGGGCATCGGTTCCACAAACAGCTGCCCCGAGGCGGCCATGGCGTTGGCCGCATAGTCCGGCAGGCTGGCGAGCAAATCAGTCCCGGCCAGCAGTGCCGGCAAGGCGCTGAACTGCGGCACCGACAACACCACATGGCGCTTGCGGCCCAAGTCATTCAGCCACTCATCCACCAACCCGCTGACGTTGGCCGTGTGCGACACCAGCACATGCGGCCGTGCGCAATATTCATCCAGGGTCAGCGGCCGATCAGAAGCGTCGGCGCGCATCAGCCGCGGATGGATATGGCGCAGCAACTTGCGCTTGGCGTTGGCCGGCAAGCCGCGGGTCTGGCTGATGCCCACGGTAATTTCACCATTGGCGAGCAAATCCGGAATACGCCAGTAATCCACGTGCTGCACCACAAACACCACCTTCGGCGCCTCCTGGCGCAGGGTGCGCAACAGCGGCGGCAGCAGGCCGAACTCCACGTCATCGGACAGGCCGATGCGAAAGGTCATGGTGCTGGTAGCAGGGTCGAAATCGTGGGTCAGGCTGAGGGCCACCGACATCGCGTCGAGGGCCGGCGAGAGATGCTGAATCAGTTCCTCTGCACGCGCCGTGGGTTCCATGCGCCGGCCGACACGAATAAACAGCGGGTCGTTGAACATCGCCCGTAAGCGATTGAGCGCAGCGCTGATGGTGGGTTGGCCGAGAAAGAGTTTTTCTGCCGCGCGGGTGACATTGCGTTCTTGCATCAGGGTTTCGAACACCACCATAAGGTTGATGTCGGCCTTGCGCAGTTCGTTGCGATTCATCGATGTCGGTCCCCCACCGGCAACGTGCGACCCAGACGGCCGCGCTGCGCCATGATAAGAACGCAGCGGCGGTTGGGTCTATCAGCGTTTTTCGATCAAAAGCATCGAGGCTGAAGCCTCTCCCACAAGGGACCGAGTGCTCTTGTGGGAGAGGCTTCAGCCTCGAGTTGTTGATCTTCAGATTCTGAAGCTGTCCACCAAGTGCTTCAAACGCGTGGCCTGCTGCTCCAAATCTCCACACGCACGCAACGTCGCCTGCAAGTTCTCCACCCCTTCCTGGTTGAGCATGTTGATTTCGCTGATATCCATATTCAGCGACTCCACCACCGAGGTCTGCTCTTCGGTCGCGGTGGCCACCGACTGGTTCATGCCGTCGATTTCCCCAATGCGCTGCGTCACGCTGCCCAGCCGTTCGCCAGCGCGGTTGGCGATTTCCACGCTTTCTTCGCTGTAGCGCTGGCTCTCGGTCATGGTGGTCACCGACTCGCGTGAGCCCACCTGCAGCTCTTCGATCATCTTCTGAATTTCCTGCGCTGACTCCTGGGTGCGGTGGGCCAGGTTACGCACTTCGTCCGCCACCACGGCAAACCCACGACCGGCTTCACCGGCACGGGCGGCCTCGATGGCGGCGTTCAAGGCCAGCAAGTTGGTCTGCTGGGAAATGCTTTTGATCACTTCGAGAATCTGGCCGATATCGACCGTCTTGCCATTAAGCGTCTCGATATTGCCGCACGAGGTGCGGATTTTGCTGGAGAGCTCGTTCATGGCATGGATGGTTTTTTCCACCACCTGGCGACCATCTTCAGCCAGCACCTTGGCGTCGGAGGCCTGCGTCGACGCATCGGCCGCGTTGCGGGCGATTTCCTGTGCCGCTGCGCCGAGTTCGTTGATGGCCGCCGCCACGCTGTTGGTGCGGTTGGCTTGTTCGTCCGAATTCACCATCGAGGAGTTCGAGGCATTGACCACCAGCTTGGCCACCTCGTTGACCTGCGCGGTGGCCGAGGACACTTCGCGGATCGAGCTGTGAATCCGTTCAACGAACTGGTTAAAGGAGGAGGCCAAGTCACCGAATTCATCGTTCGATTGCACCGTCAGGCGCTTGGTCAGATCGCCTTCACCCTGGGCGATATCGCGCATGGCCTTGGCCATGACATGCAGCGGTTGCAGCAGCACGCGGATCAACATGCCGAGCAACAGCAAAATGCCGATCACGGCGATCACCGTGACCACCACGGCCGAGGCACGGAACTTGGTGAGCATGGCAAAGGCTTTGCCTTTATCCACCGAAACGCCCACGTACCACTTCACCGACGGCAGGCCGTTCACCGGGGCGAAGGTCAGAATGCGGTCTTCCCCGTTCAGCACGTTTTCACTGATGGCGCCGCTGATGCTTGGCGTGTTGTCGGGGTACAGGTCCTTGAGGTTCTTCATCACCAGGTCTTTGTTCGGGTGCACCAGAATCTTGCCGTCGGCGCTGACCAGAAAGGCGTAGCCCATGCCGCCAAAATCCAGCGAGTTGATGATTTTCACCAGCGCGGTAAGGCTCAGGTCGCCGCCGACCACACCTGCGGTTTGCGCCGGGGTGGCGATAGTGATGATCAGCGCGCCGGTCGCGGCGTCCACATAGGGTTCGGTAAGCGTGGTGGTGCCGGCGGCCATCGCGTCCTTGTACCAGGGGCGGGTGCGCGGGTCGTAGCCAGCCGGCATCTCGCTGTTGGGGCGCATGATAAAGGTGCCGTCGGCGCTGCCCAGGTAGGTGAAGTCGAAGGTCGACGTTTGCGCCTTCTGCTCCAGCAGTTTGCCCACCGCGTCGGCCTGGCTGTTGCTGGCAATCGATTGCGCCGTGCTTTCAACCAGCACGATGCGCCCCGACAGCCAGTTCTGGATATTGCTTGCAGTGACCTCGCCCATCTCCTGCAAGTAACTGTTCAAGTCGTCTTTGATGGCGTTGCGTTGCAAGTAGTCGTTGTACAAGGTGAATAGCGCGAAGGCGGCGATCACCACCAATGAAGCCGCAAGCAGAATCTTGTGGCTGAACTTCAGGTTATTGGTCATGGCTTCTTGCGTCCGGTGGGCACTGGTACCAGTCTTGGCTGGTTCGCAGGCGTTGTGTCGATCGACTCGGCTCCGTGTCTTTCGTTGTGTCGGCCACACTGCATTAAAGCTTTAAAACGGGAGAGTGAGATGCCAGGGCAAAATGAATTTTTTATCGGCGCCGATCCCGCCGGGCAACCGGTGGCCCAAGCCTTGCGCCTGGCCAACCGCCACGGCCTGATTGCCGGCGCCACCGGCACCGGCAAAACCGTCACCCTGCAACACCTGATGGAAGCGTTCAGCGACGCCGGCGTGGCCGTGTTCGCCGCCGATATCAAAGGTGACCTGTGCGGCATCGGCGCTGCGGGCACCCCGCAAGGCAAAGTAGCCGAACGCATCGCCAGCATGCCCTGGCTCAACCACAGGCCGCAGGCGTACCCGGTAACGCTGTGGGACGTGGCGGGCGTGAGCGGCCATCCATTGCGCACCACCCTGAGTGAAATGGGCCCGCTGCTGCTGAGCAATCTGCTGGAGCTGACCGACAGCCAGCAGGCCGCCCTTTACGCCACCTTCAAAGTGGCCGATCGAGAAGGCTTGTTGCTGCTGGACCTGAAAGACCTCAAGGCCATGCTCAACCACCTCAAAGACCACCCCGAACTGCTCGGCGCGGATAGCGCGTTGTTACCAGCGGCTCCAGCCAGGCCGTGCTGCGGCGCTTGGCAGTGCTGGAGCAGCAGGGCGCCGATGCCCTGTTTGGCGAGCCGGCGCTGCAACTGGAAGACATCCTGCACCCCGACGCCGATGGCCGCGGGCGCATTCACCTGCTCGATGCCAGCCGCCTGGTGCACGAGGCGCCGAAGGTGTACGCCACTTTCCTGCTCTGGCTGCTGGCTGAACTGTTCGAGCAACTGCCCGAGCGGGGTGATGCGGACAAGCCGTTGCTGGCGCTGTTCTTTGACGAGGCTCATCTGCTGTTTGCCGACACGCCCAAGGCGCTGCAGGAACGGTTGGAGCAGGTGGTGCGGTTGATTCGTTCCAAGGGTGTGGGCGTGTACTTCGTGACGCAATCGCCGGGCGATTTGCCGGATGACGTGTTGGCGCAATTGGGTTTGCGTATCCAGCATGGGTTGCGGGCGTTTACCGCCAAGGAACAGAAATCGCTGCGCGCGGTGGCCGATGGGTTTCGCAGCAACCCGGCGTTTGACACGTTGAGTGTGTTGACCGAGTTGGGCATTGGCGAGGCGTTGGTCAGCACCTTGGAAGAGAAGGGCACGCCGACTGTGGTGCAGCGGGTAGCCATTGCGCCGCCGCAATCGCGGATCGGGCCACTGAATGACGCCGAGCGTGCGGTGTTGATTCGCCAGTCGCCGCAGGCGGGGCGGTATGACAAGGCGGTGGACCGTGAGTCGGCGTATGAGCGGTTGACCACCCGGGCGGCTGCCGCCAGTGAAAACCAGGAGGCGCCGCCTGTGGCGGAGGGTAAGGCGGGGGGTGGGTTTGCCGAGATGGCTGGGAGTTGTTGGGTGGGGTGGCGGGGCAGGCGTTGAAGAGCGCCGCGCGGCAGGCGGCGAATCAGATTGGGCGGGAGTTGGTGCGGGGGTTGTTGGGGTCGTTGATGGGAAGAAACGGCGGTAGGGATTGTTTTTGTCGGGTGTGCTACGCGCACCTCGCGATGTTTTGTCGGGCGGTTTTTTTCTTCATTACCGCGAGTGCTGGACGTTTTTGTTTCGCGCCTTACGCGCGAGTTTCTTTTTCCAGTCGCCGAAAAAGAAACCAAAAAGGCTTGCCCCCACCTTGGGTTTTCACTGCGTGAAAACTTCCCTCACTCCGTCGCCGCTCCAGGGGCCGGCGAGAAGGGCCATCCATGGCCCTCACGCCTTTCGCGGCTCCCGGCCGCTCAACCCCTTCCACGACGACTGCGCTCGGCCTGCGCTCAAGGGGCGGGCAGATCACAAGCCAGATCAAAAACAAATCAAAACAGATCAACTGCCCCTCACCCCAACCCTCTCCCGCAAGCGGGAGAGGGGGCAGTTCTTTGTAGGAGCCAGCTTGCTGGCGAACCCTGGAAAAGGTATTCGCGAATTGTGTTTGCAGGGTTCGCTAGCGAGCTAGCTCCTACGAAAAGCAAAACGCGGTAGCCGCCATATGTCACCCCTCTCCCGTTTGCGGAGAGGGGCCGGGGGTGAGGGGATTTTGATCTTGATCTACCGCTTTTGATCTACCCGCCACTTTAGCGCAGGCCGAGCGTAGTCGTTGCGTAAGGGGTCGTAGCGGCCGGGAGCCGCGGAGAGGGATGGGGCCATGGATGGCCCTCAGCCCGGCCCCTGGAGCAGCGACGTAGCGAGGGTAGTTTTCACGCAGTGAAAACCCCAGGTGGGGGCTAGACCTTTTGGTTACTTTTAGGGCGATGCTAAAAGTGACTCGCGCGTAAGGCGCGAAACAAAAACGTTCAGCACGCGCGGAAATGAAGAAGTAAACCGATCGTCAAATATGGCAAAGGTGCCTCGCGCGTAAGACGCGAAACAAAAACGCCCAGCACACGCGGCAACGAAAACCACCAAAACATAAGCCATTACTTAAAAGATCAAACATCCAACTCTTTATCCGACTCCCCCCGAGCCTTCTGTTCTTTCTCAATCCTCTCCAACTCCCGCTCAAACGCCTGATCACGAAAGTTGGCGCGTTTGCGCCACGGCTTGCGTTCCGGATCCGGTTGGGCGGCGTAGGTCACAACTTCCCCGCCATACACGTCCTGATAACGCTGCGCCTGGCGCTCAAGTTCGGCGCGCAGTTCGTCTTTGGTCACTCGTTCTGTAGTCCTGATAAGCCCGGCGCCCGGGATGCCTGCTGGCATCGCTGTGTTAGCGCGAGGAGGACAAAGCAAGGCTCCGTCCGGTTTGTCGGTTAAGTGTTTGTTTCTAGTTAATATCTAATTAAATCAATGCGTTATGCATAAATCTCGAAATAATTAAATCGCCGACGTTTTTACGTCGCGGGCTGGATTATAGCCACGTGAAATGGAAAATCTATGTACCGTTAATCCCGTGCGCTTATTCATTGCCCACTATTGGCAACCTGAATAGTCGCTAAAAGAAGCCAAGCGCCCCGCAGGTCGCAGGACCGGCGAAGTGTCTATTAATACGGTCGGATAGAAGTGGCCGGTATTGCCGGCCACCGCCTCGCTTATTTCGGAAATAACAGGTAGCGGTTTAAGGTATTTCGAGCCTGTTGCAAGTCAGCCGTACACCGCAACGTAGCATCAGGCTTTTAACCGATTGGCAAACTGGCCAATCGCATCCACCACTTTCTGAGCGCCGTCCTGAATTTCAACAATCACCGCGCCGGCTTCATTGGCCAGGCCCAACCCTTGCTCAGCCTGTTGGCGGCTGCTGGACATACTGTCCACCGCCGTTTGCGCCAACTGCTGGTTCTTCTGCACCACTTCCACAATCTCTTCCGCCGCCTGGCTGGTACGCCCGGCCAGCAACCGCACTTCGTCGGCTACCACGGCAAACCCACGGCCTTGCTCACCGGCGCGCGCCGCCTCGATGGCCGCGTTAAGCGCCAACAGGTTGGTTTGCCCGGCAATGCCGCTGATGGTTTTGATGATCGAGCTGATTAGCTGCGACTGCTTGTCCAGCGCCTCAATGCCTTCGGCGGCATCCTGAACTTGCAGGCTGATCTGGCGCATGACATCGACGGTCTGCTGCACGACCGTGGCGCCTTTCTGTGCGCTGCGGTCGGTGAGTTGCGAGGTGCTGTAAGCGATATTCGCTGCCTCGGCGACTGCAATCTCCTGGTTGACCTGATCGGAAATCACCGTGGCGAACTTCACCACTTTGTACAGCCGGTCATGGGCGTCGTGTACCGGGTTGTAGGAAGCCTCCAGCCACACAGGCCGACCATAGGAGTCCACACGCTTGAACCGCCCGGCCACGAAATCGCCTCGGTTGAGCTTGGCCCAGAACTCTTTGTAGCCCTGACTGTTCACTTCCTGCGGTTCACAGAAAAGCGAGTGATGCTTACCCTTGATCTGTTCGAGGGAATACCCCATTGCACCGAGAAAATTGGGGTTGGCGTTGAGGACTTCACCTTTGAGATTGAACTCGATCACCGCCGTGGAACGCAGCAGGGCGTTGATGATGCCTTCGTGTTCTTTGGAGGTTTCAATGGTGCGCGTCAGGTCGACGGCAAACATCGAGAAGCTCCTGAGCTTGGATTTGCTGTCACGCATGGGCTGCCAGATGATGCGTAGCCAGGCTTCCTGGCCGTTGCCGCGCAGCAAGCGATAGGCGCCGCGCAGATGCTCACCCGCTTGCAGGGAATGCTTGATGCGGCGGTAGTTTTCTTCGCTGCGAAAGCTTTGCGGAAAAAAATCATCCAAGGCGTGCCCAATCAACTGCTCGGGCCGGTAGAGCATCTCTTTCAGAAAATTATCGTTGGCTAACGTGATGCGGCCGTCGATATCAACTTCGAGCACCAACATCTCGTCGTACAGCGACTCTTTGACCTGCCGGGTGCGTGCCACTTCTTCTTCCAGCACTGCCAAGCGTTCTTTGAGCTGATTATTGAACATGCTTTCTTACCCACCTTTAGAAGGAGTGCATTCCATTTGCTTGATACGTCGGCACGGCGAAATCTTCCTGAAGCGTAGAAGAGAAATAAAAGCTAGGCAGGGGATGCAACAATTTGTTTCTGCTTAATAGTGTTTTGCAGTCACCGTCTTACGCATTAAACAAACGTTAAATCGCGGCGCTATCGACAAATTGCCAATGTGCGGCGCTTGCCTTGGCGTGCTATCTGCTTTTATAGACATATCCCTGTGTTTTCTTGACGTCGTTTTAGTGCCAAAGACGCATTGCGCCAGCCGCGCCTACCCCCAACGCTATCGCTCCCGCCGCAGGTTATTTACCGCATGTTGATTCACGACCGTTCCCAGCCACTTGCCCAGCGCCCGGAGCCCCCTCGGGGAGATGCGCCGCTGCTGCATTTGGCCAACGGTCTGCCGGTGCGGCTGCTGCACCTGCCCAACGCACGGCGCGCCTCGGCGTTTATTCGGGTGGCCGCCGGCAGCCATGACGCGCCGCTGCAATACCCGGGGTTGGCGCATTTTCTCGAGCATCTGCTGTTTCTTGGCAGCACCGGCTTCAGTGCCCAGGAAGGTTTGCTGGCGTACGTGCGCGCCTGCGCTGGCGAGGTGAATGCCAGCACCCGTGAGCGTCATACCGAATACTTTTTTGAAGTGCCGGCCGACAAACTTGCCGACGGGCTGGCGCGCTTGTGCGACATGCTCGCC
Source organism: Pseudomonas sp. CC11G (assembly GCF_056174845.1). Classification (NCBI taxonomy): domain Bacteria; kingdom Pseudomonadati; phylum Pseudomonadota; class Gammaproteobacteria; order Pseudomonadales; family Pseudomonadaceae; genus Pseudomonas; species Pseudomonas sp. CC11G. Next base: position 138,731 of record NZ_JBWBZC010000010.1, read on the forward strand.
CGGCCGCTCTTTGAGGTAGCCGCACAATTGCGCGAGCGCGAAGTGCTGCAGGCCGAATTTGTCGCTCGCGGCCAGGACCGCAATACGCTCGCCGATACTGCGTTCGGTCAGGCGTTGGCTTACGGCCACCCCTGCGCCGGCTTCCATGCCGGCAACCGCGACAGCCTCAAGGTTGAGCACGCCGCGTTTCAGGTGGCGCTCGAAGACTTCCACCAACGCTTCTACCAGGCCGGGCAAATGCAGCTGGTGTTGGCCGGGCCGCAGTCGTTGAGCGAGTTGCGTCAGTTGGCTCAGCAGCACGCCGGGGTTTTGCGCGAAGCGCCGCCGTTATTGCAGAGCGCCGCGCCCGCCGTGTTGCCGCTGCGTTGCGCTGCTTTGCAGGTGCAAGTGCCGGCCGGGTTGCCGCAACTGAGCCTGTGCTTCGCCCTGCAAGGGCTGCCTGCCGGCTACCCGCAGGCACTGGATTTTCTGCAAACCTGGCTCACCCACGAAGTGGAAGACGGCCTGCTCGACACCCTGCGCTCGCGCGGCTGGTGCGATGCCCTGCAGGTGCGGCGGATTTATCAGTACGGCGATCAGGCGCTGCTGAGCATCGACCTGCAACTGAGCGACACCGCCAATGCGCACCATCGCGCCTCCATTCGCACGGCGCTGTTTGACTGGCTGAGTTTTTTCAGCGACCAGGACGACTGGTTGCCCTGGCGCGACGAATACAGCCGCATTGCCGCCCAGCGTCTGCACGGCGCCACCCCGTTGCAACTGGCGCGGTTGTGGAGCGAGGGCCCGGTCACTGCCGGGCATCTGGGCAGCGAACAACTGTGGGCGCTGCGCCAACTGCTGAGCCAGTTGCAGCCAAACCATCTGCTGGAATTGTTCTGCAGTACCGAGTCGGTGGCGGCACAGCGGCAACTCGGCTTTACCCTCAATGTGGTTGAGCAGCCGCGTCAGCCGGCGGCGGTGGAGTATTGGAATTGGCACTTGCCCAACGCCAACCCGTTGCTGCAGCCACAGCCACTCTCTGTCCAACTGACTGCACCGACATCCACGCCGGGGCTTATCTGGCTGCCTGGCCCGGAGCTGGCGGAAGAGGGCGCGGCGTTCTACCTGCACTGGTGCTTCGCCGAGGCGCCGCCCGATGGCTTGTTCGAGGTGTTACAAGTGGCGGTGCGCGCCAGCCTGCAACTGGCCGAACAAGCCGGCGTGCAGGTGCGTTTCGAACAACAGGACAGCGGCTGGCAATTGCTGCTCAATGGCCGCCCCGAAGTCTTTCCCGCTTTGCTCGCCGACTTGGCCAAGGTGCTCGTGCATCCGCCCAACCTGGCCTGGGGGCAGGGCATGCGCCGGCACCGCGAAAAGGCTGGACGGGCCGGCAACGAGCCCCTGGTGCGTCAGCTCTGGCAGCGCGTGCCGGAATTCTTCGCAGTCCATCAGGCCGACGGCTACAAACTGCTGCCTACCCCCAACGCGCTGGCCCTGTGTTGGGCCGGCGCGCAGCATCAGGCCCTGGCCGTCGGGGTGCCGAACGCCGTGCGCGGGGCCTTGCAACAGCAGTTGGCGGTGCTGCCGGGCGAAGGCCAGACGCTGCAACGTGCGCCCAGCGCGGCGCAGGCCGGGCGGGTTTGGCGTGATGCCGGGAGCGGTGGCGACGAAGCGGCGCTGGTGCTGTTCTGCCCCTTGCCTGATCAACAGCCGCTGACGAGGTGGCCTGGCGCCTGCTCGCCCAATGGCTGGAAAGTCCGTTCTTCCAACGCCTGCGCAGCGAACTGCAATTGGGCTACGCGGTGTTTTGCGGCTTTCGGCAGATGGCCGGCCGGCCCGGTGTGCTGTTCGCCGTGCAGTCACCGAGCGTCAGCGTGGCGGCGATTGCCGAGCACATCGACGTGTTTCTACACACCCAGAAAGAACGCCTGGCGCTGCTCGATTCAACGCAACTGCACATGCTGTGCAGCAACCTGATGGACCAGTTGGTGGCGCAAACCAACAGCATGGCAGGGCTGGCCGATCAGGCATGGCTGGCCCAGCAGCGCGGTTTGCCGGCGCATTGGTCGATACAGGTTCAGGCGCAGTTGGCGCATATCCAGCCGGCGGATATGCAGGCAGCGTTGAGCAATTGTTAAATGCCAGCGGAGGTTGTTATGCGTTGGCCAATGCACCGAGTCCGGGCGCTCCTTGGCAGGCTCAGCGCTGACCACCCCGTGCTTTCGTAATAGCCGTCCGCTCGGTAATACTGGTAGCCCCTCACTCGACAAGAAGGACCCCCTCCATGTTCAAACTCAGCGTCTTCTACCCCAATACCCCCGAAGCCAAATTCGACATGGACTACTACGTAGGCACCCATATGCCACTGGTGCAGCGTCTGGTCGGCGAGGTGTGCAAAGGCACCGGCGCAGACAGCGGCCTGGCCGGCGGAGCCCCGGGTGCCCCGGCGCCTTATATCGCCATCGGCCATGTGTATTTCGACAGCGTCGAAGCCTTTCAGGCCGCCTTCGCGCCACACGCGGCCGAGATCGTTGCGGACATTGCCAACTTCACCAACGTCGAACCGACCATGCAATTCAGCGCGGTGCGCTAAATCGCGAAACCCGCAAAAGCGGTCCTGCGGGTAAACCACCGTCGGCAGGAGCGGTTTTAGGCGCGATGCTTTTGACCTTGAAAAGCATCGCGGCTAAAGCCTCTCCTACGGGTGCTACACCTGTCGCAACACCTGTCGTATTCATGCGACACCCGCCCGCTACGTCTGCAAACGCTCGCTGCGCTACAACCCTCGTCCTTACTGGTCTCCAGCCCAATAAAGAACCCCTGGCACACCCGTTGCTCCAGTCCCTTGAGTCAGCAGCGCGAAGCTGCGGCTCCTAATAAGAACTGGAGATTCCCCGATGAATCAGATTGGCCTGCAGCGGTGCCTTTTCGCCTCCCTGCTCTTGAGCGCAGCCATCAGTGGCCACGCCTTGGCACTCGACAAACCTGCCGCTGTCGATGGCGCGCGTATCAGCGCCGCCGACAGCGAGCCCGGCAACTGGATGACCACCGGCCGTACCTACGACGAGCAACGGTTCAGCCCGCTGAAAAAGATCAACGACGGCAACGTCGACAAGCTCGGCCTGGCCTGGAGTTACAAGCTGGATATCGACCGTGGCGTCGAAGCCACGCCCATCATTGTCGATGGCGTGATGTACACCACCGGGCCGTTCTCCATCGTCTATGCCCTGGACGCGCGTGACGGCAAACTGCTGTGGAAATACGACCCGCAGTCCGACCGCTCACGCGCCGGTGAAGCCTGCTGCGACGCGGTAAACCGTGGTGTAGCGGTGTGGAATGGCAAAGTCTACGTCGGCGTGCTCGACGGCCGCCTCGAAGCCATTGACGCCAAGACCGGGCAAAAAGTCTGGAGCGTGGATACCCGCACCGACCCAAGCCGCAGCATCACCATCACCGGTGCGCCGCGCATCGTCAAAGGCAAGGTCATCATCGGCAACGGCGGCGCCGAGTTTGGCGTGCGCGGCTATATCACCGCCTACGACGCCGAGACCGGCAAGCAAGACTGGCGCTTCTTTACCGTGCCCGGTGACCCCAAGGAAATGCCCAAAGGCAAAGGCATGGAAATCGCCGCCAAGACCTGGTTTGGCGACAACTTCGCCAAGCAGGGCGGTGGCGGCACCGTGTGGGATTCGATGTCTTACGACCCAGAGCTGAACCTGCTCTACATCGGCGTGGGTAACGGCTCGTCGTGGAACCCGCGCATTCGCAGTGAAGGCCGCGGCGACAACCTGTTCCTCTCGTCCATCGTCGCCATCAACCGGATAACGGCGAATACGTCTGGCACTACCAGACCACGCCGGGCGATGCCTGGGACTACACCGCCACCGCGCACATCATGCTGGTGGACATGGAAATCAACGGCAAGCCGCGCAAGGTGCTGATGCAGGCGCCGAAGAACGGCTTCTTTTACGTGATCGACCGCGCCACCGGCGAATTGCTTTCGGCGAAAAACTTTATCCCGATCAACTGGGCGACCGGCGTCGACATGAAAACCGGCCGGCCGATCCGCAACGAAAAAGTCTCGGACTACTGGAAAGACCCAGAGAAAAAAGCCCGCCTGATTCAGCCGGCCTTCTGGGGCGCGCATGACTGGCAGCCTATGTCGTACAACCCGGCCACGGGCCTGGTGTATATCCCGGCGCACATCATGTCGGCCATGTACCAGGATGTTGAAGGCGCACCGCCGCGCTCCAAGTTCAAGAGCATTTACCAGCTCGACGTGAACACCGGGATGATGCCGGAAGACCCAGAAGGTCTGCGCAAGATCGCCGATACCTGGACCGGCAAACTTATCGCCTGGGACCCGATCAAGCAGGAAGCGCGTTGGGAAGTGCCGTACAGCACCATCTTCAACGGCGGCACCCTGAGCACCGCCGGCAACCTGGTATTTGAAGGCACCGCCAATGGCCGTGTAGTGGCCTATACCGCCGACAAAGGCACCAAGGTCTGGGAATCGCCGGCCAATACCGGGGTGATGGCAGCACCGGTTACCTATGAGGTAGACGGCGAACAGTACGTGACCTTTATGGCTGGCTGGGGTGGCGCGTTCTCGACCTTTGCTGGCGCGTTGTCGCTGCAGGCCGGGGTTAAACCCAACGCCCAGGTACTCACCTACAAACTCGGCGGCACCGCGAAGTTGCCGGCCCTCAAAGACCGCTTCGCCGACCGCAAACCCGAGCCGCCTGAGCTGACCGGCACTACCGCGCAGATCGACCAGGGCCGTGAAACTGTTCAACGGCAGCTGCTCGCAATGCCACGGCATCAACGCCATCAGCGGCGGCGTGGTGCCAGACCTGCGCACCCTGAGCAAGGAAAACCACGAGCGCTTCCTCGGCATCATCTACGGCGGCGCATTCCGGACGGCATGCCGTCGTTCCAGGGCCATCTGGATATTCAGCAGGCCGAGGCCGTGCACCAGTACCTGATCAAGCGCGCCTATGACCTGCAAGACCAACTGGCCGCCGCGAAGAAAACCGCCAGCAAGTGACTTATAGCCGCCCGCTGCGGCGGGCGTTTTTGCGTGAACAGGAGACACCCGTATGAGCAACATCCTGACCTACGAGAACTACATCGATAACGCCTTTATCGGCAGCGAAGAGCTGATCGAGGTGTACAACCCGGCCAACGCCGAGTTGCTGGCGCGCGTGCCGCAAGCCACCAACGTACAAGTGGGACGCGCCATCGCCGCCGCGCGCAAAGCGCAAAAAGGCTGGGCCGCCAAACCCGCTATCGAGCGCGCCGGCTACCTGCGCAAAATCGCCCAGAAAGTGCGCGACAACGCCGAGCGCCTGGCGCGCATCATCACCCAGGAGCAAGGCAAGGTGCCGGGCCTGGCCATGGTGGAGGTGAACTTTACCGCCGACTACCTCGACTACATGGCCGAGTGGGCACGTCGTCTGGAAGGCGAAGTGCTGAGCAGCGATCGCCCGGGCGAGCACATCTTTTTGCAGCGCAAAGCATTGGGCGTAGTGGCCGGCATTCTGCCGTGGAACTTCCCGTTCTTTTTGATCGCCCGCAAGATGGCGCCGGCGCTGATTACCGGCAACACCATCGTGATCAAACCGAGCGAAGAGACGCCAATCAACTGCTTCGAATTCGCCCGCCTGGTGGCTGAAACCGATCTGCCGACGGGCGTGTTCAACGTCGTTAGCGGCACCGGCGCCGGCGCTGGCCATGCGCTGACCAGCCACCCTGGTATCGACCTGATCAGCTTCACCGGCAGCGTGCTGACCGGCTCGCGCATCATGGCCGCTGCCGCGCCGAACATCACCAAACTCAACCTCGAACTGGGCGGCAAGGCGCCGGCCATTGTGCTGGCCGATGCCGATCTGCAACTGGCGGTAAGCGCCATCACCGCCTCGCGGGTGATCAACACCGGGCAAGTGTGCAACTGCGCCGAGCGGGTGTATGTCGAGCGCAAGGTGGCTGATGAATTTATCGACAAGCTGGCCAGCGCCATGGCGGCTACCAAGTACGGTGATCCGTCAGTGGATGCGGATTTGGATATGGGGCCGTTGGTTAACCAGATCGGTTTGGACAAAGTGGCGCAGATGGTGAAAACCGCGAGCGGGCAGGGTGCGCAGATCATCACTGGCGGCGCTGTGGCCGACCTAGGCAAGGGTTTCCACTACCAGCCGACGGTGTTGGCCGGTTGCTCTGCGGATATGGAGATCATGCGTAAGGAAATCTTCGGGCCGGTGTTGCCGGTGCAGATTGTGGATGACCTGGATGAGGCCATTGCTCTGGCCAATGACAGTGAGTATGGGCTGACGTCGTCGCTGTATACGCGCAATTTGAGTGCGGCGATGAAGGCTGCTCGTGAGATTGATTTTGGTGAGACGTATATCAATCGGGAGAACTTTGAGGCGATGCAGGGGTTCCATGCCGGCACGCGTAAATCCGGGATTGGTGGGGCGGATGGCAAGCATGGGTTGTATGAGTTTACGCATACGCATGTGGTTTATATCCAGGAGTAAATCCTGGGAGTTGATTAGGTAAGCAGTGCTTTTGGGCGGGCTCACTTCACGGGTGGGCTCGCTTTTTTTGCTTTGGTGTTTCTGGTTTACCGCGTGTGCTGGACGCTTTGTTTCGCGCCTTACGCGCGAGTTTCTTTTGGCATTGCCCCAAAAGAAACCAAAAGGTCTAGCCCGGTACGACTCACCCACATAGGTAACAAATCAGTTCAACCACATGGGTAACAGTTTTTAACCTAGTGGGGTCTCCTCAGGAGGGTGCCCCATGCCGTGGCGAGAACTGAAACCTATGGACGAGAAAGTGTTGTTTATTGCTGACTACCTCAGGCAGGTCAGCAGCTTCACTGCGTTGTGCGAGCACTTCGGCATCAGTCGAAAGACCGGCTACAAGTGGGTGGAACGCTACAACCTAGCCGGTATGGAGGGGTTGGCTGAGCAAAGTCGCCGCCGCCGCGAACAGGTGTGCACCCCCTTTGTTATTCGTGAATACATCCTCGATCTGAGGCGCCGATCTGCCGTTGAGCTGGGACCGAAGAAGATCCAGGCACTGGTGGAGCAGCGATACCCTGGGCAGAGTCCTTCCCGGACCACGATCTACACCATCCTTAAGCAGGCGGGGTTGGTCACGCCCCGCCGGCTTCGTAAGCGGGTGCCCAGCTATCCAAAGCCGCTTAAATCCACCAACGAACCTAATGAACTCTGGAGCGCCGACTACAAAGGCCAATTCCTGACTCAGGACGGGAAGTGGTGTTATCCGTTGACGGTGATGGATCACGCCAGCCGCTTTCTGCTGGCTTGCGAAGGCATGTCTGGCACGCGATTGAAGGAAACCCAGTCGGCTTTTGAACACCTGTTTCGCTGCTACGGATTACCTTCGCGCCTGAGAACAGACAACGGAACCCCTTTCGCCAGCGCTGGCAAAACCGGCCTAAGCCAATTGTCCATTTGGTGGTTACGGCTGGGCATCATTCCTGAGCGAATAGCACCTGGTCGCCCCGAACAGAATGGGCGCCACGAACGCATGCATCGCACGTTGAAACGCGCCGTCACTCACCCCTGTTCTGCGCATATGGCAGAGCAGCAAAAGCAGTTCGACCTGTTTCGTCACAACTACAATGAGCAGCGGCCGCACGAAGCGCTAAACCAGAGCACGCCCAAATCGCACTACCAGAGTTCGCCACGCCCATACCCTGAACGGTTGCCGGAGCCGGCCTATCCTGGCTATGTCGAACCACACCGTGCCGACTGCAGCGGAATCATCAATCGGCACGGCATGCGCATCTATGTGGGGCACCTGTTGAAGCACGAGCTAGTTGGGCTGGAGCAAATTGGCGATGATCTTTGGGCCATACATTTCGGCCCGGTAGTGATCGGTAGGCTGGACGAAAGGGAGCAGAAGGATGGATATCTATCCTTGAAAGTGTCACCCATGTGACTGAACACTTTTGTTACCCATGTGGTTGTCTCGTACAGCCCCCACCTTGGGTCTACGCTGCGCTCCGACTTCCCTCGCTCCATCGCCGCTCCGGGGGCACGCCACGACGGGCCGTCCCTGGCCCATCGTGCCTCTCGCGGCATCCATGCCGCTCAACCCCCTCCGCGACGATTCCACTCGGCCTGCGCTCAAGGGGCGGGCAGATCAAGATCAAAAGCCAGATCAAAAACAGATCAAATGCCCCTCACCCCAACCCTCTCCCGCACGCGGGAGAGGGGGCAAATCGGAGTGGTTTTTTCGCCTTACGTCACCCCTCGCCCGCGTGCGGGAGAGGGGCCGGGGGAGAGGGGCCTTTGATCTGGCTTTTGATCTACCGCTTGTGATCTACCCGCCCCTTTAGCGCCAGGCCGAGCGTAGTCGTTGCGCAAGGGGTCGTAGCGGCCGGGAGCCGCGGAGAGGGATGGGGCCCTGGATGGCCCTCAGCCCGGCCCCTGGAGCAGCGACGTAGCGAGGGAAGTCGGAGCGAAGCGTAGACCCCAGGTAGGGGCAAGACTTTTTGGTTTCTTTTGTGTCGACTGACAAAAGAAACTCGCGCGTAAGGCGCGAAACAAAACGCCCAGCACACGCGCCAATGAAGAATTACCCCTATCTAAAATCCACCTCAAAAAACCTCATTAGGCTGCACAATCCCATGCTTCTTCATCTTCCGATAAAGCGTCGACCGCGATATCCCAAAGCTCTCCGCAGCCGCCGTGATATTCCACTGATGCTGCCTTAAAGTGGCATACAAATGCCGAACCTCATCCCCACCCAACTGCTCAGCCAAGCTATTACTCAACGGCGCAACCGGCGCACTAACCGCCACCACAGCACCCTGCAACTCCGCCGGCAAACACTCCCGATCAATCACCCCATCCTCAGCCAACGCCACGGCATACCGCAGGCAATTCAAAAGCTGCCGAATATTCCCCGGCCAGCCATACCCGAGCAACCGCGCCCGCGCCTCTTCATCCAGCCGCAACCCCCGCGCCCCTGGCTGCGCACGCAACAACTGCTCAATCAATTCCTCCCGATCACTGCGCTCACGCAACGCCGGCAAATGCAGCGTCATGCCACTCAACCGATAAAACAGATCCTCACGAAACTGCTTGGCACTGATCATCCCCGCCAAATCCTGGTGGGTAGCCGACACCACCTGCACATCCAGCGCCACCGGCGCCTCAGCTCCCAAAGGCGATATCTCCCGCTCGGCCAACACCCGCAATAAACGGGTTTGCAGATGCGCCGGCATATCGCCGATTTCATCGAGAAACAACGTGCCGCCATTGGCCAGTTCCAGCTTGCCTTTCTGGCCCTTCTTGTTGGCGCCGGTAAAGCTGCCGCTGCGGTAGCCGAACAGTTCGCTCTCGATCAGGCTTTCCGGAATCGCCGCGCAATTGAGCGCCACAAACGGCCCGCTACGACGCACGCTGGCCTGATGGATGGCGCGGGCGAAGGCTTCTTTGCCGGTGCCGGTTTCGCCGGTGATAAGCACGGGAATGCCCTTGTCGAGCACCTTGCGAATCCGCCGTACGCCTTGTTGCAGCAGCGAGTCGTTGCCGCCCAGTTGGTCGAGTTGCGGGTGTTGCGGTGCAGCCGGTTTGACCTGCTGGTTGGTACTGACCTGCGCCGGCCGCACCCGGCCCACCGGAATCCGCAGGCCGACATCCACCAGCGCCTCATCGATCAGCGCACGCATCTGCACGCCACGTGCGCCGCCGCTGGTCATGCTCAACAGTTCGTCGACGCTGGCGGGTAGAAGCGTGTCGATACGCCTACCAAGCAGCGCCTGGTGTTGCACCTGGTCATAGGCGACAAACGCCGAGCGGTTGGCGCCGATGATGCGCCCGCTTTCGTCGATGGCCAGCAGCTGCTCGTTGGCCAGGTCCGTGATGTCGTCGCGCGGTTTTATAGCCAGGGTCAGGCAGTCGCGGTAGCGCTGGCGGAAGTGGGTGTTCTCGATCAGTCGCGCATACATGATCACCAGTTGCAGCGTCAGGTATTGCGCCTCTTTCGGCCCGTCGCTATTGAGGCTGGTGGCGTTCAGGCAGCCGCGCAGCAACCCCTGCGCATCGAAGATCGGCGCAACCGAGCAGCTCAGGCGGAAGTTGGAGGTGAGGAAGTGTTCGTCGCGGTGAATGGTCATCGCCTGCTCGGCCGCCAGGGCGGTGCCGATGCCGTTGGTGCCGGCCACCGATTCGTCCCAGCGTGCGCCGACGATCAGGCCCGATTGGGTATACGGGTCGCGCTGCTCGGGCAGGCGTGAGTCCAGGGTGATGCCGTGTTCATCGCTGAGCAACACGGCAAACCCGGCCTGCACCACGCGCTTGGCCAGCCCGGTCACGCCCTGGCTGGCGATGGCCAGGTACTCCTGGTGTTGCTGCTGGTGCTGGCGGATTTCCTCGGCGGTGAGGATGTGTTTGACGTTCACCGCGCGCGGGTTGAGCTGGTACAGGTTCACGCTGCGGTACAGCGATTCGGCAATCACCCGGTCGGGGTGAAAGCTGCGTTCGGGGAAGTGGTCTTTCACGAACGCGGCCAGTTCACTGGCATTGGTTTCCACGGCATGCAAAGGCATAGCAGTACTCCCGGTGGCCGATGTCGCTAGCAGGTGAGGCGCTGCGAATCGGCGTCTTGTTGTTTTGGTCATGCGCGGACATGACGCGTAAGCCAACCATAGCCCGATGGTCTACCTCTTGCAGTCATCCTTCCGTCGCATGCCAGCGTACGCAGCAAGCGACATGCCGAAAGCCCAGCGCCCGGCCGCAAGCCCCGACCCAGCGCGCCGCAAGGCCTGCGGGGCAGAGGAGGGTGGTTGGGGCAGGTGTGCCACGGATGACACAGGTGTCGCAACATGCTTGGTCAGGTGTTGCAACGGCGCTACTAAATCAGGGGCAAAACTCGTTCGAAAGTAGCATTCGGCGAGACCGGCCTGGGTGGTTAACTCAGCCTGTCGGTGAAAAACCGGCGTGATGCTTTCGACATAAAGCGCAGCACCTCAACCGTAAAACCCCATCAACAAGAAGAGGAAACGACCCATGTGGACTAAACCCGCCTACACCGACCTGCGTATTGGTTTTGAAGTGACCATGTACTTCGCCAATCGTTGAGCCGGTTTTTTAAGTGCCCCGGTTCGCCGGGGCATTTGGCAACGCGGCCGCCTCATTGAGATCGCCCTATGTATATCCAGATTCTCGGTTCCGCTGCCGGTGGTGGTTTTCCCCAGTGGAACTGCAATTGTCGTAACTGCCGCGGCGTTCGCGCCGGCACCCTGCGCGCGCAACCGCGCACGCAATCGTCCATTGCCCTGAGCGACGATGGCGAGCACTGGATTCTGTGCAACGCCTCGCCCGATATCCGCGTGCAGCTCGAATCTTTTCCCAAGCTGCAGCCGGCGCGCAAATTGCGCGACACCGCCATTGGCGCGGTGATTCTGCTCGACAGCCAGATCGACCACACCACCGGCCTGCTCAGCTTGCGCGAAGGCTGCCCGCATCAGGTGTGGTGCACGGAGATGGTTCATCAGGATTTGAGCACCGGCTTTCCACTGTTCCCCATGCTCACCCACTGGAACGGCGGCCTGCAGCACAACCTGATTGCCCTGGATGGCGAGCCCTTCAGCATTCCGGCGTGTCCGGGCTTGCGCATTACCGCCATTGCCCTGCGCAGCAGCGCCCCGCCTTATTCGCCGCACCGTGGCAACCCGCACCCGGGCGACAACATTGGCTTGTTTGTGGAAGACACCCGCAGCGGCCGCTCGCTGTTTTACGCACCGGGCCTGGGCCAGGTAGACGACAGCCTATTGGCCTGGATGGGCCGCGCCGATTGTTTGCTGGTGGACGGCACGCTGTGGCGCGACGACGAAATGCACGTGTGCGAAGTGGGCGACAAGCTCGGCAGCGAAATGGGCCACCTGGCGCAGAGCGGGCCGGGCGGGATGATTGAAGTGCTCGACAGCTTGGCCGGCCCGCGCAAGGTGCTTATCCACATCAACAACACCAACCCGATTCTCGACGTCGACTCGCCCGAACGCGCGATTCTCGCTGAGCACGATATTGAAGTGGCGTGGGATGGGATGGGTATTGAGCTTTGACGGCTGAATTTGGCGTACGACTGCCAATTCTGGATCCCAGCCCTCGCTGGGATGACGGTGGAGCGGGCAAAAACCTCCGTCGTCCCAGCGAAGGCTGGGACCCAGAATGTTGGACTAGTCGCCCGATGCAGCACCAATAAAAACAAAAGGATTCACTGCATGAAAAACCCTGCCCTAACCCCCGCCGAATTCGAACAAGCCCTGCTCGCCAAGGGCGCCTACTACCACATCCATCACCCCTTCCATGTGGCGATGTACGACGGCCGCGCCAGCCGTGAACAGATTCAGGGCTGGGTCGCCAACCGCTTTTATTACCAGGTGAATATCCCCCTCAAAGACGCCGCCATCCTGGCCAACTGCCCGGACCGCGACACCCGCCGCGAGTGGGTGCAGCGCATCCTCGACCACGACGGCGCGCCTGGGGAGGAGGGCGGTATCGAGGCCTGGCTACGCTTGGCCGAAGCCGTGGGCCTGGACCGCGAGCAGGTGGTATCTCAGGAGCTGGTATTGCCCGGCGTGCGCTTTGCCGTGGATGCCTATGTGAACTTCGCCCGCCGCGCCAACTGGCAGGAAGCGGCCAGCAGCTCACTCACCGAACTGTTCGCCCCGCAGATTCACCAGTCGCGCCTGGAAAGTTGGCCGCAGCACTACAGCTGGATCGACCCCGCCGGCTACGACTACTTCCGCACCCGCCTCAAGCAAGCACGGCGCGATGTGGAACATGGCCTGCGCATCACCCTGGCGCACTACACCACCTTCGAGGCGCAGCAGCGCATGCTGGAAATTCTGCAATTCAAACTGGATGTGCTGTGGACCATGCTCGACGCCATGAGCATGGCCTACGAACTCAACCGCCCGCCGTACCATTCGGTGACGGATGCCAACGTATGGCACCGGGGGATTGCGCTATGACGTCTGTGCACGCTCTACCCACAAGCAAGGTTCCCGTCTTACGCCGCGGCTACCGCTTCCAATTCGAGCCAGCGCAAGCCTGCCACGTGTTGCTCTACCCCGAGGGCATGATCAAGCTCAACGACAGCGCCAGCGAGATTTTCAAATTGATCGACGGCCAGCAGGATGTCGCCGCCATCATCGCCAACCTGAGCGAGCGCTTCCCCGATGCGCCCGGCATAGACGAAGACATCTTCGCGTTTATGGAGGTGGCCTGTGCTCAGTTCTGGATCGACTTTCTCTAAGGTAGAGAGCGCTAAGCCGGCTGTCTCCAGACAAACCGTGCCCAAACCCGGTCCGCCCCTGTGGCTGCTGGCTGAACTCACTTACCGCTGCCCGCTGCAATGCCCGTATTGCTCAAACCCGCTGGACTTCGCCAAGCACGGCAAGGAACTGAACACCGCGCAGTGGATTGACGTGTTTCGCCAATCGCGGGAAATGGGTGCCGCCCAGTTGGGCTTCTCCGGCGGCGAACCGCTGGTGCGCCAGGACCTGGCCGAGCTGATCAAGGCCGCCCGCGACATGGGTTACTACACCAACCTGATCACCTCCGGCATCGGCCTCACCGAAAAGCGTATTGCCGAATTCAGCGAGGCCGGCCTGGACCATATCCAGATCAGCTTTCAGGCCGCCGACGAGGAGGTGAACAATATGCTCGCCGGCTCGAAAAAAGCCTTCGCCCAGAAGCTGGCCATGGCCCGCGCCGTGAAAGCACACGGCTACCCGATGGTGCTGAACTTCGTGACCCACCGGCACAACATCGACCGCATCGAACGCATCATCGATCTGTGCCTGGAGCTGGAGGCCGACTTCGTGGAACTCGCCACCTGCCAGTTTTACGGCTGGGCCGAGCTCAACCGTGCCGGGCTGTTGCCGACCCGTGCGCAACTGGCCAACGCCGAGCGCATCACCAACGAATACCGCGCCCGCCTGGAGGCGCAGAACCACCCGTGCAAGCTGATCTTCGTCACGCCCGACTATTACGAAGAACGTCCCAAGGCCTGCATGAACGGCTGGGCCAATCTGTTCCTCGACATCACCCCCGACGGCACCGCCTTGCCGTGCCATAGCGCGCGGCAATTGCCGGTGCAGTTTCCCAATGTGCTCGAACATAGCATCAGCCATATCTGGAACGAGTCGTTTGGCTTCAACCGCTTTCGCGGCGATGACTGGATGCCCGAGCCGTGCCGCTCCTGCGATGAAAAACACAAAGACTTCGGTGGCTGCCGCTGCCAGGCATTCATGCTCACCGGAGACGCCAGCAATGCCGACCCGGTGTGCAGCAAGTCGGCCCACCATGGGGTGATTCTGGCGGCGCGTGAGGAGGCTGAGTTGGCGTCGGCCGGTATGCAGGCGCTGACTATGCGTAATGAAAAGGCATCACGGTTGATTGTGAAGGTTTGATCAGTGCGCACAGAAGCGTACGCTTTGGCGCATCAACCAGAGCCTGCTCCTATGCCCACTCGTGATGCGCGTTATGGTTTTTTCCAAAGCGACTGGTCGGCCCGCCAAGCGGCCTCGGCCAGCCGCGACTTTGCCGAGCTCAAGGTCAATGCACAGGGCCTGTTCTGGGTGGAATTCAACCCCCAGGACGGGCGCAATACCTTGTGGCGCTGGCAGGGCCAGCAGGCTCACTGCCTGACCCCCGCGCACCTTTCTCTACGCAGCCGCGTGCACGAATACGGTGGCGGTGTGTTCTGCCTGACCGAGCGCGGCGTGGCGTTCGTCAACGACAGCGATCAACAACTTTACGAGCAGCGTTTGGACGACGGCAGCGTGCGACGCCTGGGCGATGCTTCGTTATGCCGCTACGGCGATCTGCAGTACGACCCCTCTGCCCAGGCGCTGCTCGCCGTGGAGGAATGCCACGGCCAGGGGCGGGTGCGTAACCGGCTGGTGAGTATCAATCTGGCCGACGGCTACCGCTCGGTGCTGGCTGAAGGCGCCGACTTCTACACCTCGCCGGTGCTGAGCGACGACGGCCAACGGCTGGCCTGGATCGAATGGGACCGCCCCGCCCAACCCTGGACCCAAACGCGCCTGTGCAGCGCCCGGCGCGACAGTCGTGGGCATTGGCCGCTGCTTAAGGTGGTGGCTGGCGGCAATAGCGAAGAATCCCTGCAACAACCGCGTTTTGATGACGGCGGTCGGTTGATCTGCCTGAGCGACCGTGATGGCTGGTGGCAGCCGTGGGGCGAGGTCGACGGCTACTGGCAGCGGCTGGCGCATGGCGCCGAGGCCGACCATGGCAGCGCGCCTTGGCAACTGGGCGCGTGCAGCTATTTGCCGATACGGGATGACGGGTTGCTGCTGAGCCGTTTGGTTAACGGTTGGGGCGAGTTGTTGACCCAGCGTGGTGACGGTGCTGAGCAACGATTGGCGCCGGACTACAACCGCTTTCGGGCATTGGCGGCGGACGGCGATTTCTTCTACTGCATCGCGGCGGCGGCGGATCGCTTGTCCGCCATTCTGGCCATTCGCCGGGGCGATGGTCAGGTGCAGGTGGTAGCCGGCGGTGAGCAGCCGTTGGCGGCTGAGCAACTGGCATTGCCGCAACCGCTGGACTACCTCAGCAGCGGCGAACGCGTCCATGGATTCTTCTATGCGCCGCCGCAGGTTTCGCCGCTGGATGAAAAGCCGCCGCTGGTGGTGTTTCTGCACGGCGGGCCGACCTCGGCGTGCTACCCGGTGTTTGATCCGCGCATTCAGTTCTGGACCCAGCGCGGCTTTGCCGTGGCCGATCTCAACTACCGTGGCAGCAGCGGGTTTGGCCGCGAATACCGGCAGCGGTTGCAAGCGCAGTGGGGCGTGATCGATGTTGAAGATGCAGTGGCGGTGGTGGCGCATCTGGCCGGGGCTGGGCGAATTGATCCGACGCGGGCGTTTATTCGTGGCGGCAGTGCGGGTGGGTATACGGCGCTCTGTGCGTTGGCGTTTCATGCCGTTTTTCGCGGCGGCGCGAGTTTGTATGGCGTGAGCGACCCGCTGGCGTTGCGGCGGGTGACGCACAAGTTTGAAGGGGATTATCTGGATTGGTTGATTGGCGATCCCATCGTCGACGCCGAGCGGTATGAAGCGCGCACGCCGTTGTTTCATGCCAAGCGGATTACGGCGCCGGTGATCTTTTTCCAGGGCGGCAGGGATGCGGTGGTGTTGCCGGAGCAGACCGCCAGTATGGTGGCGGCGTTGCAGGCGCGTGGGGTGTTGGTGGAACAGCATTTTTACCCGGACGAGGGGCATGGGTTTCGCCGGGCTGAGCACCTGGAGGAGGTTCTGGAGTTGGAGTTGGGGTTTTATCAGCGGTTGCTTTAGGTAGGGAGCGGACCCGCGTTTGCCTTTTTATCTTCGCGCCTGGATCCCAGCCTGCGCTGGGATGACGGAGGAGGGTGCAAAAAACACCGTCGTCCCAGCGCAGGCTGGGACCCAGAATCGTGCAGAGGCACCACGTTGGTTCTGCAAACGAAGTCGGCAAAAGTCCTTTACTCAATCGCCTCGTACGGCAACCCCACATAATTTTCCGCAATGGTCTTACGCCCTGCCTCTGAGCTCACGAAGTAATCCAACTCCGTCTGCTGCATCCGCTGACTAAACGCATCGGTATCGGGAAACCGGTGCAGCATCGAAGTCATCCACCAGGAAAACCGTTCGGCCTTCCACACCCGGCGCAGGCAGATCTCGGAGTATTTCTCCAGCAAGTCGGTGCGCCCCTCGCCATACACCTTCAGCAGAATGCGATACAGCGTGCTCACATCACTGGCCGCCAGGTTCAGACCTTTGGCGCCAGTGGGCGGCACGATATGGGCGGCGTCACCGAGCAGGAACAAGCGACCGTATTGCATCGGCTCGACCACAAAGCTGCGCAGCGGCGCGATGCTTTTTTCAATCGACGGCCCGGTGATCAGCCTGGCCGCGACGGGCGCCGGCAGGCGGGCTTTGAGTTCGTTCCAGAAGCGCTCGTCCGGCCAATCTTCCACTTTCTCATCGCTGCCCACCTGCACGTAATAACGGGTGCGCGTCGGCGAGCGCATGCTGCACAGGGCGAAGCCGCGTTCGTGGTTGGCGTAGATCAGCTCTTCATTTACCGGCGGCGTGTCGGCCAGGATGCCCAGCCAGCCGAAGGGGTAAACCCGTTCGAATTCCTTCAGCACACCTTCAGGAATGGACTGGCGCGATACGCCATGAAAACCATCACAACCGGCGATGTAATCGCAGTCCAGGCGCAGGGTTTCGCCGTTGTGCTCGAAGGTGACGTAAGGCTGCTCGCCCTTGAGTTCATGCGGTTTCACGTTGCTCGCGCCGTAGAAGGTGCTGGCGCCGGCAGCTTCGCGGGCGTGCATCAGGTCGCGGGTGACTTCGGTCTGGCCGTAAACCATCACGGTCTTGCCGCCGGTCAGGCCCTTGAGGTCGATATGTTCGCTGCGGCCGTCAAAGGCCAGCTCGAAGCCGTCGTGTACCAGGCCCTCGATGTCCATGCGCTCGCTCACGCCGGCTTCGCGCAGCAGGTCGACCATGCCTTGCTCCAGCACGCCGGCACGGATGCGGCTCAGCACGTAGTCGGGGGTTTGCCGTTCGATGATGACGTTGGCGATACCGGCCTTGTGCAGCAGTTGGCCGAGCAGGAGGCCGGACGGACCGGCGCCAATAATGGCGATCTGGGTTTTCATGGGCGTTGTCCTGTCTCTTCGGAGACTTAGTTGTTTTTATAACGCCTGTATTTTTTGTGGTTAAAGCCTGGCTTAGAAGGCAATATCGAACAGCTTTCAGGTACTTTTCGTGGATCGCGAAAATGATAAAACCCGCAGAAAATCCGGTTCCAGTCTTCAAACTCTATGGCGAAACCGGCGCCTGGCCGACGCCGGACCTGATTCATTGCGAGTCGATTCCCGAGCGCAGCCGCTTGCACCATTGGGAAATCAAACCGCACCGGCACAGTGATCTGGTGCAGCTCCTGTACGTGCAATCAGGCCAGGCGCAGTTACAGGTTGAGGACGTGTTGGACGACGTTGGCGGCGGTTCGCTGCAAGTGGTGCCGGCGCTGTGTGTGCACGGGTTTCGCTTTTCCGATGATGTGCAGGGCTACATTCTCAGCCTGGCCCAGCCGCTCGCCGAACAGCTGGCCGCGACGCTGGACAGCCAGGTACTGCGCACCCCGGCCTGCTTTGCGATAGGCAGCGAAGGGCGTTACCTGGATGCGTTGTTCGAATCGATTGCCGCCGAGTACGACCAGCAGCAAAGCGGCCGCGACCTGATGCTGCAGTCGCTGATCAGCGTATTGCTGGTGTCGCTAAGCCGCCGTGCCGAGGCGCAATCGTCCGCGCAGGGGCCGGACCGCGGGCGCGAGCACGTGGACGCCTTCACCCGCTTGCTCGAAGCCCATTACCGCCAGCACCTGCCCATCGAGCATTACGCCAGTGCGCTAAGTATCAGCGCCGCCCACCTCAATGCCCTGTGCCGACGCCTGGCCGGGCAATCGGCGTTGCAGATGATCAATCAGCGGCTACTTTTAGAAGCGAAACGCTGCCTGGTGTACAGCGCCATGACCGTTAATCAGGTCTCCGACAGCCTGGGTTTTTCCGATCCGGCCTACTTTTCGCGGTTCTTCAAGCGCGGCACGGGGCTCTCGCCCAAGGGCTTTCGCATTCAGCGCTAGCGTTGCTGGCGGGCCCTTGCTAGCTTCAAGGGTGTGGCCCACACCCGGTGTCGGTGCGCTGAAAATTGTTGCCTATGCTTTCCTTACAAAGCCGTTCAACTGAGAGTGAGCTCATGGATATAGAAACACTGTTCGCCGACCTGCATGCCTTGCCCAGCATTCCCAAGGTGGCCCTGGAACTGATTCAGCAATTCGACAGCCCGTCCTCAAGCCTGGACGCCGTAGGTCGCAATATCGCCAAGGACCCGGTGATCGCCGCCAAGGTGCTGCGCCTGGCGAACTCCTCCCGTTACCGTGGCACGCGAGAATCCACCAGCATCGAAGACGCTGCCTCGCGCCTGGGTTTCAACACCCTGCGCACGCTGGTGATGGCCTCGGCGGTGACCGGCGCGTTCAAGGCCGACGCCAGTTTCGATCTCAAGGGTTTCTGGATTCACAGCTTTCAGGTGGCCAGTATCAGCCGTCTGCTGGCCAAGCAGGCCGGCCAGGACGCCGACACCGCATTTACCTGCGGCATGATGCATAACATCGGCGAATTGCTGATTCAGACCGGCGCGCCGCAATACGCACCGAAGCTGAATGCCAGCAAACACGGCAACGCCGCCGGCCGTGCCGCCAACGAAACCCTGCAACTGGGCTTTGGTTACCCGGAAGTGGGCGCCGAGCTGGCGCGCCGTTGGCAGTTGCCGAAGTTGATCCAGACCGCTATCGCCTTGCAAGCCAAGCCTTCGCAGGCGCCGGCCGATAGCCCGTTGCCGAAAACCCTGGCCCAGGCCGTGCTGATTGCCGAGGCGCTGCAAGCCCACGGCGGCGCGACAGATGAAGCGCGCGAGTCGTTGCACGGGCCGTTGATTGAAGAGCTGGATCTGGACGCGGTGTTTGCCGCGTTGCCAGCGGTGCTGGAGGCGGACAAAGCGTTCGCTGAGTTGTTGGGTTAATTCCTTACGCTTCGGCTCGACGTGCGCCAGGGGTAGGTTGGGTTGAGCCGTCGGCGAAGCCCAACATTGCTTCATCACGGGAGCGCACCATCTGGGCAGGCCGCCGGGCCTGACCCGCGCGGTCGTGAGGAGGACGGTTGGGAGGCTCGCGGCAACCCGGCGCTCTGGTTGGTGGCGGGGTTGGGGTCTGGTTCATGTGTATCGTTGGGCTTCGCCTTTGGCTCAACCCAACCTACGGCGTAAGCGTCTCATCCACCGTCGGCAACCGACACCGCCCCACCTCCCACCACGTCGGCAATAACCGCCTTACCGCCGCCTGGCTAAAGCGGTCATCCATCAAATACACCACCCCTGAATCCTGCTGCGTGCGGATCACCCGTCCGGCCGCCTGTACCACTTTCTGCAGGCCGGGATAGAGGTAGGTGTAGTCGTAGCCACTGCCGAACATCGCTTGCATGCGTTGCTTGATCTGCTCGTTGATCGGGTTGATCTGCGGCAGGCCCAAGGTGGCGATAAACGCGCCGATCAGCCGGTTGCCGGGTAAATCGATGCCCTCACCAAACGCGCCGCCCAGCACGGCAAAGCCGATGCCCTGGCCGCTTTCCTGAAAACGTTCGAGAAAGTGCTGGCGCTCGGCTTCGTCCATTTGCCGCGATTGCACCCAGATCGGCACCAGCGGGTGCGCCGCCACAAACTGGTCGCGCACCTGTTCCAGGTAGGCGTAGCTGCTGAAAAACGCCAGGTAGTTGCCCGGCCGCTCGGCAAACTGGCGGGCCATCAGCGCGGTGATCGGCGCCAGCGAGCGGTCGCGGTCGACGTAGCGCGTGGACAAGTTACTCACCGCCTGCACATGCAATTGCTCGGCGAGAAACGGCGATTCCACGTCCAGCCACGGCGTGTGTTCCGGCAACCCGAGCAGGTCGGCGTAGTAGTTCGCCGGGCTCAGGGTGGCGGAGAACAAGGTGCAGCTATGCGCCGCCGCCAAACGCGGGGCGAGGAACGGCGCCGGCACCACGTTGCGGATGCACAGGGTGGATTGCGACTTGCCGCCGGTGCCCAGGTGGCGGCTGATATCGAACAACGAGTGCGCACCAAACACCTCGGCCAGGCGGCAGAACAACATGGCATCGAGGTAGAAATGCAGCAGCTCGGCTTCGTTGCCGGTGGGCTGGTCGGTGAGGTGGTCGGTGATGGCGCTGACCGCTTTTTGCAGGGCCATGATGAACAGGTCCGGCGCGGCGGGGTACACCTGGTACAGCGCTTCCTGGTCCTGGTGCAGCTGGTTCCAGTGGCGGTTGACCCGGTCCAGCACGCTCTTCAAACCCTTGGGGGCCAGGCCGCGCATGATCTTGAAACGCGCCTGCTGCAGCTCGGCGCTATACATGCCGCGCCCGCGCTCCACCAGGTTATGCGCCTCGTCCACCAGCAGGGTTACCTTCCATTCGTTGAGCTGGGTGAGGCCATAGAGCAGCGCGGTCATGTCGAAGTAGTAGTTGTAGTCGCACACCACCACGTCGCTCCAGCGGCACAGCTCCTGGCTCAGGTAATACGGGCAGATGCCATGGGCCAGGGCGGCGTCGCGCACGGCGTTCTGGTTGAGCCACTGGCTGTCGAGCGCGGCTTTGCGTGCGGCGGGCAGGCGGTCGTAGAAACCTTTGGCCAAGGGGCAGGAGTCGCCGTGGCAGGCTTTGTCCGGGTGTTCGCAGGCTTTGTCGCGGGCCACATGTTCCAGTACGCGCAGGGCGATTTTCGGCTCCTGGCTGCGCAGGGTTTCAAGGGCGTCCAGGGCAAGACGACGGCCCGGAGTTTTGGCCGTAAGGAAAAAGAGGCGATCAATCTTCTGTTCGGGAAATGCCTTGAGCTGCGGGAACAGCGTGCCGATGGTTTTGCCAATGCCGGTGGTGGCCTGGGCCATCAGGCTATGGCCGTCGCGGGCGGCGCGGTACACCGCTTCAGCCAGTTGGCGTTGGCCGCTGCGAAAGCTGGCGTGGGGAAACTTCAACTGCTCCAGGCTGGTATCGCGTTCGATCCGGTGCGCCTGTTCCTGCTTGGCCCAGGTGATAAAGCGTTGGCAATGCAACTCGAAAAACGCCTGCAAGGCGCTAGCGCTGAAGGTCTCGCGAAAGCTGGTTTCCTTGTGGGTGAGCACATTGAAATACACCACCGCCAGGTCGACTTCCTCCAGTTCGTACTGCGCGCACAGCAGCGCGCCGTAGACCTTTACCTGCGCCCAGTGCAGCAGGCGGTGGTTGTCGGGAATGCGCGAGATATCGCCGCGGTGGGTTTTGATTTCTTCCAGCAGGTTGTCATCGGGGTTGTAGCCATCGGCGCGGCCACGCACCAGCAAGCCTTCATATTCGCCGCTCAGCGGCAGCTCGGCGATATAGCCCGAGCCACGCCGGGCCACCACGCTCATATGCCCGGCAATGCCCTCCTGGGCGGTGGGCGAGGGGGTGAAGCGCAAGTCGAGGTCGCCCTGTTTGGCGGTGAACTCGCACATGGCCCGCACGGCAACCTGATAAATCACGCCTCGCACCACTGCACGTAACAGACGTCGACCGGCATGCCGTTCTCGGCGCAAAAGGCCAGCCAGCGTTTCTGGTTGTCTTGCAGGCGGTCGCCGGGGCCTTTCACTTCGATCATTCGGTAGCGCTGCTCGGCCGGCCAGAACTGGATCAGGTCGGGCATTCCGGCGCGGTTGGCTTTGATATCGCCCAGTAACCGTTGGAACCAGGCGCGCAGGTGGGCGGCGGGCAGGCAGGTGAGGGCCTGGTCCAGCAATTCTTCGGTGAGCAGGCCCCAGTACACGAAGGGTGACTGGATGCCGAATTTTTCCTGGTAGGTGGCGCGGATGCGGGTTTTGTAGGCCTCGCTGTCCAGTGCCGCCAGGCAGTCAGCAAATAGGGCGGCGCGGCGCTGGGTAAAGTCGGCGCGTAATAAATCCACCGGGCCGCTGTGGAACGGATGGAAAAACGCCCCCGGCAGCGGCGCATAAATGGCTGGCCAGCAGAGCAAGCCGAACAGGCTGCAGATCAGGGTGTTTTCCACGTAATGCACGGGAGCGTGGTCTTCGCCGAGGTGCAGCTGCACACGTTGCTCCACGCTGAAGTCGGGGTGAAAAGGCAGGCTAAGTTCGATCAGGCCAGCTTCGACCTTCGGCGGCTTGCTGGCTTTGGCCAGACCGAGCTGGCGGTTCAGGCGGCTTAAAGCGCGGGCCACCAGTTGCGCTTCAGCATCGTTGACCGGCGCGGCAGCGGCCTGCTGCGCCAGGGCGTGGGCCGGTTCGTACTGGGCCAGGCGCTCCAGCACGCGAATCTGCCGTTGCCGGGCCTGTGGATAAGCGCTGACGCCGTACAAGGCCAAGGCATGCTCCAACTCACCCAGGCGTTCCAGGTGCTGGCCGATGGCGAACAGCAGCTTGCCGCGCCGCTCCACCAACAACGGGTTTTCGGTGTGCACCTCGGCAATCTGCTCCAACACCTCGGTCAACGGCTCGCCGGCTTCGAAGCGTTGACGGCACTGCCACAGGTGCAGGTAAGTATCCACGTCTTCACGGCGGGTAAAACCGCGCGAATCGGCGCTGAGCTCCACGTATTCATAGCGGAAGATGCCCAGATCCGAGAGCACAAACTCCACCCAGTCCTGGTGCAGGTTGCCGAAGAACATCAGGCGCAGGCGGTCGATCAACTCGCCAATGCCCAGCGTCAGCAGTGGGTCGTCCAGCTGCGGGCACCACTGGCTAAACGGCCGCTCGCCTTCCAGCTGGTTTTCCAGCTGTTCGAGCAATTGCGGTTTATTGGCGGTGCGGATGGCGAGCAGGGCGCCGAACTGTTGCAGCACTTCGTCTTTGCGCAGGTAGGCGAAGAGTTCCTGCACGTTCAGGGCGTATTCGTTGCTGATCCAACCGTGGGCCAGCAGCGGCTCGGCGGCCTGGCGGGGGCAGCCGATTTCTTCGTAGCTCAGTTTGCTGGCGCGAAAGTGCGGGCCCTTGCGCATGATCATGCGCGTCAGCAGGGCTTGTGAGGCTAGCGGCAGCTCGCCGAACTGGCGCACGAACGCCGCTTCGTGCGCGTCGAACAGGTCGTTATAGCGCGCAGCCAGCCAGGCCAGCGCTTTATGAAAGTTCGCCAGGTAATAGAAACGGGGATCGTCGAGGGAGTGCATCGGTACGCCAAACCACTGTGTGCATGTACAGATACCAGCGCGGCGGCGCGCTGGCAATCGCAAATTGATCGGTGGCGGCGCGGTGGTCGGTTGGGCTCAGTTGTAGGTGATGGTGATGACCTGATTGTTCACGCTGGTTTCGCCAGGGTTAAGAGGCAGGGATTGGGTGGTGAAGGCAGGGAAGTCGCGGGCGCAGGTGCTGGCGCTGCAGGTTGGATTGACGATCTGCCCCTCGAACTGAAGGGTACCGCCTACGGCTAGGGCGGGCAGAGAGGCGACAAAGGAGAACAGCAGTACAGCGAGGCGGGTAGGCATGGCGATGGCTCCGTGGTTGGCTTGCACGGGCAAGTTAAGAGCGCAGCAGAGTTGCCTGCCAGACGGAGAATTTTGTTTTGTAGGCGTGTTCCTGAAAAGAGCATTTTCTGAACACTGTAGGACGGGGAGTTGTGGTCAGCTGAGAGGTTTTTTGTTCGTAGGATGGGTAGAGGCGTAGCCGAAACCCATCGCGGTTTCGGCATATATCGCTGATGGGTTTCGCTGCGCTCTACCCATCCTACGGGCCGGTGACACGCCCATAAAAAAGCCCCGCACGGAGCGGGGCTTCTTCATTCGGCTCGGGCTTAACTGCCTTTCACCGCTTTCCCATCGACGCTGCCGTCTTTGAGCATGATCTGGTATTCCTTGCCGTCTTTCTCGACCTGGAACAGACGCACCAGCAGGTAATTCCAGTCTTTGGCGAACCACAGCACGGTTTTGCGGCTGCTTTGGGTTGGGTCGCGTACGCGCTCTACCTTGATGGCGTCCACGCTGCCGGCCATGGTCTGGACCTTCTCTTCACCCAGCACGCGGAAGTCGTAGGTTTCGATATCGCCGCCATCCACCACTTGGTAACTCATGGTTTTCTTGCCAGCGGCCACGTCGGCTTGCAGTACCACCTGGTAGGTGGATTTATCTTGCACGCCACGGTTCAGCGGCAGGGAAACCTGGTCGCCACGGTCGCTGCCGATGACTTTCTTGGCGTCCCAGTCGAAGTCCAGTTCTACGGTTTTGCCCTTGCCCAGACCGCTGCGTTCGTAGCGGTAGGTTTGCGGCAGGAAGGTGGTGCCGTCGACACGGAAGACGCTTTCTTCGGTGAGGCCGGCCACCAGCATGGAGGCTTTGAAGTTCAGCAGCCAACGGCCGTCAGCCTGCTTTTGCAAACTGCGTTCGGCAGTTCCGCTAACGGGAACCTGTTTCCAGTCGGCGGTGTAGCTCGCCGAAAAGGGTTTCAGTTCCAGGGCCTGCGCCGGCAGGGTGAGCACGGCGAGGACGAACAGCAAGGCGCGACGCATAAAGTCTCCTAGGTTCGGATCAGGTGGCCGGTGGCCGGTAGCAACTGCTCTTTCAGCATTGCCCCCTCACTGCCCAGTTGCAAGTCGCCATCAGCGAACCAGCGCACAGCGAGTGGGTAAATGCAGTGTTCTTGTGCATGTACGCGGTTGGCCAGGCTTTGGGCCGAGTCATCCGAGCGCACCGGCACGACAGCTTGTACGACCAGAGGGCCCCCATCGAGTTCCTCTGTAACGAAATGCACGCTGCAGCCATGTTCGCTGTCGCCGGCATCCAGCGCTCGTTGATGGGTGTGCAGGCCTTTGTATTTGGGCAGCAGGGACGGGTGGATATTGAGCAGCCGCCCTTCGTAATGACGCACAAAGGCGCCACTCAAAATGCGCATAAAACCGGCCAGCAGCACCAGGTGCGGTTGGCAGCTGTCGATCAGCGCCATCAGCGCGGTGTCGAAGGTTTCACGGTCGGGGAAATTTTTGTGGTCAAGCACATGGGTGGCGATGCCGGCCGCTTTGGCCCGTTCCAGGCCAAAGGCGTCGCTGCGGTTGGAGATTACGGCGCAGATCCGGGCGGGGGTTGAGCCCGCCTGGATGTCATCGATCAACGCCTGCAGGTTACTGCCCGAGCCGGACAGCAACACGACCACATTGCAGGGTGCGGCGTTGGGCATCAGTGGGCTTTCAGGTTGTTCAACACAACGCGTTCGGCATCGGCGGCGCCGGCGTTGATCTGGCCGATTACCCACGGTTGCTCGCCGCTGGCGGTCAGGTTAGCCAGCACGCTGTCGACGTGTTCCTGGGCGACGCAAATCACCATGCCCACGCCGCAGTTCAGCACGCGGTGCATTTCGGTTTCGTTCACGTTGCCTTGCTCTTGCAGCCAATCGAACACGGCCGGGCGTTTCCAACTGGCCACGTCGACCACCGCTTGTGCGCCGTCTGGCAGTACGCGCGGGATATTGTCCAGCAGGCCGCCACCGGTGATGTGGGCCATGGCTTTCACGGCGCCGGTGTCTTTGATCAGCTTGAGCAGCGGTTTTACGTAGATGCGGGTCGGCGCCATCAGCAGTTCAGTCAGGGCTTTGCCTTCGAGCTGCACGGTTTCGATATCAGCACCGGACACTTCGATGATCTTGCGGATCAGCGAGTAGCCGTTGGAGTGCGGGCCGGAAGACGGCAGGGCGATCAGGGCGTCGCCGGTTGCTACTTTGGAGCCGTCGATGATTTCAGCTTTTTCCACCACGCCAACGCAGAAGCCGGCCAGGTCGTAGTCTTCGCCTTCATACATGCCCGGCATTTCGGCGGTTTCACCACCGACCAGCGAGCAGCCCGCCAGTTCGCAGCCGGCACCAATGCCGGTGACCACGGTGGTGGCGACGTCAACGTTGAGTTTGCCGGTGGCGTAGTAGTCGAGGAAGAACAGCGGCTCGGCGCCGCATACGACCAGATCGTTTACGCACATGGCGACCAGATCCTGGCCGATGCTGTCGTGCTTGTTCAGGTTCAGCGCCAGGCGCAGCTTGGTGCCCACGCCGTCGGTGCCGCTGACCAGAACCGGTTGTTTGTAGCCGGCCGGAATTTCGCAGAGGGCGCCAAAACCACCCAGGCCGCCCATTACTTCCGGACGCGCAGTGCGCTTGGCCACGCTTTTGATGCGTTCGACCAGTGCCTCACCTGCATCGATATCGACGCCGGCGTCCTTGTAGCTAATGGAGGGTTGCTTGCTCATAGATCCAGGCCTTTATGAAAGGGATGTTCGGGGAGCGACCGGAACATGAGGTGGCGGTTAGCCTGGCCGGTCTGCGAAGGCGCGCGATTTATCAGGCTTGCCCTCGGGCGGCCATCCACGCAGCCGGACGGCCTGAAAATAGTCAGACCGCGTGAAAACTACTGCGCTCGGTTTGGCTGCGTTAAAAACGGGCGAAAAATGCTCATTGACTACGTGTCAACTCCGCTTTTTCGCCCTGCTCTTAGTTTAGAGAGGGCCTTGCCAAACCTTCGCTCGCTACGTTTTCACGCGGTCTGAAAGCATGGGTTACAGTCGGAATCTATCCACCGACAACGACAACTTGCCCGCCAGGCTCGACAGCTCATCGGTGCTCGTGGCGGTCTGGCTGATCACCGTGCTGTTGCTGACCGACATGGTGGCGATGGTTTCCACCTGATGGGCGATCTCGTTACTGGCCAGGCTTTGTTCGCCGATGGTGCGGGTAATGTCGTTCACCAGTTGGGTGGTGCTGAGCGTCGCTTCGAGAATTTCGCGAATCGCCTTTTCCACGTCCGCGGTCACCGCCATGCCTTTGTCCACCTGGGCGACGCCGGCTTCCATGCTGGTGGCGGCATCGCGGGTGCTGGTTTGAATGCGCTGCACCATGGCAGCGATTTCCTGGGTGGAGGCGCTGGTGCGCCCGGCCAGGCTGCGCACTTCATCAGCCACCACGGCAAAGCCACGGCCTTGCTCACCGGCCCGCGCCGCTTCAATGGCCGCGTTCAGGGCCAGCAGGTTGGTCTGGTCGGCAATGCCCTTGATCACCTGGATGATGCCGAAGATCTGTTCCGACTCCTGATCCAGCGTGCGAATCACCTGCGCCGACTGCTGCACCGAGCGGGCGATGCCGTCCATGTCCTGAACCACTTGATGAATCACCTTGCCGCCGTCTTTGGCCAGGCGCTCGGCCTGGTTGGCCATGTCCAGCGCCTGCCCGGCATGGCGGGTGATTTCCTCGATGCTGGCGGTCATTTCACTGGCCGCCGCCGCCATCGTATTGGCCGCCTCGCTTTGCTGGGTGCTGCTGCCGGCCACCTGATGGCAGCCGGCGCTCAGTTGCTGGCTCAGGCTGTTTACGCTGTCGGCGTTGCTGCGCACGGCGCGATCATGCCGCGCAGGTCGCGCTGCATGGTCGCCAGGCTGCGGATCAAGGCGCTGGCCTCGTCTTGCTGGGTGGGTTGTTCGATGGTGCGACCGAGGTCGCCCTGGGCGATGCTGCTGGCGATGCCGCTGGCCGCCAGCAGAGGCCGCATGATGCTGCCGATAATCCATGCGCCTTGCACCACGAGCAGCACGAGGCTGGCAATCAATACGATGGTGAGGGTGAGGTTGGCGGTGCTCAGGGCGCTTTCAGTGTCTTTGCTGGTCTGCTCGGTGTTGCCTTCAATCAGCTCGCTCAGGCTGGCCATCTCGCCTTCCAGTTGGGTGAAGGCGGCATTGAAGGTGGGCAGTTGTTTTTGCGCGGCGTCGGGGTTGGTCAGGGCCTGACCGACGATGCTTTCGGCCGCTGCTATATAGGTATCGAGGTTGGGTTTGACCTTGTTCAGCCCGGCCTTGATGGCATCGTTTACCGGCAGCTTGAGGTTTTCCGTCAGCACCTCGCGAAAATGCCCGGCGTGTTCTTCCAGGCTGCTACGCGCTTCTTCAGCACTGGTGGGACTTTTGCCCAGGCCCACCAGCATGGCGGCCAGCACGTCGGCGCGCAGGGCGTCGTGCATCATGTCGGCTTCCATATGATTGCGCAGGGCATTGAGGCTCACCTGGTTGGCGCGCACCGCGTCGGCCACCTGATGGTTACCGATGAAACTCACCAGGCTGAGAATCAGCGCCGCCACGAGACCTGTGCCGGTTAACAGCAGCAAACGTAATTTTATCGACACCGCAGGTACCTCTTTTATGTGTTTGCTGTGCGCACGCTGGCGCCGTACTGAGAACGTATCGGCTGGCCGTTACGCTTGTTGAGTGCCTATTTGTTTAGCTAGTTAAGCCGGTAATTGGCGGCGCCGCTCGACAGCGCCCGAGTGGGCTGTTTAAGGTAGAGCACTTTGTCGCAGCGCCCTGCAATGCAGGCCTGTCGCCACCTCCCGAGCTGAGAGCCCACCATGCGTTTTTCTGCCTCACTGTTCAGTCCGTTGTTGGCCCTGGGCCTGTCCCTGTGCAGCGTTGTCGCCCAGGCCGCGCCCGTTGAAGACCTTTACCAAGTGCGCCAGCCAGTCACCAGCCAGCAACCGGAGGAGCGCGCCACCGCCCTGAGCAGCGCCCTCGACACCCTGGTGCTGCGCCTGACCGGCGACAGCAAAGCCCTGAGCAACCCGGCGATTGCCGCCCTGCGCAAAGACCCGCAACAGCTGGTGAGCCAATACGGCTACGAAAATGGTCCGCCCCAAGTGCTGGTGGTCGACTTCGACGCCATCAGCACCGACCGCAGCCTGCGCCAGGCCGGCATTTCCCTGTGGAGCGCCAATCGCCCGGCCGTGCTCACCTGGTGGCTGAACACCACCCCGGATGGCGCGAGCCTGGTGGGCGACAGCCAACCCGCCGCCGCACCCCTGCAACGCGCCGCGCAAAACCGTGGCTTGCCGCTGCGTTTGCCGATCGCCGACCTGAATGAGCAGCTCGCCGGCACCGCGGAAAACCTCACCGCCAACAACCCCGACGCGCTGAAAGAACCCTCGGCCCGCTACGGCGCCGATGCGCTGCTGGCCGTTAGCGCCCAGGAAGACAGCGGAAAATGGCAAGCGCAATGGCGCCTGTGGTTGGGCGACAGCCGCGAGCAAGGCAAGGTTGAAGGCGCGGATGCCGACGCCGTCGCCGACGCCGTGCTGCTGGCCGTAAGCCAACGTTTGGCCACGCACTTTGTGGCGGCCCAGGGCTCGGCGCAGGACCTGACGCTGGATATCCAGGGCGCCGACCTCAACCGTTACGCCGAACTGCAACGCCTGCTCGAACCCTTCGACGCGCGTCTGCAAAGCGCCGTGGGCAATCGCCTGACCTACCGCGTCAAAGCCAGCAGCGAGCAACTGCGCGCGCAACTGGCCCTGGCCCGGATGCGCGAGCTGCCGCCGGAGCCGGTAGCGGCGGCGCCGGTCGACGCCAGCGCTACACCGGCCGGCCAAGCCCCCGCGCCGGTAGCGCCCGCGCCAGCACCAGCGACCAACGTGCTCCATTACGGCTGGTGAACCCTTTTCCCTCGAGGCTTTTGAGCATGACTGACAACCGTCACTGGCTATGGATTGCCGCGCTGTTTCTGCTCGGTGCGCTGTTGTGGCCATTCACCCGATTCTTTCGCCCTTTCTGATCGGCATTCTGCTGGCCTATATGGGCGACCCCATTGCCGACCAATTGGAGCGCTGGAAACTCTCGCGTACCTGGGCCGTGGTTGTGGTGTTCAGCGTGTTCACCCTGATTCTGGTGATCGCGCTGTTGGTGCTGGTGCCCATGCTCGGCAAACAGCTGGTGCGCTTGTACGAACTGGCGCCGCAAATGATCGACTGGGCGCAACACACTGCCTTGCCGTGGGCGCAAGCCAAGCTCGGCCTGGGTGATGGCTTCTGGAAATTCGACAAGATCAAAGCCGCCGTCACCGAACACCTGGGCCAGACCACCGACGTCGTCGGCACGGTGCTGGCCTCGGCCGGCGCCTCCAGCCTGGCCTTGCTCGGCTGGCTCGGCAACGTGGTGCTGATTCCGGTGGTGAGTTTCTACCTGCTGCGCGACTGGGACATCATGCTGGCCAAACTGCGCGGCATGCTGCCCCGCAGCCGCGAAGGTTTTATCGTGCAACTGCTCGGCGAATGCCACGAAGTACTCGGCGCTTTCCTGCGCGGGCAACTGCTGGTGATGCTTGGTCTCGGCATCATCTATTCCACCGGCTTGATGCTCGTTGGCCTGGAGCTGGGCTTGCTGATCGGCATCATCGCGGGCCTCGCCAGCATCGTGCCGTACATGGGTTTTGTGATCGGCTTCGGCGCCGCCATCACGGCCGGCTTCTTCCAGTTCGGCACCGAGTTTTATCCGCTGCTGGGTATTGCCGCCGTATTTACCGTAGGCCAACTGCTTGAAGGCATGCTGCTCACCCCATTGCTAGTCGGCGACCGCATCGGCCTGCACCCCGTGGCCGTTATTTTCGCCATTCTGGCCGGCGGCGAACTGTTCGGCTTTACCGGCATTCTGCTGGCGCTGCCGGTGGCGGCGGTGATCATGGTGCTGCTGCGCCACGCCCATGACTTTTATAAGCAGTCGGATATTTACGACGATGGGCAGGTGGTGGAGGTGGTGGAGGTAGTGCCAGCCAGTTCGTCGGAGTAAGCCACACGTACTACCCGTAGGGGCGGCTTCAGCCGCGATGCTCTTTAAACAAATGCATCGTGGCTTAACTTCTCACTAAATTGTTCTCAAGCAGCGTCACGCCTCGCGCACACATATGCCGAGCCTTTAGCTATTGAGCCTTCCAATATTTGAGAAGCGTTTGAAAGCACAGCGGGCCGTTCACCTTGCAAACAAGATCAGGAAGGTGAGGGCGTATTTGTAGAGAGAAATGGCTAGGGAGGAGAATTCTAGTAGGAGGCGACGCTTTTTACAGCTTCGTAAGGTAGAACGTGATCAGGGTTCATTGCATATAGAGGGGGCAGCAATCTCGTGTCGTTGGTCAGCACCGTATAGTCCTTGACCAATCCTATTAGTGCGCTATCCGTAATACCGTAAATAGGAAAAGTGACTGCTGAAGTGTCGTGCGCAATGCTTGAATCGATCTGTTTGAATTCGTTGAACAGAATCCGGGCTACTTCGTAGGCACGGGTGGCGGCCGGTTCTTTCAAGTCAATAAGATTGGAAACTTCGGCAGCAATGTAAGGAGTTATGTAGACGTCGTCGTAGGTTTTAATGACATCCAGTACGGTGTCGTAGTCACTGGTGTCGAAGCCATTGAGGCGGTTGGAGTTTTTAATATGTCGCCCGCCTTCAACGGCCCCGATAACCAGCACCAACAGGAGGTTGGTGTCTATGATCAGCTTTCGTTTTGTCACGTTTAATCATCCTTTTGATTTTTGAATCCTCTGAATTTTCCGGTCTCGCTATCTACCAGAAAGACTTTGTTTTCTCTGCGCTTGCCCATCAATTTTGCTAGGGTCAGCAAGTTTGAACCCTTGGCTGCGCCCAACTCGATTCCCAGATCGTCGCCTTCAACGTCGTAGCTGAAAGTAATTTCGTAAACGGCGCCGTCGGCTGAAAGCAGTGCGCCTTCCAGGCGGATATTTCTCGCTTGGCTTACCAGCGTCGTTACGTTGGCATGCGCCACGCTTATCGCTTCTTTGAACTCGATCATGGCTCGGTTTCTCTTCATCTTGCGGCTCAGGCCGGTGCATAGAATACACGCTTAAATCGACTGCCCAGCACGCCGGATCGGCAGAGCAGAAGGCAAAACCCATTGAGGTGTTGGCGAGATCGCATTGATGCATATCACCAAAACGGTTATGAAAACTACACCAGCGGCGCGGGCGCGTAGGGGATAGCGATTCTGGGAAAGATGTTCCCGGCGTTTCGTTGGTGGCTGATTAGCGGCGAGGTGCTACCAGGGATCGGGTAAGTCAGCCCTGAATCGGGACGTGAGCCTACGGATGCTTGAGTGGGTTCTCTCGCTGTGGGTAGACACCTGCTTACAGCAACGTCGAGGTGGGTTGGCTTTTGCCATCAATGACTTAGCGCCAATAAGCCGATAAACTTCGCCCCCTTTGCTGCGCGCCTCCCTTGCGCCACCCGGAACCGCCTTACTCCCGCATGAAACCGATACAGCTCCCCCTTGGTGTGCGTCTGCGTGATGACGCCACGTTTGCGAACTATTACCCCGGGGCCAACGCCGCGGCGCTTGGCTATGTCGAGCGTTTGTGCGAGGCGGATGCCGGCTGGACGGAAAGCCTGATGTACCTCTGGGGCAGCGATGGAGTGGGGCGTACCCACCTGTTGCAGGCGGCGTGTCTGCGCTTTGAGCAGCGCGGCGAGCAGGCGGTGTATTTGCCGCTGGCCGACGTGGTGCAGCATGGCACCGAGTTGCTGGATAACCTGGAGCAGTGCGAGCTGGTGTGCCTGGATGACCTGGACGCCATCACCGGGAATGCGGTGTGGGAAGAGGCGCTGTTCCATCTGTTCAACCGCTTGCGCGATAGCGGCCGGCGTTTGCTGTTGGCCGCCGGTAGTTCGCCGCGTGAGTTGGCTATCAAGCTGCCGGACTTGAAGTCGCGTCTGACCTTGGCGCTGGTGTTTCAGCTGCAGACCCTGTCGGACGAAGACAAGCTGCGTGCGCTGCAATTGCGCGCGTCGCGTCGCGGGTTGCATCTGACGGATGAGGTGGGGCGTTTTATTCTCACCCGCGGTACTCGCAGCATGAGCGCGCTGTTCGAGTTGCTCGAGCAGTTGGATCAGGCCTCCTTGCAGGCGCAGCGCAAGCTGACTATTCCCTTCTTGAAAGAAACCTGGGCTGGTAAGCCAAACCACCGTCGCCCCCGCGCAGGCGGGGACCCAGAATTTTTAGTCGGGCGCGAGATCGTGTACGACGTGAGAGTCTGAATTCCCGCCTTCGCGGGAATGACGGTGGTGAATTTGCGGCCTTCGTTAAACCTCGCCCGCCAACTTCCGATCATGCTGAAAACGCCAGCGGGTGTAGAGCAGTGCGCTGGTGAACAGCGCCAGGCTCAACAGTGCTTCGCTCCAGCCGAGCCAGCTGCGGTTGGGGTCGAATGCAGCCAACACGCCTTTGATGAAGTACAGATTCACCACAAAGCAGGTCCAGGCGTGGGCGCGGGCGTTGCCCATTAGCAAGCCAGGGGCAAGCAGGGCCAATGGGCCGAGTTCGATGCAGAGGATTACCCATGTGCGCGCGCCGTGCAGGTCGGCGTACACCAGGTTCCAGGTCAGCAGCAGCGCGGCCAGGGCGAAGAAGCTGATGAGGGTGAGTACGCGGCTAACTTTCAGGCGCGGGGCCAGCCAGTCGAGTGCTGGCAATGGCTTCGGGGTTTTAGCCACGGGTGTTCTCCAAGCGTAGAGCGGTGTTGGCCAGGCGTTGACCGAGGGCGCGGCACAGGCTCATTTCGTGTTCGTCGAGGGCGCGTTTGCCGTCGGCACCAGCATGGTGGCTGGCGCCATACGGCGTGCCGCCGCCACGGGTTTCCAGCAGCGCGGCTTCGCTGTAGGGCAGGCCGGCGATGAGCATGCCGTGGTGCAGCAGCGGCAGCATCATCGAAAGCAGGGTGGTTTCCTGGCCGCCGTGCAGGCTGGCGGTGGAGGTGAACACGCCAGCAGGTTTGCCGACCAGCTCACCGGTGAGCCACAGGCTGCTGGTGCCGTCGAGAAAGTATTTAAGCGGTGCGGCCATATTGCCGAAACGGGTCGGGCTGCCGAGCACGAGACCGGCGCAGTTTTTCAGGTCGTCGAGGGTGGCGTACAACGCGCCGTCGGCCGGAATGCTCGGCGCCACGGCTTCGCATTCGGTGGAGATGGCGGGCACGGTGCGCAGGCGCGCGTCGAGGCCGGCCAGTTCCACGCCACGGGCGATCTGCTTGGCCATATTCAGCGTCGCGCCGTTACGGCTGTAGTAGAGAACCAGAATGTACGGCTGGCTCATGGCAGCAGCTCCAGAATCAGCTCCGGAGGGCGGCCGATGACGGCGTTGTCGCCGACTACCAGAATCGGGCGCTCGATCAGTTTCGGGTGCGCGGCCATGGCGGCGATCAGGTCGGCATCGCTCAGGCTGGCGTCACTGAGGTTGAGGGTTTGTATTCGTCTTCACCGGTGCGCAGCAGCTGGCGGGCGGACAGCTTCAGCTTGCTGAGCAGGGCTGTAATTTCAGCGGCGCTCGGCGGGGTTTCCAGGTAACGAATGACGGTGGGCTGCAGGCCACGGGCTTCAAGAAGCTCCAGCGCGCCACGGGATTTCGTGCAGCGCGGGTTGTGATAAAGCGTCAGGTCGGTCATGTGCGTATCGCATCTTGCCTAGGGTGGCGGCTATTCTACCCGCGTCGGCAGCCTGGCCTGAACATGGCATCGCGTTCTCGCGGCGATTTACTACTAAACAAGGGAGTGGGCATGCGCCAAGGTTTCGATGATTTTGTGGAATTCTGGCGTTTTCTGTTGCGTCGCTTTCTGGCCGACCATGGCCCCAACAGCGCGGCGGCGCTGACCTATACCACCCTGTTCGCGGTGGTGCCGATGATGACGGTGACCTTCGCCATGCTCTCTGCCGTGCCGGCCTTTTCCGGTGTGGGCGAGCAAATTCAGCATTTTATCTTCCATAACTTTCTGCCCGCCTCTGGCGAGATGGTGCAGGAGTACCTGAACAACTTCACCACCCAGGCCCGTCAGCTCACGTGGATTGGCGTGATATTTCTGGCCGTCACCGCCTTCGCCATGTTGGTCACTGTGGAAAAGGCGCTGAACAATATTTGGCGGGTGCGTCAGCCGCGGCGTGGCATTTCCAGCTTTCTGCTGTATTGGGCGATTCTCAGCCTCGGTCCGTTGCTGCTCGGCGTGGGCTTTGTGGTGAGCACCTATATCACCTCGCTGTCGATGATCTCCGGGCCGGATGCGGTGATCGGCGCCAAGGCC
Organism: Pseudomonas sp. CC11G; assembly: GCF_056174845.1. Classification (NCBI taxonomy): domain Bacteria; kingdom Pseudomonadati; phylum Pseudomonadota; class Gammaproteobacteria; order Pseudomonadales; family Pseudomonadaceae; genus Pseudomonas; species Pseudomonas sp. CC11G. The sequence continues at coordinate 174,200 of NZ_JBWBZC010000010.1, forward strand.
CTGCTGCGCCTAACGCCGCTGATGTCGAGCGTGGCGGCCTTCACCCTGATTTATGCATCGGTGCCAAACACCCGCGTGCCGCTGAAAAATGCGCTGCTGGGCGGGGTGTTCGCGGCGGTGCTGTTCGAGATTGCCAAGGCGCTGTTCGGTTTGTACGTGCGCTTGTTCCCTGGCTTTGAGCTGATTTACGGCGCCTTCGCCACGGTGCCGTTGTTTTTGTTGTGGGTGTACTTGTCGTGGCTGATCGTATTGTTCGGCGCGGAGCTGGCCTGCAACCTCGGTTCGTCGCGGCATTGGCGCCGCCGTGCGTTGCCACGGGTGTTGGTGACGCTGGGTTTGTTGCGCATGTTTCACGATGCCCAGGTGCGCGGTGATGTGCTGCGTCTGGACGATGTGCACACCTTGGGCTGGCAGTTGCCTGAGGATGAGTGGGACGAGATTGTCGAGTTTCTCGAAAACGAGTTGTTGATTTGCCGCGCCAGTGGTGGCGGTTGGGTGTTGTGCCGCGACCTGGGCCAATACAGCCTGCGTCAGCTGTTGCTGCACAGCCCATGGCCGATGCCGCGTCTGGAGCAACTGCCGGCCCGTATGGATGAGGCGTGGTATCCAGGGTTACATGCGGCGCTCAAAACGCTTTACCAGGAACACGCCGAGTTGTTCGGCGCCAGCTTGTTGCAATGGCTGCAGGCGGCGCCGGAAAGCGAGGGCGGAGCGGACTGACAAAAAACGTCAGTTTGCGCGTAGGGCTGCGGGATTACGTGGCCGGTGGGGCGCCAGAGCCCACGAAATGGACGACCACTTACTTGGCACGCTTTTGGCTCTCTACCTTGTAGATTGCTATCAAACTGCCAGCCTGGCACGGACTAGCCAAGGAACCCGGGTGCTATGAGTAACCCCAAGAGCCACATCACGAAGAAGCAGGGCACGGTCGTTGCGCTGCAGCACAGCCATCCAGAGCAGGCGCTGGAAGGGCTCAACCGCATCACCGGGCTGAATTTCGCCCGCTGGCCGGAGTCCTTGGTGCCCCATGCGCCGGCTGCTCAGTTGCAGGATGCCGCGGCTGAGTTCGCTCCGGAGCGGGTTACCTGCAACGGCGCGCCGCGCTAGCAACTGCAGCGAACTGCCCCTCTCCCGCCCTTCGGGCACCCTCTCCCGCAAGCGGCGAGGGGATGGGTCGAGCAAGCCGAAACAAAAAAGCCCGCGAATGTCGCGGGCTTTTTGTATGTACCGTCCCGGCTTATGCCAGCGCAGTACGGCTCTGCGACTCGGCCACTTCCACGGCCTGCACAAACAGTTCTTCCACCACCAGGCTGGTGGCGGGAATGGCCGAGCGCAGGCTGACCTGCATCTCTTCAATCTTCTGTTTCACCGGCAAGCGGCCGATGCCCGACAGCAGAATTTTGCCCTGCGCGTTCACCTTGCCATGGTCGACCAGCACTTCACGGCGGGCGCCCGCATCGCGGTAGGTAATCAGCAATGACACCGGCAAGTTGGCGAGGCCCGGCAGTTGCAGCCAGGCGGCGACATTGAAGTCGGCAACGCGACCGTCGTATTCGGTAACGGCCAGGCGGGCGGTGTCGGAAATGCGCGATGGCACAGGGCCGATCAGCTTGTCGTGGGCTTGGGACATAGTGGCTTCCGGGCTGATTTTAGAATGTGGAAGTAGAGGACAGACGGCCGAAATTATAGGCACGGCGGTACTAGCAAACTGTGCGCTTGGCCGCCGCTGCGCGTGATCGGTCTCGCAGTTTTGACCATTAGGCCAGCTTCAGTGGGTGCCGGCTGACCGAGGCGGTTTCGAGGTTGGCGGGTGGTAGGGGGAGGGCGGCCTGGTTGTTGACGCTGACCAATTGCAGCCAGAGATTTTCCCCCGCGCTGAACTGGCCGTTGGGCAACCACAGGCCGTGGTTCCAGCCGCCACCGGCCACGGGCGTACTTTGCAGCACGCCGGGATGGGTTTGGGTGCTGGGGCTGCGGCGCAGCCACACCGGGCGCGGCAGGCCTTTGAGGTAACGCAGACCCAGGTGCAGGCCATCGGCGTTCTGATGGCGCCAGCGCAGCAGGGCGAGGGTGGGTGTGCCGCTGTTGGTCAGCAGTAATACCAACTGGCCCACCGGCAGCATACGGCCCTGATCGGCGTGGCAGAGCAGGCGCGCGCCGCCGGGGCTGGTGTCCAGCATTTGCGCGGCGCAGTGGCCAGGGCGGTGTTCCAGCAGTTGCGCGTGAATGGCCGGCAGGCCGACTACCAGGCTGCAATCGCCAACTTGGTCGGCGCGTTCATGGCGGCGCTGTTGGCGACCCATCCAGTGATGCCGCACGCGTTGCAGCAGCTCGCGTTCCTGTTCGGTTTGCAGCGGCGCCGGCTCGTGCAGGGCGACCAGCAATGCGCCCAGTTCGAAGCGCCGCAGGTACGTTGGGTTGCCTTCTGTTGGTTGCTCGAAGGCGAGGCAGGGTTGCGATTCAGTGAGGTCCACGACCGGCCCTTCGGTGTCGTCTTCGTCGTCCCACGGCAGCAAGCGGCCCAGCTTGGCCAATGGCGCCAGGGCGCTGAACAGCAGCGGGCTTTCGCCTTCGGCCAGGTGGAACGGGTTGCTCAGCGCAAGCAGCAGCATTTGCTGATAGAGGCCGCGCAACGTACTGGCCGGCAACGGGTGGAAGGCGGCGGCGACGGGTTCGTCGAGGCAGTCCTGGTGTTCGCCAATCCAATACAGCAAGTGGCTGTCGCGCCACAGGCTGGCGGGTGGTTCCTGGTACAGCTGGTAATGGCGCAACAGGCTCTGGGCGAGAAAATGCTGCGCCATATACAGGCACCAGGCCAGGTGCGGACGCGACGGTTGGCGGCCTTGCAGAATCTGCAGCAACAGGCGTTTGAAGCCGACGGCCATTTCCCCACAGAAGCGCACAAACAGCATCGGTGGGTTGCCGCCCTGGCGGTAGAAATCGGCGTAGTGGCGATACTCTTCGCTCAGGCTTTGCAGCGCGCGTTGCCTTTCGAGTAAGGTCATGGCGCTGCGATTGAGGCTGAACAGCAGGCCCAGCACCAGGTGCAATGCGCTTTCGTGCGATTGTTTGCGGGCCTCAACCAGGCGCTCATTAAGGTCGGCGAGTGGCGCCGCCACTTCGTCGAGGATGTCCGGCACCTCCAGGCGTAGGGCGTCCAGTGTCATATCAACCCTGCTGGTACGAGGATCGAATGCATGGCTGCGCCTTTGCGTAGGTTCATTAAGAAAGTGCTCATGGGGCAGATTGCCTTGGGGTTGTGCGCCGGGCTTCTGTTGGCTGGCTGCGCTGACGACTATGGCGTCGATCAGCATGGAAGAAAGGTAACGGCTGAGCAGTTGGAAGGCCAGTGGTTAGTGATTAATTACTGGGCCGAGTGGTGTGGCCCATGCCGCACCGAGATCCCCGAATTGAACGCCTTGGCCGAGCAACTCAAAGATAAGCACGCGCAGGTGTTGGGGGTGAACTTTGACGCCCTGCAGGCCGATGCGCTGACCAAGGCGGCCGACACCATGGGCATTCGCTTTACCGTGCTGGCCCAGGACCCGGGCGAGCGCTTCAAGCTGCCACGCAGCGAGGCCCTGCCGGTGACGTATCTGGTCGACCCCAAAGGCCAGGTGCGCGAACGCCTGATGGGCGAACAAACCGCAGCGGGCCTGAGCAAGCGCCTGGCTGAGCTGCAAGCGAAGGAGTAGGGCAATGGCGCGAATCTGTATGCACGGCTATGTGAGCGGCAAGGTGCAGGGCGTGTTTTACCGCCAGAGCACCGAGACCGAGGCCACCCGGCTCGACCTGGATGGCTGGGTGCGCAACCTGGCGGATGGCCGGGTTGAGGTGTTGTTCGAAGGCGAGGAAGAGGCAGTGCGGGAGTTGGCCGTTTGGCTGGAGACTGGGCCGAAGAAGGCGAAGGTGAGCGGGGTGGAGTTGGAAGAGCATCCGGTGCAGGGGATTGCGGGGTTTATCGTCCGCGGTTGATCTAACCCTGTAGGAGCCAGCTTGCTGGCGAACCCTGGAAAAGGAAATTCGCGATCGGGGTTTGCAGGATTCGCCAGCAAGCTGGCTCCTACGGTTTTACGTACCAGTAGTCCTGCCAATACCCCACCACTTTTCCCGAATACGTCGTCTTGCCCAAACTCCCGTTGTACCGCGCCAACGCCCGATTCAAATCGCCGTTTTCCTTCTTCAGGTAGTAACTGAGGATGGTGCAGCCATAGCGCAAGTTGGTGGCGTTGTCGGTGAGGTTGTCTTGCTCGCGGCCAAGCTCGGCTTTCCAGAAGGTCATCACCTGCATCATGCCCTGGGCGCCCACCGACGAAATGGCGAAGCGGTTAAAGCGGCTTTCCACGTGAATCAGTGCCAACACCAAGTCCGGCTTAAGCCCGGCCTTGCTGGCTTCGTGGTGCACTTGCTTAAGCAGGGTCAGACGCTCTTCGGCGTCCGGTATATAGCGGGTCAGGCGGGTGGACATGTCGAGCAGCCAGACTTCAGCGTCGTAGCGGTCTACAAAACTGTCGGCTTCGGTGACGGTGCGTTGCAGCAGGTCGCGCAACTCTGGCTCGGGCGCCTGACGCACGTTGGCGCTTGCGGGCAGGGCCAGTAGCAACAGGCAGGACAACGCCAAACGAATGCACGCTGTCATGCTGGGGCTCAGTTACTGGCGCCCGGATCGGCCACCAGGCGGCCGGCGTCCTTGCGCAGCGATTTGAGAAATTCCTGCTGCAGTTCGGGGTCGTTGCGGGTCAGTTCGATCAGGCTTTGTTCCAGCTCGTTGGCCTCTTCTTCCAGGCCAAGATCGGACAGGCGTTTAACCCGGTGTACCCACTGCGATACCTCGTCGTCTTCGAGGTCGTCGTAGATCAGCGCATGGGCTTCGAGCAGCTTGCCGCGCAGGGTTTTGCTCACCTGCAGGCTGGCTTCGGCACGGGTGTTGTCTTGCTCGTCTTCCACGCTTAACAGCAATTTGCCGACGCGGCTGACGTCTTGTTCGGCAAACGGGCCATCGAGCAGGTTCAGGCGCAGCACGCCGTTACGGTCGGTGCTCAGCTCGTGGGTTTGCGGGCCGGCAGTAATCAGCACCGGGCGCTCGGCCCAGGGCAGGCTTGAGTATTCGGTGCGTTTGTCTTTCTGTTGTTCGTTGATCTTCGCCAGGTTCTGTTGCGAGCGACCATTGGACTGGGTGTTCATAAACGGGTTGAGCCCGGCGAACCCGTAGTCGATCCAGCCTTTGGTAGCGGTTTCTGGAACGTTGCCGAGCAACACCACGTTCAGCACGTTCGCACCCACGCCAGCCACCACTGCTACAGCGCCCAAGGGCACTTCATACAACTCGCGCCAAGCCTGGTAGGGCGTGTAGCGGTCGTAAACGCGGGTGACTTCGAACTCGGTAACCTCGAAGGTTTTCTGGTCCTGAATACGCACTCGCCGTTGCGGCAGCTCGAGCACATCGGGTTGCCCCACGTCGATCTGCAGGCTGTGGTTGAGCAATTTGCGCTCAGCGCGCTCCTCGTGCTCGGCACGCTGCGACATATGGTTGGCGCAGCCGCTTAGCAGCAAGGCGCCGCACAAGGCGGCGCCGGTGAGGCAGGTGGAACGTGACTTGAACATGGGGGCTCGGGTTAACAATCTTTGGCTAAATCAACGACCAGCACGGGCCTGGATAAAGGACAACACGTCTGCCACGGCGATGGCTTGCGCCTCGGTGTCACGACGGTGTTTGTATTCCAGGTTGCCGTCGGCCAGGCCGCGGTCGCTGACCACGATACGGTGCGGGATGCCGATCAGTTCCATGTCGGCAAACTTGATGCCGGGGCTGGTTTTCTTGTCGCGGTCATCCAGCAGCACTTCGAAGCCGGCGGCGGTCAGGTCTGCGTACAGCTTGTCGGTGGCGGCGCGCACGTCTTCGTTCTCGTAGCGCAGCGGTACCAGGGCGATCTGGAACGGCGCCAGGGCGTCCGGCCAGAGAATGCCGCGCTCGTCGTTGTTCTGCTCGATGGCCGCAGCCACCACGCGGGACACGCCGATGCCGTAGCAGCCCATGGTGAGGATGGCGGGTTTGCCGTTCTCGCCCATCACGGTGCAGTTCATGGCTTCGCTGTATTTGCTGCCGAGTTGGAAGATGTGTCCCACCTCGATGCCGCGTTTGATTTCCAGGGTGCCCTGGCCATCCGGGCTCGGGTCGCCGGCAACCACGTTGCGCAGGTCGGCCACTTCCGGCAGCGGCAGGTCGCGCTCCCAGTTCACGCCGAAGTAGTGCTTGTCGTCGATGTTGGCGCCGATGGCGAAGTCGCTCATCAGGGCCACGGAGCGGTCGATTACGCACGGCAGTGGCAGGTTCAGCGGGCCGAGGGAACCGGCGCCGGCGCCAATGGCGTTGCGCAGTTCAGCTTCGGTGGCGAATTCCAGCGGGCTCGCAACCTGCTCGAGGTTGGCCGCCTTGATTTCGTTCAGCTCATGGTCGCCGCGAACGATCAGGGCAACCAGCTTGCCTTCTTCGGCAGCGTGCACCACCAGGGTCTTGATGGTTTTTTCGATCGGCAGGTTGAAGCCTTCCACCAGCTCGGCGATGGTTTTGGCGTTCGGGGTGTCTACCAGTCGCAGTTCTTCGGTAGCAGCGCCACGGCTAGTTTCGCGCGGAATCGCTTCGGCTTTCTCGATGTTTGCGGCGTAGTCGGAGACGTTGCTGAAGGCGATATCGTCTTCACCCGACTCGGCCAGCACGTGGAATTCGTGCGAGCCGGTGCCGCCGATGGAGCCGGTGTCGGCTTGGACCGGGCGGAAATTCAGGCCCAGGCGGCTGAACACGTTGCAGTAGGCCTGGTGCATGCGGTCGTAGGTGACCTGCAAGGACGCCTGGTCGCTGTGGAAGGAGTAGGCGTCCTTCATGGTGAACTCGCGGCCGCGCATCAAACCGAAGCGTGGACGGATTTCATCGCGGAATTTTGTCTGAATTTGGTACAGATTGATGGGCAACTGTTTATAGCTGCTCAGTTCGTTGCGCATCAGATCGGTGATCACTTCTTCGTGGGTTGGGCCCACGCAGAATTCACGGCCGTGACGGTCTTTCAAGCGCAGCAGCTCAGGGCCGTATTGTTCCCAGCGCCCGGATTCTTGCCACAGCTCAGCCGGTTGAATGGCGGGCATCAGCACTTCAAGCGCGCCGGCCGCGTTCATTTCTTCGCGAACAACGGTTTCAACTTTGCGCAATACACGCAGGCCCATTGGCAGCCAGGTGTACAGGCCGGAGGCCAGTTTACGGATCATGCCGGCACGCAGCATAAGCTGGTGGCTGACCACGACGGCGTCGGTTGGGTTTTCTTTCAGGGTCGAGAGCAAATACTGACTGGTACGCATGTTTGGCCGTTATATCAGTTGCGAAGGCAAGGAAGTGCTCGGCATTGTACGGGGCCTGTACAGCCGCGTACAGGATTCAGGCCATTGCAATGTAAGGGGTTTCCAGTGAGTGCGTTGACTGCTGAAGAAGTGCAAGCGTTGATCCGCTTTGGTGTGCCGATGGCCGAGGATATCGACCTGTGCATCGACCAACTGGACGCCGACAACGCATACGCCCGTGTACCCTTCCAGGCCAAATTGGTGCGCCCGGGCGGCACCGTTTCAGGGCCGACCATCATGGCGTTGGCGGACGCGGCCATGTACGCCGTGGTGCTGGGTCGGTTGGGCAAGGTGGAGATGGCCGTGACCGCCAATTTGAATATCAACTTTCTGGCCAAGCCCAAGCCGGTGGACTTAATAGCCCATGCGCAGATACTCAAACTCAGTCGTCGTCAGGCCGTTTGCGAAGTGTCTTTATATTCGGCGGGCGATGATGACAATTTAGTGGCCCATGTAACGGGTACTTATGCATTACCGCTTTAAGTTGGTTATTGAGTGCCAACTTACAGACGAAAAAAAGCCCGGCTAATGCCGGGCTTTTTCTTATATCGAATTACGAATTACCTGCTGAGTTCTGGATTACAGAATGCTCAGTGGGTATTCGACGATCAGGCGCAGTTCGTCGATCGAAGGCGAACCGTAGTAAACGCCATCAGCCGAACGGTAGGTCGCTTGACGTACGCGCAGGCTCAGATCTTTAGCCGGGCCGTCTTGCAGAACGTATTTAACGTCTACGTCACGTTCCCACTCTTTACCGCTGTCGGTGCCTTCAACATTGGCGCCTTTACCGGTTACGTAGCGGGTCATGAAGGTCAGGCCTGGAACGCCGAGGGTGGCGAAGTCCAGCTTGTAGGTAGCGCCGTAGGATTTCTCGTCTTCGGCGTTGAAGTCGGAACGCGCGATGGAGTTGGCGAGGAATACAGTGCCGCCGCCGTCTACGCCATAACCGTAGTCGCCGTCGCCGGAAACTTGCTGGTAAGACAGAGCGAAGGTGTGCGCGCCGATGGTGTAAGCACCAAAGATGCTGGCCACGGTGTTGTCGAGCTTGTCACCGTCGTAGGCGGTGTACAGGTCTTTACCGCTGCTCTTGGTGTCGTACAGGTTGAAGTCGAAGGCCAGGGACTGGTCATCGCTCAACGGCAGGGTGTAGTTGACGTTGGCGTAAACTTTGCGCCAGAAGTCTTCTACTTTCGAGTAGTACAGAGTGGTGGTCAGGGTATCGGAGAAGGCATAGGTGCCGCCGATAACGTTGGCCTCGGTCATGCCGGTCAGGCCGCCGCCGATGCCTTTGCTGATGCTGTCGTGGTTGGTTTCGGACTGTGCGTTAAGCGCAGTGAAGTGACCCACGTTCAGTTCCAGACCTTCGATTTCTTTGCTGGTCAGCAAGAAGCCTTCAGCGGTTTCTGGCAGCAGACGGCTATCGTCAGTTGCGAGAACTGGCAGCGCGGTGAACTGGCCGCCGTATTTCAGAGTGGTGTTCGATACACGCACTTTGACCGAACCAGTCGACTCGCCGTAGGAATCTTGCGAACGACCATCGGAGTCGGTTGGGAACATGCCCGAACCGGAGCGACCTTTGCCGCTGTCCAGTTTGACTGCGCCCAGGCCGATTGCATCAACGCCGAAACCTACGGTGCCTTGGGTGAAACCGGAAGCGAAAGTACCGATGAAGCCTTGGCCCCACTCTTCGGTACGGCTTTGGTCGTCGTTGCCCACGTTGCGGTAGTCACGGGAGAAGTAGAGGTTGCGAGCCAAAACGCTGAGGCTGCTGTCGTCTACAAAGCCCTTCGAATCGGACTGTTCGCTGGCTACTGCCAGTTGGGTGCTGCCCGCTACTGCGAGGGCGATTAGGCTCCACTTCATCACTTGCATCGTGATTGCTCCTTTGGTTTAGAAGAGTTGCGCTGCCCATCTTATTTGTTGTATGGGCGGCTCTTTCTTTTTGTGTCGGCGCTCAAGTTATATCACGGCGACATTGTTGGCGACAGATAGTGCATGGTCCTTACAAATTCTTAACGACAATGTCGCAAAAGCTTATGTGGCATGTCGCAAATTCGTAGTTTTACGCTTGCATCCCAGCGATTAACTTTTTCCGTGATTTCTGATGATTAAAGTGCCGATAAAAACCGGTTGCATTAATCCCCTGTACAGCCCAGCAGTTAATTCTTGTCCCTTGAGTTAACTGTTGTACTAAGCAAGGTACACAAACACTGTTGGGTGTCGGTGTTCATTGATCTTGCTAGGCATAAAGCAATTAGCGTGCACAAACGGCACAAGCCTCGTGAAAAAAATGCAATGTGCGATTTTTTGAGCGCTGCGTCGTAGAAAAACAACACTGGCCGCAGGGGAGGGCACCTTTGGCGCAGCTTGCGGCAGCCCGATGCGTTACTGCCGGTTGCAGCGGCAGGGCAAAAGTGGGGCTTGCGGCGGTTGGGTAACAGATGGTGCACAGCTTGGGTGCGTGAGAAATCCATTCGGGCGTGGTGATGGCGCGTTTTTTGCGGGTGTGGGTGCGTGTTTCATACCGGCGAGCGACACCTCGGCCGTGCGCTGTTTTGGGCGGCGGGCAACGAAAGGGTGGTGGCGAGTTTTTCGGCTATGGCGTTATCCTGTGCGCCAGAATCGCGGCCTGTTCGGCTGGAACAGTTGTACCTATATATAAGTGGGAGTTTGTGTATGTTCGCCCTGGATTCACGTTTGCAGAACGACACCCTGCTGATTGGTGATTTTCCGTTGTGCCGGTTGTTGTTGATGAATGACGACCACTACCCGTGGTTTATCCTGGTTCCGCGTCGCGAAGAGGTGAGCGAATTGTTTCAGCTCAGCAGCGACGAGCAGAAACAGTTGTGGCACGAAACCGTTACCTTGACCGAACTATTAAAAGACACCTTTGCCGCCGACAAGATGAATGTCGCCACGCTGGGCAATGTGGTCAGCCAATTACATATGCATGTGATTGTTCGTCGTCGCAGCGATGCGGCTTGGCCCGCGCCGGTGTGGGGCAAGTTTGCCGCTCAAGCCTATGGGGCTGAGCAGGTGGCCGCCATTCGCGCCAAGTTACGTCTGGTGTTGGGCGGCGATTTTGCGTTTGCCGAGGAGTAGGTGATGAGTCTGGAATTGCGTGTGATGGAGCTGGAAACGCGCCTGGCGTTTCAGGATGACACCATTCAGGCGCTTAACGACGAGCTCGTAGCACAGCAGCGCAGCATCGAGCGGCTGCAGTTGCAGATCGCTGCGTTGGCCAAGCGTCAGGAAGATATGCAGAGCGGCGGCTTCGGGATGTCTGAAGAAGAAGCGCCGCCGCCCCACTACTAATAGAGGGGCTTTTCAGGCAATAAAAAAACCCGCCATTGGCGGGTTTTTTGTTCTGGCGGTATATCAGCGGCGTTGCGGCAGCGCGGCAATCACGTCTTCGGCTTGCAGGCCTTTGTCGCGTTGCATCACGGAAAACTCCACGCGCTGGCCTTCAACCAATACGCGGTGGCCTTCGCCACGAATTGCGCGAAAGTGCACAAAGATGTCGTCGCCCGAATCGCGGGAAATAAACCCGAAACCCTTGGAGGTGTTGAACCACTTCACGGTGCCGGTCTCGCGGTCGCCCAGGTCTTGCGGGACAGAGGCGCTGCGGCCTTTGATCCGCAGGTTGGCGCACAGGTGCAGCAAGACAGCCAGCAACACGGTCACCAGGCTAAGCAGTACAGCCGGTTGGCCGCCGATAACAGGAAGCGGCGCGAGCAGAATCAGAACTTGCAGCACGACAGCCAGAACCAGCAGCGCGCTGACCAGACCTTGAACCTGTTGGCGTGCGCCGATATGCCAGATCGGAAGAAGGGGAGCCAGCAGCAAGTTGATCAGGCCGAACAGGGCGAGGTAGATAGCGTCAGGATTCAGCAGGTAAGGAAGGCTTTCGGCATGCAGGCTAGGAATAAAAGAAAGGAGCAGTGCAGCAACTCCTACAAGCAGGTGGACAATTTTCAGCATGTGCAATGAACTCACTTATAAGGATGGATCAGCAGAAGAGCTGGCGTGGCGCGGGTTGCCGTAAATAGAAATCGGCGCTGAGCACGCGTTGGCACCAGCCTATGCGCCGCACGGGGCGGCAGCACGGGGGGTATTTAACAGCAAAGCGGAGGGCTACTCAAATCAAGCGCTTAGCGCTGGCTCGGGCAGATGAGGGTGGACCTGGTTACGGCCACTGCGTTTGGCTTGGTACAGCGCGTCGTCCGCCCGGGTGAGCAGGCTTTCGAGGTTGTCGCCGGGCTCGGCCAGGGCAAAGCCGAAGGAGGCGGTGATGGTGTCCAGAATTTCGTCGGTGCGCCGCACGCGAACCCGCAGTGCCTGAATTTTCAGGCGCAGGTGCTCGGCAAAGGCGTGGGCCGTTTCCAGTTCCTGGCAGTCGCGCAGAATCACGCAGAACTCTTCGCCGCCATAACGGGCCGCCATGGCGCGTGGGGGGAGCAGCTCGCGCAGCAATTGACCGACGTGCTGCAGCACGCGGTCGCCCAGCGGGTGGCCGTATTGATCGTTGAATTGCTTGAAGTGGTCGATATCCAGCATCACCAGCGCTACACCCTGATGGCCGGCAGCCAGGGTTTGTTCCAGCAGGCGGGTGAAGGCGTGGCGGTTGAAGACGTTGGTGAGGCTGTCGAGCGTTGCGGCCATGTGGGCGCGTTCGAGCTGGCCGCGCAGGTGGGAAATTTCTTCCTGGGCGCTGCGCAGGCGGTAGAGGAATTTTTCCTGCTGGTCCTGCATCAGTTGGGTGCTTTGCTGCAGGTCGTTGAGCACGCTGGGCAGGTCGTCGATCAGCGGCTCCTGCAGTGCGCTCAGGCCGTGGTTGAGGCTGTCCTGGTAGGCCTTGCTGGTGGTCACGCTGTGGGAAATGCCACCTTCTATATCGTCGACCAGTTCGATGACTTGCTGCTGGCCGGCGCGGGCCTCTTCCAACTCGCCGCGAATGATGTAGTCGCGGAACAGCTTGGCGGCCGTTTCCGGCGGAAAGCTATCGAAATCTTTGACCGCTTTGTCGAGCCGACGATTGAGCTCCGGTTCCAGGCCCTTGCTGTACGTGTACCAGAGGGCGTAATGCATGGGGTTGGGCGGGATGTCGTGACGCATCATCAACGGGACGGCTTGCTTGAGCAGGTCCGCTGCCTCGCGGGTCTCCTCCGGATAGAGACTTAAGATGGTGGGCGATTTCGGCGGCTGGCTCATTCGTCGTACAGGTTCAAACTATCGATTGCCAGAGCATAGAGCAGCAGCACCGCTTGCGCCTAGCAAAAGGCCCGGTTTTGCGCCGGGCCTTTGCCATTTTTTTGCGGGGGGCTGTTAGACAGCTAGCAGGCTGCGCAGCATCCAGGCGGTTTTTTCGTGAACCTGCATACGCTGGGTCAGCAGGTCGGCTGTTGGCTCGTCGCTGACCTTGTCCAGCAGCGGGAAAATACCGCGTGCGGTGCGCACCACGGCTTCCTGGCCTTGAACCAGTTGTTTGATCATGTCCTCAGCGCCCGGCACGCCTTCTTCCTCTTTGATCGAGGACAGGCGCGAGTAAGCGGCGTAGGTGCCCGGTGCCGGGAAGCCCAGAGCGCGAATGCGCTCGGCAATACCGTCGACGGCCAGCGACAGTTCGGTGTATTGCCCCTCGAACATCAGGTGCAGGGTGTTGAACATCGGGCCGGTGACGTTCCAGTGAAAGTTATGGGTTTTCAGGTACAGGGTGTAGGTGTCGGCGAGCAAGCGGGACAGGCCTTCGGCAATAGCAGCGCGGTCCTGTTCGGCAATTCCGATGTTGATTTCCATGGCGTTTCTCCTTTTTTCAGACTGTTGAAGGCGGGCTAAAGCGATGGCTAGAGCCTAGCATGGGCCTTGGGGGGGATGTCGCGCGGGGCAAATCAATAAATGCTATTGGCCAAATGCATAGCGCGCTTGGATGCTTGGGCTGTTTATAGGGTTAATTGACAGTGCCTTATGCATTACCCGTCAATTGCCACGTCGGCCATCAAGGTTTTTGGGTTTATTGACAGACGCGATATACTCCCGCCCCTTGCCGCGACCCGCGGACTAGCAGCACGTTTTCCGCAAGCCGAGATGAGCCAATGCCTATTTACGATTACCAATGCGCTTCCTGTGGCCATCAGATGGAAGCCATCCAGAAATTCAGCGATTCGCCTCTGGTCGATTGCCCGACCTGCAAGGCCCCCGAGTTGAAGAAGTTGTTGTCCATGCCCGGTTTCCGCCTCAAAGGCAGCGGCTGGTACGAGACCGATTTCAAGACCGGCGCTAAAAAGAACCTCGCTGGCGGCGACAAAGCCGATTAAGCAGCACCCCGAATAGTCGAATTACGAGAAGCGAAACCACCATCATGATGCGCAGCCATTATTGCGGCCAATTGAACGAGAGCCTGGAAGGTCAGGAAGTCACCCTTTGCGGTTGGGTCCATCGCCGCCGAGATCACGGCGGAGTGATTTTCCTTGATATCCGCGACCGTGAAGGTCTGGCCCAGGTGGTGTTCGATCCGGATCGCGCCGACACCTTCGCCAAGGCTGACCGTGTACGCAGCGAATATGTGGTGAAAATCACCGGTAAGGTGCGTCTGCGCCCGGCCGGCGCCAACAACGCCAACATGGCCTCCGGCGCTATCGAAGTGCTTGGCTATGAGCTGGAAGTGCTGAACGAAGCGGAAACCCCGCCGTTCTCGCTCAACGAATACACCGACGTGGGTGAAGAAACCCGTCTGCGCTATCGCTTTATCGACCTGCGCCGTCCGGAAATGGCTGAAAAGCTGAAGCTGCGTTCGCGCGTTACCAGCAGCATTCGCCGTTACCTCGACGAAAATGGCTTTATCGACGTAGAAACGCCGATCCTCACCCGCGCCACCCCTGAAGGCGCCCGTGACTACCTGGTACCAAGCCGTACCCACCCCGGTAGCTTCTTCGCCTTGCCGCAATCGCCGCAGCTGTTCAAGCAACTGCTGATGGTGGCCGGCTTCGACCGTTACTACCAGATCGCCAAATGCTTCCGCGACGAAGACCTGCGTGCTGACCGCCAGCCGGAATTCACCCAGATCGACATCGAGACCAGCTTCCTCGACGAAGACGACATCATCGGCATCACCGAGAAGATGATTCGTAAACTGTTCAAGGAAGTGCTGGACCTGGAATTCGGCGAATTCCCGCATATGCCGTTCTCCGAGGCCATGAGCCGCTACGGTTCCGACAAGCCGGACCTGCGTATTCCGCTGGAACTGGTAGACGTTGCTGATCAGCTTAAAGACGTGGACTTCAAGGTGTTCAGCGGCCCGGCCAATGATCCGAAGTGCCGTATCGCGGCGCTGCGCGTACCTGGCGGCGGCGCCATGCCACGCAAGCAGATCGACGACTACACCAAGTTTGTCGGCAACTACGGTGCCAAGGGCCTGGCGTACATCAAGGTCAACGAACGCGCCAAAGGCGTTGAAGGCCTGCAGTCGCCGATCGTGAAAAACATTCCGGAAGCCAACCTCAACGTCATCCTTGACCGCGTAGGCGCTGTGGATGGCGACATCGTGTTCTTCGGTGCCGACAAAACCAAGATCGTGTGCGACGCCCTGGGCGCGCTACGTATCAAGGTGGGTCACGACCTCAACCTGCTCACCTGTGAGTGGGCGCCGATGTGGGTCGTAGACTTCCCGATGTTCGAAGAAGCCGAAGACGGCAGCCTGAACTCGCTGCACCACCCGTTCACCTCGCCCAAGTGCACCCCGGCAGAGCTGGAGGCCAACCCGGCTGCCGCGCTGTCCCGCGCTTACGACATGGTGCTCAACGGTACCGAGTTGGGCGGCGGTTCGATCCGTATCCACGACAAGGGCATGCAGCAGACCGTGTTCCGCGTTCTGGGCATCAGCGAAGCAGAACAGGAAGAGAAATTCGGCTTCCTGCTGGATGCACTGAAATTCGGTGCGCCGCCCCATGGTGGTCTGGCCTTCGGCCTTGACCGTCTGGTGATGCTGATGACCGGCGCGCAGTCGATCCGTGAAGTGATCGCCTTCCCGAAAACCCAGAGCGCCGCCGATGTGATGACGCAGGCACCGGGCGAAGTTGATCCTCGTCAGTTGCGTGATCTGCACATTCGTTTGCGCGAGCAGGTTAAAGCCGACTAAGAAGTTTGGCCTTCGGGCCGGGCTTTCTTGCAGCGCCCCTTTCTCTGGTTAGAGTCAGGGGCGTTTTCAATTAAAGGACAGGACGGAGCGCGTTATGGCGGGTCATTCCAAATGGGCCAACATCAAGCATCGTAAAGGGCGTCAGGACGCCAAAAAGGGCAAGATTTTCACCAAGCTGATTCGCGAGCTAACCGTGGCGGCCAGCCAGGGCGGCGGCATTCCGGCCGACAACCCGCGCCTGCGCCTGGCAGTGGATAAAGCTCTTGGCGCCAATATGACCCGCGACACCATTGACCGTGCCATCGCGCGCGGCGTCGGTGCCGACGACGGCACTAAGGTCGAGGAGCTCAGCTACGAGGGCTATGCGCCCAATGGCGTGGCGGTGATCGTGGAAGCCATGACCGACAACCGCAACCGTACCGCTGCTGCCGTGCGCCACGCCTTCACCAAGTGCGGCGGCAACCTGGGTACCGATGGTTCGGTGGCCTATATGTTCGACCGCAAGGGCCAGATCAGCTTCGCCCCTGGCGTGAACGAAGACGCCTTGATGGAGGCGGCGCTGGAAGCCGGCGCTGACGACGTGGTCACCCACGAAGATGGCTCCATCGACGTATTCACCAGTTTCGTCGACTTTATTTCGGTGAACGAAGCGCTCAACAAAGCCGGCTTTAAAGGTGATGAAGCGGAGATCAGCATGATCCCGTCCATCACCGTAGAAATCACCGAGCTGGAAGTGGCGCAGAAGGTGCTCAAACTGATCGATATGCTCGAAGACCTGGATGACGTGCAGAACGTGTATTTCAACGGCGAAATTCCCGAAGAAATCATGGAACAGGTCGGTTAAAAGCTTCGCTGTCGCTCCTACACGTATAAGCTGGCTTCTTTATTTCGCTGCTCAATTGCAGGTGTTATGACCCTTATTCTCGGCATTGACCCCGGTTCGCGAATCACAGGTTACGGCGTGGTGCGCGACATCGGTCGTGGCTGTGAGTATGTGGCTTCGGGCTGCATTCGCACCGGTGCGGGCGAACTGCCTGAGCGGTTGCAGATTGTGTTTCGCGGCGTGCGTGAGGTGATCGAAACCTACGGGCCGGTAACCATGGGCATCGAAAAGGTGTTTATGGCCAAGAACGCCGACTCGGCGCTCAAACTCGGTCAGGCGCGCGGCGCGGCGATTGTCGCGGCCGCCGAGCAAGGGCTGGAAATTGCCGAGTACACCGCCACCCAGGTCAAACAGGCGATTGCCGGCACGGGAGGCGCTGACAAGCAGCAAGTGCAATTGATGGTGATGCATTTGCTCAAGCTGACGCAAAAACCGCAAATCGATGCCTCCGATGCACTGGCTATTGCCTTGTGCCATGCCCACACTCGCGCAAGCCTTATTCCTCACGGCCTGGTTGGCGCTCGCAGTCGCGGCGGCCGCTTGCGACTGTGAAGCTGTGCTTCTTTATTAAGGAACTGATGTCGTGATTGGACGCTTGCGCGGGACCTTGCTGGAAAAGCAGCCGCCGCACCTTATCGTTGATGTGAATGGTCTTGGTTACGAGCTGGAAGTGCCGATGACCACGCTCTATCGTTTGCCCTCGGTGGGCGAGCAAGTAACCCTGCATACCCATCTGGTGGTGCGCGAAGATGCCCATCTGCTGTTTGGTTTTGCAGAAAAGCGCGAGCGCGAGCTGTTTCGCGAGCTGATCCGTCTCAATGGCGTGGGCCCAAAGCTGGCCCTGGCGCTGATGTCTGGTCTGGAAGTGGACGAGTTGGTGCGCGCCGTTCAGGCCCAGGACACCTCGGCGCTTACCCGTGTTCCGGGGGTCGGCAAGAAAACCGCCGAACGCTTGCTGGTAGAGCTGAAAGATCGCTTCAAGGCCTGGGAAACCGTGCCAGGCATCGCCACCTTCGTTACTGAACCTCGTGCCGGCGGCACAGTCTCAAGTGCGGAGAATGATGCCGTGAGCGCGTTGATTTCCCTGGGCTTCAAGCCGCAAGAAGCGAGCCGCGCGGTATCTGCCGTACAGGAAGAAGGGTTGAGCAGCGAAGAATTGATCCGTCGTTCATTGAAAGGAATGGTTTAAGTGATAGACGCCGATCGCCTGATCACCGCTTCTGGCCGTGACCGCGATGAACAACTGGACCGCGCCATCCGGCCGCTGCGCTTGGCCGAATATATCGGCCAGCCGAAAGTGCGTGAGCAGATGGAGCTGTTTATTCAAGCTGCTCGAGGCCGCCAGGAGTCGCTCGACCACACCCTGATTTTCGGTCCGCCGGGCCTCGGTAAAACCACGCTGGCCAATATCATTGCCCAGGAGATGGGCGTGTCCATCAAAAGCACCTCGGGACCGGTGCTGGAGCGCCCGGGTGATCTAGCCGCGATGCTCACTAATCTTGAGCCCGGCGATGTGCTGTTTATTGACGAGATCCATCGTCTGTCGCCCATCGTCGAAGAAGTCCTGTACCCGGCGATGGAAGACTTTCAGCTCGATATCATGATTGGCGAAGGGCCGGCCGCGCGTTCGATCAAGCTCGATCTGCCGCCGTTCACCCTAGTAGGCGCCACCACCCGCGCCGGCATGCTCACCAATCCGCTGCGTGACCGCTTCGGTATCGTTCAGCGTCTGGAGTTCTACAGCACGGCTGACCTGGCCACGATCGTGCAACGTTCGGCCGGCATTCTGGGTTTGCCGCTGGACCCGGAGGGCGCCTTCGAGATTGCCCGCCGTGCCCGAGGCACGCCGCGTATTGCCAACCGCTTGCTGCGTCGCGTGCGCGACTTCGCCGAAGTACGGGCGCAAGGGCATATCACCCGTGCGATTGCCGACTTGGCGTTAAACCTGCTGGATGTGGATGAACACGGTTTTGACCATCAGGACCGTCGCTTGCTGCTGACCATGATCGAGAAGTTCGACGGCGGCCCGGTGGGCGTCGACAGCCTGGCCGCGGCCATCAGCGAAGAGCGCCACACCATTGAAGATGTGCTGGAGCCGTACCTGATTCAGCAGGGCTATATCATGCGTACACCGCGCGGTCGCGTGGTCACCCGGCATGCGTACCTGCACTTCGGCTTGAATGTGCCCAAACGCATGGGCGACCTGCCGCAGACCGATATGTTTTCGGTGGATGAATAAGCGTGGTCGCGGCAATGCAAATGGATAAAAAACAGTTGGTTTGCCCGATTGGCAACCTGGGGAGTAAGCACTAGAGTATGCGCGCGCAAAATGGGCTCGAGCCGTTCACGCATCGCTGTCGCGTTTACTACGAAGACACCGATGCCGGCGGCATCGTTTATTACGTCAATTACCTTAAATTCATGGAGCGGGCTCGTACCGAACGGCTGCGTGACCTGGGCTTTGCTCAGTCGCAGCTGGCGGGGGAGATGCTGTTTGTCGTGCATTCCAGCGAAGCGCGTTACCACGCGCCGGCGCGCCTGGACGATGAACTGTTAGTCAGCGCCGAAGTAACCGAATTAAACCGTGCCAGCCTGCGCTTTCGTCAACAGGTCAGGCGGGCTACGGATAAAACGCTGCTCTGTGAAGGGCAGTTCCTGGTGGCCTGTGTGCGCGCCGACA
This sequence comes from Pseudomonas sp. CC11G, assembly GCF_056174845.1. Taxonomy (NCBI): domain Bacteria; kingdom Pseudomonadati; phylum Pseudomonadota; class Gammaproteobacteria; order Pseudomonadales; family Pseudomonadaceae; genus Pseudomonas; species Pseudomonas sp. CC11G. The sequence goes on from NZ_JBWBZC010000010.1 coordinate 193,286, forward strand.
GTTTGAAACCCCGGGCCATTCCCGAAGCGTTGCGTTTAGCCTTTGCCGGCTTGAGCGACGCGGGTACATCTAAAGCAGGAGATTAAGCGTGGAAGCCACCGTCGTCGACCATACCTCTATGTGGAGCCTGATCAGCAATGCCAGCATCGTGGTGCAGCTGGTTATGCTGGTGCTTGTGGGTGCCTCGGTCACTTCATGGATCATGATCTTTCAGAAAAGCACCATGATCCGTGCCGCAAAACGTTCCCTCGAAACCTTCGAGGAGCGCTTCTGGTCGGGCATCGACCTGTCCAAACTGTACCGCCAGGCCGGTGCCAACCCCGACCCGGATTCGGGCGTTGAGCAAATTTTCCGTGGCGGCTTCAAAGAGTTTTCGCGCCTACGCCAGCAGACGGGCGTAGACCCGGATGCAGTCATGGACGGCGTGAACCGCGCCATGCGCGTGGCCATCTCCCGCGAGGAAGAAAAGCTTGAGACCAGTCTGTCGTTCCTGGCGACCGTGGGCTCCACAAGCCCGTATATCGGTCTGTTCGGTACCGTATGGGGGATCATGAACTCGTTCCGCGGTCTCGCATCGGCACAGCAAGCAACGCTGGCCACTGTAGCGCCGGGTATTGCCGAGGCGCTGATCGCCACTGCAATCGGCCTGTTCGCTGCGATTCCCGCAGTAATTGCCTATAACCGCTTTGCCGCTCGTGGCGAAACCCTGGTCGGCCGCTACTACACCTTCGCCGATGAATTCCAAGCCATCCTGCACCGTAAAGTGCACACCAGCGACGAGTAAGACGCCGGTTTTACTGAAGGCTTTAGGAAAGGTTTTAACTCATGGCACGTATTCGTAAGAGACGTAAACCAGTCGCCGAAATGAACGTGGTGCCGTACATCGACGTGATGTTGGTGCTGCTGGTGATTTTCATGGTGACTGCCCCGATGCTCAACCAGGGCGTAAAAGTTGACCTGCCTAAGGTATCCAGCGATGCCTTGCCGCAAGACAACAACACCCAGGTGCTGACCATCTCGATCAAGGCCGACAAGACTTACTACTGGAACCTGGGTAGTGAAGTGGACACCGACAAGGTGCAGGCCAAAGCCCTGACCCTGCCGGAAATGACCACTGCCGTGACGGCGATCATGAACCAGAGCCGCGCGCAGGGTAAGCAGACGCAAGTGTTTATCCGTGCCGACAAAGTGGTCGACTACGGCGCCGTAATGGCCGCCATGGGCGGGCTGCAGCAAGCCGGTGTGGGTAACGTCGGCCTGATTACTGAGGCGCCCTAATGCAGGAACGCGAGCGCTCCTCATCGGAAGGCTTTTTCTGGCCGAGTATCTGGGCGATAGGGTTGCACGTTCTATTGTTCGGCATGCTGTTTGTCAGCTTTGCTTTTACGCCGGAGCTACCACCCGCTAAACCCATTGTTCAGGCTACCCTCTACGAGCTCAAATCCAAGAGCCCGGCGACCGTACAGACCAATCAGAAAATTGCTGGCGAAGCGAAGAAGACCGCTGCCAAGCAATACGAGGTTGAGCAGCTCGAAGCCAAGAAGATCGAGCAGGAGAAGGTAAAAGCGGCGGAACAAAAGAAAGCTGACGAAGCTCAAAAAGCCGAAGCGGCCGAACAGCAGGCAGAAGCCGCGAAAGCCGCTGAGGCGAAGAAAGCTGACGAAGCGAAAAAGGTAGAGGAAAAGAAACTCGCCGATATCGCTAAAAAGAAAACCGAAGAAGAACAGAAGAAAGCGGAAGAAGAGGCGAAGAAGAAAGCCGAGGCTGACGCGAAGAAACAAGCGGCCGAAGATGCCAAGAAAAAGGCAGCTGAGGCGGCCAAGAAGGCGACAGAGAAGAAATTAGCAGACGCGGCGGCCACCAAGAAAAAGGCTGCCGAGGCTGCACGCAAGGCAACAGAAGACAAGAAAGCTCAGGCGTTGGCCGAGCTGCTGTCTAACGATACCGAACGCCAGGCGACTACCGCTGATGAAGTGGGTGATACGGTCTCAGGCAACTTCGATGACCTGATCCGCATGCGTGCCGCCGAAGGCTGGACGCGACCACCAGGTGCCAGCAATGGCATGACCGTGGTATTGCAGATCAGCATGTTGCCCGATGGCACCATCACCAGTGTCAGCGTGTCGCGTTCAAGCGGTAATGGACCCTTCGACAGCTCTGCTGTTGCTGCGGTGAAAAATATTGGGCGTTTAGTAGAGATGCAGGGTTTGAGTGCTACTGATTTCAACCCCTATCGTTCATTCAAGATGACCTTCACACCTGAGGACTTAGCGTTGTGATCAACATTCTTCGAGGATTGCTTGTGGTTCTTTGCTGCGCCGCTGGCATGGTGGCGGCAGAGGAAAAGAACATTCTGGTGAGTAGCGGTTCCGACCGTGCCATTCCAGTTGCTGTGGTTCCATTTGGTTGGCAGGGCGGTACTGTATTGCCCGAGGACATCTCCGACATCGTCGGCAAGGACCTGCGCAACTCCGGTATTTTGAACCTATTCCACGTCAGAACATGATTAGCCTGCCGACTCAGGCAAGCGAAGTGATCTACCGCGATTGGAAAGCGCTGGGTGCTCAGTACGTACTGGTCGGCAATATCGTGCCTAACGGTGGTCGCCTGCAGATTCAGTTCGCGTTGTTCAACGTGGCGACCGAACAGCAAGTGTTCACCGGCAGTGTTGGCGGTACAACCGATCAACTGCGCGACATGTCGCACTACATCTCGGATCAGGCCTTCGAAAAACTTACCGGCATCAAGGGCGCGTTCTCTACCCAGATGTTGTACGTGACGGCCGAACGTTTTTCCGCGACCAACACCCGTTACACCCTGCAGCGCTCCGACTACGATGGCGCTCGCGCTGTGACCTTGCTGCAATCGCGTGAGCCTATTCTGTCGCCGCGTTTTGCCAGCGACGGCAAACGCATCGCTTATGTGTCGTTTGAGCAGAAGCGTCCGCGCATCTTTATTCAGCATATCGACACCGGTCGCCGCGAACAGATCACCAACTTTGAAGGCCTTAACGGCGCCCCGGCGTTTTCGCCTGACGGCACCAAACTGGCGTTCGTACTGTCGCGCGATGGCAACCCGGAAATCTACGTGATGGATCTGGGCAGTCGGCAGATGACCCGCGTGACCAATCACTTTGCAATTGATACCGAACCCTTCTGGGGCAAGGACGGTCAGACCATTTACTTCACATCTGACCGTGCCGGGAAACCGCAGGTCTATAAAACCAATATTGCTGGCGGTGCAGTTGACCGGGTGACCTTTGTAGGTAACTACAACGCCAACCCCAAACTGTCTGCTGACGAGAAGACGTTGGTGATGATTCACCGTCAGGACGGGTTCACCAATTTCAAAGTGGCTGCGCAGGACTTGCAAACGTCGCGTTTGCGGATTCTTTCAGATACCAATCTGGATGAGTCGCCTACTGTCGCGCCCAACGGCACCATGGTAATCTACGCCACCCGCCAGCAGGGCCGTGGAGTCTTGATACTTGCCTCCATCAATGGACGAGTAAAACTCCCGATTCCAACCGCGCAAGGCGAAATCCGAGAGCCATCCTGGTCGCCCTTCCTGAACTGACGCGGCGCTACACCTTTTACTTAACACACTGGGGTTCATTAGGAGTTTTACTATGGAAATGTTGAAATTTGGTAAGTTCGCAGCTTTGGCTCTGTCCATGGCCGTAGCAGTAGGTTGCTCCTCCAAAGGCGGCGACAACGCTGGCGAAGGCGCTGTTGATCCAAACGCTGGTTACAACGCCAACAACGGCGCAGTAGACGGCAGCCTGAGCGAAGAAGCTGCTCTGCGCGCTATCACCACCTTCTACTTCGAATACGACAGCTCGGACCTGAAGCCAGAAGCCATGCGCGCTCTGGACGTTCACGCCAAGGACCTGAAAGCTAACGGCGCTCGCGTTGTTCTGGAAGGCAACACCGACGAACGCGGCACCCGTGAGTACAACATGGCTCTGGGCGAGCGTCGTGCGAAAGCAGTTCAGCGCTACCTGGTTCTGCAAGGCGTTTCCCCAGCTCAGCTGGAACTGGTTTCCTACGGTGAAGAGCGTCCAGTTGCTACCGGCAACGACGAGCAATCCTGGGCTCAAAACCGTCGCGTTGAACTGCGTAAGTAATTCGACATGCGAACGTGCCGTCGTGCTCTGACTATTTTGACTCTCAGCCTGCCGCTTGCGGCATGGGCTGCGGTGCCGGTGGAAGACAGCAACGCCAGTGATGGCGGTGGTAGTTATCCACCTGCGGGTTATGGCACGACGGGCGCCTATGCAGGGGGAGGGGTTACGGCCCCTGCCTCGGCACAGGGCGAGCTGTTCATGCAGCTGCAACAAATGCAAGACGAGCTTGGCCGCTTACGCGGCATGGTCGAGGAGCAACAGAACGAAATTCAGCGCCTGAAACAAGAAGGCCTGGAACGTTACCAAGACCTCGACAAACGTATAGCCGGCGGCGCCTCTGGTGCACCTGCCGCTACTCCAGATTCCAGCAATGCCGGTGCGATCAATGCCGGTGCTGCTCCTGTTCAGCCTGCAGCGCAACAGCCTGCGGCGAGCACCGAACCGGGCGATCCGGCGAAGGAAAAGCTCTATTACGATGCTGCCTTCGACCTGATCAAAGCCAAGGACTTCGACAAAGCCAGCCAGGCGTTCAGCGCCTTCCTGCGCAAATACCCACAGAGCCAATACGCCGGCAACGCGCAGTACTGGCTGGGTGAAGTGAACCTGACCAAGGGCGACCTGCAAGGCGCCGGGCAAGCTTTTGCCAAGGTCAGCCAGCTGTATCCGACCCATAACAAGGTGCCGGATTCGCTCTACAAGCTCGCCGATGTTGAGCAGCGCCTCGGTCACACCGACAAAGCCAAAGGCATCCTGCAGCAGGTTATCGCTCAGTATCCTGGCAGCTCGGCAGCCCAACTGGCCCAGCGTGACCTGCAACGCCTGTAAAGCCTGACCCGCCGTTCAATAAAACCCGCGCCTGTCGCGGGTTTTTTCGTTAGAATCGCCGCCCCAATTCCCGCAACGGAGGCGGATGGCCTGTTTCGCCGTCACGCCCGTGGCCGATATGCAAAAAAACCTGCGCATTACCGAGATTTTTTACTCGTTGCAGGGTGAGACGCGCACTGCCGGTTTACCGACAGTGTTCGTTCGCCTGACTGGCTGCCCACTACGCTGCCAATACTGCGACACCGCCTACGCATTTAGCGGCGGCGAAATCATGTCCTGGACGCCATCGTCGAGCAGATCGCTGCCTTCAAGCCGCGCTACGTCTGCGTTACCGGTGGCGAGCCGCTGGCTCAGCCCAACTGTATTCCCCTGCTCGAACGCCTGTGCGATGCAGGCTTTGAAGTGTCGCTGGAAACCAGCGGCGCGCTTGATGTGTCGGCTGTCGACCCGCGAGTTAGCAAAGTGGTCGACCTGAAGACGCCCGGCTCAGCCGAAATGGCGCGCAATCGCTACGAAACATCGAATTCCTCACGCCCAACGATCAGGTCAAGTTTGTGATCTGTTCGCGTGAGGACTACGACTGGTCAGTGTCGAAGCTCATTCAGTACGGCCTGCAGAATCGTGCCGGCGAAGTATTGTTCTCGCCTAGCCATCAGCAAGTTGACGCCCGTGCGTTGGCCGACTGGATCGTCGCCGACAACCTACCGGTGCGGTTGCAGTTGCAGTTGCACAAAATTCTTTGGAACGACCAGCCGGGACACTGATATGACAGACAAGAAAGCGGTAATTCTGCTCTCCGGCGGCCTCGATTCCGCCACCGTGGTCGCCATGGCCAAGGCCGATGGCTACGCCTGCTACACCATGAGCTTCGACTATAGCCAACGCCATCGCTCCGAGCTGCAAGCCGCCGAGCGTGTGGCCCAGCAGTTGGGAGTGGTCGAGCACAAGGTCATCGGCCTTAACCTCAATGGCATGGGCGGCTCGGCACTGACCGACAGCAGCATCGCCGTGCCGGAAACACCCGGCGAAGGCATTCCGGTGACCTATGTGCCGGCGCGCAACACGGTGTTTCTGTCGTTGGCATTGGGCTGGGCCGAAGTGCTCGGCGCGCGGATATCTTTATCGGCGTGAATGCCGTGGACTACTCCGGCTACCCTGATTGCCGTCCGGAATTTGTCGAGGCGTTCGAGCGCATGGCTAACCTGGCTACCAAGGCCGGTGTGGAAGGGCGGGGTTTCCGCATTCAGGCGCCGCTGCAGTTTCTCAGCAAGGGCAGATCGTCGAAGCAGGTATGGCGCAAGGGGTTGATTACGGTCTAACCGTGTCGTGCTACCAGGCCGACGATGACGGCCGTGCGTGTGGCAAATGCGACAGCTGCCGCCTGCGAGCGGCCGGTTTTGCAGAAGCCGGTGTGAAAGATCCGACTCGTTATTTCTAAATCTTTGCTGCATCGTGTTGATTTTATGAATTAAATCAGTATTATGCACACCGCGGGTCGTTAGCTCAGTTGGTAGAGCAGTTGGCTTTTAACCAATTGGTCGTAGGTTCGAGTCCCACACGACCCACCATATTTCCTTCGCAAGAAGGGACGAAAACCCGGAGTGCTCAGCAGTGAGTGTTCCGGGTTTTTTCGTTTCTGGCGTATCAGATTTCTCCCGGCGGCGACGTTTGCACTCGACTCAGACGGGTATACTGCGCGGCACTGAAAGCATATTCAGAGCCTGATGACATGACCCAGATTTCCGAGCGCCTGCTGGTCCAAGCGCACCTCGATGCCAAGCAACCCAAACCCCTTTCGCCTGAAGAAGAAGCCCGTCTGCGCGCAGAAATTGCCGCCGAGCTGAAGGCTCAGGATGCGGTGCTGGTGGCCCACTATTATTGCGATCCGGTGATTCAGGCGCTGGCCGAAGAAACCGGTGGCTGCGTGTCCGACTCTCTGGAAATGGCCCGCTTCGGCAATCAGCATTCGGCGAAAACAGTGCTGGTGGCCGGCGTCAAATTCATGGGTGAGACGGCAAAAATTCTCAACCCGGAAAAGCGCGTGCTAATGCCGACCCTGGAAGCGACCTGCTCGCTTGATCTCGGTTGCCCGGTGGACGAATTTTCCGCGTTCTGCGACCAGCATCCCGAGCGCACCGTGGTGGTTTACGCCAACACCTCGGCAGCCGTGAAGGCCCGTGCGGATTGGGTCGTCACCTCCAGCTGCGCCTTGGAAATCGTCGAAAGCCTGATGGATAACGGCGAGACCATTATCTGGGCGCCGGACAAGCACCTGGGTCGCTATATCCAAAAGCAAACCGGCGCGGACATGTTGCTCTGGGACGGTGCCTGCATCGTGCACGAAGAGTTCAAGTCCAAGCAGTTGGAAGACATGAAGGCGCTGTACCCGGAGGCCGCGATTCTGGTCCACCCGGAGTCGCCCGAGTCGGTGATTGAGCTGGCAGACGCTGTCGGCTCCACCAGCCAGCTGATCAAAGCAGCGCAAACCCTGCCGAATTCGACCTTTATCGTCGCCACCGACCGCGGCATTTTCTACAAGATGCAGCAGCTGTGCCCGGACAAGATCTTTATCGAGGCACCCACTGCTGGCAACGGCGCAGCGTGCCGCAGCTGCGCGCATTGCCCGTGGATGGCGATGAATACCCTGGAGCGCACGCTGCAATGCCTGCGTGAAGGCAGCAACGAAATTTTCGTTGATCCGGCGTTGATTCCGCGGGCACTCAAACCGCTGAAACGCATGCTGGACTTCACTCAGGCTGCCCGCCTGAAGCTGGCCGGTAACGCCTGATCACTTCGCTTGGCTTGAAAACAATCGAGGCTGAAGCCTCTCCCACAAACGGCTCATTGCCTGTGGGAGAGGCTTCAGCCTCGATGCTTTTGAACGTATAAAAAGTGGGTTATCGCATCAGCTGCTTCATCAGGCGTTGCTGTTCCATGATTTCTTTCTGCCGAGCATCGATACGAGAAGCCAGCGGGAAGTTGTTGATGGCGCGACGTTTGGCGAAGTCCAACTGCTCCAGCGCCTGTTCGAAGTCGGCGGTAAGCGCAAAGTACTCGGCGCGTGCTTGGTGCAGGCCAATGATGTCGCCGGCCTGGCCCCGGACTTCGGCCACCTGATACCAAACGTCCGGGTCGTTCGGGCGTGCTTTCAGCAGTTCTTCCAGTGCTTTCTGCGCCAGCGGTGCCTGGTTTTGCTTCAGCAACAGATCAATCCGGCTTTGCTGTAGCGGGTAGTTGTCCGGGAACTGGGCAAGCATCTTGTCGACGCGCTGCTTGGCATCTGGCAAGCGGTTGGAGGTGATGTCCAGATCCACTTGCGCGAGGTTGTAGGTGACGTTGCTCGGGTCTTTTTTCAGCAGCGGCGCCAGGCTGTCGCGTGCCTCGTTGAGCTGGCCGCTTTTTACCTGGGCTAGCGCCAGGCCATAGCGGGCGGCATCCATGCCAGGGTCGTCCTGGAGCATGGCGCGGAAACGCTTGGCGGAAATGCCGGGGGTTTCTTCGAAGGTCAGTTGCACCCGGGCACGCATCAGTTGGTATTGCAGCGTGTCTTCGCGCCCACCCTGGCCGTATTGCTCGGCACGGTTGCGGGTGTCGGCGATACGCGACTCGGTCACCGGGTGAGTCAGCAGAAATTCCGGCGGGCGCTTGTCGTAGCGGTACTGGCGCGCCATGCGTTCGAACATATTGGGCATGGCGCGCGGGTCGTAACCGGCGCGCTCGAGGTTGACCACGCCAACCCGGTCGGCCTCCTGCTCATTCTGCCGCGAGAAGCGCAACTGGTTCTGAATGGCCGCCGCCTGGGTGCCCATGATGGTGGCCATGCCCACATCTCCGGCGCCGGCTGCTGCGGCAATGATCCCGGCAAGCATCGCCGCCATGACCGGAATCTGCATCTGTTGCTGGGCCTGCAAGCCGCGGGCGTAGTGGCGTTGAATCAAGTGTCCCAATTCGTGCGCCAGTACCGCGGCGTATTCCGCCTCGGTTTGCGCGTACAGGAACAGGCCGCCGTTTACCCCGATCACCCCGCCAGGTGCGGCGAAGGCGTTGATCTGCGGGTCTTTGATCAGAATGAACACCAGCCGGTGGTCGTGCAGGTCGCTGGTTTCGGCGAGCTTGTACACGCTGCTCTCCACGAACTCTTTGAGCTGCGGGTCGTTGAGCTGCGGCACCTGGCTGCGCACCAGGCTCAACCAGGCACGGCCCAGTTGAAACTCCTGCTCGGGAGACACGATCGAGGAGCTGGAGTCGCCGAGGGAGGGCAGGTCATCGGCGATAGCGGGAGAGGCGAGCAACACGGCAAGTGACAGCAGAGTAGGGCGCAGAAGATTCATGCACGGAGCTCTTGGCGGCAAAGTCTCTACTGTAGCTGCCATGGCGGTCGGCTGACCACCTCGGTATCCTGCTCTACCGATTTTTGGAGCCGATTTGATGAGTAATGCCGTGAACGTGGATGCCGAGCTGGACGCAAGCGGTTTGAATTGCCCGCTGCCGCTGCTCAAGGCCAAGCTCGAGCTTAATCGGCTGGCCAGTGGCGCGGTACTCAAAATCACGGCAACCGATGCCGGCTCACAACGCGACTTTCGCGCGTTCGCCACCCTGGCGGGGCATACCTTGCTGCACGAAGAAGTCGAAGGCGGTGTGTACCGCTATTGGTTGCGCAAGGCTTAGTTAAGGAATTCCGATGTTCAAGGTGTTACGCAATTGGGTGCAGCGCTACTTCTCTGACGAAGAGGCGGTGGTGCTGGCGGTGCTGTTGGTGTTGTCGTTTGCCGCCATTCTGACCTTCGGTGGCATGTTGGCGCCGGTGCTCGCCGGCCTGGTGCTGGCGTTTCTGATGCAGGGCCTGGTGCGCACGCTGCAACGCGCGCGGCTGCCGCAGGTGGTGGCGGTGTGGCTGGTGTTTGCCTGCTTTATGGGACTGCTGGGCGTCTGCTTGCTGGTGTTGGTGCCGTTGCTCTGGCAACAGGTGATCGCGCTGGCCAACGAGCTGCCGGGCATGCTCGGCAAGTGGCAGTCGCTGCTGTTGCTGCTGCCTGAGCGTTATCCACAGCTGGTGTCGGACGAACAAGTGCTGCACGTGATTGAAGTGGTGCGCAATGAAATCGGCAGCTTCGGCCAGATGGCGCTGACCGTTTCGCTCTCCAGCTTGCCACTGTTGGTCAACGCCATGATCTACCTGGTGCTCGTGCCGATTCTGGTGTTTTTCTTCCTTAAGGACGGCGCGTTGATCGGTCGTTGGTTCCGCGGCTACCTGCCGCGCGAACGCACGCTGATTACCCGGGTGGCGCGGGAGATGAACCTGCAGATTGCGAATTACATTCGCGGCAAGGTGATCGAGATTCTGATCTGTGGCGGCGCTACCTATGTGGCGTTTATCGCGCTGGGGCTCAACTATGCCGCGCTGTTGGCCCTGCTGGTCGGCTTCTCGGTGGTGGTGCCTTATGTGGGCGCTGTGGTGGTCACCGTGCCGGTGGCGCTGATCGCGTTGTTCCAGTGGGGCTGGGGCGACCAGTTTATTTACCTGATGGCGGTGTACGGCATCATCCAGGCACTGGACGGCAACGTATTGGTGCCGCTGCTGTTTGCCGAAGCGGTGAACCTGCATCCGGTGGTGATTATCTGCGCGGTGTTGTTGTTCGGCGGAATGTGGGGCTTCTGGGGAATCTTCTTCGCCATTCCCTTGGCCACATTGTGCAAGGCGTTGCTGGATGCCTGGCCGCGACAGGAGCCGGTGGTGGCGCCGTTAATGTGACTGCAATAAAATCCCGGCACCTGGCCGGGATTTTTATTCGCTGCGCTTCAGTTTTTATTCAGCACCTGCGCGGCGGCGAGCACCGCATCCACATGTCCCGGCACTTTCACACCGCGCCACTCCTGGCGCAGCACACCGTTGGCATCGATCAGAAAGGTGCTGCGATCCACGCCCATATATTCCTTGCCGTACAGCTTCTTCAGCTTGATCACATCGAACAGCTGACACAGCGCTTCGTCTTTATCCGACAACAGCTCGAACGGGAATTCCTGTTTGCACTTGAAGTTCTCGTGGGACTTCAGGCTGTCACGCGACACCCCGAACACCTCGGTGTTGGCCGCTTTGAAAGCCGTGTACTGATCACGAAAGCCCTGGCCTTCAGTGGTGCAGCCCGGCGTGCTGTCCTTGGGGTAAAAATAAATCACCACTTGCTGGCCTTTAAGGGCCGAGAGGGTGATCTGTTTGCCGCTTGTGGCTGGCACGGTGAAGTCGGCCACGGCCTGGTCGAGAGAAACACTCATGCTGTTTCCTTATGCCGGCGTTTGCGGGCGCCACGGTTCGATCAGGGCATCCAGATTCAAAGCATCGGCGAAATCGAGGAACTGATCGCGCAGCCAGCTGATTTGCGTACCGGCCGGCAGGGTCACGGTCAGGGTCGCGTTGAGCATGTGCCGCCGGTTTGTGGCGCCAGGTAGGTATCGCACGTGAGGTTTTCCAGTTCGACGTTGTGGTCGATAAAGAACTGGCATAGCTCATTAAGGATATCCGGGCGATACACCGAACTTACGTACGCCACATACGGCAGAGCCTGCGGGCGAATTTCGGCGGCGGCGCTGCGTACCACGCTGACGGTGAAGGCATGCTTTTTCGATAGCGCCGGCAGGCTGGTCTCCAGGCGCGCCAGAGCGTCCCAGTTACCCGACACCTGTACCACCAGCGCGCTGTACTCGCCGTGGCGGCTAAGACGGGTGCTGACGACCGCGCAGCGGTTCTCATGGCTGGTGCGGCAGAGAATGTTGGTCAGTTCCATCGGGTTGGTGCCAAGGGCACTGATGACAAGAAATTGTTCGCGGACGATGGGGGTGGACATGCAGCATTCCTAAAGCGATGAGCGGTCGGCAGGTTAACTGTCGATCAAAGCCGGAAGGTTAGCGAAAACTGTCGCTGAGGGGAATGCTCATAGCGCGGTACTTCGCTTGTGCAAGGCAGGTGGCGCCAGTACCATTACGGCTCTCTTTTTCCGGCAGGAGCGGTTGCATGATTGCGGCAGTATGGTGGCACTGGTCACGCCTATGGATGCGCAGGGTCGTCTTGATTGGGACGCGCTGAGCAAGCTGGTGGATTTCCACCTGCAAGAAGGCACCAACGCCATTGTCGCGGTCGGCACCACAGGTGAGTCGGCGACACTGGATGTAAATGA